>NZ_KB889874.1 GCF_000372805.1 Marinobacter gelidimuriae | reverse complement strand
AAGAAGGAAGGCATTACGCATCGACCGATTAACCCGAGTCAAAAGCGCCGGGTTGATGGTGCTTTCCACATCCAGAACGTGAATGCCTACGACAGCCGGCTGAAGAGCTGGATGATTCCTTTTCANGGTGTGGCCACGAAATACCTGGCGAACTATCTGGGCTGGCGCCGCCTGCTTGAACGCTACAAAACGCAGCTCAATCCATTGATTTGTCTGGGTGAGTCACTGGGCTACAGGTCCGTGCAACAGCTAACTTAGACATAGCCTTAAAAAAAGGGTCAAAGGTAGGCCTAGAAACAAGTTCCTCGGGGTCAGGTCTTGCGTTTTACCTCTCGAACAACCTAGCTTACGCGAGAATAATGCAGACTGAGACGATTACAACGAAATGGAAAGACAGGGGGCAAAACGCAAGACCTGACCTCAGCACCTCCGGTCTTTAAATCTGGAAACCAAAAGCGGTACGCTTTTGGTTTCCAGTTGACCGCCTGGTTAAGCCGCCTCGAAGTCCAAGGGATGAATGTCATCCAGGTTAAGCGTATTCCGCGCCACCGAGAGATCATAGATATCCTGCATCGCCAACCAACTTTCCGGTGTGCGACCAAGAACCTTCGATAGCCGCAATGCCATCTCCGGACTAATGCCACTATCGCCTTTTAACAACCGAGACAGGGTTGAAGGCGAAACCCTCAAGCTTAAAGCTAGCTGGCGAGAACTTATGCCGAAAGGCTCCAAATATACCTCCCGGATAAAGTCACCGGGATGCGGCGGATTATGCATAGTCATTAGTGATAATCCTCATAATCAAGTACGTAGGCGTTACCGTCCCGAAATTCGAACGTCACCCGCCAATTGCCGTTAACCCAAATAGAACACCGACCCTTATCCTTACCCTTTAATGGATGAAGCCGAAAGCCTGGAATGTCCATATCATCAACCGACGTGGCGGTATCAAGGGCGGCAAGTTGCATGCGCAGCTTCTTGGCATGATCGGCTTGTATCCCTGCCGTGCTGCCAGTTGAGTAGAACCGTTTCAGTCCTTTGTGACGAAATGATTTAATCATGATGGAATTCTAGCATGTTGCGCATCACGCAACAATAGTGCAACGGTTAAGCCCTCAACGAGGTTTGAGGATACCAATCAGGATTACTGGCAGAACCGCCGGGCAGACTGAGACGATTACAACAAAATAGAAAGGCAGGGGCAAAACGCAAGACCTGGCCCCAGCGCCTCATATCAATCAAACCAAGTTTCAACGCTAATCAAAAAATGAATCTATCCCGGCTTCTACTTTTAATAATTCCTTAACCGATAAACAGACACACCCCATCATCACTGCTAGTCTTCCTTAGCGAATTGAAATAAATCGAAGCATGGAGCTAGCGCTGTGACGACTCGTCCTGAATTCTTGTCTGGTGGTGAACCTGCCCGTCTTATCCCAATAACTGCAGACAGTGCCCGTGAACAAAAGTCTATATCCGTATTACTCGCAGGTATGCGCTCCGTGCTTGAACTTCGCCAAGCACTGCTAAAATCCATTGGCACCCGTGTCGGAAGCAGCGCCACATTAGAGACTTGGACTGAAGTGGTTTTTGCGAATGAAGATAAGAAGACCGCGCAACAAAAGGACCGACCAGACGGAATTCTGATTCTTCGTACCGGGAAGCGTGAATGGCGAGCGTTGATTGAGGCGAAAGTAGGGAACGAAACAATCGGCGAAGAACAGGTATCACGCTATCTACAACAAGCGAAGAACCACAAGCTGGACGCAGTCATTACCATCACCAATCAGTTCGCAGCACTCCCAACTCATCACCCGGTAAAGCTTCCAAAAATCGCTACTCGCTCAGTCTCGCTTTATCACTGGTCCTGGGCATTTATCCGCACCCAGTGCCAACTCTTGCTCAAGAATAATGGTGTTGAAGACGTAGACCAAGTCTTCATCCTCGGTGAAATTCTCCGGTATTTTGAAAGTGACCGGTCTGGCATCAGTAACTTTGACCAAATGAATAGCGAGTGGAAAGATGTCGTCAACAAAGTGAAAAGCCATGCCTCACTTGCAAAATCCAGCGACGAGGTACAAAACACCATTGCAGCCTGGCATCAAGAACAGCGTGACCTTTGCCTTATTATGTCCAGGCTGACCGGCAGCAACGTTTCTCTAAAGCTCAAAAACAGCCATCGGACAGACGCAGCGGAGCGTGTCAAAGATGACGCGACGGATTTCTGCAAGGAGCCCGTGCTCAAATGTGCGTTAAGCATCATCAACGCCGCTGCTGATCTGGAGATACACGCAGACCTGCAGCGACGAATGATTTATTGCTCGATGAAACTCACAGCGCCGAAATATAAAAAAAGCACAAAGGCCAGAGTCAATTGGCTGCTCCGGCAACTGAAACGCACTAGCCCGGCTAATTTCTTTGTTCGGGCAACCAGACCTGGGAAAGCCGAGACAACATACCAGCCGTTGAGTGCCCTGCGGGAATCGCCTGAATTGCTGGAGTCCGAAACTTCCAATACCACCGCCACCAACCTGGAGGT
The DNA here is from genome assembly GCF_000372805.1 of Marinobacter gelidimuriae. Taxonomy (GTDB): domain Bacteria; phylum Pseudomonadota; class Gammaproteobacteria; order Pseudomonadales; family Oleiphilaceae; genus Marinobacter; species Marinobacter gelidimuriae. Next base: position 54,829 of record NZ_KB889874.1, on the reverse strand, counting down.
GGTATACGAGGTAGATCTCGCAGGTAAGTTCAGCGGTCGAAAGATATTCATTGAAGAGCTAGAAAAAGCTGTGCCTCATTTCTATCATGAGGCTGGTCAATGGTTGAAGGCCTGGAGTCCGGCACCTCCGAAAATCTCTCAAGAGTCGGATGTTGCAGAAACTGAACAATCGGATTCAGCGGATCAGTCAGCGGAAAGTTCGTAAAATAAGTCTGCCTCGATTTTTCGCTGTGAAATGCCCCCTGCGTCTGTGGCACTGAATTCCTTCGGTACCCAAAGTTCCTCGGGGTCGGGTCTTGCGTTTTGCATCTCGAATAATCCGGCTTACGCGAGGATAATGAAGTCCAAAGAAGTAGTTTCAATCAAAAGATGGTGGTGATTGCCCATCAGACCTTAGGCGTGGCATTCCCAGCTAGAGGTCTCACACACGTCGTCGAAAACTGCCACAAGGCGCGGCGGTTATCGTCAGATACAACAATCATCTCACGCCAATTACGGCGGGACAGACTAAGACGATTACAACAAAATGTAAAAGCAGAGGCAAAACGCAAGACCTGACCCCGGCACTTTGAAATAGTAAAGCTCTAAGGGCTGAACCTCCGGGCTTTTTAGATCACGTCAGGCTGTTTTACAGGTTGTTTTGTGCCCGCCTATTAGGCTATTTTACACACCGAAAATCAAAAAATATTTTTAAATTAGGTACATAGAAGTGTCTGTCCTTATTAACCATCTTTCAAAGACGGTATCTGACCTCGATGCCGGTTGAAACCGTACATTCATTCTTAGCTAAAGCCTGGTACAATTCCCCAAACTCCTGCAAACAAGGCCCTTATCTTTATATGCTCACTTTTGCGGACTTATTCTGTGGCGCGGGACTCGGAGCCCGTGGAGCTGTCTCTGCAGGTGCGAAGCCAATACTCGCAGTCGATTCATGGAGCATGGCAACCCAAACCTATAAGAGCAACTTCCCAACGGCAGAGGTGATTTGCTCCCCAATTGAAAGTCTGATCCCGGCCGAACTCGCCAAAAAACATGCCCCTGATGTGCTCCTCACCTCGCCCGAATGTACGTCACACTCTATAGCGCGAGGAGCGAGGCCTGGAAACGAGAAAAGCAAAGAAACTGCAATCAGCATTGTTCCCTGGATTGAAGCAATGGAACCACGTTGGCTGATCGTCGAAAATGTCAATCGCATGAAAAAATGGGGAAGGCACAAAGAGCTTATCCAGACAATCAAAGGCCACGGCTATGAGGTCAGCGACCTTTACCTGAATTCAGCGGATTTCGGGGCACCACAGGCACGAAAGCGCATGTTTTTGGTATGTGACCGAAAGGGCACTACCTTCAATAAGGATGACCTGATTAATCTCCATCGAAGGCGCAAGCGATCGGCTCGCACCATTATCGACTGGTCAGGCCAGTACAACAGCCGCCCGCTATACGATCCGAAACGAGCCAAAGCAACCTTAGCGCGGGCGGACAGGGCAATAGCGGAACTTGGCCGAGGACAAGATTTTATTATTGTCTATTACGGATCAGATTACGCGGGAGGTTGGCAATCCCTCGATGTACCTCTTCGTACCGTAACAACACTTGACCGTTTCGGGCTGGTGACTTGGCAGAACGACACACCTTATCTGCGTATGCTTCAACCACCAGAACTTCTCAAGGCAATGGGAGCTGGCGCTAAACACAAGCTTCCTCACGGTAACCGGCGGGAAAGAGTTAAGCTCTGCGGAAACGGCGTATGCTCGCCGGTGATGGAAGCTATATTTAAGAAACTCGCCAAAGTTCACAGCGATAAAAAGGAATTAACGTCCTGATATGAAACTTGAGGATACGGACTTAATTGTCGATCGCATCTATCGAGAGCCGCAAAACCGAAATGCTTCTGACAATCCGCGCCCTAAACTACTTGACGTCGATAACAGATACGGATTCAGGCGCTTAGAAAATCGCCGAAATTTTTCTACACTCAACCTTCTTGTTCTTGAATCCAACCTCAATGATCCCGACTGGTCCGATCATATTGATACTTATTATGATATTTTCACTTACTACGATAATAAATCAATAAATGAAATACACGATACCACTAGGAAAGGAAACCTAATACTCCGAAACCTTTTCAACGCTCGTCATCCATCACAGCCGTTCGACCACTTCCCCGTAATGCTATTATTTAACAAGGACGGCGATAACAGAGATATCTGCTTCTTAGCCTTAGCCGTTCCAGTTGCACAAGACCTACGCGTGGTCGAACATTTAGTTGCTATTTGGTGCTCTAATGATCCTAAAAATAAGCGACATAAAAATTACGAATTAGTCTTCACGATACCCGGCGTACCTATAGTCTCTATATATTGGCTCAAGGACATTAGGAACAGAAAAACCGTATCGTCACCTCACCTCTCGAGACCTTGGCTTGAATGGACTCTTAGCAGAAAATACACACTTTTATATACGCCGCATAGAATTGAAATACGTAAAAAAGAACCAAGACTTCTCGAAAGACCTGAGAACTCCAGGCTGTTAAAGATAATTCTTAAAAAATATCAAAAACCTCAATATTATTTCGAACATAAAACAACTAATATAGTCCGGATTATTTTATCTAGAGACGGCCACTTCCAAATCAATCAACTCTATAAATATAGTAGTCACAACGCAAAAAGTAAATACATAATAGGTTCAGGAACAAGCTCTATCGATATTAAGTTTGCACTAGAAGAAAGATTTTTTAGGAAAGAATCTGGAGTCTTTATAAAGAAATTATCATGGCTAAAATCCAGACCAAAGCGCCAACCGTTTGGGGCGCCGGAAACTACATCGAATCTAACCATCCAAGCTTATAAAGAGCCAATAGGAGATAGCCATCCCGTAACTTTGATACCAGACGGAGACATAATTTCTACATTTCGAAAGCGTCTTGGGAATGGTTAAACGATAATTAAATTTATAAATTATAATTTATAATTTATAAATAGTTATTAAAATAATATTTAGACACTGAATAAATTAGTCAAGCTAAACTAAAAAAGAGTTATATATTATGAGCACATCAGCACATAAAATACGGCCGGCGGCTAGGTTGATAAAAACAATTGGCCAGGATTTGATAAAGGACACATATGCGGCTATCGTTGAACTTGTAAAGAACGCCTATGATGCGGATTCACCTAGCGTCGTTGTTGAGTTCGATTATAAAGAAGATGCGCAGCGACTTACAATTAAAGTTAAAGACACTGGCCATGGTATGACTTCTGATGTAGTCGTGAATAAATGGCTCGTACCAGCAACAGATGACAAACTAAAACGCAAAATAAGTAAAAATGGTAGAATGTTACAGGGTCGTAAAGGTATCGGACGTTTTTCAGCGACAATTTTAGGAGACCGGATACTAATGGATACCTCAGCCAATGGGGTTACCACATCACTTCTTCTTGACATGACTGAACTGGAAAATATTGACTATCTAGATGAACTTGAACTAAATATTGATGAACAAGCGACAGATGCACCGAATGGAACAAGTATAGAGATCGAAAAAGAAAACCAGACAACTGAAGATATTAAAAATACTTGGACTAAAAGACAGCTGCGGAAACTATTTGCGGAGCTAAGGGGTTTGATTGCGCCAGAAGAGATATATCAAGCGGCTGAAAATCAAGGTTTCAAAATTCATCATGATAAATTCAAGATAATTCTAAAATTCGAAAATTTTCCAGTTGACGACTATCATGATAGAGTTATTGAAGTTGAGCCGTTCCCGGTTCTTGACTTATATGATTATAAAATTAGCGGCCGCGTTAGCCCTGACGGTCAAGCGAAGTTAACTTTTGACAACCAAAATATTCCGGGACTTGATGAAGAAGTATTTCAAATAAAAATACCGATTGAAAAAAACTTTGGGCAAAAATATCCTGGTGAGGTTTTCATCGATATAAGGGTCTATGATCGTGATCCTGAGAGCATTGATAATATAATTCAACGAGGACTCAAAGATCCAGATACAAATGAATATTTAGGAAAACAGGAAGCGCGTAGTATATTAGACGAATACTACGGAATAGGAGTATATCGCGAGCAGTTTAGAATACGGCCATATGGAGATCAGTCATTCGACTGGCTTGATTTAGACAAGAAAAGGGTGCAAAACCCATCTTATAAAATAGGGCACAATCAAGTTATAGGATTTGTTTATATTCGTCCGGAGGAGCAATCGGGGCTTCAGGAGAAAAGCGCACGCGATGGACTTGTAGAAAATGAGTGTTATTTCGGACTACTTACTATATCTTCCAAAGTAATTAATGAATTAGAAGGTCGACGGGCAAACTATAGAAAAAAAGCGTTTCGAGGTGGAAGAGTTAGAGACATAGATAATGAAATTGACGACTTATTTGATTTCAAAAGCACGCAAAGGAGAATATCACAGGGCTTAAATGAGTTAGGTGTATCCGGCTCACAAAGACAGAATATTGACAAAGTAGTTGGTAGCGTTCTTGAAGAAGAAAAACAGAAAAAATCAGATTACGCAAGAAAAATAAGAGAAACGATTGCTATATATCAAGGTCAAGCAACGCTCGGGAAAATTACTCATGTACTTCTCCATGAAGGACGAAAACACATCAAGTACATATCGGAGACAGTTCCCAGAATAACAAAATGGGCAAGTGAATTGGCCAGAAATCCTAATAGTGAATTAGAGGAACGAATGCATGAAAGAGCAACTAAAACTGTCTCACACGCAAAAGGCTTAACATTTTTATTCAATAAAATAGAACCCCTAGCGAGAACTCGAAGAGCGCCGAAAAAAGAGATTAATCTTGAGAAAGAAATAGAGAGTGCATTTACGATATTTAGTGAAGAAATAAGTGAAAAAAAAATTAATTTCAAAATAATCAGCATCAAAACTGAACTTAAAATTTTTGCCAATGAAACAGATATCATTACTGTGTTTTCAAATCTTATTGAAAATAGTATCTTTTGGCTATCCCAAAATAATGAGGGCGAAAAGTTCATTGAAGTTGATATCCTGAAAGAGGACCAAAAAATAATTGTTGAGTACAAAGATACGGGGCCTGGATTTCAGGGTGGAAACTTAGAGTTGATGTTTGAGCCAGGATATTCGATGAAACCGGACGGCGTATTAGGGACAGGCCTTGGACTGTCACTAGCCGGAGACGCTATGAGCAGAATTGGAGGCCGGATTGAAGCTAAACACTCTGAAAATGGTGCTTTTTTTGAGTTAACTTTTGATGGAGAATCAAAATGAAAAAAAAGATCGAAATATTAGTTGTTGAAGATGACACCGATCAATTTGAGACATATCAAGATACTGCTCGAGATCAATCCAACAATGATTATGAAATTATACTTTCACACCAAAAATCAGCAGAAGCGGCAAAACTTGCTTTGCTTTCCTCGAACTTCGACGGGGCCATTGTAGATTTAAATCTTTCTAGTGGTGATCCTAATGAGGCTTCAGGAAACCAAATACTTGAAAAAATTATTGAAAGCCATCGGTTCCCGGTATTAGTAGTATCTGGAAACCTCCAGAATCTTGCGGACAACATTAGAGATAAAGAATCTGGATTCTTGAAATTTTATAATCGAGACGTCACTAATGTAGAAATTTTTACTTATCTAAAAAACGCATTTAATACCGGAATCACTCGCATATTGGGCGGAAGAGGACAAATTGAAGACTGGCTTGGAAGTATATTTTGGCGGCATTTGGCGAACGATTTTGAAAACTGGAGTCCAGGTAGTCTAGATCCAGAGCGAACTCTTCTTAGATATACCGTTTCACATCTTTCAGAATATCTTGACCAACCAGATGGAAAAGATAGTTTCTATCATGATGCTGAGTTTTATATCAAACCTCCGATAAGAAAATACATTGCTACTGGCGACATTGTTGAGAAGGAAAATATTAGATATGTCTTACTTTCTCCGGCCTGCGACATAGCAGTCAGAGACATAGATGAAAATGGCGATCCAAAAATTAATGCAAAACGTGTTATTCTTGCGCCGTTAATAGAAGTATCCAGAAACAGCTTTGTTGAAAACAAAATAATCACTAATGATGATACATCAAAGCATATTAGAAAGATCGTTGAAGAAATCGTAAAAGGGAATAGACCTAAATACGCTTTTCTTCCAAAATATGGTGACATTTACCCTTCATTAATCGATCTTCAAAATATACATACTTGGTCGTTTAAAGACTACCTTACCGTTAACAGAATCGCTACAATTTCAACTCCGTTTATTAAGGATATTCTCTCACAGTTCTCCTCATATTATGGTAGACAAGGACAACCTGACCTTGATAAGAAATTACTTGTCTGGAACCTAACTAATTTACTTAAAGGTTGACTATACTCTGGTCGAATATAATCCAAGCTTTCATTGCTAGATTGCGAAAAAATATATTTTTACACATAGTTTCTTGTTAGTCTTTAAAAAGGGCGCGTAGTTGCCTTGCCAATCGCGCCTCCCCTCTGTCAGCCTAATTGGCTAGTTGATGATTTTGTCTAAACTCATACCAAATTGAGAAGTATGAGAGCAGTTACGTTACGGAGCCTGTCAACATAATTGCCGCGTTTAAGTCCTCGGTTCTTTAACAATTAGCCATCTTTTCCAGATTCAATGTGACAGAGTCCGGTGTGCTTAAATCCAACCGTTTAATAACCTCGAAAAGCGTCTACTTGATTCATTAAGGCCCGACCACTTTTCATCAGTCGATAGTTTTTCAAAATTTGAGGCGCAACTGAGTTAGGGTCTGTAATGCTTGAGCAGTGAGGGGTCAGGAGTATTTTTTTATTCTGCCAAAATGGATGCATTTGAGGTAATGGCTCCTCTCTAAAAACATCGAGGCACGCTGCTCTCAGCTGACCTTCATTTAGTGCTGTTATCAGATCTTCATCTATCAAGTGTTCGCCCCTTGCTACATTGACCAAGCAAGCCCCAAAAGGCAGTTTATTAAAGTTTTCAAGGTTAAGAATACCACGTGTCTCGTTTGTCAGGGGCAATAGGCAAATCAATATATTTACTTGCGAAAGAAACTCTCCTAGCTGCCTGTCACCTGCATAAGATTTTACTCCGGTAATCGTCTTCTGAGTGCGCGACCAACCGATGACATTAAATCCAATCTTAGAAAACTTGCTCGCCGAATATTCTCCAAGCTTACCTAACCCCATTACACCGATGGTCGTATGGGCTATTTTTTTGGGTGACTGCTGTTTCCAGTTCGATTGGTGTTGCTGAGTTTTGTATATGTCAAAATCCCGAAAGTAATACATAACGGCTGTATGAAGATATTCATACATAGACTGTGCTAAGAGAGGGTCTATGATTCTTATCACCGGTAGATCTTTCGGAAAAAATTCATCATTCAGTAAATGATCTATACCTGCGCCCATAGAGCAAATGCATCGCAGATTTGGGTAGTCTCGTAGAACGCCTTCAGGATGATTCCAACACAAGGCAAACTCAACGTCCGCTTTTCGGCTTTCGTTCGGCCATATTTGAACGTCGAGAGTAGGATCTAAGGCCCTTAGGGCGGCTACCCAGGGTTCAGGGTCTTTATTGGTACAAATAATTGATATTGTCATGTTATTTTGCTTTTCCCGTAACTGTACCGAACGCTTCATCGCCGCCAAAACGCGACTTCCTCATTGTCACGCACTAATGCAGAGCAAAGGTTCAGCCAAGCTATATCGAAAAAATACCTTAGCTCAAAAAATACGTGAGCGCACGACACCGCGCGACGTCCAGGTTATTGCAATAATCCGGAAGTTGCGCGATTCCAAAACGGGTACGGGGGAACGGCTGGCGTTTGCCGCTAGCCGTTCTTGCGGGGACGTTGAAAGGCTGCACAGGCGTCGTCTTAACTCTCAGCGACGTTGCTTAATTTTCTTCCAGGCCGTGAACGCTATTGCGCTGACGATTCCTGCTGCAACCAAGTATTCAATATGCAGAACGTCGCCAATGGCTTCGTGGCCGGAGTGCGCCAGCGCGTTCGTAGAGGCCAGCAGGAGCATTGCGCTGATACTCATTTGTTTGATGTTTTTCATGACTATGTCTCCGTTTTAATTCAAAAGAACCAAAGGTATTCGGTCAGGCAGTCTCAGCCAGCTTTTCCGGCCTGCGCTCCGGCAACATTCCCCTTTCCAAAATAAAGCTGATAATCGTCTCCAGCCCTACTCCGTCGTACAGATTCGCAAACACAAAGGGCCGCTCGCCGCGCATCATTTTGGAATCACGCGCCATGATGTCCAGCGAGGCGTGCACGTATTCGGCGATGTCGATTTTGTTGATGATCAACAGGTCGGATTTGGTGATGCCGGGGCCGCCTTTGCGGGGGATTTTGTCGCCGGCGGATACGTCGATCACGTACAGGGTGAGGTCAGACAATTCGGGGCTGAAGGTGGCCGAAAGGTTATCGCCGCCGGATTCCACCAGCACCAGTTCCAGGTTCGGGTGTCGGTTTTGCAGGTCGTCGATGGCCGCCAGGTTCATAGAGGCATCTTCGCGGATGGCTGTATGGGGGCAGCCGCCGGTTTCAACACCCAGTATGCGGTCTGCCGGCAGGGCGTCGTGCTTCAGCAGGAAGTCGGCGTCTTCTCTTGTGTAGATGTCGTTGGTCACCACGGCGATGTCGTAGTGGTCTTTCAGGGCGTTGCACAGCTGGCGTAGCAATGCGGTTTTGCCGGAGCCTACCGGGCCGCCAACGCCTATTCTCAAGCAATGTGTCATGGTTATTTCCTCGTTCGCTATTCGTTTCTGAAGACGTCAGTTTCTGAAAAAGTTAACTTCTAAAAAGTCTCGAATACTGTGTTTCGTGCAACGCACTGCCCAGCGCCAGCCCCGGCAGAATGGGGCCGAGTTCTTCGTCTTCCCTTTGCAGTGCAACCTCTACGGCGGTCACCAGCAGTGGGCGCATGTGTTCGGTGATGCGCTGGGCGGCTGTGTGGCCGAGGGGCAGCGCTTTGCAGGCGACGGACAGCTGGTTTTCCAGCCAGGCCCAGGCGAAGCCAATCAGCGTTTGGCGCGGCGGAACCTGTCGGTAATGGGCTACCCAGGCGAACATGGTGATGTAACCCGGTTGGTTTGGAATCAGGTTCGCGCCCGGCAGCAGGCCCAAGCTGCGCAGCAACGTCACCAGGGCGGCGCCCAGGCGGGTGTCTTCGTCACTCAATTCGGCGGTTTCACGGATCGCTTGTAACCAGGTGTTCCACTGGGCAATGGCCTCTGCATCTTCCGTTGCCCAGGCCGTTTGCAGCCGCGCCAACAGGGGCAGCTCGCAGCGGCTCAGACCATCTTCAAGCACGCCTTCCAGCCATTCGCGTAAGTCGGCTTCGGTTTTCACCCAGCCCAGCTCAAACGCACTTTCCAGGCCCTGGGACCAGGCAAAGGCACCGATGGGCAGCGCGGGGCTGACCAGTTGCATCAGGCCCAGCAGTGCCAAGTCGCTCGAAATGCTTGGCTGGCTGTCAATGCTCATGGCTGTGCGCGGCCGGCGAATAAGCACCCGGTTCAGGGTCGAATTTGGCGTTGTGGTGTATAAGAGTGGCACCCAGGTGCACGGCCAGTTCTTCCAGTACGTGGTCTGGCGGGAAGCGAATCCAACCGCCCTGCTCGTCTTCGCCAATGGCCAGTGACACGTGGCGGTTGCCAAGGTGGAAGCACAGGCGTGCCAGCGGCAGTCCGGCGGCAATGCGTGCGGTCACCACCGGCTCGTCGGCGGCGCGAATGCGGATAACTTCGCCGGTTCGGGCTTGCAGCAGGTCGCCATCGCGCAATACCGGGCCACGGTCCAGAAACAGGCCTACGTCGAGGCTCGTTTCGGTGGTGGCGCGCAGGCGGCCGCGCATACGCAGCTCAAAAGGCAGTGTCAGGTTGTCGTGAATTTCTGCGCTGTCGATGTTGTGGATGCGTTCTGTTAATTCCAGCATAGGATTCTCCGGTTGCGCGTTAAAACAGTTACGCCTTAAAACAAGTGGTAGCGCTGGGCCAGCGGCAATTCGCTGGCCGGCTCGCAGGTAAGCAGTTCGCCGTCTGCGTACACTTCGTAGGTTTGCGGGTCTACGGTGATGTGCGGGCAGGCGTCGTTCAGTTTCATGTCGGCTTTACGCACTTGCCGCACGTTCTTACAGGCCGCCAGCGGGCTGTCCAGGCCCAGTGCTTTGCCAACGCCGGCATCTAACGCAGCCTGGCTGACGAACGTCAGGCGCGTGGCACTGGCCGCTTTGCCGAAAGCGCCAAACATCAGGCGGTAGTGCACGGGCTGGGGCGTGGGGATAGAGGCGTTGGGGTCACCCATGGGCGCAGCTGCAATCATCCCGCCTTTCACAATAAGGGCCGGCTTTACACCGAAAAACGCCGGGTTCCACAACACCAGGTCTGCCATCTTGCCCACTTCCACCGAGCCCACTTCGTGGCTAATGCCGTGGGTGATGGCGGGGTTGATGGTGTACTTGGCGATGTAGCGTTTGGCGCGAAAGTTGTCAGCACCCAGGCTTTCATCTTGCGGCAGCAGGCCCCGCTGCTGTTTCATTTTGTGGGCGGTTTGCCAGGTGCGGCACACCACTTCGCCCACCCGGCCCATGGCCTGGGAGTCGGAAGCGATCACCGAGATAACGCCCAGGTCGTGAAGGATATCTTCCGCGGCGATGGTCTCGCGACGAATGCGTGAATCGGCGAAGGCGACGTCTTCGGGAATGTTCGGGTCCAGGTGGTGGCACACCATCAGCATGTCGAGGTGTTCGTCGATGGTGTTCACGGTGTAAGGCCGCGTGGGGTTGGTGGATGACGGCAGCACGTAGGGTTTAGAACAGGCGGTGATGATGTCTGGCGCGTGGCCGCCACCGGCGCCTTCAGTGTGGTAGGTGTGAATGCAGCGTTCTTTGAACGCGGCCAGGGTGTCTTCCACAAAGCCGGATTCGTTCAGGGTGTCGGTGTGAATGGCCACCTGCACGTCGTATTTGTCGGCCACCGTCAGGCAGTTGTCGATGCTGGCCGGGGTGGTGCCCCAGTCTTCGTGCAGTTTCAGGCCGATGGCGCCGGCTTTTATTTGCAGTTCCAGGGCCTCGGGCAGGCTGGCGTTGCCTTTGCCGAGGAAGCCGATGTTCATCGGCATGCTGTCGACGGCCTGAAGCCTTTTGCCCATGTGCCAGGCACCGGGTGTGCAGGTGGTGGCGTTGGTGCCGGTAGCCGGACCGGTTCCGCCGCCGAGCATGGTGGTAATGCCGCTCATCAGGGCTTCTTCAATCTGCTGGGGGCAGATGAAGTGGATGTGGGCGTCGATGCCACCGGCGGTGAGAATTTTGCCTTCGCCGGCGATGATTTCGGTGCCCGGGCCGATAACGATGGTGACATCTGGCTGGGTGTCGGGGTTGCCGGCTTTGCCGATGGCGGCGATACGGCCGTTTTGTAAGCCAACGTCGGCTTTAACGATGCCCCACCAATCCAGAATCAGGGCGTTGGTGATGACGGTGTCCATCACGGTGTCGTCGGCGCGCTGGCTTTGGCCCATACCGTCACGGATGACTTTGCCGCCGCCGAATTTTACTTCGTCGCCGTAGTGGGTGGCGTCGCTTTCTACTTCTATCCACAGCTCGGTGTCGCCCAGCCGGACTCGGTCGCCGGTGGTGGGGCCGTACATGTCGGCGTAGGCTTGTCTTGTGATTTTCATGTCTTCACCTCCAGACTTCCCATCACTTCGCCGCGGAAACCGTAGATGTTTCGGCTGCCGGCAAACGGGATCAGGGTGACCTTTCGTGACTGTCCAGGCTCGAAGCGAATGGCGGTGCCCGCGGCGACATCAAGCCGGTAGCCTGTTGCTTTGGGACGGTCAAACTTCAGCGCCGGGTTGGCTTCGGCGAAGTGATAGTGGGAGCCGATCTGTATCGGGCGGTCGCCGGTGTTGGCAACGTCGACGGTGATGCGTTTGCGGCCGGCGCAAAGTTCTATGTCGCCGTCTTTAAGTTGGTACTCTCCGGGGATCATGGCGCGGCCCTCATACAATGGGGTTGTGAACAGTCACCAGTTTGGTGCCGTCCGGGAAGGTGGCTTCTACCTGCACTTCGGGAATCATCTCGGCGATGCCGTCCATCACGTCGTCGCGGGTCAGAATTTCCGCGCCGCTGCTCATCAACTCGGCGACGGTTCGGCCTTCCCGCGCGCCTTCCATAATTTCGGTGCTGATCAGGGCGATGGCTTCGGGGTAGTTCAGTTTCAGGCCTTTGGCTTTGCGGCGTTCGGCCAGCAGGCCGGCGGTGAACAGCAGCAGCTTGTCTTTGTCTCTTGGTGTCAGTTCCATTTTGTTCTTCCTCTGATCTCAGGTCAGCCATATCCGCGGCACTATCGCCGCTTTGCCGGTCAGCAAGGGCCGCAATAACTCCCAGGCTTGCTGGCATAAAGCCCAGGCTTCGTTTCTTTCGTGTCCCAAATAACGCAACAGCACCACGCCCCGGCGGCGAGTAACAGCCCACCGCGGGTTTGCCGGCAGTGCGGCACGCAGCGCTTCTATCGCGGCGGCTTCGTGTTCTAGGCCAACCACCCACAAGGTGGCCTGGACGGTTGCGCCACCCTGCCCCCAGGGGCCTTTGAAGCGGCGGTGTTGCGGGCTCATGATTTGGCGTTCCAGCCATAACGGCTGGCCGTCCATCCGCAGTTGGAAACGCTGTTCCAGGTGGCCGGATGCGAACGGCAACTGGCTGGCCGGGCGGCCAAGGGCGAGAATTTCCCAGCCCAGGCATTTGGCGCCGGTTTGCAGTTCGATGGTGGTGGTTTGTTCGCCGCGGGAGCCGTCAAACGCCAGGGTTTCCTGCGGCAGGTATTCGAGTGTGGCGTTGCTGGCCACGTGCAAGCGGGTGTGCTGCCCCCAAGCCACGCCGTGGCTGTCAGCTTTGTAGAGTTTGGCGGCGGCGGGTGTGGTTAGCAGCACGTGCGCGCCTTCTTCCACGGTGGCATCAATACGCAGTTCGTCGCCGCTTACCAGCCCACCCGGCGGGTGTAGCAGGTACACATGGCAGCAGCCGTTGCGGCCTTCCGGGTAAAACGGCCGCTGCACTCTTAACGGGCCGTGGTGTTTGCGCCGCGCTAATCGGGTAATGGCGTTGCCTGACCCGTCGCTGCGCAGGTCAAAACCCAAAGACAGAGCCGCAGCCCAACGCCTTTGTGGGTCGAAGCGGTGGCCGGAATCCTGTTCTGGCGAGTGCAGGGGCGCTGTGCGCTGACCCACAGGCGCGACGCGCTGAAATACGGTCATACCGTCAGGTGCTTTTTAATGAGTTCGTTGGTCAGACCGGCGATTTCGCCTTCGGCTACGCGACGGCCGCGGTCGAGGATGGCGAAGCGGTCGGCGTATTTGCGGGCGAAGGGCAGTTTTTGCTCCACCAGCAGCACCGTCAGGCCGTCTTCTTTGATCAGCGTGCGAATAACCTCGCCAATCTGAGCAACGATGTTGGGCTGAATGCCCTCCCCCGGCTCGTCCAGAATCAGCAGGCGGGGTTCAATCACCAAGGCCCGACCAATGGCCAGTTGCTGTTGCTGGCCGCCAGAGAGATCGCCGCCCCGGCGGTGGCGCATTTCTTTTAGCACCGGAAACAGTTCGTACACGCGCTCGGGGATTTTTTTGCTGCCGTCTTTACGCACCGCCAAACCGGTACGCAGGTTTTCTTCCACCGTCAGCAGCGGGAAAATCTGCCGGCCCTGAGGCACGTAGCCTATGCCGAGGCGAGAACGGTCTTCAATTTTTTTCTGGGTAAGCTCGACCTCCTGGGCGAACGTGATGGAACCGCTCTTGACGGTTTCTTCACCCATGATGCATTTCATCAGTGTGGTTTTACCCACGCCGTTGCGGCCCATAACGCAGGTGCACTGACCCTGGGGCACGTCCAGTTCGAGATCCCAAAGGGTGTGGCTTTCGCCGTAATACTGGTCGATTTTCTGGATTTTCAGCATCAGGCTTTTCATTGGCAACAGGCGCTCAATCGACATCAGGCTCTCAACTGGCATCAGGCTTCCTCCCCCAAGTACACCTTGATAACGTCCGGGTGGTTGGACACCTGGTCCATGGTGCCTTCCGCCAGCACGCTGCCCTGGTGCAACACGGTAACTTTGCGGGCAATGGAGCGCACAAAGCCCATGTCGTGTTCTACCACTACAACGGACTGTTTGCCGGCAAGAGTGGTGAGCAATTCGGCGGTGCGTTCCATTTCCTGTTCGGTCATACCAGCCACGGGTTCGTCTACCAGCAACAAGCGCGGTTTTTGCATCAGCAGCATGCCAATTTCCAGCCATTGTTTCTGGCCGTGGGACAGAATGCCAGCCAGGGCAGCGCGCAGGTTGCGCAGGCCAATCAGTTCCAATACTTCGTTGATGCGGTCACGACATTCGCCGTTCAGTACCGCGGTCAACGTAGGCAGTACGCGTTTGTCCGCCGCCATAGCCAATTCCAGATTTTCAAACACCGTGAGTGCTTCAAACACTGTGGGCTTCTGGAATTTGCGGCCAATGCCCAGCGAGGCGATTTCAGGTTCGCTTTTGGTCAGCAGGTTGTGGCGGCTGCCAAACCACACCGAGCCGGTGTCGGGGCGGGTTTTACCTGTGATGATGTCCATCATGGTGGTTTTACCGGCGCCATTTGGGCCGATGATGCAGCGCAGCTCGCCGTCGTCGATGGTCAGGCTCAGGTTGTTGATGGCCTTGAAGCCGTCAAAGCTCACGCTGACGTCTTCCAGATACAGAATAGGCCCGTGGCGAACGTCGACCGGCGATTCCTCTGGAACAAGAAAGTTAAACACCTTGTCGCGATTGCCGAGTTCCTGAAGAAAGCTCATACAGTGGCCTCCTGCGAGTCGGAATTGTTGGCGGGAGCAGCGGCCTTTTTAGGCTTGAACACCAACCCGGCAATGCCTTTGGGCAGAAACACCGTAACCAGAACAAACAAACCGCCCAAGGCAAACAGCCAGGCGTCTGGCATCACGCCGGTGGCCAGGAATAGCCCCAGGCGAGTGGCATCGGTGCGCAAATTGAAGCCCAGAATGTCTCTGAAATCGGTCAGGCCGTTGTTACCGCCAAAGCCCATTTCGTTGCGGAAGAACGCCAGCATCAGCGCAAAGGTCAGCGCCGCAAACAGAACACCCAGAAATGTTCGGGTGGAGCGTTCAGCTAAAGGTCTTGTTAGCCACATACCTTACCCATCCGCCGCACGGCCTTTCTGGGGGAACAATCCCCGAGGCCGTTTTTGAATGAACAGGATGATCAGCACCAGCACCAGAATCTTGGCCAACACCGCACCCACCCAGGGTTCCAGCAGCTGATTGATGGTGCCAAGCGTTAATCCGGCCAGCAGCGTGCCCCACAGATTGCCTACGCCGCCGAACACCACCACCATGAACGAATCGATGATGTAGCTCTGGCCCAGGTTGGGGCCGACGTTGGTAATCTGTGACAAAGCCACCCCCGCCAGGCCGGCAACGCCAGAACCCAGGGCAAAGGTGAGAATGTCGACGCGGGTCGCTTTTATGCCCATAGAGCGGGCCATGGTCCGGTTTTGGGTAACCGCCCGAACCTCTAGCCCCAGGCGGGTTTTACGCATAATCAGCATCAGCCCGGCAAACACCACCAGCGCAAAACCAATCACGTAAAGCCGGTTGAGAGTCAGTGACAGAGCTTCGTTGATCATCACCGAGCCACTCATCCATTCCGGTGTAATCACCGTGCGGTTCAGCGGGGAAACCACCGTACGCACCAGCTGTTGCAGAATCAGGCTTACGCCAAAAGTGGCCAGCAGCGTTTCCAGCGGGCGGCCTTTCAGGTACTGGATAACGGTGCGTTCAATCACCACGCCGGCCAGTGCCGCCACCAGGAAACCGGCAGGAATGGATAGAATCAGCGCCAGGCCCGGCTGGCCCGGCAGCAGTTGCTGCATGCCCCAGGTGGTATAGGCACCCAGCATAATCAGCTCGCCGTGGGCCATGTTGATAACGCCCATCACACCAAAGGTAATGGCCAGGCCGATGGCGGCCAACACCAGAACCGAGCCCAATGACAGGCCGAAATACAGGGTTTCGGCGGCGCGGTTCAGGGTCAGTTTTTGTTCGATGCTGTCCATAGCTTTGGTGGCAGCCGCAACCAGCGCCGGATCGTCACTGCGCATGGCTTGCTGCAGAGCCGCGCGGGCTTGCGAGTTCAGGCTGCCAGACAAGGTTTCAACCGCAGCCAGATCGCCCTGCTCGGCCACGCGGTAGATGGCCAGTGCTTCCGTAAGCGCGGCGCGAACCGGCTCACTCTGTTCGGTCTCAATAAGGCCCGGCACGCGTTTGGCCAATGCGCTGTCTATGCTGCCTTTCAGGGCGCGGGCGGCGGATAAGCGGCTGCTTTGGTCAGGGCTTTTAAGGTCAATCACCGACAGGATGTCTTCCAGTTCGCCTCGCAGCGCGTTGTTAACGCGAACGGTGTCGATGTCCCGGCGGGAGAATTCGCCCAGATTTTCGCCGGTCAGTGCGCTTTGCACGATCCAGTTCCGGCCGCGATTGTCCGTCACGATGATGAATTGCCCGCTGGATTCAATGCGGGCCAGTTTGTTGCTGGCAAACGATTCCAGCCAGCCCCGGGCGCGTTCATCACCGCTGCCTGCAATGCGATCAACCACGGCTTGTTTGTCTGCAAATGACGATTCCGCCAGTGCCGTGAGCAGTTGTTGCGCTTCGGTGTCTTCCACCTGAGCCTGGGCAAAGCCTGGCCAGAATAGAGAACAAACAAGCAGAAGCTGACTGAGCAATCGGGTGATGCCCATGGTTGTGTCCTGTTTTTATTTAAAAAAGAGAGTTCAACAAAAAGTGCTGTGGTAAAAAAGCGGACGAGGATCACCCCCGCCCGCAAAAGGGTATGACCGTTTTGACCTTACTCGGCAGCCACTTCCGCTTTACCGCCACAGGTTCCACTAACCACGTTGAAGTTTCCGCAAAACATCGGCTTGCGCCAGTCGCTGATCAGGTCTTTTGACCCTGGCAGGAAATCAGACCAGGCATCGCCCACAACGGTAGACGGCGTTTGCCACACCACGGAGAACTGCCCGTTGTCTTGAATCTCGCCAATCAGTACCGGCTTGGTAATGTGGTGGTTGGGCATCATGGTGGCGATACCACCGGTGAGGTTGGGCACGGCTACGCCGATGATGGCGTCTTTCACTGCGTTGACATCGGTGGTACCGGCTTTTTTCACCGCTTCGACGTACATGTTAAAACCAATGTAATGAGCTTCCATCGGGTCGTTGGTGACGGCGTCTTCACGGCCAGTGTAAGCAACCCAGGCGTCGATGAAGTCATAGTTAATGGTGGAAACAACCGCGGTTTTCTTGCCGGCGCTGCCGAACGCTTTAATATCCGACACAATCGCCTGCCAGTTGGAATGGCCGAAAGGCGTGTAGTTAATCATGATGTCTTCGGCGGCCACGCCCTGAGCTTTCAGGTAGGTTTCCAGAATCTTGTTGGTGGTGCGCGGGTACACATAATCGGTACCGGCCAACACCCAACGCTCAACGCCGATGTCGTTCATCAGATAGTTAACGGCAGGTATCGCCTGCTGGTTGGGCGCTGCGCCGGTATAGAACACGTTTTCAGACGACTCTTCGCCTTCCTTTGCGTCTTGATGGATTGCGCTGTTCGTCAGCAACACACCCACCAGCTCGCATGGAACGTTCCAATCATGATCATTAATTAATAATTTCAATACGTTAAAACCAAAAAAACGAATAAAAACGAATAAAATTGAAACAATTTGTAAGCGCAACGCACCAAAACACACGCAGTCGAAAGCCCCATGCTCACAATTGGTGCGTGCGAAGGTATGCGAGGTTAGATTGAAAGGTACGGGGAGTTATTTCAGCTAAATGGGTTTCGAGAGGAACTAGTGCTCAGCCGAAAAGAACCGGATATTGTTCTTGCCCAGGCTTTTGGCGGCATACATTGCACTATCGGCATTTATGATTAAATCCGAGGCGCTGTCCCCGTCAGCGGGGAAAGTGGCAATACCCAGCGATACGCCTATCTGGACCACTACACCAAGAATCTCTATAGGCTGATTAATCGAGGTGACAATACGGTTCGCGACTTCGGTAATTTCGTCTCTTCCCCGCGGGTTGTTAAGGATGAATATAAACTCATCGCCACCCACACGGGCTATAGTATCGGAGCTTCGCACCAGCGCCAGTAGCCGTTTCGCCACATCTTTTAATAGATCGTCCCCGAATTTATGACCAAGTTGGTCGTTTACGAGCTTAAATCCGTCAAGATCAAGAAACATCAGTGCAAAATGGCTCTCTTCGCGATTGGCATGGAGGACCTTTTGGTTAATACGGTCCATCAGTAAGGTTCTGTTGGGCAAGTCAGTCAAGGCATCGTGAAACGCCAAGTGCCGGATGTGCTCGTCTTTACGCCAAAGCGCCGTAATGTCGCTGAACACAGAGACATAGTGAATGGGTTCGCCGGCCTCATCACGCACCATGCTGATGGTCATGCGTTGCAGGTAAAGCTCTCCGTCTTTACGACGGTTCCATATCTCGCCATACCAGCGCCCCTGGGCCTTTATTTCATCCCACATGGACGCATAAAACGCCTGGTCATGCCGATCGGAATGCAGGATATGAGGCGTTTGCCCGACGGATTCCTCAAGGGTGTAGCCCGTAATTTCGACGAACCCTGGATTAACCGACAAAATTACACCGTTAACATCGGTAATTAAAACACCATCGAGCGTATTGTCGAAAACACACGCGGCCAGCTTGAGCTTTGCCTCGACCTCCTTCAGAACCGTTATTTCGCTGGCCTGAATAGAGAACCCCTGAACCGTACCGTCGGCTTTAAAATCAGGAATATAGTTCCCGATGATGTGCCCCACACTGCCATCAGCTTTGTTCAGAGTGCGCTCGAAGCGTTGCGGTTCGCCAGCCAGCACGGCGCGAATATGGGGCTCATTCAGGGCATAAAGTTGCTCGCTGACCAGGTCCTGAAACCGAATTCCGATAACGTCTTCGGGCGGCATGCCAAACCATTCACTGAAGGCATTGTTGGCATAGCGGCAGCGTAAATCTCGGTCCCAATAGCCCATCATATTTGGCGTGCTATTAACGATGGTTCTGATGAGCTGCTCGTTCTTGAGGCTCGCCTCTGATGCGGATTCAGCCTGTTTGAGTGCTTTTTGGATACGATGAGTAACGTGGATATAGTAAGCAATGAATGGGCAGGTAATGGCAAACGTGGCCATCACCAGAAAATAAAAACCATGCTCGATAAGAGAATGGTTTACGGATAAGGGCCATATCTCAATGCTTGCGATCAAGCTGACAACGGCGAGTATAACGAAAAAATATTTGGTGCAGGGTGAAGCGATTACCGTATTTAGCCAAGGCCGGTGTGTTTTTTGGACACTCATGTCATATCTCTGGGTGTAGGCATACTATTTCCCAAATGCGTGTATGGCGATGCGACCCTCGGCTTGAACTACAAATTTAGCACACCTTGCGGACTTTGGAAGTGAATAATAGGTAGGGGGCAAATCAAAAAATGCCGCCTTTCACTACATCTTGTAAGCGTAGATTACGGCTTGGCCGGGCGCTGCACAAACAGTGAAATTAGCGCCAGACACGCTGACCCCACCATCAGCAATACCGACACCGCGTTTAATACCGGTGTTGAGCCTTCCCGCAGCCGGTCAAACATGGCAATGGTCAGAGGGGCATCGGAGCCCACCAGCATCAAAGTCGTGTTGAAGTTTTCAAACGACATCAGAAACGCCACCACGCCGGCACCAAACAGCGCGGGTTTCAGGAACGGCAGGGTAACGGTGGCAATGGCTGTCAGGCGGCTGGCGCCCAGGTTCATGGCGGCTTCTTCCTGGGTAATGTCGAATTTGCGCAGGCGCGCAGAGATCACCAGGGTGGCAATGGTGGTAAGGAACGCAAACTGACCGAGCGTGACCAATACCAAGCCCGGGCGCAGGGCTTCTATTTCGTAACCAAACTGCACCTCAAACCAGTTAGCCACGGTACTGCTGAACACCAGAATGGACACCCCAAGTATTACCCCCGGTATCACCAGCGGCATCAGCATCAGCACGTAAAGAAAGTTCTTACCCGGAAACTGTTCGCGCTCGAACAAAAAGGCGTTGCAGGTGGCCAGTGCCAGACTGGCCATGGTGGTGACAATGGCCACCTGAACACTCACACCAATACTGTCGAGCAATGCGTCATCGTGAAACAGGCCGAGCCTGGGCTCGCCCTTACCCAGATACCAGTCCCAGGTGAAACCATTCCACGGCAGCGATGGGAACAATGCGTCGTTAAACGAGAACGCCGCCACAACGACCAGGGGCGTGATTAAAAAAATGAAAAACAGCGTTACATAACTCAGGTAAGAAACCCGAAAGAAACGGCTGCTGGGAATAGAGGGAATCATGACATCACCCGTGTAAACGACTGCCTGGTGATTTTCAGGCCCAACCAAACGATGAGTGACGAGAGTATCAGCAGCAAAATGCCAAAGGCGGCGCCCTGCTCCCAATTAAAGCGGGTAATAAACTGGGTGTAGATCTGCTCGGTAAACCACAGGCTGGATTTGCCGCCCAGCAGTGTTGGGGTCAGGTAATTTCCGAGCGTTAGCATAAACACCACAATGCAGCCGCTCATAATGCCAGGCATGGCGTGGGGAATCACAATGCTGCGCATCACGTTCCAGCTGCTGCCACCCAAGTCGTATCCGGCTTCAATCAGGCTGTTGTCCAGACTGTCGAGGGTGGTCACCAGTGGCACTACCATAAACAGCATGGAGGTGTAGATAAGCCCCACCATAATGGCGACGTCGTTATAGAGCATTTCAACGGGCTGGTCTGCCAGCCCGAACCATTGCAGCGCGCCGCTGATCAGCCCGGTTTCCCGCAGTAATATCATCCAGCCGTAAGTACGCACCAGTTCGCTGACCCAGAACGGCAGCAGGCACAAAATAAACAACGCAATCCGCGGCCTGCCGGTGAGTACCTTGGCAATGTAAAACGACACCGGGAAGGCAATGATCAGCGTCAGCACCGTGGCAACAATGGACATCACCGCTGTGCGAACAAAGGTATTCCAATACAGAGGTTCGGTAAAAAACGCGGTGTAGTTACCAAAGCTGAAACCGTATTGCCGGGAGGCAATGCGCTCCCGCAGCGACACCAACACCATATCAATGTGCGGCAGAATAATCAGCAAGCTGAGCCAGAGTACGATAGGCGCCAGCAACAGCCAAAAGCCCAGGCGGTATTGGGTGCGGTTGAAGTTGCCGCTGGCGTCGCTCATGGCGCACCCGGCGGCTTCGTATCCGCGGGTGCGGGGAAACAAAGGCACTGACTGGCTTGCCAGCTGACATGCACCGAACGGCCCGCCTCTAATGCCTGAAAGTCTGCGGTCTGCGGCAGCGCTACTGTAAGCTCGGCGCCTTCGGCGGTTTCCACCTGAACCCGACTTTGTGCGCCATCAAACAATACGCGCGAAACGGTGACGGCCAGGCAATTGTCTTGTTCCGTTGCCGGCCTGGATGTGCTGATCTGCATCACTTCCGGCCGAACAAACAACGTAATGGGTGAGCCCGCCACCAACGGTTGATTGGCGTGGCTCAACAGACGTACACCCTGCTCGGTGACGAGGGTGACAAGGTCGCCAGACTGCGACTGCACCTTGCCTGCGTACTGGTTGCTGTCGCCAACAAAGCCTGCCACAAAGGCGGTTTTTGGCTGGTAGTAAAGCTCTTGCGGCGTGCCGACCTGCTCAAACCGGCCCTTGTTCATCACGGCTACTTGGTCAGACATAACCAGCGCTTCAGACTGGTCGTGAGTGATGTAGACAAACGTGGTGTTGAACTCGCGCTGCAGCCGTTTAAGCTCAATTTTCATTTGCTCGCGCAGTTTCAAATCCAGAGCGCCTAACGGCTCATCGAGTAACAACACGGCGGGGTTCAGCACCAGGCAGCGGGCTATGGCTACGCGCTGTTTTTGCCCGCCAGAGAGCTGATCAATGCGCTTGTCGCCAAACCCGGGCAAGTGAACCTTAGCCAGCACTTCGTCAATCAGGGTGGCGTGTTCACGCTTGGGGATGCCTTTGCGCTTCAACCCATAAGCAATGTTTTCGGCCACCGACATGGTGGGGAACAGCGCCAGATGCTGAAACACCATGTTAACGGGCCGCTTGTTCGGCGGCGTGTTCAGCACTGACTTGCCTTTAATCAGAATATCGCCGGAATCCGGTTGCTGAAAACCAGCCAGCATTCGCAGCAGCGTTGTTTTACCGCAACCAGAGGGGCCAAGGATGGAAAAAAACGCCCCGCGGGGGATGCTGAACGACACCCCGTCGACAGCGGCAAACTCACCAAAATGTTTGCTCAGCAGGGTGCAGGCAAGATCTTCCTGCACCCCCGCATCGACACCCAATGCGCATGCTTGATCCGACATAGACAACAACCTTAATCGAGCTTAGTTTGCGGCTTTCACCCGATCGAGAACCTTACCTTCCATTACCTCCAAACCGGCGGGAACGGGCGGGTACCAGTTGATGTTGTCCAGGTCCGCTTCTGGAAAGCTCTGCTTGAACTGAGCTTTCAGCGTGTCATTGACAAAATCATCACTGCCTTTGGATGCCGTAAAGTTACCGGCAGACTCGGTAATACGAGCCGCAACTTCAGGCTGCATCACAAAGTTGATCCACTTATAAGCGGCGTCTTCGGCCTTGGTTTTGCGCGGCAGCACAAAGGTATCAATCCAGCCCAGCGCACCAGATGCGGGCGCCACAAACGTGATGTCCGGGTTTTCTGAGTTAAGTTTCCAGCCACCCGCATCCCAGGCCATGGCCGCAGACACTTCGCCCGAACGCATCAGGTTCAGCAAGGCATCGCCGCCGGACCAATAGGCTTTTACGTTGCTCTTACAGGAGACCAGTTTTTCTTCCACTTTATTCAGAATGGCCTGGTATTTCTCCGTATCGCCGTAGGCTGCGAACGGGTCTTCACCCAGTGCGAAAGCGAAACCAATCAATGTGGGACGCTTCAAGCGATAAGACACAGAGCCACTTAACGAGTCATCACACAGGTCGGTGTAATCTTTCACCGTGCCCGCGGCCTCGCGATTGACGATCAGGCCACTGGTACCCCAAACGTGCGGAACACCGTACACCTCGCCTTCAAATTCGGTGTTCTTTTTAGTTGCTGCCAGCATGGAGGGGATGATCTTTGCCGTGTCGATTTTGCTCAGATCCATCGGCTTATAAATATTGAAATCAGCATGGGCGCTAACAATGCGGTCCTGGCTTGGCTGGGCCAGGTCAAAGCCCGCGCCGCGTGTGGCGCGCAGCTTTGAAATCATGTCTTCGTTATTGGAGAGGGTTATTTTAACTTCGATGCCGGTTTCTTTCTCGAATTGCTCGACCACATCCTGTGGCGCGTAACCGCCCCAGGTCAGCAGCCGAAGTGTTTCAGCCTGGGCCGACATCGAAAACGTCGCTGTTACAGCAGTAACCAGTGTCAGAACCTTGAATTGACGAAGGAATTTCATGATTTGGCCTGTCCTTATGAGCAATGAAAAACGATGACGTGCAATTTATAAGCATAACTGTAGTGGGTTACAGATTTTTGACAAGTCACCGATTCGCTTCAGTTGCATTTAGCGTTTCAAGAGTCACCTTCGGAGCTTACTGCATACTGTCCAAATCGCTGAAACTGCATTTCTTGCAGGCGGCTAAGGGCGCGGCGAAACGGGAATCCCAACGCGCCCCGGCTGTATAGCTGGTTTAACGGCACGGCAGCGCCCAGGTAAAGCGGAATACTGCGGTCGTAGCACTCATCTACCAGCGCAATGAATCGGCGCACGCCGTCATCCTGGCGCGACAGCGCAGGCAACTGGCGGTCTCCGGCGGCCACCTGCGTTACGCCATCTTCGGTGCCACGGGCAATCGCCGTTTGTTGCCCAGCGCCTGTGAGTTGGAGCACGTCGCTCAAAAAAATATGGGAGAAACAATCACACATCTCGATAAAATCTTGTGCGGCCAGTGGCTGCTCGCATAGATCGTTATAGCGGCACCACAGCAGGCGTTCGCTGCGCCGGACCACCTTGATGTACCGATGGCCCAACAGCACCGGTTGGCTATGGGTTTGCTCGCCGCTAATGAGTAACTCTGTGAACGCCGCCTCTAAAGCCTGGGGCTGGTTAACCCAATAGCGTTGCTGGCTCTGGCCAGGATGTAACCGATGGTCTTGACCGCCATCCACGTTCACAACCTGCATGTGCTGGTTGAGTGCGGTAATGGCCGGCAGCAGTCGTTCACGATTAAAGCCATCCGCGTACAACTCATCCGGTGGCTGGTTTGACGTTGTCACCAATACCAACCCCTGCGCAAATAATTCACGCAATAAACCACCGATAAGAATGGCATCGCCAATGTCACTGATGAAAAGCTCATCAAGGCACAACACCCGTGCCTCGGCCGCCAACTCCTGCACCAAAAGGCGCAGCGGATTTTCCTGTCCGGTTAACTGAAACAAGCGCCGGTGAACCCAGCGAATAAAATGATGGAAGTGCTGTCGCCGGGCAGGCACGGTTAAAACCTGATGAAAACGATCCATTAACCAGGTTTTTCCGCGCCCCACCGGCCCCCAGAGATACACGCCTTGAACATCCGGGTCGCCTGATTGCAACTGTTCATAGCAGCGCTGCAAACTCAAGGCAGCCCGTTGCTGAGCGGGGTCGTCTTTAAAACCCGCGGCCAGTGCCTGCTGGTAGGCCGCATAGGGGGAAAGCATGGTCATTCAGGTTGTTTTCCTCAGCTCGCGCGCCCGAACATTCTGTCGAAGAAACCGGCGGTTTTTATCTCTGGCATTGGCAAGCTGTCTACTTCGGCCGTTGCCTTGCGCCAGAACTTCTGCGGGTCGTCCACTGTTGTTAAAGGGTTGTTGATTTGTAACATTGCGTAGTCGTCGCGGCCACGGATTCGGTAAAACTCGACGCGGGGGCTTTAAAACAGATACCGCACAGCAGCAGCAGCGAAGACACCGGCAGCAATCGCTGGCAACGGTTTTTTAAGAACGAGCATAGCAACGGCCGTCACCGACAGGGCGGCAAGCGCCCCTGCATCGCCCTCAAATGCCATGGGCACGATGATAGCGATAAGCACAGAGCTGGCCATGGTGTTGATAAAACTCTCTATGCGAGGGCTTATCCGCACGAAGGACATGATAAACACGCCGCCAAAACGGGTCGCCAAGGTCACCAGCGTCATGATCAGTATCAGTACCAGAACGCCTGTTGTGGTGGTTTCAATGGTCACGTGGGTGTTTCCCCGGCCGTCTCTTTACCCGGTTTTTTCTCAAGCCAGAAGAACCCGACCACACCGCCAGCAAGAGCGCCTGCGACAACGTGCGTGTTGGCGGGCAGCCATTTCCATGCGGCTAACGACGCCAGCGCAGCCAGCACCCAGGCGACAAGAATACGCGGGCTCTTCTTTCCGCCTAAGGCCATGGCCAGCAGAAAGCAGCCCAAAACCATGTCTAGCCCCAGGTTCTTCGGATTCTGCAACAGCCCGCCAAAGTAGACGCCTAACCAGGTGCCTAAAATCCACGCCAGCCAAAGCACCAGACCACCGCCCAGAATAACCTCCAGGTTACGATTACCTCTTTGGTAATCCTGAGCGGCTATGGCCCAGTTGGCGTCGGTAAGAACCAGAAGCAGGCTATAACGTTTGGCGGGCGCTACGTCTTTCAACATGGGGTAAAGCGACGCGCCCATCAGCAGATGCCGGGAGTTGATGGCAAATACCACGACCATAACGGGGATCACCGAGACCTCGGCGCCCCACATATCAAGCGTGGCAAACTGCGATGCCCCGGCGAACACCAGGGTGCTCATCAGAATGGTGTCTAAAGGGGCCAGCCCTTTCTGCACCGCCGCCAAACCAAACGCAGCTCCAAACGCCACCACAAAAAGGGAGATGGGGAGCATCCGCATGAGCTCGGAACGAACCTTGGCGGGTTGAAACCGGTAGGAATATAAGGTGCTTCTCATAGGCGCAGGCTAAGTCGATTTTAAGGGCGCGTGTTTACGTCTTTTTTCTATAAGCCAGGTAAAACTCAGAGATGTCATTGAGCCCACAATACCGGCGTAAAACGGAAAGATACCCGAACCGCCTTTGACCGCTTCGTGCAGGCTATCAAATAGCCTCTCAGGCGTCTGATGCAGAATAACGACCTATATATTGTAATTTACAGGAGCTTAGGTGGTTGCAAGCCTGAGTTCAAGTGATAAGTGAGCTACCGATTCTTATCTATAGCACCGGGCCGATCGTTGCGATCACGTTATTCCAGATTCGCCGGTAGTAGGGCCAGGCAAGCACTGTAGCCAGTACAACCTGTTCGGAGCGGCCAATATAAATTTGCTGTCGCTCTCGAATGGCCATGGTGATGGCCTCGTCTCGCAGCAGTATGTTGTTTTCGTAGTTCAGGTCAAAGCTGCGCAGATCAAGATTGGAGGAGCCTACCAGGCTGACACACCCGTCGAGGGTCAGAGTCTTCGCGTGCAACAGTCCACCCTTGAATTCATGGATGCAACAACCCGCATCGAGTAGCCGATGATAGTAGCTGCGACTGGCGGCAGAGACGATCCAGCTGTCGTTCACCTTGGGGTAAATCAGCGTAACCGCAACACCTCGGTGGGCTGCGGCACAGAGCGCTTCCAGAAGCGTTGCGTCGGGAACAAAATAAGGCGTAGAAATGGTCAGTTCGGTTTCGGCACTGGCGATCAGGTTGGCAAACAACTGTGGCGTTGCTCCGCGACGCTCCGTAGGCCCTACCCCCATCACCTGCGCTGGGAATCCTCCTTTAATGGGCTCAGCCTTGAGCTCAATTCCGTTTAGGGATTCACCGGTGGCCTGCATCCAGTCGCTGGCGAACAACAGCTGATTCTGCGCTACCACCGGGCCTTCAAATCGCAGCATGATATCCACCCAGGGGCCATACTTCGCTTTGGGTCGAAACTCAGGATCTGCAGAATTTCGGCTACCACAATAGGTGATGCACCCATCAATTACCGTGATCTTGCGATGGTTACGCAGGTCAAGGCGACTGGTCAGAATGGTGCGAACAATATTCCTGAACGGCAACGCTACGGCCAACTGAACGCCGGCCTGATTCATGCGACGCCAAAGCCTGGATTTGATCAATACGCGGGAACCCAGCCCGTCGGCCATCGCACGACAGGTAACCCCTCGCTGCGCAGCCCGAATCAAGGCGGCGGCCACATCGCTGCCGGTATTGTCATCCAGCCAGATGTAATACAGCACATGCACATGGCTGGTGGCCGCATCAATATCCGCGACCAGGCGCGCCCGCGTGGCATCGCCATCCGCCATCAGTTCGGCGGCATTGCCGTCCAGGGTATAAAACCCGTTGATAGATCCTGCGTAGCGGAATGCCGGACGATAAATGGGATCAATCAAACTGTCTACGTTTGCCGCATTTCCCATGAAACCCGCCGCTTTTGCGCCTATTTCATCGAAAATTTCGCCATGGCGCTTATTTGCGCGGTTGCCAATATCAATCTCGCCAAACAGAAAATACACGGCACTGCCAAAATAAGGCAGCGCGTTCAAAACGATAAACCACGCCAGGCGCCCAGGCGGTGATAAGTCATCGCGCAGCAGAATTCTGACTGTAAACGCCAGAACCAGAAGAGCGTGTAGAGTTAGAACAACGGTCATCTATGATCCTAATGGAATGCTGATCAGAAGCTTGGTGCTCAAAGTGCTGTATCGAGAAGCATCATTAAAACAAACCCGATTATAAGCCCACCCGTTGCCCAGCTTTCATGCCCGGCGCGATGGGATTCGGGAATAATTTCATGACTGATCACAAACAGCATTGCACCTGCCGCAATCGCCAACCCCCAGGGCAGAAGATGAACCGAAAGGCCGATCAATGCGACGCCCAACAGAGCCGCGACAGGCTCCACCAAACCAGAAAGAGCACCAACGCCAATCGCTAATCCTTTACTATAACCAACGCTCATCAACGCCAAAGCAACCACAAAGCCTTCGGGAATATCCTGTATCGCAATACCTACCGTCAGGGCCTTTGCACCCACCAGATCCGGCCCGGCAAATGAAACACCAATCGCCATGCCTTCAGGAAAGTTGTGCAACACGATGGCCGTGACAAAAAGCCAGACCCGCTTAAGCCTTGTTGCCTGTTCGATATTGGTTTCAGATCGGGCGCCGCCCTCAAGGCCTTTGACAAAATGTTCATGGGGCACAACCCGCTCAATCATCAGCAAACCCAGAGCGCCCAGTATGATGCCACCACCAACAATACCCCCGGCCAGCCAGGAACCTGCGCCCTGATCAGCGGCAGTATCCAGTGCCGGTATAATCAATGAAAACGACGTTGCTGCCAGCATAACCCCGGCGCCAAAGCCCATCAGCGTATCGGTAAAACGCTGCGAAAGCTGGCGCGTTAAAATGGCAGGAATCGTACCCAGCGCCGTCGCCCCAGCGGCAAACAAACCGCCCAGCAGCGCGCCTGTCATATGCGGATCACCCGCAGCCAAACGCACATATATGCCGGGCAACAACGCAACGAGACCGCCAATCAGAATCGTCAGAACTACCCAGTATCGCAACGCCATAAACGCACCTTATGTTAGTAACACCGCCATCATGGCGCCTCAGACCCTAACCGACAATCAGCAAGAGTTCATCATGCTTGAGTTCCCACGATTTCCACAAAATCTGGGGCAGTTAAAGGCAGTGTTGAAAACGCTGATGGCCTGGCCAGACTGCGGGGCCCATAATAAGGTACCTATCGACTTTCGCAGTTTTATTTTAAACATCGATTTTTCAGGAGTAGTTACTGTTGACCATGAACCTGGGCCCAATGTTTGAACCTTTCAAAGTTCATAACCTGACACTTCGCAACCGCGTTGCCATGGCGCCAATGACCCGGAATTTTTCGCCTAACGGCGTTCCCGGCGAGAACGTGGTTGCCTATTACCGGCGCCGTGCCGAAGCCGGCGTGGGCCTTATTATTACGGAAGGCACCACGGTGAATCATCCTGCGGCCAGTGGCTATCCGGATGTACCTGCATTTCACGGTGTTGATGCACTGGCGGGCTGGAAGAACGTAGTCGATGCGGTGCACGAAGCCGGTGGCGCTATCTTCCCACAGCTCTGGCACGTGGGTTCGGTGCGCAAGGAAGGCGCAGAGCCAGATCCTTCGGTTCCCGGCTACAGCCCGTCAGGTCTGTTTGCCCCCGGCAAGCCCAGTGGCAGGGCAATGAGCAAAGAGGACATCGATGATGTTGTGACCGCGTTTGCCGACGCTGCACAAGACGCCAAAGCGTTGGGATTTGACGGCGTGGAGATTCACGGCGCCCACGGTTATCTGCTTGATCAGTTCCTGTGGGAAGGCACCAACCAGCGCGATGACGAGTACGGTGGCAGCATGGAAAACCGCCTGCGTTTCGTGGTCGAGATTGTGGCAGCGATTCGCTACCGTGTGGGCCCCGAATTCCCCATCATGCTGCGTTTTTCCCAGTGGAAGCAGCAGGACTATGGCGCAAAACTGGTGAACAGCCCGGAACAGCTCGAGCAGTTCCTGAAGCCGCTGGTTGAAGCCGGTGTGGATATTTTCCATGCCTCAACCCGTCGTTTCTGGGAACCGGAATTCGAAGGCTCTGACCTTAATCTTGCAGGCTGGACTCAGAAGCTGTCGGGCAAACCCACCATGTCGGTTGGCAGCGTTGGCCTGACAGAAGATTTCATTAGCGGCACTATGGCCAGCAAGCAGGAGTCGGTTGAACAGTCTGGTATCGACGAGCTGGTAAAGCGCATGAACAACCACGAATTCGAGCTTATTGCTGTGGGCCGAGCGCTTCTGCAAGACCCGGAATGGCTCACCAAAGTGAAGGAAGGGCGGCTTGGCGAGGTGGACGATTTCGCCCGCAAATCCCTCACCAAGCTTTACTGAGTCTAGCCAGAGCATACCCTCTCTGTAGCAGAGAGGGTCAGATCACTCAGCCCCGCAACACACTCACCAGTTTGTCGATGCTGTCTTTTGCATCGCCAAAGAGCATGCGGGAGTTGTCCTTGAAGAACAGCGGGTTTTCCACCCCGGCATAACCCGTTGCCATACCGCGTTTAAGAATCACCACCTGCCGTGCTTTCCAAACCTCAAGCACCGGCATGCCGGCGATCGGGCTGCCAGGATCTTCTGCTGCGGCCGGGTTCACTGTGTCGTTGGCACCGATAACCAGCACCACGTCGGTCTGCGGGAAATCGGCGTTGATTTCGTCCATCTCCAGCACGATATCGTAAGACACATTCGCTTCCGCCAGCAGCACGTTCATGTGCCCGGGCAGGCGACCGGCAACCGGGTGAATGCCAAACCGCACCGTTGTTCCGCGCGCCTTCAACAGTTTGGTCATCTCGCTGACCCCGTTCTGGGCCTGAGCTACAGCCATGCCGTAACCCGGTACGATAATCACCGAATCCGCGTTACGCAGTTCCTCGCATACCTCCTCAATATTGGTTTCCAAAGCCGTTTGATCAGGCCCAGCGGCGGCAGAGCTAGTGCTGGTTTGACCGAAGCCACCCAAAATTACGCTGATAAACGACCGATTCATCGCTTTGCACATGATGTAACTGAGGATCGCGCCACTGCTGCCGACCAACGCACCGGTTACGATCAGCAAGTCATTGCCCAGCATGAAACCGATAGACGCTGCGGCCCAGCCGGAATAGCTGTTGAGCATCGAAACCACCACCGGCATGTCGGCACCGCCAATGGCCATGATTAAATGCACACCCAAAGCGGCGGCAATCAGCGTCATCAGTACCAGTGCAATCACGCCCAGGGCCATGCTGTCGGTGCCCAGGAACCAGGCACCCAGAAGCACCGACGCCAGCAGCGCCACCAGGTTCATCAGGTGCCTGCCTGGCAACGTAAGGGCTTTGCTGTCGATACGGCCATCCAGTTTGCCGCAGGCAATCAGTGAGCCGGTGAAGGTAACGGCGCCAATAAACACACCTAGAAACACTTCCACCAACTTGATGGTGTGCTCGGCACCGGTTGTTTGTATCAGCGGCTCGATGTAGCCAGAAAAGCCCACCAGCACCGCGGCCAAGCCCACAAAGCTGTGCAGCAGCGCCACCAACTGTGGCATTTGAGTCATTTCCACCTTATCGGCGATAACAATGCCAATACTGGCCCCTGCCAGCACCGCAATCACAATAGCAACAAGCCCGCTGTCGCTAACGCTGGCCACCGTAGCCACCAGCGCAATGAGAATGCCGGCAACCCCGTAAAGATTGCCGCGACGCGACGATTCCTGATGGCTCAAGCCTCCAAGGCTGAGAATAAACAGTACGCTGGCGACCACATAGGCCACACTAACAAGTCCTGAACTCATAGCGGGTGCCTCCTAGCGGCGGAACATTTTGAGCATGCGATGGGTAACCCGAAAGCCGCCCCCTACGTTGATGCTGGCAATCAGCACCGCCACAAACGCCATAATTCCGACCGCAAGATTTTCCGCCTGAGCCAGGTGCAATATGGCGCCAATCACGATAATGCCGCTGATGGCGTTGGTCACACTCATCAACGGTGTGTGCAAAGAAGGCGTTACATTCCAGACAACCTGCCAGCCAATAAAGCAGGCCAACACGAATACGGTGAAGTGCCTCAGAAAGCTATCCGGTGCGTGAGCGCCAATGCCATAAAGCGCGGCAACGGTGACAATTAACAATACGCCCTTACCCATTAAGCTGCGGCGATCCGATTCCTTGCGCGCTGCTGCCTTCTGTTCTGCCGAGGGCTCTTCAGTGCCGGGCGCAGGCTTGGGGCTGACCGGCGTGTGCGGCTGGGGCGGCGGCCAGGTTATTTCTTTATCCAGCACCACCGTCAGGCCACGAATCACATCGTCTTCCATATTCACTTGTGGCTGGCCGTTTTTCTCTGGCGTCAGTTCGGTGACAAGGTGAAACAGATTGGTGGCGTAAAGGTCGCTGGCCACTTTGGCCATGCGGCTTGGCAGATCTGTGTAGCCGATCAGCGTAACGTCATGCTTCTCGACGATTTTGCCAGGCTCGGTGAGCTCGCAGTTACCACCACGCTCGGACGCCAGATCGACAATCACGCTGCCAGGTTTCATGGATTTCACCATGTCCGCGGTAATAAGCTTGGGTGCGGGCCTGCCGGGAATAAGAGCGGTGGTAATAATAATGTCGACTTCTTTAGCCTGTTCCGCAAACAGCGCCATTTCCGCCTTGATGAACTCATCGCTCATCTGCTTGGCATAACCGCCTGTGCCGCTGCCCTCTTCCTCACCAAAATCCAGTTGCAGGAATTCTGCGCCCATACTTTCAATCTGTTCTTTCACTTCCAGCCGGGTATCGAACGCCCGCACAATCGCACCCAAACTGTTGGCAGCACCCACAGCCGCAAGGCCCGCTACACCAGCACCGATCACCATCACCTTGGCCGGCGGCACTTTTCCTGCGGCCGTCATCTGCCCGGTAAAGAAGCGTCCAAAGTGACTGGCCGCCTCCACCACCGCGCGGTATCCGGCAATATTCGCCATGGCGCTTAGCGCATCCATCTTCTGGGCCCGGCTGATTCGCGGCAGGCTGTCGATAGCGAAAGTAGTCACCTTACGGGCGGCAAGCTTTTCCAGAAGCTCAGGGTTCTGCCCCGGCCAGATATAACTGACCAGAAAACCACCTTCCTTCATCAGATCGGCTTCGTGCTTACCCAGCGCCGGATTTTCCATGGGTGCGCGAACTTTTAGAATAAAATCCGAGTCGCTCCACAAAGCGCCGACATCCGTCGCAATCGTCGCACCAACGGCTTCATAGGCTGAGTCGTGATAGTGCGCCGCCTCGCCTGCGCTCGTCTCGACCGTAACCTGATACCCCAGCCCAATCAGTTTGTGTACCGAGGGTGGCGTTGCCGCAACCCGTCGCTCGTCTGGGTAAATTTCCTTTGGAATACCGATCTTCATATGCAGATATCCTTCAGCTGGATCGATGAACTGGATGAATACTACCTATATCCTAATGCAACTTCAGGTCAATGTCCGTCATGCGTTTTGCCGCGAACGGCAGAAATCCAGATTACCCAAAATAGACCTGTCTGAATCTGTCCCATTATTCCGCCTCGAAATTCGCAGTCATTGGTTTTACCAACGCTGTCGCCAAGGAAGTCGCAGCTGAAGGCGTGACTGTTAACGCATTATGCCCTGGCATTGTCGGAACTGGAATGTGGCGCGGGCCAGACGGTTTGTCAGCGGCCTGGGCCCAAGACGGCGAATCGGAAGAAGGGTCGTGGGAGCGTCACCAAAAAACACTGCTTCCACAGGGCGAAGCCCAAACGCCAGAAGACATGGGACAACTTGCGGTGTATTTAGCCAGCGCCGCCCACGTTACCGGACAAGCTATTGCGGTAGATGGCGGGTTTTCGCTATAACGGAAAATCTAACTCTACGCAAACTCTACTTCATCGCATACGATCTGTGCCTGCCACGCCCAAAATAATAAAAGATCGATTTTTCTTAGTTCACCCGGTTTTCAGATTAATTTAGATATTTCCTTAGCTAACTCAAAATCTCTCTTCGATATACCACCAGCTTCGTGGGTTATTAAGCTTATGGTCACCCTGTTATATACATTAGACCATTCGGGATGATGGTTCGCCATCTCCGCAAGTATTGCTACTTTTTTCATAAAGCTAAATGCCGAAACAAAGTCAGAGAACTTAAACTGCCTGTATAGTTTTTTCTCTTTAACAGTCCAGAACTCATCAGAGTTCTTGTTAAGCTCTTTTAGTGAGGCATCTATCATGCTTTGGCTGAAACTTTCGATCACATTAACCACCTGCTCCGCGGCAACCCAAGATGTGTTAGAATACTTCCTCTGACGTGCGAGTTACCAGGCATTTTTCTTATGCCTTAGCCATCCGAGCGCTTTCCTCCGGCGTTTTCTCGAAATCTCGCACTCAGATCAGTGGTCTGCCCACTCCTGACCTTCTGTCGCCCCCGACAGTTGCTGTCTACATCCTATTCCGCCGTCGGTTAATCCGAATTTGATGTGTCTTATTGCGAAGCCTCGTGGCTTGATCGTTACCGGTCAAAGCTGAGCCCTTTTTCGCTTTCAGTTGTCGCCCTGGCCGCTCTTGCCCGGTGCTCGACACAACGCCTTAAACAGGAATCATTATGAGTTTTAAAATTGCCATTTTAGGTGCAGGCCCAAGCGGCCTGGCCCAATTACGTGCTTTTGAAGCAGCCCGCGACGCCGGTGCAGATATCCCCGAAATCGTATGCTACGAAAAACAGAGCGACTGGGGCGGTCTTTGGAACTACACCTGGCGCACGGGCCTGGACGCCTATGGCGAGCCCGTGCACAGCAGCATGTACCGCTATTTATGGTCAAACGGCCCCAAGGAATGTCTGGAGTTCGCGGATTACAGCTTCGAGGAACATTTTGGTCGCCCTATCCCGTCTTATCCGCCCCGCGCCGTGCTGCGCGACTACATTATGGGCCGTGTGGCCAAGAGCAATGTACGACAGTACATCCGCTTTAACACCGCGGTGCACTGGGTTGACCACAACGAAGCCACCGGCAAGTTCGCGGTTACGGTGCGGGACTTAAAGCAAGACGAATTGAGCACCGAAGAGTTCGACCATGTCATCGTTGCTACCGGGCACTTTTCGACCCCCAATGTGCCCTATTTTGAAGGCCTGGAGCAGTTTCCCGGCCGTGCGCTGCACGCCCACGATTTCCGCGACGCTTGCGAGTTCAAAGGTAAGGATCTTTTGCTGATCGGCAGCAGCTATTCCGCAGAAGACATAGGCACACAGTGCCACAAGTACGGCGCCAAATCGGTCACCTTCAGCTATCGCTCACAGCCCATGGGCTTCGACTGGCCGGAGTCCTTCACCGAAGTGCCGTTGCTAACGGAAGTGATCGGCAAGACGGCCCATTTCAAGGATGGCTCCAGCAAAAAAGTCGACGCGATCATTCTGTGTACCGGGTACCAGCATCACTTCCCGTTCCTGCCCAACGAACTGACGCTGACCACGCACAACCGGATGTACCCGGAAGGTCTGTACAAGGGGATCGTTTCCTTAGCCAACCCGAAGCTTATATTCCTTGGCATGCAGGACCAATACTACACCTTTAACATGTTCGACGCCCAGGCCTGGTATGCCCGTGATGTAATGCTCGGCCGCATTGCACTGCCGGCAAACGACGCCATGGCCGCTGATAGCCGTGAATGGGTCGCCCGCGAGCTGAAGCTTGCCGATCCCGTCGACGAGATAGATTTTCAGGCCGCTTACATACAGGATTTGCTTGAACCTACCGACTACCCAGCATTCGATGTAACCGCCGTTGCCGATATTTTCAAGCAATGGGAACACGATAAGGAAGCGGACATTCTTGGGTACCGCAACAGGAGCTACCGCTCCACGCTGACGGGCACCCTGGCGCCTGTGCACCATACGCCCTGGATGGATGCGATGGACGATTCTCTTGAAGCCTTTCTCAAAGTGAAGCAAACCCAGCCAGCAAAGGAGACTGTATGAATCAACCAAGTCTGAGCCAGGCTCGGTCGCGCTTCACCTCCAGCAGCATACGCTGGGGCTTTATGTGGGCCATGTGGGCCGCCGTGCTCTGGGGTGCCTGGTATGTACCAGGGTCCGCGGTGTGGTTTGAAGCGCCCTATATTAACTTGAGTTTCGATACCAACGCCCAGTTTCTGCTGGCTGCGGCGGTGCTGACCACCTTCAACGCCATTGCCGTGTTGTTCTTTCTGTTTGTCTGGAACGGGGTATTGGGCAAACTGGGGGAATACGTTCGCACCATCAGGCAGATGCGTTTTATATCCAAGTGGTTCTTCATCGGCGCCATATTTGGCGGCCCGATGGCCATCTTTGGCTCGTATCTGGCGATAGGCTACATCGGCGGAGCCTTCGCGGCCATTTCAGCGCTGATGTACCCCATCATCGGCGCCACCCTGGCCAGACTCTGGTATCAGGAGAAGATCACCAAACGCGCAGCGGTGGGTATTTTTATCATTCTGGCAGGTGGCGTGACAGTCTATGCACCCGGCATTATTGCTGAAATCACAGGCACCGGCGACGCCGGCTGGCTTGGCTATCTGGGCGGCGCAATGGCAGCCATTGGCTGGGGTGTAGAGGGCGCAATCGCAGGCCGAGGGCTGGATGTGGCCGATCCGGATGTGGGTATTACGGTCAGGTTCACGGCCGAAGTCCTGTATTGGGTTGTGCTGATTTTACCAGCGATCTACCTCTTTACCGACCAACCGGTTGTGGAACTGGTCATCGCCACGTTCAACTGGGCGGTCATCGGCTGGCTGATGCTGGCGGGCGTGAGCTTCGCCTTCTGCTATGTTTCCTGGTACAAGTCTTTCCCACTGATAGGCGTTGGGCGAGGGCAAGCGATTGCGGCGTTGTACGGGCTTTTTGCCGTCATCTTCCTCGCCGCGTTCACCCTCGAATTTCCGGATTGGAACTTCCTTGCAGGCTTGGCCCTGTTCGTAATAGGCGGGTTTGTCATGTTCACGGAAAGCGACGAAGTGCTTGAGGTAGTCCGTGCCGTGTCGAGCGACACCAAAACGTCCACCGCTACGGCGAGTGCGGCCAACTCATGATCATTGGAGCAACCCATGAATAAATTGCACATGAAAGGCCGCATTCTACAGCTGATCCATGACCGGCAGAATAGCGGCATATGGGACTGGCAAATCACCGATGCGGTGATGAGTGAATACGGCCTCAGCGGTGCCTACTGGCGTGGCAATACCCGTGTCACACTGACTGACCTGTTCTCCAGCGGCATCATCGAAAGCGTTGAGGAAGAGCTCGACCATCAAGCTTATTTTGGCGCTGGTCGCGTGTTGTTCAAATTCAGGCTCAACGACTTCGGTCGTCAACGGATGCGCGACACCGCACTGGCTTGATAGCCGGTGCCACCTAAAATTTTGACCAAGGAGACACTATGTCTGATTTCTGGGGTTATCCGGGGGCTGACATGCTCGCCGTTGCCGTTATTATTGTGCTCAGTGGCCTGGCCCTGTACCAGGCACGCACCTTTGTAACCAAGCTTTAAACGCAAACGCTGGCCGCCCTTTCGGGCGCGCCAGCACCCATTGTGGTCACACCTTCCCCGTATGATTTCCTTCAAACGTTGATATATACAGGTCTTCAACCTTATCTCTGGCCCACTGAGTTCTGCGTAAAAACTTCAACGACGATTTGATGGACGGATCGCTCTTAAAACAATTTATGTTGATTCTTTGAGCCAACCCCTCCCAGCCGTAATGTTGTTCCAGCCTGGTAACAATCTTCTCAAGCGTCACTCCGTGCAATGGGCTATTCGGTTGTTCTTCACTCATGCTTTTAATACACCGTTATTTATTGAAGGGGTAACCGATGGCATCCAGACCGAAGACTAATAAAACCTTCGAGCCTGACTGATCCGGCCGCGCCAATAGTAGCCATTAAGGGATGAGCGCATAACGCCGGACGATGTCGATGCGTGAATAAAACTGTCATCGCCCATGTAGATGCCGGCGTGCTGATCCTTTCCCTTTATATTAAAAAACACCAGATCGCCGGTGCGCAGGTTGTCCAGGGGAACCCTTTCTCCGGCGGCCAGCATCTGATGAGTGGTGCGGGGTAAACGGCGCCCTATGGCTTCGTGGTATGCAGTGGTGATGAAGCCGGAGCAGTCAAAACCGCTGGCAGACGTACCTCCGTAGCGGTAAGGCGTACCTTCATAGCGCTCGAACACCTGCCAGAATTGCTGAGCTGCAGCCATTTCATTACCGGTAGCGGGCCGCTCTGACGGCTGCCAGCGATTATTGTCTGATGTACGAAGATCCTGAGTGCTGGCGCAGCCGCCAAGGCCAAACAGTATCGCGATAGTAAACAGCGGTAGCAGCGATCGCCATGTCATTGGAATTGCCCTCGAAACGTTCAGCATCGGCCTACTGTAAAAGCCCGTGTGCTCCGTGTCAGGTTAAACATTACGTTTATGTGTATCTTGCCCGCCAACTAAAAGAAGCTGGCGCATGACAGGTTCACTGTGCCGGTTGCTTGCGCCCGGTAACCGCAAATGCCACACCGGTGATAGACACCACACCACCGGCTATGGCCAAGACACCCAGGCGCTCATCGAACAACCAAAAGGCTTGCAGCGCGGTGACCGGCGGCACCAAATAAAACAGACTGGCCACCTGCGACGCCGCACCCCGACGAATCAGCAGCATGAGCAATAGAATGGCACCGATCGATACCCCGAACACCAGCCACGCCATAGACAACTGTAATTGGATGTTCCAGACCACCTCGCGGGTTTCAAGCGCGAACGCACCAATCGCGAAAAACACCGAGGCGGCGCTGTACTGAATAAAGGTCCCCGCCACCAGGTTAACGCTCTCGCCATGGCGCTTCTGGTAAACCGTGCCTACCGAGATACCAAGCAATGACAGCATCGCCCACCCCAGGGTCCACAGGGGAAAGCCCTCTATCCCAGGCCCGCCACCCAGCTTTTCCATCAGCACCAGGCTTACGCCCAGCAATCCCAGCGACAAACCCACCCACTGCCGCAGCGTAACCGACTCACGCAATATCACGACCGCCGCCAACGCCGTGACCAGCGGCTGCAGCCCAACAATCAGGGAAATAATCCCGGACGGCATGCCACCCTGAATGGCGTAATAAACACCGCCCAGGTAACAGCCATGCACCAGCAAACCGGTAACCGCAGTGTGTCCCGCCCCGCACCAAGACGGCCAGGTAACCTTTAGCACCAGGGCCAGCACACCCAACAGCACCAGCGTGAACAGCATCCGGAAAAGCAACAACGTGAAAGGTTCAGCGTAGGGTAAGCCGTACTTGGCACCAATAAACCCGGTGCTCCAGAGCCATACAAACACTGCGGGCACAACATAAACCTGGAAAGCGGAACGCATGCAAATAGCCTTATAAACGTGGATTGGTGACTGAAATCCGGAACGCGCCTATTTTCAAGCCATAGAGCTGGTAAAGCGAGAGGTTCCACAATGAAGTTGAGTTTACAGGAGATTTTCCGGTTAACGATTGACCCCTGGGCTTTCAAAGATTAGCTTACAGACTACCCGACCCCAAAAGGGCAATCCCCTTCGGGAGATCCAGGCGCATGAAATCAAACGCCGGCCATAAGCCGGACGACAAAAACAACACCGCCACTGCCGCCGAGATCCGGCCAGGTGGAGAGGATTTCAAAATGCTTATGTCAACACGTCTCCAAGGCGTATTGTGCCGTGCACAATTGCGTCTACCTGTTCAGATAATCACTCTTTATTTCCGCGAGTTAGCGTCCACTTGGGCCAAGGAAGAGAGGTGATCCCCCATGACCGTATTCAGCCATCCCGAATTTGATAACCACGAACACCTGTCGTTCGTTTGTGACCCGGACTTCGCCATTAACGCCGGCGGCATCATCGACGTGTTCTACGAACGCACCGGCGCGTCCCCAGAGAAAGTACGCGCCCATGTGGAAGGCATAGGCCGCACGCTTACCGAGATCTTTACACGCTCGGATCGCAGTGGCATCTGCTTTACGGGGCCGTAATTCATTCAAATCCCCGTTTTTTCAAACAAAACAACGATCTAGCAGGAAACAATTATGTCTGAATCACATGCGCCCACTGCGGAAGCAATAGAAGGCTCCAACGCCAAACGGGGGCTATGGTCCTCACGCTTTGCTTTTATTCTTGCGGCCACGGGTTCTGCCGTGGGCTTGGGTAATGTCTGGAAATTCCCCTACATCACCGGTGAAAATGGTGGTGGCGCCTTTGTACTGGTTTATCTTCTGTGTATCGCCGCGATCGGCCTGCCGATCATGATGGCCGAAGTGTTGATTGGTCGCCGCGGTGGCCGCAGCCCGGTTAACAGCCTGAAGGCGATCGCCGGGCGCGACAGGCTGAACCCGGCCTGGCGCATGGTCGGTGCCATCGGAGTGATCGCCGGTTTCCTGATTTTGTCGTTCTACTCGGTGATTGGTGGCTGGGCGGTATCCTATGTGGGCACAGCGGCCAGCGGGCAACTCACAGGCCAATCTGCGGATGCCATTGGCGCCATCTTCTCTGACCTGCTGGCCGATCCGGTAACGCTGCTGATGTGGCACACCCTGTTTATGGCCCTGGTTATGTTTGTGGTCGCAAAGGGCGTTCGTGTGGGGCTTGAGCGCGCGGTCACCATTCTGATGCCGGCCCTGTTCCTGCTGCTGCTCACGGTTGTCGGCTACGCCATGACCACCGGTGGATTCGGCCGGGCCGTGACATTCCTGTTCCAGCCGGACTTCTCCAAACTCACCACCTCGGGCATTCTGGTGGCGCTGGGCCACGCGTTCTTCACTCTGAGCCTGGGCATGGCGGTGATGATGGCTTATGGCTCTTACCTGCCGAAAGGCATATCCATCGCCAAAACCTCCATTGCCGTCTGCGTTATCGATACCGGAGTAGCGCTGCTTGCCGGCCTGGCCATCTTCCCGATTGTGTTTGCAAACGGCCTGGAGCCTGGCGCCGGCCCGGGCCTGATCTTTCAGACCCTGCCGCTGGCATTCGGCCAGATGCCCATGGGCAGCTTGTTCGGAACCCTGTTCTTTGTATTGCTGATATTCGCCGCCTGGACGTCGGGTATTTCCCTGCTGGAGCCCATCGTTGAATGGCTGGAAGAACAGAAAAGCATGAACCGGATGACTAGCACGCTGGCCGCAGGCTTCGTGTGCTGGTTACTGGGCATTGCGTCGATCCTTTCCCTGAACCTGTGGTCCGGTTTTGCACCACTGGGCTGGATTGGCATGTTAGAGGGCAAAACGATCTTTGATCTTCTCGACTTCTTCACCGCCAACATTCTGCTGCCACTGGGCGGACTTCTGGTTGCCGTGTTTGCCGGCTGGGTGATGTCGCGGGAGGCGATGGAAAAGGAACTCGCGCTGTCAAAGCCTATGTTCCGCCTTTGGTACATCACCGTGCGTTACATTACGCCAGTGGCTGTGGGCGCTGTGTTTATTTACAACCTGTTCGGATCGTAAGCAGCATCGGGTAAGCAGCCTGTTTATAACGGATCAGGGAGGCCTGTGCTGTTTCCTCTATACCGATTCGGTCGCCCGATTCTGCCAGCCTGAGATACCACTGAGCATTGCGCCCCGTGCCGGGAGGGTGAAACAGCGCTAGCTCTGTTGCCGCTTTGCCTCTCCTGGGCGCTGACGTACCTGCCATTGTTCATCCATGACAACAGGTGCATCTAAAGATTGGAGGGGCTCCTTGCCCCGGATCAGATCGGCGGCCCGCTCAGCAACCATGATGGCAGGCGCGTTCAGGTTGCCATTGGGTATGGTTGGGAAAATCGATGAATCCACAACACGCAGATTTTTGATGCCATGAACCCGGGTTTGCGGGTCTACCACTGCACGCTCATCGATGCCCATCTTGCAGGTGCAAGATGGATGATAAGCACTCTCTACCGTCTGCCGAACGAAAGCGTCAATTTGCTCGTCGCTGTCAACCGCGTTACCTGGCTGAATTTCCGCCCCGCGGTACTCATCCATTGCGGGCTGATTGATAATCTCCCGGGTCAGGCGAACGCAGGCCCGAAAACCTTCCCGGTCGGCTTCGTGTTGCAGATAATTGAACTGTATCCGTGGTGCCTCTTTTGGATCCACAGACTTTACGTGCACGGTGCCACGGCTTTTGGGTTTGTTGTGGCCAACGTGCAGCTGAAATCCGTCGCCGTCAAATGCTTCTTTGCCGTCATAGCGCATTGCTGCAGGCAGAAAATGGTATTGCATGTCTGGCCATTCCACGCCTGCTTTGGAGCGGATAAAACCGCAAGATTCGAAGTGGTTGGTGGCGCCAAGGCCATCTTTTTTCAGAATCCAGCGCACGCCTATTTTCAGTTTGTTCCACCAGTCGAGCTTGCCGTTCAACGACACCGGCTGTTCACAACGGAACTGAAAATAAAACTCCAGATGGTCCTGCAGGTTTTCACCCACTCCCGGCAGCTCGTGCTTCACCTCAATGCCGGCCTTTTCCAGAACCTCGCGGTTACCAATGCCGGAAAGCTGCAACAGGTGCGGAGAACCAATGGACCCTGCCGACAAAATCACCTCTTCAGTGGCTTTCACCTCTCGGATCTTACCGCTCTTTTCGTAACGCACGCCCGTAGCGGCGTTGCCATCAAGAAGCACTTTGTGCACCAGAGCATGGGTAACCACGGTCAGATTAGGGCGATCCATAGCCGGCCGCAGATAAGCATTCGCAGTAGACCAGCGACGACCATTTTTAACCGTCATGTGCATGCTGCCAAACCCTTCTTGCTGGGCGCCGTTATAGTCCTTTGTAGGGAAATAACCGGCGTCCTGACCTGCGTTAATAAAGGCCTTATACAGAGGGTTTTGCATGTTGTTGCCGTTGTTTACGCCCAACGGACCGTCACCGCCACGGTAGCGATCACCGCCGAATGCCCAGGTCTCCGCTTTTTTGAAATATGGCAGTACCTGTTGGTAATTCCAGCCTTCTGCGCCTTGTGATTCCCATTCGTCAAAGTCGCGGGCGTGGCCACGCACGTACACCATGCCATTGATGGACGACGATCCGCCCAGCACTTTGCCGCGTGGGCAATGCATGCGACGGTTGTCCAGATAAGGCTCCGGTTCGGTTTCAAACTGCCAGGCAAACTTTTTGGTGTTCATGGGAATGGACAAGGCGGTCGGCATCTGAATAAAGATGCTTTTGTCGCTACCACCGGTCTCCAGTAGCAGAACCTTACGGTGTGTATCTTCG
This sequence comes from Marinobacter gelidimuriae, assembly GCF_000372805.1. GTDB lineage: Bacteria > Pseudomonadota > Gammaproteobacteria > Pseudomonadales > Oleiphilaceae > Marinobacter > Marinobacter gelidimuriae. Next base: position 11,903 of record NZ_KB889874.1, on the reverse strand, counting down.
GTCAGGCGGTTAGCCAGCACACAGCCAGCAGAGCCCGCGCCCACAATGATGTAGTCGTATTGGTTTTCTTTCACACACGTTCTCCTTTTTAGCTCCGAAATCAAAATGGCGCGTCGATGTCCTCCATGCCCACATACACAGCCTTGAGCTGGGTGTAGTGAGAGATCGTCTCGCGGCCATTTTCACGGCCAATACCAGAGAGTTTGTAGCCGCCCACGGGCATTTCTGCCGGCGACGCTCCGTAGCTGTTAATCCAGCAAATACCTGCCTGCATCTGATGAACAACCCGGTGGGCACGGCGAATATCATTGGTAAACACGCCCGCCGCCAGACCGTTTTCAGTCGCATTAGCGCGACCAATCACTTCATTTTCGGTGGCGAACGTGAGCACCGACATCACCGGCCCGAAAATCTCTTCCCGCACGATGGCCATATCGTCAGTGCAGTCAGTGAATATGGTCGGTTCAACAAAGTAGCCGCCCTTGGAATCTTCCGGCTCGAACCCGTGGCCCCCATGACGGAGTGTTGCGCCTTCTGCCACACCTTTAGCGATATAGCTCAATACCAGCTCGCGGTGCTTTTCAGAAATAAGCGCACCAAAGTTGGTGCGTGGACTCATCGGATCGCCCGCCAGGATGTTGTTGCGGCTACGCTCCAGCAAACGCTCCATGAATTTCGGGTAGATATCCTCATGCACGAATACTCGGGTGCCGTTGGTGCAGACTTCGCCCTGGGTATAAAAATTGCCCACCATGGCGGCCGAGATGGCATTCTCCAGATCAGCATCGTCAAAAATAATGAGCGGAGATTTGCCACCCAGCTCCATGGTGACACTTTTCAACGTAGTAGCCGCAGCGGCCATGACTTTCTTGCCGGTACCTACTTCGCCGGTAAACGACACTTTGGCGATTTCGGGATGGTGAGTCAGCCAGGAGCCGACCTCTGCTGCGCCCTGCACGACGTTAAACACACCGGCAGGAACACCTGCTTCAATATAAATCTGGGCCAGTTTGGTGGCGCCCATTGGGGTTTCTTCAGAAGGTTTGAAAATCATCGCGTTGCCACACGCCAGTGCCGGAGCAGACTTCCAACAGGCGATCTGTAGCGGGTAGTTCCAGGCGCCGATACCGGCGCATATGCCCAGCGGTTCCCGGCGGGTGTAATAGAAGTCACCCCCAAGATCCTGCTGGTTACCCTCAATCGACGGCGCCAGGCCAGCAAAAAACTCAATAGAGTCTGCACCGGTTGCGATGTCCACCGCTTGCGCTTCCTGCAAGGGTTTGCCGGTATCCAGAACCTCAATAGCGGCCAACTCGTCGTTACGTTCACGCAGTAATGCGACGGCTTTCAGAAGAATGCGGCTGCGCTGCACAGCAGGCATGGCAGCCCACTCTGTAAATCCAGCCCGGGCGCTCTCAATGGCGGCCTGCTGCACAGATTCATCCGCTATTTCTACTTCGTAGATCACTTTGCCCGTGGCCGGATTGACAACTGGAAACACCTCACCGGTATTGTTGGCAAAGAAGCGACCGTGAATAAAATTCTGTAAACGAGGTACTGAATGGGACATAAAAGCGTCAAACCTTAACGTGAATAATGAGTGGTTCTGCTTAAACGATGCGGCTACTAAATGTTGTCTGGGGCCGGGCCAGCGTGTCCCGTATAAAGCGCTTACACAGCTGCTCACCCGCTTCGAAACTTTCCTGTGGGTCCAGACTCAACGCACTACGCAGCCAGAAGCCGTCTATTATCGCCGCCGTTTGCCTCGCCACCTCGGTCGCTGCTGTAGGCTCCATCACCTGGGCGAAGGAATAGCGCAGGTTGCTATAAAGACGCGCATTGTTGATCTGCTGCAAACGTTGCAGACCGGGCTCATGCATGGACCGCGCCCAGAAACTCAGCCAGGTTTTTGCCGCCAGTGCCGAGCGCTGGAAATTGGAAAAGTTGGAATCAACGATGCAGTTCAGGCGCTGTTCTGGCGACCCGCCGGTCTTCGCCATACGCTCACGAAGCTCTTTTCCGAGCTGGTCCAGTAAATATCGAAGCGCTGCTTCAATCAGGCCCTGCTTACCACCGAAATAGTGGCTGATGATGCCCGAGGACATTCCCGCGCGTTTGCTGATGCTGATGATGGTGGTATTCTGCATCCCCAGTTCGGCAATCGACTCCATCGTTGCTTTGATCAGCTGCTGTTTTCGGGTGTCTTTCACTCCAACTTTTGCCATGGTTATTCGCTGCTTTATCGCCCTGAATTTATTAATTGAACGTTCAATTAACTTTAAGGCTACAGAAACTATAACGGAGCTGCAACCTGAAAAAGTACAGAAAACAATCGATCAGAGCCTGGTAAGGCGGGGAACGAGCATCAAACAGATACCCACTATTCGTCCGCATAGTCCGCAGAGAAACAGTTTCCAGCCGGTCACCGGGTTTGATGGTGCCTTCGTAATTCATCAATGCCAGCCGCGCCGAGGTTCCGGTGCCGGTGGTCCCCCGGCAGCGGATCAATGCCACCGGTGACAATCCGGCTGACATCGCCACCGGCATGGGTATCCATCAACTGAATGGTCAGTTCCGATTTCATCACACGTTCCCCAGGGTGAAAGGCTTGCCATGCTCGTTCCACTGCGCGTCGGGAACATTCACGATCTTGCCGAGGTAATTGCTGCCCCGATTCTCAAAATAGACCTCGGCATGATGCAGATCCGACAGTTTGAACGCGCCGTGAAGCACCGGCTTCAATTGCCCGTCACGAATCCAGGCCATGAGCTGATCGGCTTCCTCACGGGTACCGTGAGACACCCCAAAAATTTGTACCTGATAAAGGTAGATGCGGGTCCAGAGAATCTCGCTGATGTTGCCACCACTGGCACCAGCGATGCTCAGCCGCGGGTAGGTGCTGCGGGCCTTCATATCGAAGATCATCGTATCGATGAACGTGTCGGTCATCTCTCCGCCCACCAGATCCATCACCGCGTCAAACGGTTTGCCCCTGATAATCATGCGCTTTCCAGCTTTCTGTCACTTTTATACAAAACCCGGGGCGATCAGGAAGAGGCTTAATCGTTGTTTTCGGATATCCCGCCGGCATTTCGCCAATCACAGCAGAGCCCAGGTCATCTAGAGTAATGGCCTCTTTCTGCGTCGAACAACCGCCGATAAAAACGGCAAAAACAATCGTTATGAGTTTTTTCACAACTCTTCCTCATTCGGGGAGAACATCCATAGTCAGGGATACCTACATCCTAGCGCAACTTTAAGGCATTGCTTGGCATACGCTTTTACGCAAGAAACAAACCAGAATGAGTCGAAAAACAGGCTTTTACTCGAATTAACAGGTCTGTGCCAGGGGTCACAAAAACCAACGACACTTAAGATGTGTTAGCCTACCGATCCTGGCATACGAGTTATCAAGTATTTTTCCTGCTTGACCAGTTCGAGCGCTCTCTTCCGGCGTATTCTCGAGATCTCGCGTTTCATCGGCGGCCTGCCCGCCCTCGGCCCTCTGTCTCACCGACAGATACAGCCTGTTCAAAGACAGATACAGCCTTCATAGAATTGCGGCATTGACACATTCGACCCTGGCGCGCACTACCTAAAAACCGAAGTCATTGTGACTTTTAGACGTGCCATTTTAGGCGCCGGCCCAATGTTGTGCTTTTAAAAAAAGCTCGCGGCGCCGTCGTTGCCGTCTATTTTTTTGCCCAGATATAATTTTAAGCTAAAAACGAAACAGGACTTTGCCTGTAATCAAAGAAAGAAAGTAAGAAAGAGACAAAGAGAGAAACGATCAATTACCGATAACAATACTTTTCGGAGATGTGTATGAGATTTTTGAACAAACTTGCTACTGCCGCTGCAGTTAGCTCACTGGTGCTTGGCGCGACTGTAGCCCAAGCAGATTCAAAAGAGCCTATTGTAATTGCCACCCATAACTGGACCAGCCAAATTACTATGGCTTACGTTATTGGCGGTATTTTTGAAAGCATTGGCGATAACGTTTCTTACGTACCTGCTGATAGCCAAGCAGTTTACGAATCTGTTCGTAACGGTGACGTCACTATTGCTCACGAAGTATGGCAATCTACCTTTGGCAAGTCTTTCAACAACGCCTTAGACGCTGGCGGCATTATTGATGTGGGTACCCACGCCTCTGTTACTCAGGAAGAGTGGTGGTACCCTGCGTATGTAGGCGACTTATGCCCGGGCCTACCCTCTTGGGAAGCGCTGAACGATTGTGCCGAACTGTTTGCAACACCAGGCAGTGGTGGCAAAGGGCGTTATCTTGACGGCCCTATGGACTGGCATGGCCAGGAAACCCTAAACCGCATTGAAGCACTTGATATGGACTTCACAGCCAAGTTTGCCGGGTCATCCGGTGCACTTTGGGCTGAATTGGAGTCTGCGGCTAAAGACAACCGTGCCGTGGTGGTCTTTAACTGGTCACCCAACTTCACCGATTCCGGTGACGGCGGCAGCTTCGTTAAATTCCCTGCGTATACGGATGGCTGCAAGAAAGCAGACGGCGGTGATGGCAAGTGTGGCTCGCCCCCAGCAGGTTGGTTGAAGAAGGCGGCGTATTATCAAATGCCCGCAAAATGGCCAACTGCTTATAAAATCTTTAACAACGTATCCTTTACCAAAAGCGATATTGGCAGTATGGCAGCATTAGTAGACATCGATGGTATGACCCACGAAGCAGCCGCTACTAAATGGCTGGCTGATAACGAAGCAACCTGGAAAGCCTGGTTGTAAGAAAAACACGCTAACCTGAGCGCGCTGCGCTCAGGTTAGCTCTTGTATTCAGAATCTCTATTTATTTATTCTGTTTTTTCAGTAACAGCAGTGCTATTGACGCGGTGCAACAATAATCTATTGCGCTTGTTAGTCCGATATATTCACTGAATTATTGCCATCAACCCTATCTCTTAGCACCTCTTTTTTTACAGGAATTTGATTATGTCAACGTCAGCTCAGCCGGTCATCAAGTGCGAGTCTGTCTATAAAATTTTTGGCGCTAACGCTGTAAAAATTCTGGAACAATCAGGCGGAAAAGTAGATACAGCATCGTTACTTGAAGCAGGATGTGTTATTGGTGTTAACAACGCTTCTTTTGAAGTGCACAAAGGTGAAATGCTCGTCATCATGGGCCTGTCAGGCTCTGGCAAATCCACACTTCTGCGCTGTATTTCACGGCTAATCGACACAACTGCAGGCGATATTTTTATTGATGGTGAAGACCTGCTTGCTATGAATGCAAAAGAACTCATCAACATTCGCCGTAATAAAATGGGCATGGTATTCCAAAGTTTTGCCCTTCTGCCTCACAAAACCGTTCTAGAAAACATTGCCTTGCCATTACAGGCAAAAGGCATAAGCACTCGCGACAGCATGGCCCGTGCGATGGACATGGTGAACCTGGTAGAGCTCACAAATTGCGAAAACGATTTTCCCCGCCAGCTCTCCGGTGGTCAACAACAGCGTGTCGGCATTGCCCGCTCATTGGCCGTAGAACCTGAAATCTGGTTTCTCGATGAGCCCTTCTCAGCCCTGGACCCACTGATTCGCAGGGAAATGCAAGACGAATTCCTGCGCTTACAAAGTGTATTGCACAAAACCATCTTATTCGTTACCCACGACTTCGATGAGGCGCTACGCCTTGCCGACCGCATCGCCATTATGAAAGACGGCGTCATCGAACAAATTGATACCCCAGCCAACATCGTACTCAAGCCAGCCACGGAGTACGTCGCCAAGTTTACCCGTGGCGTGCCGCGTGAGCGCGTACTTTCTTGCAAAGCCATCATGGAAGAATACGACGCAACCGCCACGATGAGCGACGTCACTGTCTCTGCCAATGCCATTATCGAAACCGTAGCTGGATCCGTGCTAACCGAGCAAAACCCAGTGGCTGTCATTGATGCCGAGGGCAATATTGTTGGCGCTTTAAATCGCAACATTATGATAGACGTCTTGTTTGGTGAAACTAACAGCATGCCAGTTAATAACTAAGTTATGAGCAACGCCTAATGCAATATTTTACCGAACATAAATGGATGCAGTTTGTCGCCCTATTGGTGGTGTTCTTTGCGCTTGTAATGGCCATAGATCCAGCCACAGGTGGCAACCTGTGGCGCCTGCAAGAAACCCGATTCTGGTTGCTGCCTGACGTTGTTAACGATGGCCTTAAGTTCCTTATCAATGATTTTTGGGTGGTCGAGACTTACGATGCCGAGTTAGACATCACCGAACAGTCAACCATGATGAAAGAGTTTACTCGCGACCTGTCTGGCGTGGTTCTGTTCAGCATCAACCTGATTCGTGAGCTCCTGTTAGGGGGCGTCAAAACCGTTGTGGCCTTCACCAGCTGGGACTTTATTAGCGAAAACGAGTGGGCTCGAATCCCGGCCCTGCCGTGGCCCGCTGTTGCTGCGGGTGCCTTTTTAACAGGGCAATATCTTGGTGGCCGCAACCTGTCACTTTTAGCCGGCATCAGCACCATTTACATTGCTGTGTTTGGTCAGTGGACACCCGCCATGCAAACCCTATCGTTTGTGTTGGTGGCCGTACCTTTATCGGTTTTGCTGGGGTTAACCCTGGGCATCATCGCCTTCAGGAACAAAACCTTCGAGGCTGCCCTCGCACCACTGCTGAACGTGGCTCAAACCATGCCCCACTTCTCGTACCTGATCCCGGTAGTGGTGTTCTTCGGCATTGGTGACCATGCGGGTGCTATTTCAACGGTTATTTTTGCCACCCCCCCAATGATTCGCCTCACCATTCTGGGCCTTAAAAAGGTCTCTCCAGAAGTGGTGGAAGCCGGCATGATGAGTGGCTGCAACTCACGCCAGCTTATGTTTAAAGTACTCATCCCTACCGCACGCCATGACATTTTAATCGGTGTTAACCAGGTCATCATGCAGTGTCTGGCCATGGCCGTTATCGCATCGTTTATTGGCGCAAAGGGCTTAGGCTACGACTTACTTGTGTCTTTGAATATGCTCAGGATAGGCCAGGCCCTCGAACTTGGACTATCCATTGTCTTGATTGCGGTGGTTCTGGACAGATTATCCCTGGCCTGGGCAAAAAAGCAGGTTGATTACTTTGCTGACGTACCGTTTCATTTGCGTCACAAGTATTCACTCGCCTTCGTGGGGATTCTGACTTTCACCTCTGTTATTGCCTATGTGGCATCCATGGCTTTTCCAGACAAGGCCAACTACTTTTATTTTATTCATGAATCACAAGGGCTTACTACCGAAAAGTTCTGGGATTCCATTGTAGACTGGATCATCACCAACACTTACGACAGCGTGCAAAGCTTCAACGTCTTCATGATTACCTCGATTTTGATGCCCATGAAAGAAGCCTATTTATCGATGCCCGTCGCGGCCACTCTGTTCCTGGTTGCAGGTACCGGTTACATCGTTGGCGGCCTTCGCTCTGCTATTGTTGCGACGGCTTTTATTGCCTTTATTGCCCTAACACCCTGGTGGGACCGCGCCCTGATTACGGCCTATATGACCACCTTTGCCGTCATCATTTCCGTAACGATTGGCTGTAGCGTCGGCATTTTGTGCTCGCGAAGCCCCAAGGCAACCAAGTTTATATTGCTGGTCTGTGACACGTTTCAGACATTTCCGTCGTTCGTCTACTTAATCCCGGTCATTATGTTGTTTGGCGTGAGTGATTTATCGGTGCTTATTGCGGTGATCGTGTACGCCACCATCCCTGCCACACGTTACACCGTGGAAGGGCTGAGTAACGTGCCGAAAAGCTTGCAAGAAGCCGGTTCTATGTCAGGGGTTAACCGCACGCAGCGTTTACTGAAAATTGAACTGCCCCTGGCGTTCCCGCACATCATGCTGGGCATCAACCAAACCGTCATATTCTCTTTGTTTATGATTATCATCGGCGCCTTTATCGGTACCGACGACTTAGGTCAGCTGATCATGCAGTCTTTGTCTGAAGCCAACGGCATGGGCCAAGGCATCGTGCTCGGCTTATGCGTTGCCTTTATTGGCCTGGCCGTAGACCACTTGATTCATACCTGGGCAGAGCAGCGCAAGAAAGTGCTGGGGCTTGCTTAAAGGCGGGGACGGATTTCAAATCCGTCCCCTGTTAGACCTATAAACCGGGGCAGATTTATTTTTCAGTCCCGGTTTATCTTTCAATCCCGCAGCTATAGCGCCCTGTGGGTCACACCAAAGCGCCATTCACAATGGCCCGCAACTCCTGCCGGATCGGGTAAGACGACGAGGGAATCAGTTGCGTCATGAAGATCATGACCAGCTCCTCGACCGGATCGATAAAAAAGTTGGTGCTCGCCAGGCCGCCCCAACCGTACTCGCCAACCGATCCGTTGGTCTGGGATTTGGCAACGTCGGTTTTAACCGAAAAGCCCAGGCCAAAGCCACTCCCGGCATAAGGTGTCTCACTGAACGCACCAACGGAGAGGCCCGGCAGATCCTGATTATCCGGCAGGTGGTTGCGACGCATGAATTCCAGAGTTTTTCGACCAATAATCCGCCGCCCCCTAAACTCTCCGCCCTGGCAAAGTGCCTGGGCAAAATGGAAATAATCGTCAATGGTGGACACCAGCCCGCCGCCGCCTGACACAAACTTATTTTTGTGCCGGAAATGTGACGTATCCGGATCGTCCTGCAGCTTAAGCTGATCGCCCGACTGGTACTGATAGCAGGCGGCGAAGCGGTCAAGCTGATCGTCACGAACCTGGAAGCCAGTGTCTGGCATGTCCAGGGGGGCAAAGATATTGTCTCGCAGATACTCGTCTAAAGGCTGACCCGCCAGCAACTGCACCAAATACCCCAGCACATCCGTGCTGACGGAATAGTTCCAGGCCGTACCCGGTGAAAACTCGAGCGGCAGCTCCCCCAGCTGGTTCACCAGTGCTTCCAGCGTCAGATTCCGGCTGCCATCAAGCCCTAACTCGCGGTAAGCCGCGTCAACGTTGGTGCGGTTCATGAACCCGTAAGTCAGGCCTGACATATGGGTGAACAGGTCGCGGATGGTCATGGTGCTGGTGGCCGGCGTGGTCAGAAAATTGGGATAAACACCGCTTTTATAAACCCGCAGGTTTTTCCACGCCGGAATGTACTTGTGTACCGGGTCATCCAGCAAAAACCGCCCCTGCTCGTAAAGCTGCATCATGGCGATAGACGTGATCGGCTTGGTCATCGAGTAAATGCGAAAAACCGTATCCCGGCAGACAGGTTTGTTGCGTTCCACATCCATCAACCCCTGGGCTTTCACATAGGCAATTTCTCCTCGCCGGGCGACCAGTGTCAGCGTGCCGGGTAATTTTCCAGGCTGGATATAGCGACGATCAAGATGACGTTCAATATTGCGAAGCTGGTCTGCTGAAAGGCCGGCAACTTGTTTGAGTTCCGTCATAGTGAAGGCACCTTGTTGAGTGGTTTGGAGACCATTGTGACACCGGTAATGCTTGAGCGCATTTTAACATTTCCCCTAACAACAACGACGAATAAAAACTAAAGTTCACGACTCTGTTAAAATGACGTAAATCCCCCAAAAAAGCGGCTCGATGATGGAGACAACCAAGTTCTATATTAACGGAAAATGGGTAACGCCTGAGGGCACCCAAACGATAGACGTTATCAACCCCTCTGATGAAACCGGGTTTGCCAAGATTACTCTGGGTTCTGAAGCTGATACGAATATGGCCGTCAGCGCCGCAAAAAGCGCATTCCCGGCTTGGTCGATGTCGACCAGAGAACAACGTGTTGACCTGCTGGAGCGCTTGCTGGAAACCTACAGCGCGCGTGCTGAAGAGATGGCACAAACCATCAGTAAAGAAATGGGAGCACCCATCAATTTGGCAAGAACGGCCCAAGTGGGTGCCGGCGCTACGCATCTGAAAAACACCATTCGTGCTCTAAAAACCTTCAACTTTGAGCACGCCCTGGGTGAACACGCGCCAGAAAACAGAATCATGCACGAACCGGTGGGCGTTTGCGCTCTGATAACCCCCTGGAACTGGCCGATGAACCAGATCATGCTGAAAGTGCCGGCTGCCATTGCGGCTGGCTGCACAGTGGTTCTCAAACCGTCAGAGATTTCACCCTTGTCCGCAATGCTGCTGGCAGAAATGATCGACAGCACGGGCTTTCCAGCAGGCGTATTCAACCTGGTCAACGGCGATGGCGAAGGCGTTGGCTCGCAACTTTCAAAGCACCCGGATATTGATCTGGTCAGCTTTACCGGTTCAACCCGTGCCGGCAAAGCCATCACCATTGCCGCAGCAGACACCGTGAAGCGAGTTGGCCTGGAACTGGGTGGCAAAGGCGCTAACATCATCTTTGCAGACGCCGATGAAAAAGCCATAACGCGTGGCGTGCGCCATTGCTTCGCGAACTCAGGCCAATCCTGCAACGCGCCCACACGGATGCTTGTCGAGAAGTCACTTTACAAGCAGGCTGTTGAAACCGCAGCATTGATTGCCAGCCAAACAGACGTTGGCCCCGCAGACGTAGACGGCCGCCAAATCGGCCCCGTGGTCTCTGAACAACAGTTCCAGAAAATTCAGGCACTGATCAAAAAGGGTATTGCAGAAGGCGCGACGCTGGTCTCCGGTGGCGAAGGTCGGCCAGAAGGGCTGAACAAGGGCTACTTTGTAAGGCCAACGGTTTTCGCGGACGTTACACCTGAAATGACCATCTGGAGCGAAGAAATTTTCGGCCCTGTTCTTGCCATCACACCGTTTGAAACAGAAGAAGAAACGGTAAAGCTGGCGAACGATACCCACTACGGGCTGACCAACTACATCCAGACCTCCGATAAAGAAAAAGCCCACCGATTGGCGCGACAACTGCGGTCGGGCATGATCGAAATTAACGGCAAATCCGGATCGTCAGGCTTCCCGTTCGGCGGCATGAAACAGTCGGGAAACGGCAGCCGGGAAGGCGGCGTGTGGGGGCTGGAAGAGTTTCTGGAAGTGAAATCCGTCACCGACTGGTAACTAGACGGTCGGGTTAACCACCCACTCCGGATCTTCAAGTTCAACACGTGCCGAACAATGCCTCAACATGCCTTGTTCGGCAAAAAATGGTGACATGAATGATCAACATTGCCTGGAGCTCCTTCACGCCCTGGACGGCTCTGTCCGGTGGCGTTTTAATCGGCATTGCAGCCGCAATACTGATCATATTCAACGGTCGTATTGCCGGCATCAGCGGAATTCTTGCCAGCCTTTTAGTCCCGCAAAAAAAGGAAACGCTCTGGCGGGCCGCCTTCATTCTGGGCATCGTCGCCACACCGTTTATATGGTCCAGCTTCGCAACACTTCCGGCCATTCAGATTGATGCAGGCTACCCTGTTCTTATTGTTGCCGGGCTGCTTGTCGGTATTGGCACGGCTTACGGCTCAGGCTGCACCAGTGGCCACGGCGTTTGCGGCATGTCGCGTTTATCCCTGCGCTCTGTCGTCGCCACCATCAGCTTTATGTTTGCCGGTTTCGTTACCGTTTACATCGTTCGTCATTTAATCGGAGCCTGAAACTATGAAGTTTTCGCTGGTATCGCTTATATCGGGCCTGTTGTTTGGTGCTGGACTATTACTGTCTGGCATGGCTAACCCAGCCAAAGTACTTGGTTTTCTTGATGTTGCCGGCACCTGGGACCCATCCCTGGCATTGGTTATGGGTGGCGCCATTCTGGTTGGCCTGGTTGCCTTCAGCTTTGCCAAAAAACAGACTGTGTCTGTGCTCGGTTTTGATATGAAACTGCCAAAAACAACCGCAATCGACAAGCGGTTGTTTATTGGCAGTATTGGTTTCGGTGTTGGATGGGGGCTGGCCGGCTTTTGTCCCGGCCCCGCACTGGTCGCTTTCGGGGCCGGTGAAACCAAAGCTATCGTCTTTGTCG
>NZ_KB889873.1 GCF_000372805.1 Marinobacter gelidimuriae | reverse complement strand
AGGGTCGTCAGGAGGGTCGTCAGGAGGGCGATAGGCGCGCGTTAGAAGAAAAACGTAAAACCGTTCGTCATCTTCTTTCATTTGGCGTGCTCAGTAACGATCAGATTGCGGCAGCGACGGGGTTATCGGTTGACGAGATCGTCAAGCTGCGAATTGAAGACAAGCATTAACAGAAGAAAAGCGGGGACAGATTTCAAATCTGTCCCCGGTCGACGGAAAGTGGTGGAAGGCACTCTGAGCAGTGTTGTTAAGTTTTCAGTGTTATACACTTGCTTCCCGATTTAATGCTTCCGAAGCCCATTGGTTGATACTTTGCCCACTTAGCTCTGCCGCTGTTGCCACTGCAGCATGAATCTCAGGAGGCAATCTGAGCATGAGTTTGCCCGAATACGGTTTCTGAGGTTTTTTACCAATTTTCTCGCAAGATGCCAGATAATCATCGACTGCGTCTTCAAATGCCGCTGTTAATTTTGACACCGATTCTCCGTGAAAACCTACCGTATCTTGAATACCTGCTATATGACCAACGAAGCACTCATCTTCGGCGCTAAACTCAACACGGGCAGCATAACCTAGATAAGTTAAAGAATTTTTCATGGTTTTACTCCTAGTTGTTTGAGAAATGTACGCGCATCGCGGACTTGACTCGAGAGCCATTCCCCTCAATAACTTCCGCTTCAAGAGAAATGAAGAGCGATTCAATATCTTTCCAAGCCATCGAGGCTGATACCGGATCAGTGTAGATTACTCGTAGCGTGCGTTTTTGTTTTGAGTTCATAGAGCATGATGGTATCACAAAGTAATATCATTTCAAGGTATGCTACATTACGCCGCTGTTTGAAGAGAGGTTCGAAGACGTGGCGTGTTTTTACGATCATCTGCTGAAAACCCGTGAAACAACGCCGCGCCAGGGCTTACCACCTATTTTCCAATGGTTCTGTTTAGCCGGGGGCAATGCTGTCCATACTGGGGGAGTACCGTCGCCCCGTCACTTCGATTACATCACGGCGTTCGAAAAATTACGATACACCCTTTGGTCGCTTTGCGTACCTGCACGTGCCGCAGGAGGTCTTTCGTATTGGCATACAAATGGAGGCCGCTGACGATGGCACAGCATTCCTTATGGCCGGGCCAGAGAAGGCCCTGTTGCATAAAATACTGGTGACTCGCAACCTGCGGTTAGGCTCTCTTCAGGCTTTGGCCAGCTTTCTGGAAGAGGATCTACGGGTGGATATCGATATGCTGCTGGGCTGGAACCTGGCAATCGTCGATCAATACAAGTCTTGCGGTCATAAAGTGGCGATCTGAGCGTCGAAGATATCGCGCCAGCCGATTTTCTGGAGTTACTGCGAGTAAAAATTGAGAATCTGGATGTTAAATCCGCCAAATCAGATGTTATCCGTTTTGTCCCGGACCCATCGGTTCTGGATATATGGTCCGTTGATTACTTTCGACAACTGAGCGAGCACATTCGTTTTACCTGGATTCTGGCGAGAGCTTTGTAGATGAAGAGCACCTTGCGCGAGTGTCAGAGTAGGCCCGGGGCCTACTCCAAATCTGAAAATCTTCATTTTTAAATTGCGAACTGATATGAATGTGTATGATGTGTTTAACGGCGATGCCGATGGTATCTGCGCCCTGATTCAGCTGCGCTTGGCGGAGCCCGCCGAGGCCACGCTGATTACCGGGGTTAAGCGTGATATTGCCCTTGCCTGTCAGCTTCCAACCACAGAGCCGGTGAATGCGACTATTCTGGATATCAGCCTGGATAAGAACCGAGAGGCTGTCGATGCGCTGTTGGCGGCTGGCAGCACCATATTCTATGTGGATCATCATTTCCCCGGCGAATCGTTACCGGATGCCCCTGGTTTTACCGCGCTGATCGACACCCAGCCCACCACTTGCACCAGTTTGCTGATAGACCAGCATCTGGGCGGTCGGTTTCATAATTGGGCGATTGCTGCAGCTTTTGGCGATAACCTTAATGCGGTGGCTCAGAGTCTCGCCGGCGAGGCAGGGTTGTCTGCAGAGCAGACGGAATCCCTTAAAATGCTTGGTGTGTGCATCAACTACAACGGTTACGGTGACACAGTTGAAGATCTGCACTTCCACCCGGCAGATCTTTACCGTGAGTTTGTGAAATTTGCGGATCCGCTGGAACTGATTGCCTCCCAGCCGCCGGCCTGGGAGAAACTGCGGGACGGCTATGAAGCCGATATGGGCAGTGGCCTGGCGGCCCCGGTGCTGGCTGAGAATGAGTGCTCTCTGGTGGTAAAGCTCCCGGATGAACCCTGGGCCCGCCGGGTGAGTGGCGTGTTGGGCAATGAGTTGGCCAACCAAAATCCGGATAAGGCCTGTGCGATTGTGACCGCCTCTGCTGACGGTAGCTATCTGGTGAGTATTCGCGCCCCCCTGAATAACCGCACCGGCGCCGATGAGCTGGCTCGTCAGTTTCCCACAGGAGGCGGTCGAAAGGCAGCCGCTGGCATCAACGCCTTGCCGGGAAGCCAACTGGATGAATTTTTGACTGCAATTGCTGAGTTCTGGAGCTAACGTATAACCATGACATTAACCCCTCCCAAGAAAACCCACCTCAAACAGCTTGAGGCCGAATCCATCCACATCATCCGCGAAGTGGCGGCCGAGTTTGATAACCCGGTGATGCTGTATTCGGTTGGCAAAGATTCAGCCGTCATGCTGCACCTGGCCATGAAGGCCTTTGCGCCGGGCAAGCCTCCGTTCCCGCTGATGCATGTGGATACCACCTGGAAGTTCCGGGAGATGATTACCTTTCGGGACAAGATGGCTGAAAAGGTGGGCATGAAGCTGATTGTGCACACCAACCAGGAAGGCGTAGCGCAGGGTGTCGGGCCATTTACCCATGGCAGCGCGAAACACACCGATGTGATGAAAACTCAGGGGCTCAAGCAGGCGTTGGAGAAGTACGGCTTTGATGCCGCTTTCGGCGGTGCTCGACGTGATGAAGAGAAGTCCCGCGCCAAGGAGCGCGTCTATTCGTTCCGGGACAAGTTCCACCGGTGGGATCCCAAAAAACAGCGCCCAGAACTTTGGAACCTGTATAACGGCAAGGTCAACAAAGGCGAGAGCATTCGCGTATTCCCTTTGTCTAACTGGACTGAGCTGGATATCTGGCAATACATCTACCTGGAAGATATCGATATCGTGCCTTTGTACCTGGCCGCTGAGCGCCCGGTGGTAGAACGGGATGGCACGCTGATTATGGTAGACGACGAGAGAATGCCGCTTGAGCCCGGAGAGACCCCACAAATGAAGAGGGTCCGCTTCCGTACGCTCGGCTGTTACCCACTGACCGGCGCTGTTGAATCTGATGCGACCACCCTGCCGGAGATTATTCAGGAGATGCTGTTGACCAAAACATCGGAACGCCAGGGTCGTGTTATTGACCACGATTCTTCGGCGTCCATGGAACAGAAAAAACGCGAAGGGTACTTCTAAGGAGTTGTTATGTCACACGCATCTGAATTGATTGAATCCGATATCCTCGCGTACCTGGATCAGCACGAGAACAAAGACCTGCTGCGTTTTCTGACCTGCGGCAGTGTGGATGATGGCAAGTCGACGCTTATCGGTCGTCTGTTGTTCGATTCCAAGCTGATTTTTGAAGATCACCTTGCGTCACTTCATAAAGACAATGAACGCCAGGGCAATGCCGGTGAGGCACTGGATTTGGCGTTGCTGGTCGATGGCCTTGCGTCAGAGCGTGAGCAAGGTATTACCATCGATGTGGCTTATCGCTATTTTTCCACCGACAAGCGCAAGTTCATCATTGCCGATTGCCCGGGCCACGAGCAGTACACCCGTAACATGGCGACCGGCGCCTCCACGTGTGATCTCGCCGTCGTTATGATCGATGCCCGTAAAGGGGTGCTTACTCAATCCCGCCGGCACAGCTTCATTGTCAGTCTGCTGGGCCTGAAGCACATCGTTGTCGCCATCAACAAGATGGATCTGGTGGATTACTCCGAAGAAGTATTCAATAAAATCCGCGCCGAGTACGAGAAGCTCGCGGCACAGCTGGGCCTGAAAGATGTTTACTACGTGCCCATCTCTGCCCTGAACGGCGATAACGTGGTTAACCGGAGCGAAGGCATGCCCTGGTACCACGGCGAGACGCTGATGAACATTTTGGAGCAGGTAGAACTGCGGGAAGACCACAACGTAACGGACTTGCGTTTCCCGGTGCAGTATGTGAACCGCCCTAACCTCAACTTCCGTGGCTACTGCGGCACCGTGGCCAGTGGTGTGGTGCATAAGGGTGACACCTTAGCCGTATTGCCCTCGGGCAAAAGCTCCCGAGTAAAGGGCATTCATACTTATGAAGGCGAGATTGAGATTGCATGGCCGGGCGATGCGATAACCATCACCCTGGAAGATGAAATCGATATTTCCCGGGGTGATTTGCTGGTACATTCCGGGCAGCAACCCGCGATGGGTGAGCGCTTCGCCGCCCACTTGGTCTGGATGAATGAGAAGGCGCTGGTGCCCGGTCGCGAATACGGCATTAAAATGGGCACCAAAGTGACCAGCTGCTTTGTTAATGAGGTGCTGGAAGAAGTTGACATAAACACGCTTGAGCGCCATAAGCACATCGCCGGCGGGTTGGAGTTGAACGCCATCGGCTTATGTGATCTGCAGTTGACGGAACCTGTGGTGATGGAGAACTACCAGAGCCATCCGGGCACCGGCGCTTTTATCCTGATTGACCGGCTTACCAACGTAACCGTGGCAGCGGGTATGGTGGAGCGTGCGTTGGATGGCTCGGGTGACGTGCCGATGCGGGAGTACACTGAGGCCGAGCGTAACCTCAACCGGTTTATCCGCGAAAACTACCCCGAGTGGGCCTGTAAATCTGTTTAGTTCCTGAATTCAGGTTCCAAAGGAGTTCTGTTTTGGCAGACGATATTGTTTGGCACGATCACAAAGTGGTCCGTTCTCAGCGCGCTGAGAACAAGAACCAGAAGCCTTGCCTGCTCTGGTTTACGGGGCTGAGCGGCTCCGGAAAATCCACCATAGCCAATGCGCTGGACGTGGCATTGCATAACCGGGGTTATCATACGTTTTTGCTGGATGGGGATAACGTTCGCCACGGTTTGTGCAAAGATTTGGCCTTTTCAGACCACGACCGGGAAGAAAACATTCGCCGGGTGGGTGAGGTGTGTAAACTGTTTGCAGACGCTGGCCTGATTGTATTGAGTGCGTTTATTTCGCCATTCAACAGTGATCGGCGTCTGGTGCGTAAGCTGTTTCCGGCAGGTGAGTTTATTGAGGTGTTTATGAATACACCTATCGAGACCTGCGAATCCCGGGATCCAAAGGGGCTGTATCAAAAAGCACGTTCTGGTCAAATTAAAGACTTTACCGGTATCGATTCCCCCTACGAACGGCCTCCCCATCCGGAGCTGTGCCTGGACACATCCCGCATGTCAGTCGTTGATTGCGTGGAAGGTCTTATCGCCTACCTGCTTGAGCGGGAAATGATAGCCCGCAAGGATTAGCTCCATGGAGTGGCAAGGCATCGTTACTTTGATAACACTGTTTTCGGTGTTGTTGGCTCTGGCGCTTACCCGTGTTTCTGCTGATCTGGTTCTGATGGCGGCTCTGGCGTTTCTGTTGATTACAGGAATCCTGGGGCCGGCTGAGGCGTTGGCAGGCTTCGGAAATCCCGGAGTGATTACGATTGCCACTTTGTATGTGGTGGCAGCCGGGCTTAAAGAAACGGGCGCTGTGCAGTGGATTGCGCGCTTGTTGCTGGGCCACCCCAAAACGGAAAAAGGGGCACAGCTGCGGATGATCGTGCCGACGGGTATTCTCAGTGGTTTTATGAATAACACCGCCGTGGTGGCGATGTTCATTCCCGCAATTCAGGCTTGGGCGCAGCGCTTAGGTATCCCTGCTTCCAAGCTGCTGCTCCCTTTGAGCTATGCGGCCATTCTTGGCGGTACCTGCACGCTGATTGGTACCAGCACCAACCTGGTTGTGGATGGCATGTTGCAGAGCAGCCTTGGCATTCATCTGGGGTTGTTTGAGTTGGCCTGGGTCGGGGTTCCACTGCTTCTTGTGGGGGGCACGTTTTTAGTTCTGTTTGCTTCCAGGATTCTTCCAGACCGAGGTGGCGTTGCGGAAGAGCTTGACCTTGTACGGGAGTACGGCGTTGAGGTTGAAGTGGTCGGTCCCGGGCCACTGGTGGGCAAGACCATCTCAGAAGCCGGTTTGCGCGCCCTTAGCTATGGCTATCTTACTGAAATTGATCGTGATGGGCGTCTTATAACCGCTGTAGAGCCAGATCGGGTGCTGCAGTCGGGCGATCGCCTTTATTTTGTGGGCGCTCCGGAGTGCGCCAGTGAATTGCGTCGGATTCAAGGCCTGAAACCGGCCAATGGCGATGTTCACAAGCTGGATGTGGCTAATCATCAGCGGTGCCTCGTAGAAGTCGTATTGGGGCCTGAGTTCCCGGGTTTGAGCAAGACCATTCGCGACAGTCAGTTTCGTACCCGTTTCAGTGCTGTGATTCTGTCCCTGTCCCGTGACGGTAAGCGGGTACCGGGCAAACTGGGCGATATCACCTTTCGAATGGGCGATACGCTTTTGCTTGAGGCGAGTCATCAGTTCGTGGAGCATTACCGGTTCCGTAGGGATTTCTTGCTGGTCAGTGCGCTCAACGACTCAACGCCGCCGGATTTTCGTAAAGCACCCAGAGCGCTGGCAATACTCGCGCTGATGGTGTTGATGAGTGCGTCTGGTCTATTGCAGATTATGGAGGCTGCATTTCTGGCTGCTGGTGCGATGATTTTTTCAGGCTGTATCACCGCCAGTCGGGCTCGGCGCAGTGTGGATCTGCCAGTGCTAGTGGTTATTGCGGCGTCGTTTGCGCTGGGCAATGCAATGACAGTCACTGGCGCTGCCGCATGGGTTGCGGGTGGTCTTCTCGGATTCGGTGGGTTAACTCCCTGGGTTG
The DNA here is from genome assembly GCF_000372805.1 of Marinobacter gelidimuriae. Lineage (GTDB taxonomy): Bacteria > Pseudomonadota > Gammaproteobacteria > Pseudomonadales > Oleiphilaceae > Marinobacter > Marinobacter gelidimuriae. The sequence continues at coordinate 51,107 of NZ_KB889873.1, read as the reverse complement.
CTCTGGTGCTGATTTATGTTCTGACAGCCGTTTTTACCGAGATGATCACCAACAACGCTGCAGCAGTCTTGATGTTCCCCATAGCGTTGGCGGTTTCACAGCAACTTGGTGTTAACTTTTTGCCTTATGCTGTCGCGGTCATGTTTGCGGCTTCTGCCTCTTTTATTACGCCACTCGGTTATCAAACCAATCTTATGGTGTACGGCCCGGGAAGGTATCGTTTTGGAGACTATATTCGGATTGGCTTTCCGCTTAGCCTGTTGGCTGGAACTGTGGTTCTGTGCCTGGTGCCGTTAGTCTGGAAGTTTTAATTTGAAATGGCCTACTAATGCCCCATAACTATTTGATTGTGGGCAACCCAGGCATGGGCAAAAGCACTACCGCCGGGCAAATTGCCTTGCAGCTGCAGATTCAAACACCTAGCGCCGAACTTATTTGGGTAAATGACCGTAATTTTGAGCAGGCACTTACCCAGCTTGAAGGCGGCAATTCCGCCATCGCCCAACCGGACACCTACGATGCCCGCCATTTTTGTCATGCGTCAGGGGGGCCTTGGTAGAGGTTTCCAATGTTGAGAATGGAAAGACAGTGCGCCTTCCGCTGGAGCAGGTCGTTACGGATTTGGAAGCAATCGGTAACAAACTTGCAAGCCTGGCTCACGGCGCCAGTCAGGGGCGTGGACAGCTGGCAGCGCAACATTGGTTGGCTCGCGGACAACAGCTAGAAACTAGGGCGTTGCCCTTGCTAACTGGGCTGTCCTTATGATCAAGGCTATTGTGCCGCAACCTGGCTACGTCGCAAGCTTTGTCTGAAGGACTCAGAGGTTGTTCAGCCGGCGGAATTGTTAAGGGCATGGGGGGTGCAAATTCAGGATTTTGAAATGCCTGACTGTAAGTTGGATGCCTTGGCGTGTTGGGGGCCGAGACATGGCCCAGCGATACTTGTCAACAAATCGCACGAAAGCACGCCTGCTCACCTGCATGGCGAAAACACAACACTAGCCCACGAAATATGTCATCTTCTTTTAGACCGCAAAGGCTAAGACTGCACTCGCCTCGCTCCTGCTCTGAGCAGACACAGCTTTTTTTGTGATTCAAAGACGTTGGGTGCGCTAATTAGATCCGACAACTTTATTCTTGGGTGATATATGGGCTATGAAGAAGACGACACAAATCAACCCAGGCAAGAGTTGATGGCTTGCTGACAGGAGTTCAAGGCCGACGTATCATCCGTTAAACCGGATGGGTTGTGGGTGACGGTAGACTCTGCGGGCAACTTTGGCCGTGTAATTGCTCGAAAAAAAAGACCAAAACTGCATATTGTTTCGTCCTCTGTCCATGAAGAACCGAGGAAATATGCATGACAATTTCCGCTACGCTCCAAGACGCAATCGACAACCTTAAGCTCCAGGACGTCTGTCTTCGGGACACCTTTTCTCGCTGCCACGATAATTTCGATCCCAAATACCCCGGAGATCTGGAAACGCTGAAAATTCAGCAAATGCACGCAATCCGCCAAACAACGATTGCTGACGTCGAGAACAATGGGAAGCTGGTGCGCGTTTTCGTACGTCTTGGTGTGCGCTGGGCCAATCCAGGTGATGCCCAAGAAGAACCGGAGGTTTTTGCGAATATCGAAGCGGTTAAAATTGCCGATTTGGCTCGCAAGATGATGCATTTGATGGGTCGCCGCGAAAGAACCGCGGAGCAGCCAGATGGCGAGATAGAGTTGGTGTTCAGTGGCCTGCGCCCCGGCGAGAAACTGTTTGAAGAGCTGTTGATTGGTGACGACCCACAGGGCACGGCCCACCCGCGCATCATGATGGCCCGTGAAGTGTGTATGACCTGGCCGGAGGTGGCGGATACGGTGAAACAGCTGCAACACGCTAGCCAGGCGTTTGATTGTGAGGGTGTGTTGTTGATTCTTAAAACGGCGCCTACGGGTTTTGCGCCCAATGGGGGTGTTGAAGACCTGGTGTGGAATTTGAATCCGCGGCCTGTGGTAGCCGGGGCGACCGATAAAGCGGGGACAGACGGTACAGCTGAGGCAGCTGGTAAAGCCGGGACAGATTTGAAATCTGTCCCGAGGGCGGGAAAGGAGAAACGGGGACAGATTTGAAATCTGTCCCCAGGAAAACGAACTTGAACGATCAGTGCGATGACAGTTCGCTGAAATAAGCCGGGTCGTCCTGAATCGTAGCAAGCACCTTTGCTGCAAGGCCAGTGGGGTTGCGGCGTTTGGTTTCCCAGCTTTTTACAGTATCGACACTGGTTCCCATGGCCTTTGCAAATTCGGCTTGTGAAACATGCAGTTTGGCTCGTATGGCTTTCACATCGGCCACCTCGTGGCGGGTTGAACGAGCAGCTTGTGTTTTGCCGTGCTTGATACTGACGGCTTCTTTCAGGGATGTCTGGAGTTCGTCAAAAATGCTCATTTGGAAATCTCCCCTTTTAACTGGTGGGTCAGTGTTTTTAATGTGGCTTTCTCGGCAGGCGTCAAGTTGTCTTTAACGCTTTTAGGATACGCCAGTATCAGGTAGATGATTTCCGCAGTGGCCAGGAAATAAATGACTCGAGCACCGCCGCGTTTCCCTTGATTTCCTAGAGCCACGCGCACCTTACGGAGCCCACCTGTACCTTGGATCAGGTCACCTTTGTCCGGTTGGGCGATGAGCGTGCGCTGGAGATCTTTAAGTTCATCATTTAGCGCGGGATACCCCGTCCTTCAGGTCGGGAAGGGAGTGCGCGTCGTGCGTTAGCGCGACTCGTTTCTCCTGTCTCCCTCCTCCTTTCGTCGGTTGGGTTGGATGTGATAGCCGTAGCCATCCGCTCGCTGGGTTAAAACACAGTGGCGATGAGATATTCCTTGAATAGCACCACTACTTGTCTGGATATTGAAGCTGCCGGTTTTACGAACCGCCACACGACCCAACCAGGTGCCGGCTTTCGTGCCCGTTGGCACCACGGCTCGCACCATGTCGCCGGTCTGAAACCCTTGGACTTTCTTCTGGCGCATCAGATAGCCACGAGGGAAACCGTATCTTGTGAGTCTGGTACGCTGATAGCTGCCACGTCCGGTGGCTTTGATCGCCAAGATTGGAACGTTCCAGCCCTCTACGATCTCAACTTCTCCGACGCAAGCCGCATCCAGCGCGTGTGTCTTAGGAATGTTCAGTCGCCGACGATTGAACTTGGTGCGGCCGCCGGTACCCACTTCAACCTTCAGGTCCGTTTTCCTCAGGGTCTGATACAGCGCCCACCGGGTTGAATTAACCGCGGAGGCGTCCCTAAGGGCTTTTTGCACTGTTTTAGAATGCGATCCAATCTGGCCTGGTGGTTTTTCAGCCGCTTGGACGATGCAAAGAAATCAGCAAGTGGCTGCCTGCCTTTCTCCTGATTGCATGGCCGGCACGCCAATGTCAGGTTGCTGATCCGGTTCGAGCCACCGTTGGCTTTTGGGTCGATATGCTCAATTTGAAGAGGGGTGTCTTTGTCGGCGCAATAGGCGCACTCGCGCCCCCACTTCTCCAGCAGGTATTCACGGATCTCGTAGCCGAGCAAGGTGCCCTGCTGATATTCGACACCGCTGACTTCCGGGTTTTCCATCTTTTGCGTATCAAACCGAACCAGTTCCTGGCTGATAGATTCAACCGGCACCAAAGATCGAAGCCGATTCACCAAGCTCCGGGTGGTATCGACCCGATGCTGGAGACTCGGGGCCAGCCAGCCTTTCGGCTTGGTTCGATTCAGAAATCTGGGTGCCCGGTACCGCAGTTGGTTGCGGCGCCGGCGGCGAAACGCCCGACGTTGGTCCAAAGACTTGCTGATCTGGCGGCCGCGATGGGCTAATTCCATCAAGGCCAGAACGTGTTGCTTCTGGCCGTTTTCTCTCACCACTGCAATCCCGGTGGTTTTGCTGCCGGGATCGATCTTGATACGGACCGGCTGTATGATGCTACCGGTACGGTCTTTCAGCCGGATCGTAAACGGATACGCACGCACCACCACGGCTCGCCCACGGCCGAGCAGAAGCCGCGCGCGCTTTTCCGAGCACGGCATCNGTGGTTGCTTGCGTCTATCCAGTACCAAGACCGACATCGTTTTCCTTTCAATGAATGCCCTTACGGGCCTTGTGACGCGAATCTTGCGATTCGTCTCCCCTCGGGAATGTCTATCACCGGCTCCCGCCTGCGCGGCGACCGGAACCTTCGGCGCTTTGCCTTTCGCCAGCGTGATCCCAGTCTTCCAGAGCGCCGAACTGAGGAAGCATTCGGCGGTGGGTCTTAGCGACCTGTGATAAACGTAGCGGGTTGGTGTCCGCTTTCCCTGGTCAACCTGGCTTGCAGGGTGTTCTCTACAAGCCCCGCCCTTTAGGGCGGGGTAGTTAACCGTCCGTTGCTATCGCTTGTATCTGCCGTGTAAATGTTTGTGTTTCAATAAATTCAATAGCATGACTCACGCTGTGTGTGCCCTTCAATTATTGCACCAAAAGTGTACATAGTACATTAAATTTATGTGATGTCGATGATAGTAAGTCCTTGCTTGGGGGGGGCCGCAGCAGGCTGTGGATCGGGTTGTGGCNATCATACAGTCGGATCCGAACAAAGATCGTACCGACAGAATTATTACCCGCTGGCTCAAACGCCATTTGCAGCGACTTGGAGCTGAAGTACACCTGGATCAGCTCAACAGTTTGGTGGAGGACAGAGATATGTTGGCAGAAAATTTGGAGAATTTGGTTAAGAAAGAACGGCTTGAGGGCATGCTGGCAGGGCGCCAGGAAGGCCGTCAAGAAGGTCGCCAAGAAGGTGAACACATGAAGGCTGAACAAATCGCCCGTAACCTGATCAACCGCACCGAAATGGATGATCAGATGATTGCAGAGATTGCTGGTTTGACGGTTGATGAAGTTAGTCGGTTAAGGTCAGAGATCAAGCACTGACCGACATTCAATGTGAATTACAAACATGACAAGGGCAGCCAAGGGACGCGACGACGCATGGACAGGCACTCGTTCTTGCTGCGTTCTCGGAAGTCATCTTGGTCGGCAATTTTCATGAATTTATGAATTTTCATGGACAGGCACTCCCCCTTCCCGCACTGGATGGATATCCAGTTTTAAGGTGAAACAGCTTCAACACGCAAGCCAGGCGTTTGATTGTGAGGGTGTGTTGTTGATTCTTAAAACGGCGCCTACGGGTTTTGCGCCTAATGGCGGTGTTGGGGACTTGGTGTGGAATTTGAGTCCGCGGTCTGGGGTGGCTGGGGCGACCGATAAAGCGGGGTCAGCCGGGACAGTGGGTAAAGCCGGGACAGATTTGAAATCTGTCCCGAGGGCGGGAAAGGAGAAACGGGGACAGATTTGAAATCTGTCCCGGAGACAAACGGCTATAACGTGTTACGCTGTTCAAATAATGAACAGCCGGAGGCTGCACCATGTACGCAATAGAATTTGAAGCGGATATTCGAAACGGCACAGTAAAACTACCGGAGAAGTATCGCCTGTTGGACAGCGCTCACGTCAGAGTGGTGCTTACGGTAAACGACGAACGCCTTATGGGTGAGCCCGAGGTAGAGCTGGATTTCAGCAACACAGAGATTAAAGCCTTCTCGGGAAGAGATGCGCTAGAACTTCAAAGGACAATGAGAGATGAGTGGTAAGTACCTGCTAGACACCAACGCCCTCATTTATGCAATCGACCGCAAACTCAAGTTATCCAAAGGGCATTACGCGGTATCAGTGATTACTAAGATGGAGTTGCTCTCCTGGCCTCAGATGTCGCAAGAAGACGAGCAAAAGCTCAGAGCAGCTTTGTCAGTATTGCCTGTGATTGAGCTTAGGCAGTCCGTTCAGGAATCAGCCATCAAAATCCGCAGAGCAACCTCATTAAAACTCCCGGACAGCATTATCTCCGCAACAGCCATGGTTGGGGGATACGTATTGGTGACGAATGACGAAAAGCTCCGAAATCGTCATATTGGCGAGGCAATGGGGTTGGATGCGTTGACTGAAAAGGGGACAGATTTCTAAATCTGTCCCCGGTGTTCGAAAAAAAGGACAGATTTGAAATCCGTCCCCGGGAACACGGTCACTCCGCCAAGCTTGCCAGCGCCTGCTCCAGATCTGCAATCAAATCCCCCGCATCTTCAAGCCCCACTGACAATCGCAGTAGGCCATCGCTGATTCCCCTTTGTGCCCGGTCTTCGGGTGTCAAGCGGTAGTGGCTGGTGGCGATTGGCTGGCTGACGAGGCTTTCTACGCCGCCCAGGCTGGTGGCTAGCAGGAAGACTTGCAGGTGGTCTTCGACACATTCTGCGGCTTTGCCGCCGCCTACGACATCAATACTAAGCATGCCGCCGAAGCCGTGCATTTGTTGTTTGGCGAGTGGGTGGCCGGGGAAATCTGGCAGGCCGGGGTAGAGTACGCGGCTGACTTTCGGGTGTTTTTCCATGGCGATGGCGACGGCCATGGCGTTTTCGTTGTGCTGGCGGACTCGTACATGCAGGGTGCGCAGGCTGCGCGACAGAAGCGCGGCCATTTCCGGTGCCAGTATCTGGCCCAGGCTTTTACGCCAGGCGGCGACGGGTTTGGCGAGTTCTGCGCTGGACATGAAGGCGCCGGCGGTTAAGTCGCTGTGGCCGGCCAGGTATTTTGTGGCGCTGTGCATGACCAGGTCAGCGCCCAGTTCCAGCGGGCGCTGGTTGATGGGGCTGGCGAAGGTGTTGTCGACGGCCAATAAGGTGCCCTTGGCGTGGGCACGGCGGGCCAGGTCGGCGATGTCTAGTATGGCCATGGTTGGGTTGGCCGGGGTTTCGCAGTACACCAGCATGCCGGGTTTGGTCAGATGCTGTTCCAGCTCATCCAGCTGTTGGTTCAGAAGGAAGATAAAGGGAATGCCCAGGGGCTCGAAATGATTCACCAGCAGTTCCTGGGTGCCGCCGTACAGATCGCCCACGCACACTATGCCGTTGCGGCCATGGGCAAACAGGGTGGCGGAAATGGCCGCCATGCCGGAGGCAAACGCCAATCCGGCCTGTGCTGATTCCAGCTGCGCCAGGCCCTGTTCCAGCTCTTTAATGGTGGGGTTGGTGCCCCAGCGGGTGTACAGGTTGCCGTCGTTTTCACCTTTTACCACGGCCAGCTGTTCGGCGGTGGTGTCGAAACGGTAGGTGGTGGTGTTGTATACCGGCGAGTAAGGGCTGCCTTGCTGGTCCCGATGGCGCCGGTTGTGAATGATGCGGGTGGCGGGGTGGTGATTGGGTGATGGGCTGTGCTCGGGCATGGCTGAGGCTCCTTTTTGGGGGAGCAGTTTCTCATAAAGCTTAATGCCGGGACAGATTTCAAATCTGTCCCCAAGGTAGAGCTTAATGCGGGGACGGATTTGAAATCCGTCCCCTGGTTCGTCCTCTTATCCTAGCGGCAGTTCAGCACGGCATCGGCGATGCTTTGTTGGAACTGCTCATAGCCTTCGGGCGTTGCGGGTATGTCTGTGGCCAGTGGGTCCCAGGTGCTGAAGGTGATGTCTAGGCCCTCTGTAATGCTTTTCCACCATTGAGTGTTGAACTGGGGTTCGGTGAGCAGGCAGGCGCTGCCGGCTTGTTTTAGCTGGTTTTGTACTTCGGCGATGTGTTTGGCGCCGGGGCTGAGTGCCGGGTTTAGTGTGAGCACGCCTTGCAGTTGCAGGCCGTAGTGTTCGGCGAAGCGGGTGAAGGCGCTGTGGTAGGAGAACAGTTTCCGGTTTTGCAGCGGTTCGAGTTGCTCGCGGATGCTGGCTTCGCGGGCATTCAGGCGTTGTTCAAACGCTTGCAGGTTTTGCTGGATGACCTGGGCGTTGGTGCTGTCCAGTTTTGACAGTGTTTGTGCAATGGCGCGGGCCATTTCAAGGGCGTGTTGTGGGTCTACCCAAATGTGTGGGTCGTCACCCGTGCCGTGGTCGTGATTGTGTTCATCATCTGTCTGGGCATGCTCGTCACTGTGACCATTGTGTTTTTCTTCGCCAGTTTGGTGTTCGTGATGGTCATTATGCTCACGGCTTTGATCATCGTCGGCGTGGGGGGCTTCTTCACTGTGGTTGTCCGTCTGGCCCATCAACTGATGGGTTCTGCCGCTGAATTCGTTATTGGCCAGTAGGCGGGTAAGAAAGCTTTCCACCTCCGGCCCTACCCAGAAGATGGCATCGGCCTGCTCGAGGGCGCGGCGTTGGGACGGGCGCAGGGTGTAGTTGTGCGGGCTGCCGCCCGGGGCGACGAGGCTGGTAACAGTGACGTCATCGGTGGCTACGGCGCGTACCAGCAGTTCCAGCGGTTTGATGGAGGTGACTATGTTTGTTTCGGCGGCTGCGGGCAGGGCAGCGGCGAGTGTTATCAGGCCGGTCATAAAAGCGGCACGGGGCAGGCGCAGTTGGGTGTTCATGGTTTGGTGTTCCATTCAGATTTGTCAGGGTAGGCGGCGGGTGAGCCGTTGATCGCTTTAAGAATGTTATAATATTACATTAACGAGGTGCGGCGCAAATGCCGACTGAAGCGAAAGCGTTGGTGACAATGCGGTTTGCCGGTTTGGCCGTTATAATGCTCTTATTCCCAGGCTATTCTCGGGAATTTATTTCAGGAATTACCCATGACTTTAGTACGTACCCGAATTGCCCCGTCACCCACTGGCGATCCGCACGTTGGCACCGCTTACGTGGCCCTGTTCAACCTGTGTTTTGCGCGCCAGCACGGTGGCCAGTTTATTTTGCGCATTGAAGACACCGATCAGGCCCGCAGTACACCGGAATCCGAACAGGAAATTTTGACTGCGCTGCGCTGGCTTGGCTTGAACTGGGATGAAGGCCCCGATGTGGGCGGCCCCCACGGCCCTTATCGTCAGTCGGAGCGCAAGGATTCTTACGCCCAGTACGCGGAAGACCTGGTTACGGCCGGCCACGCGTTCTATTGCTTCCGCACGCCGGAAGAGCTGGATGTGATTCGTGAAGAGCGCAAGGCCGCGGGCCTGAATCCGGGTATTAAGGGCAATCTGGAGTTGTCACCGGAAGAGGTGCATCGTCGCCGGGAAGCGGGCGACCCCTATGTGATCCGCATGAAGGTGCCCGACGAAGGCGTGTGCGAAATTGCCGATATGCTGCGCGGTACCATCGAGATTGACTGGGCTCAGGTGGACTGTCAGATTCTATTGAAGTCTGACGGCATGCCCACGTATCACCTGGCGAACGTGGTGGACGACCACCTGATGGAAATCACCCACGTGCTGCGCGGTGAGGAATGGATTAACTCGGCGCCCAAGCACAAGCTGCTTTATGAGTATTTCGGCTGGGACATGCCGGTGCTGTGTCACTTGCCGCTGCTGCGTAACCCGGACAAGAGCAAACTGTCCAAGCGCAAGAATCCTACCAGCATCAATTTCTATGAGCGCATGGGATTTTTGCCGGAAGCGGTGACCAATTACCTGGGCCGCATGGGCTGGTCGATGCCGGATGAGCGCGAGAAGTTCACTCTGGACGAGATGATCAGTGATTTTGATATTCAGCGAGTGTCGCTGGGTGGCCCGGTGTTTGATGTTGAGAAACTGCGCTGGCTGAACGGCCTGTGGCTGCGGGAAGAGCTCAGCGACGAGCAGTTTCTGCAGCGTATGAGTCAGTGGTGGTTCAATCAGAACGATTTGGCTGCGCTGGTGCCGTTTGTGAAGGGCCGCGCCGACGTGTTCTCGGATGTGGCGCCGATGGCCCAGTTCATGTTCAGCGGCATGTTGTCGTTGACGCCAGAGAGCTTCGCCCACAACAAATTGGAAGAAGGGCAGGTGAAGCGGGTACTGCAGTTCACACTGTGGCACCTGGAGGCTCAGCGCCACTGGAGTAAAGACAACATATTTGCCGATGTGAAGTTCCTGGCCAAGGCGATGGACCTGAAAATGGGCGATTTCATGTTCGCTGTGTTCGTGGCGATTGCCGGTACGCCGAATTCCTGGTCGGTGATGGACTCTATGGAACAGTTGGGGCCAGACATGACCCGTGCGCGTTTGCGCCATGCGTTGGAAATTTTGGGTGGTTTTTCCAAGAAGGAAACCAAAAAGGTAGAGAAAGAATACGCTGCGTTGATTGCTGAATAATCAATCTGTTCAATCGGTAAGCGCTATTTGTTTAATTATTAAACGCGAGCGGCAGAGATGCCGGCGGTTTTCGACACACCTGAAAAAAGTGACAGAAAAGGGTTGACGGCTCAGGGGTCGATCCTTAATATACGCATCCGTTGGGGGCCATAGCTCAGCTGGGAGAGCGCAACACTGGCAGTGTTGAGGTCGACGGTTCGATCCCGTCTGGCTCCACCAATTTTTTTCTAGTCCCCTTCGTCTAGCGGCCTAGGACTCCGCCCTTTCACGGCGGCAACAGGGGTTCGAACCCCCTAGGGGACGCCAATACGGCTTGCAGGTTTAGTCCACCGGCAAGCCATCAAAAAACCACCTTTGGGTGGTTTTTTTGTGCCTGTAATATAGGTTCAAGCTTGAAGGGGACAGATTTAAAATCTGTCCCCAGGCTTCTATCTAAAAGGGGACGGATTTTAAATCTGTCCCCGTCTGGCTCATCGCGACGCCATGCCCCCTTTTCCAACACCCTCGTACGCCTTCACCCGAATCGAATCTTCAGGAAACTCCTGCTTCAGCTGATCGGCGATGTGCCCGGCGATCAGTTCCACCGTGGTGTCTGTGTCCATCATGTACACGCGGCTGGCGGGTAGGGTCAGGGCGAATTCGCCCTGGTTGGCTTCGTATTCGAAGTGGATGTATTCGGCGCCATTGTCGTCCACAAAGCGGCGGCTGATGTCTTCTTCGGTGCCTACGTAGATGTCTTTCCACAGTTCTGCCCAGAGCGCTTCCAGGGCGGTGTCGCGCTGTTCGTTGCGGTGGATGCAAATGGGTGAGCGATGGCCGTGGGCGATGCGCTGGCAGTTGCCCAGGTGCTTTTTCAGGCCGTGCACATAGTGGTAGTAAGGCCCTTCAAGCACTTCTTCGCGCAGGTGTACGTCTACGGATATCACGTTGTTTGGCAGTACGGCTTTCAGTTCGTGTTCAAGCAGGGTCGCAACAGCCGCTTTGGTGACAGTATCGCCGGCCAGCCAAAGCACGGCTTCATCCGGGCCGGTGTGGGCGATCTGTTCGCCGTTGGTAAGCGGCCACACAAAGTGCTGGGGTGTTTGGTCATTTCGCAACAACCCCGGGTGGCCTTTTGGTACTACCAGGCGGTGGTCTACCTGGGCGTCGATCACCTGCTTGATCACACGTTTGACGTGTGAAAAATCGAACACCATGCCCTGTTCGTCCAGCTCGCCGCCCAGAACAATGTCGGCAATCCAGCTTTCACCCACTAAGCCGCGGGTAGCGCTCAGGTAGGCGAAGTCGATGACGGTGAGGTTGTCTACAAACAGGTGATTCATGGAGCTTCCGCAGTGTTAGATGTAGTGTTAGAAAATGTGATGGGCGATGTAATGGGTGACGCGCTGGTTGACGCCCTAGTTGGAGAGCTCGGCGTGCTGTTTTGGTGCTCCCAGGCGCGCATGTATACGTCGGCTTCGTATTCATAGGGCGAGCGGAAGGGCGACAGTACAAAATCAAAGATCAGAAAAAAGCCTCCGATAGACGCCCAGGCGATCACCAGGGTGCTGAGGGTGTTGGCCTGCAGTTCCGGATTACTGTTGGTGAAGTCCTGCAGCAGCGCAATCATATCATTGGCCAGCACAACCGGATTAAATTGGGCCAGCACCAGCGGAATCCAGAAGGCGAAAAACACCGGAAAAAATCCGAATGACCACAATATCCGCCGCAACAGATAAACCCCCATGGCTCGCCAGTAGTGATGGCGCACAGCCGGCGTTTTGCGGATGCTTTTCAGGTAGCGCCTGCGTTCATCCCAGTAAGCGGCCACTTCACGGGCCGGAACCGGGTCGCCAGGCGCCTGGCTGGTGCTCAATGCCGGGGACGGTTTTGGTGCTTGTGAGTCTGCGGGGTTGCCGGGGGTATTTTCTATTGTGCTCATAGTGATAGCAATAACCTTGTTGCACCGGGTGTGCTGCATGATAACGGATAACCCGTGTTACCCTGTACCTTTGCGCTTCTTACATCGTATCTGTTTATAGCGTATCACCTTGCAACAGTGCCAGCGTGTAACGATTTTACCGCGTAACCCATAATTGGTTCACTCTCGGTTTAACTCTCGATTCATCTCTCGATTCGTTTCTCGAGTCAACAACAGGACAGTTTGAATGGCTGCAACATCTGACAACGCAATGCACCCGGCGTTTGAAAAAATCCGTTCCCACCACATCGGCACCCTGAATCTGGATGTTGAAGAATACCGCCATATAAAGACGGGCGCGCGCCACTTGCACATGGCCGCAGACAACGACGAAAACGTGTTCTTTGTGGCCTTGCGTACGTTTCCGATGGACTCATCCGGCGTGGCTCACATTCTGGAGCATACCGCATTGTGCGGCAGCGAGCGTTATCCGGTACGCGATCCGTTCTTTATGATGATTCGCCGTTCGCTGAATACCTTTATGAACGCGTTCACCAGCAGTGACTGGACCGCCTACCCGTTCGCCAGCATGAACCGCAAAGATTTTGACAACCTGCTGGACGTGTATCTGGATTCGGTGTTTTTCTCCAAGCTGGACAAACTGGATTTTGCCCAGGAAGGCCACCGCCTTGAGTTCGACAAGCCGGAAGATCCGACCAGCGATTTGGTATACCGCGGTGTGGTTTACAACGAGATGAAGGGCGCTATGAGTTCGGCCACGTCTCAGCTATGGCAGAACCTGTCCAGCCATCTGTTTCCCACCACCACCTACCATTACAACAGCGGTGGCGAGCCGGATCACATTACCGATTTGTCTTATGACGACCTGCTGGCGTTCTACAAACACCATTACCACCCCAGTAATGCGATTTTTGCGACCTACGGTAATATTCCGGCCCATGAGCATCAGGAGCGTTTCGAAGAATTGGTGCTCAAGCGTTTCGACAAACTGGATGTAAAACTACCGGTGTACGATGAAAAGCGGATGTTTGCGCCGTTGCGGGTAGAACAGGCTTATGCCGTGAATGAAGGCGAGCCGACGGAAGCCAAAACCCACATTGTGATGGGCTGGTTGCTGGGCCACAGTTTTGATCTGGAAGAAAACCTGGAGGGCCAGTTGTTGTCTTCGGTGCTGCTGGATAACAGCGCGTCACCGCTGATGCGCGCTTTGGAAACCACCGAGCTGGGCCAGGCGCCTTCGCCTTTGTGCGGGCTGGAAGATTCCAACCGTGAAATGACGTTCGTGTGCGGTATAGAAGGCAGCGAGCCGGAGCAGCAACAGGCGCTTGAAGAGCTGATTGAAGACACCTTGAAGAAGGTTGTTGAAGACGGCGTTAGCAGTGAACGATTGGAAGCGATTTTGCACCAGTTGGAATTGCACCAGCGCGAAATTTCCGGTGACGGTTTCCCCTACGGTTTGCAGTTGATTATGTCCGCCATTTCGCCAATGGTGCACGGCGGTGACCCGGTGGATCTGCTGGATCTGGAGCCGGTTCTGGCTCGTCTGCGGGAGAAAATTCAGGACCCGCAGTTTGTGCCGAATCTGATTCGCCGCAAGTTGTTGGATAACCCTCACCGGGTAACCCTAACCCTGCGCCCGGACGACAAGCTGGAAGGCCTGCGTACCGAGTCTATCCGTGCTTCCCTGGCGCAGCGCAAAGCCAAGCTGAGCGACGAAGAAGCCGCACAGATCGTTGAGCGCGCCCAGGCCCTGGAAGATCGTCAAACCCGCAAAGACGACGATTCTATTCTGCCGAAGGTGGATTTGACCGATGTGCCCTTACAGATGCCAGAGCCGGAAGGCCGTTTTGATGGCGACTTGTCGGCCACGGTTTATGCCCGCGGTACCAACGGTTTGGTTTATCAGCAGGTAGTGTTGCCATTGCCTTCGTTGAATGAAGAAGAGTTGGCGCTGATGCCTTACTACACCACACTGATTTCAGAGGTGGGTTGTGGCGAGTTGGATTACTTGCAAATGCAAGATCGCATTTCCGCGGAGACCGGCGGCATTTCGGCCGGTTTTGTCAGCAAGGGCAAGATTGACAACGTGCAGGATATGTCCGGTTATCTGGTGTTCAGCGGCAAGGCCCTAGCACGCAACAGTGACGCCTTGGCCCGTTTGCTGAAAGACGTTTACAGCAACGCCCGTTTTGACGAAACCGGCCGCATTGCGGAAATTATTGCCCAGATTCGCGCCCGCCGTGAACAAGCCGTTACTGGCAGTGGCCATGCGTTGGCCATGAGCGCCGCGGCCCAGGGCATGAGCCCGGGCGCCTGGTTGAGTTTCCGCCTGGGCGGGCTGGAAGCCATTCGCCGCACCAAATCATTGGATAAATCCCTGAAAGAGCCGTCCGAGCTGAAGGCGTTCTGCCAAAAGCTGGCGGATTTGCATCAGAAGGTTGGCAAGCAAGGCCGCCAGTTCCTGTTGATTGGTGAAGACGAGCAACTGCAGCCGATGCTGGACGATGTGAAAGGCCTGTGGCAAAACGCGGAGTCTGCGCCAGACAGCGCGTGGCGCATGACGCCCGTGAATTACACCACCCATGAAGCCTGGCTGACTTCAACCCAGGTTAACTTCTGCGCGAAAGCCTATCCCACGGTGGCGGTTGATCACCCGGATGCGGCCGCGTTGACGGTGCTGGGCGGATTCTTGCGTAACGGTTATTTGCACCGTGCCATCCGCGAGAAAGGCGGTGCTTATGGCGGCGGTGCAGCGCAGGACAGCGTGAACGGCACGTTCAAGTTCTTCTCTTACCGCGACCCGCGCCTGGCAGATACCCTGGCGGATTTTGACAAAGCTCTGGAGTGGTTGGTGGAAGCTGATCACAGCCATCAAGATTTGGAAGAGTCTATTCTGGGCGTGATCGGCCAGCTGGACAAACCCCATTCACCGGCCGGCGCAGCGCGCCATGCGTTTCACAGTGCATTGTTTGGCCGCAGCGCCGAGCAGCGTGGGCGTTTCCGCGAGCGGGTTCTTGCTACCACGATTGACGACCTGAAGCGGGTGGCTGCGGATTGGCTGGCGCCAGAAAAAGCCAGCACTGCGGTGGTCACCAGCGCCGACAATCGCGCGCTGGTGGAGCAGTTGGGCCTGGGTATTCAGGAGCTGTAAGGCGGGCTTTAGCAAAGAAGCAACCCGGGCTCAGCGATTTCGTTTGAGCCCGGTGGCTACCATAATGCGGGTCGATATTTCTTCCACCGAGTAAGCCGTGGTGTTCATGAATGGCACGCGCTCGCGGCGGTATATCAGTTCTATTTCCTCAATTTCATGCATGCATTGGCTGATGGACGCGTAGCGGGAGTTTGGTTTGCGTTCGTTGCGAATGGTGGCCAGCCGTTCCGGCTCGATGGTCAGGCCGAACACTTTCTGTTTGTGGGCCCGCAGTGCTTTTGGTAGCTGCTGGTCTGTCAGGTCTTCTTCGGTGATCGGGTAATTGGCCGCTTTCACGCCGTATTGCAGAGCCAGATACAAACAGGTGGGTGTTTTGCCGCTGCGCGATGCGCCCACCAGAATCAGATCGGCTTCGTCGTAATGGCGAATGCGCGCGCCGTCGTCGTTATCCAGTGCAAAGTTCACTGCGTTTATACGGCGTTCGTAATTGTCGCCGTTCACAATGGAGTGTGATTTGCCCACGGTGTAGGACGATGCGGATTGCAGTTCCTGTTCCAGCGGGTTTAAAAACGTTCCGAATATATCCACCATAAAGCCGTTTGCGGTAGACACAATTCTGCGGATATCGCTGTTTACAATGGTGTCGAATACCAGGGGACGGGCATCGTCGTTTTCAGCGGCCAGGTTGATGCGCTCTACAATTTCGTGGGCTTTGTTCTCGTCATCAATGTAAGGAACGGTGATGCGTTCAAAGTCGATTTTCTCGAACTGAGCCAGCAGCGCGTGTCCTAGCCCTTCGGCAGTCAGGCCTGTTCCGTCTGACAGAAAGAATGCGGTGCGTTTCATGTTGGAGCGGTTCCCTAGGTAATTGTCACAATTTCCAGTATTATACATTCCAAATTCAACGCACCAAATTAAACGCACCACATTGTACGCTCCAAATTCGACACCCCACATTCGACACTCCGCAAAACCGACTCAAGGGAGATGCATTTTGCACGATTACATCATTTGGTTTGAACACCTGGGAATGTCTGATGTGGACCGGGTAGGCGGAAAGAACGCTTCCCTCGGTGAAATGATCAGTAATCTCGCCAATGCGGGCGTGACTGTGCCGGGCGGGTTCGCGACGACCTCTCATGCCTATCGTGAGTTTCTGGCGACCAATGGCCTGAAAGACAAAATTGATGAAACCCTGGACGCGCTGGACGTTAACGACGTTAACGAACTGGCCCGCGTTGGCGCGAAGATCCGCCAATGGGTGATTGATACGCCCTTCCCCGCAGTGCTGGATAACGCTCTGGCAGAAGCCTATGCCCAGCTACAGAACGGCAACCCTAAAATGGCGGTGGCGGTGCGCTCCTCCGCCACCGCGGAAGACCTGCCAGACGCCTCTTTTGCGGGCCAGCAGGAAACCTTCCTGAACGTGGTGGGTCTGGACAAGATTCGCACGTCGGTGAAAGAAGTGTTTGCCTCTTTGTTTAACGACCGCGCGATTTCCTACCGTGTTCACCATGGCTTCGACCACAAACTGGTTGCCCTGTCGGCAGGCATCCAGAAAATGGTGCGCAGTGAGACCGCCTCCAGCGGCGTTATGTTTACTCTGGACACCGAATCCGGTTTCCGCGGTGTGGTGTTTGTCACCGGCTCTTATGGGCTGGGCGAAACCGTGGTGCAGGGCGCAGTGAACCCTGACGAATTTTACGTGCACAAGTCCACGCTGACCGCTGGCCGCCCTGCGGTGCTACGCCGCAACCTGGGCAGCAAAGCCATCAAAATGATTTATCACACAAACCCGACCGAGGGTGAGTTTGTGGAAACCGTGAAGGTGGATGCCGCCGAACGTGGCCGCTTCTGCATTACCGATGCGGAAGTGGAAGAGCTGGCCAAGCAGGCGATGATTATTGAAAAGCACTACCAGCGTCCGATGGACATCGAATGGGCCAAAGACGGCGATGATGGCCGTATTTACGTTGTTCAAGCGCGTCCTGAAACCGTAAAAAGCCGTGCTTCTGCCAACGTGATGGAGCGCTACTTGCTGAAAGAGACCGGCAAGGTGCTGGTGGAAGGCCGCAGCATTGGCCACAAGATTGGTGCCGGCCCGGTGAAAATCATCACCAGCATCAATGAAATGGACAAGGTGCAAGACGGCGATGTGCTGGTTACCGACATGACCGACCCGGACTGGGAACCGGTGATGAAGCGCGCCTCCGCCATCGTTACCGACCGTGGCGGCCGTACCTGCCACGCGGCCATTATTGCCCGTGAACTGGGTATTCCTGCGGTGGTTGGCTGTGGCGATGCCACCGAATTGCTGAACAACGGCCAGGAAGTGACGGTTTCTTGCGCTGAAGGTGATACCGGGTTTATTTATGAGGGCGCGCTGGACTTTGAACTGCGCGAAAACACCATAGAATCCATGCCCAATATTCCGTTCAAGATTATGATGAACGTGGGCAACCCGGACCGCGCCTTTGATTTCCAGGCGCTGCCAAACGAAGGCGTTGGCCTGGCCCGTCTGGAATTTATCATCAACCGGATGATTGGTGTTCACCCCAAAGCGCTGTTGAACTACGACACTCTGCCGCGGGATATTCAGCAGACGGTCGATAAACGTATTTCCGGGTACTCCTCGCCGGTGGACTTTTATGTTGACAAGCTGGTGGAGGGTATTTCGACCCTGGCAGGGGCGTTCGCACCCAAGAAAGTGATTGTGCGTATGTCAGACTTTAAGTCTAACGAGTACGCCAACCTGATTGGCGGCGCGCTTTACGAGCCGGATGAAGAAAACCCGATGTTGGGGTTCCGCGGTGCATCGCGCTACATCTCTGAAACCTTCCGCGACTGTTTCGAGCTGGAATGCCGTGCCATGAAGCGGGTACGTAACGAGATGGGCTTCACCAACGTAGAGGTGATGATTCCGTTTGTACGCACCGTAGGCGAAGCGGCTCAGGTTATGGATTTGCTGGCGGAGAACGGTCTGAAGCGGGGCGAGAATGGCCTGCGTGTGATCATGATGTGCGAGCTGCCCAGTAACGCTCTGCTGGCGGATCAGTTCCTGGAACACTTCGACGGCTTTTCTATCGGCTCTAACGATCTTACCCAGCTTACTTTGGGCCTGGACCGGGATTCCGGCATTATTGCCCACTTGTTTGACGAGCGTAACGACGCGGTAAAAGTGCTCTTGTCGAGCGCCATTCAGGCCTGCCGTAAGGCCGGTAAGTATATTGGTATTTGTGGTCAGGGCCCGTCTGACCATCCGGACCTGGCCAAGTGGCTGATGGAGCAGGGTATTGACAGTGTGTCTTTGAACCCGGATTCGGTGCTGGATACCTGGTTTTTCCTGGCAGATCAGAAGCCAGACTGATGAGTAGACGCCGCCTGCATCGCATTCATTGCACCCGCAATCGATGCAGGCGGCGTGTCTGGTTCTATCACGATACGGTGGAACCTAAACCACCGACCGGGGACGGATTTCAAATCCGTCCCCTATTTCCCGGTGCTGATAAAAGGAGTGATTACACTGTGTCCGAGAAGAACGTGTCTGATGCTGACGGCCTGACGGTAAGAACGGTTATAACCCCCGATCTGTGCGACGAATTTCCTGAAGTACAGGTTGTTGAACCGGGGTTTCGCAATTTTGGCGCCATCGACAACTTTGGCGGCGAGATTGTGACCGTTAAGTGTTTTGAAGATAACTCGGTGGTGAAGCAGCAGGTTGGCTTGCCGGGCCTTGGCCGGGTAATGGTCGTCGACGGCGGTGGGTCAAAGCGCAACGCGCTGCTGGGGGATATGCTGGCGGAAAAAGCGGCCAGTAACGGTTGGGCGGGGCTGATTATTTATGGCTGTGTCCGTGACGCCGACGTGATCGCCAAAACCGCTCTTGGCGTGCAAGCGCTGGGAACCCACCCGCGCAAAACTGAAAAGCGTGATGTTGGCGATCTGAACATTGCCGTAACCTTTGGTGGCGTTACCTTCCACCCGGGGCATTTTGTGTACGCTGATAACAACGGCATTATTGTGTCGGAGAAAGCGCTGCTCTGATTGGCAAACTACGAATCGGGGACAGATTTGAAATCTGTCCCCTATCTTTTGATTCCTTACCTCGCTAGTCAGTCACTTCAGCAATATTCACACCTAACAAAAAACCATCACCTTCGGGCTCGCAGCGCAGCGCAGCACCTCGCACAGGGTTTCCAATGGCGGAAACTTGTCGCTGGTGGAATGCAGGGTGGTGCTCAGCTCAGAGCCTACAGCCATCCTCTGAGCGACCAGAATCTGCATTCCCGAAGCGCTCAGATCACGGCACACGCCGGCAAAGGTATTACCGTTACTGTCTATAATTTCAATATCCGTGTTCACCTGCATTCGATGAAAATCACGCTTTTCTGAATATTCCCTCATAGCAGTCAGGCCCAATTGTCGCTTTTACGGGTGGGTTTTAGCATCGGTATCAGCAGTGCCAACAACACACCGCCTAGCACCAAGCCGGCGCCGAGCAGCATAAAATCTGATTCTTTACCGGCTGCCATGCGCTCGTTTTCAGCTGTCAGTACTTCCAGCTCATTACGGATTTTTTGATTTTCTTCCAGCAACTCGCCATTGCGGCGCTCAAGATTAATCGAGTTGGCGGCGATATTCTTGATACGTTTGAGTTCAGCCATAAGTTCGGACGAACGATCAGCCAGGCTGCTTTCAGAATTTTGCAGACTGTCGCGTTCACCGGTTATGTTTGCCAGTAGGTCCTGCATCTGGCGTACTTCCGCCTGTGCGGTTTCCAGATCCTGACGCGCCTGTTTGAGCTGTGTTGCGGCAATCGGTGTCGAGCTCAGGTACTGGCTGGATACCCAGCCCTCGGTGCCTTTGGTGGTGCGTACTTTGCTGTAGCCATCCTGGTCGGATTCCAACAGCTCCATAGCGGTGCCACTGGGAACGGCGTTCTCAATGATCCGGAACTGGCTGCCTGCGCCAGAGCGCACCGGCAGGTAGATTTTGTCGTCTACCCACACCGTTCTGGCCTGGGCCGCGGCAATGGACGAGAACACAAAAACGAGGACAACAAGCAGACGAAAAGGGGTCACTGGGCGGGGTTCCTGAAAGTTTCTGTTTGAACAAAAAATGGATAAGAACGTAATTTTGGCACACTGACTTTATCGATCAAGCGTGTATTCATTACCAAACGCTCATGGCGACTTTTATCCGATATTTATTGCAGAGCACTAGGGCAATACCCGTTTGAACGGTTTGACCTTTACCTGCTGGTAAACCCCGGCGCTGACGTAAGGGTCTGCGTCTGCCCAGCTTTGCGCTTGTTCAAGTGATTCAAACTCGGCTATTACCAAGCTGCCACTGAAGCCGGCATCGCCTGGGTCATTGGTGTCTATGGCCGGGTGTGGGCCAGCGACCAATAAGCGGCCTTCATTGGCCAGTGCCTGCAAACGCTCCAGGTGAGCCGGGCGGGCGCTTTGGCGAAGTGCCAGGCTGTTATTGATGTCTTCACTGATAATAGAGTAGTACATAAAGGGGCGCTCTTCGTTTAGGTTCGGCGTTTAGGTTCGGCGTTCAGATTCGGTGTTTAAGCTCGGTCGTATCGGTGATGGCTGTTATAGTGGGTCGCTTTTCGTTTTTTACCCTTCCCCGTAATCAGGAATGCTTGTGACCATTATGCAGCAACAGCCAACTCAGCAGCATGACGCGACTATACCGCAACAATCACCGTTGTGCATTGACCTGCATTGCCACAGTACTGCCTCAGACGGCGCTCTAAGCCCCGCTGATTTGCTGGCCCGGGCGCATGAGAAGGGCGTTAGCCATCTGGCATTAACCGATCACGATACCCTTAACGGCTTGAGGTCGGCGCGCCTTGCCGCTCAGGATTACACTATTGAGCTGATTTCCGGCGTTGAACTGTCTTGCGCCTGGAGAAACCATACCATTCATATTGTAGGCCTGGACTTTGCCGAAGATGATCCGCAGTTTCTGGCGCGATTGCAGCAGCAGAATGCCAATCGCCACGCCCGTGCCGGCGTGATTGTAGAGCGTCTGGCCAGGTTGAAGGTTGATGATCTGCTAGAGCACGCGACCAAACACGCCGATGGCGATGTGCCAGGGCGCCCACATTTTGCCCAGGCGTTAGTGGATGCAGGTGTGGTAAAGAACATTGCACAGGCTTTCAAGCGTCACCTGGGCGCAGGCAAGCCGGGAGATGTAAAGGCGTATTGGCCGGAGTTGGCAGAAGTGGTGCGCTGGGTAAACGACGCTGGCGGTATAGCGGTGCTGGCGCACCCGCGTAAGTACGACTTGAGCGCGACCAAACTGCGGGCCCTGGTGGCGGATTTCCGGCGTGCCGGTGGCCAGGGAATGGAAGCTTGCAGTCCGGGCCTGACATCTTCAGACATCCGTTTTTTGGTGCAGCTATGCCAGAACGAGGGTTTGTGGGCATCCCAAGGCAGTGATTTTCATACGCCGAAAGCGCCTTGGGCAGAGTTGGGGCGGATACAAAAAATGCCAGAGGGGCTTTCACCCGTCTGGCATCATTTCAAGCAACCCATCGCGCTTTAATTCTGCTGCCCCGCTTTTTATAAGCGTGGGCGCGCTAACGCAATAGCTTAACGCGCCAAATCAGTCCGGCGCGTGGAACAGCAAGTACAGGTCGGTGAGCGAATCGGGGATCGCTTCTGCCATCTGTGTCGACAGGGTTTCGCTGTCGCGCACGTTCTGGAAGTCTTCATCTTCGAATAAGCCTGACAGCGCCAGCATGGGCAGAATCAAATCGCCCACTTCTTCTTCGCTGGCGGCTTCCATCCAGGCGTCTTCCCGTTCCATAAAGGTTTCGATGAACCCGGCGCACCAGTTTTCCAGTGCGTTCATGGGGTCATCGTCTTCGGGCTCGGGCAGCTCCAGGGCCAGGCCCATATCCAGCGCGTTGGCCATGGCACCGCTCAGTTGCTGCACACAGCGACTGAACACGTCTGGCACCTTGCCGCCAGGAAGGGCGTCAACGCCTGTGGCCAGCAGAAACAACTCGTCTACCGAGAAGTCTACCGGTCCTACAACGCTGGCACACACCAAACCGTGGAAGCCGAAGAAGTCTACTGCGTCTTCACCCCAGGGCTCTGCAAACAGAATTTCTTCCAGGGCTTCAATGCCAGCGTCGTTCAGCATAATTACTCGCTCCCGCCATTTTTGGCAGCGTCCGCTGCGCGCTGGCGTTTACGTACTTCACGTGGGTCGTTATAAGCGCGGCCTGGTGCTACTGGTGCTGCCGGGGTTTCGGATGCTACGTCGGCTACCTGTGCTGCTGCTGTTGGCTGCTCTGCAGCAGTGTCGGCTTTAGCTGCATTGTTGTCGCTGGCGTCAGTGTTTACGGGTTGCGGCTCTTGCTCATTAGCGGGTTCTGTTTTCGTCGCTTTGGCTTTGCGGGCAGGGGTGCGCTTGCGGGTTGGCTTGGTTGGCTTATCCGCGCTTTCGTCCTCTGCATCTGCGGGCTTCTCAGCGGCCTTGGCCTTCGCTTTGGCGCGGTCTTCTGCGTCACGGGTTTCCGGCTGCGTGTCTTGCTGATGAATTTCACTGCGAGCTGCCTTGCGCTCAGCCGGGTTTGATACCGGTTTCTCTGCCGGTGAACCATCACGGCCACGGCTGCGGCGAGGCTTGCTGCGGCGTTTTTCGTCACCACCGGCTTTGCCTGCGACTGCGGGGCTTTGCGCATCGTTCTGGTCGTTATAGCTTGGGCTTGAGCTGCGGAGTTCTGCAGATTTCTGCTCTATAGCCGGCTTCTGATCCGCCTGTTCAGCGTTTGGCTTATTGCCATCGCGGCTTGTGTCACGACTTGAATCGCGATTGGAGCGGCTACGATTCTGGTTGTCGCGGCGACCATCGCGGCGCGTGTCGTTGCCGCTGCTTTGAGCATTGCTGTTCTGGCTGCCCGCGTTGGTTTTGTCTTCGCTGCGACCTTCACTGCGAGCGCGTCCGCGGTTGTTGCGGCTGTCGTCGGTGCGATTGCTTCGGCTATCGTCGTTACGATTACTGGAGCTAGAGCTAGAGCTAGAGCTAGAGCTAGAGCTAGAGCTAGAGCTAGAGCCAGTGCCAGAGCCAGAGCCAGTGCCAGAGCTGCTACGTTCGCCACGGCCACGGCCGCGGCTGTCTTGCTGGTCGTCACGGGCGACGCGGGTTTTGCGACGGTCCTGGCGATCATTACGGCTTGACGCGGGGCGCTGCCTGGAGCTGTCGCTATTGCCTGCCGGTTTGGCATTGCGGCTACTGCTGCTATCAGCAGCGGGCTGGCTTTCTTCTTCACCGTTGAAGAAAAGCGCAATTTTACGGCCCAAACGGCTGAACATGCCTTCGTCGCGGGCTTGCACGGCTGCGGCTGCGGCTTTAGCGGGTGCTGCTGCCGGTGTTGCCGCAGGCACGGGCGCGGTGGGGCGCACGGATTTTACGGCGGCCTGTTCGCGCACGGGTTTTTCTTGCACGGTCACGTCAGCGACTTCCTCTTCGCGCTCACTGTATTCATGAGCCACCTGATGGCTGGATACGTGCTCGGAACCGGTTTCGTCGTCGCGCATGCGGATGATTTCAAAGTGCGGGGTTTCCATTTGCGGAACCGGCACGATAACAATTGACACTTCCTGATTGGCTTCAATCGTCGCCAGCTGCTTGCGCTTTTCGTTCAGCAGGAAGGTAGCCACGGATACCGGCACAACGGCACGTACTTCGCCGGTTTTGTCTTTGGAAGACTCTTCGTAAATCAGGCGCATGATGCTCAGCGCCAGGGATTCGATACCACGAATGGTGCCCTGGCCTTCACAGCGCGGGCAGACTTCGCTGCGGGTTTCACCCAGTGACGGACGCAGACGCTGACGCGACATTTCCAGCAAGCCAAAGCGGGAAATCTTGCCGACCTGAACACGGGCGCGGTCGATTTCCAGGGCTTCGCGCATTTTGTTTTCCACTTCGCGCTGGTTACGGGCCGGGGTCATATCGATGAAGTCGATAACAATCAAGCCGCCCATATCCCGCAGACGTAGCTGGCGGCCGATTTCTTCAGCGGCTTCCAGGTTGGTCTGCAGCGCAGTTTCTTCTATGTCGTGGCCTTTCGTGGCCCGCGAGGAGTTGATGTCGATAGACACCAGCGCTTCGGTCGGGTCAATCACGATAGAGCCGCCAGACGGCAGTTTTACTTCGCGCTGGAAGGCGGTTTCGATTTGGCCTTCGATCTGGTATCGGCTGAACAGCGGGATCTCGTCGCTGTACAGTTTGATTTTGTTTTCAAAGGTAGGCATAACGGCGCGCACAAAATTCAGCACGTCTTCGTGCACGGCGGCGGCGTCAATCAGCACTTCGCCGATGTCTTGGCGCAGGTAATCGCGCACGGCGCGGATAATCACGTTGCTTTCCTGATGAATCAGGAAGGGTGCTTTACGCTCGCCAGCGGCCTGGGTAATGGCTTCCCAGAACTGTACCAGGTAATCCAGGTCCCATTGCAGCTCTTCGCTGTTGCGACCAATGCCTGCGGTGCGAACAATGATACCCATAGACTTGGGTACCTGAACCTGGTTCATGGCTTCTTTAAGCTGGGCCCGTTCTTCGCCTTCAATGCGGCGGGAAATACCACCGGCACGGGCGTTGTTGGGCATCAGCACCAGGTAACGGCCAGCCAGCGAAATATAGGTGGTCAGCGCTGCGCCTTTGTTGCCGCGTTCTTCTTTGTCTACCTGGACAATCACTTCCTGGCCTTCGGCGATCACATCTTTGATGTTGACCTTGCCTTCGATCTGGCCGGGAGATTTTTTGAAGTATTCCTTGGAAATTTCTTTTAACGGCAGAAAACCGTGACGATCAGCACCAAAATCCACAAATGCGGCTTCCAGGCTGGGCTCTACGCGGGTAATTTTACCCTTGTAGATATTGGCCTTTTTTTGCTCGCGCGAGCTGGATTCGATATCGAGGTCAAACAGACGCTGGCCGTCAACCAGGGCGACGCGCAACTCTTCGGGATGAGTTGCATTTATAAGCATTCTTTTCATGGAAAGGATGAATTCCTGTCGTTTGATTTAAACAGAAAACCATCGAGAAAGGCATTAGCGAAGTGGAGGCTGCCAGACGAATCAAGCCCTTACGGGGCGAAACTCTGTTGGTTCAAGACCACCGCCGATGATTCCGGTGCCCGCGGGCAGGAAAGGATCGGTTCAGGTGATTGTCTGTAGGCGCATGTTATCCGTTTTCAGGTTCACACAAGTGCTTGGTCTTACGTCGTATTCGTAAACTGGACGGCCCGGCCTTGCGTGGCAATGAATCTTCGTTATGTCGTCCCCGGCGGTGTTCCGCAAGGTTTGTTTCGGCTCCCGTGCCGGTTGGCAGCCAATGTTGGTTCTGCGCCGGGGTGCGGGGAGTCTTTTGTTGCCAAGGCCGTAACAATTAAGAGCCCGGCATTGCTATTGCATTTCAAACTTAAGAGCTGCTTCTATTTCAAGCTTGCAAGCCACTGCAATTCAAACTCGCAAATAGTGTCGGTATACTGCAACCGCTCCGGCTTCTGACTGGAGTCTGTCAGGCCGTAAACAAACGGCGTAGCACATCGGAATATAGCAGTATTCCCCGGGCTAAGCAACGCTCGCTGCCCGCTTCATTTTAAAGGAATTTCATGTCGCAGAAAAATCCGTCTCCGGAGACTCCACGCCCGGCTGTGTTGTGGGTAACCGTAGATGAAGACAATGACGGCCAGCGTCTGGACAATTTCCTGATGGCGCAACTGCGGGGTGTTCCTAAAAGTATCATCTACCGCATTGTTCGCAAAGGCGAAGTTCGAATTAACAAAGGCCGCGTAAAGCCTGACACCCGGGTAAAAACCGGCGATCAAGTGCGCATCCCTCCGGTGGTGCGCAAAGAAAAGGTGCCCCAGGCCGCGCCCGGCGATAGGGTGAAGGCGGTGATAGAGGCGGCTGTCGTGTTTGAGAACGAACAGCTGCTGGTGGTAAATAAACCGTCCGGTATTGCGGTTCATGGCGGCAGCGGCTTGAGCTTCGGGCTGATTGAGGTGCTGCGGGCCGGGCGACCACAAGCGCGATTTCTGGAATTGGTGCACAGGCTTGACCGGGATACCTCGGGATTGGTGATGGTGGCGAAGAAACGCTCGGCGCTGCGTTACCTGCAAGATGAACTGCGGCACAGGCACATCCGTAAGCATTACCACGCCCTTGTATCTGGCGATTGGCCGGCCGGGATGGGCAAAGTGGCTCAGCCGTTGCTGCGTTATGAGATGGCTAACGGCGAACGCCGGGTAAAAGTGGACAGTTCCGGTAAAGAATCGCTGACGTTGTTTCGCTGCCTGGAGCGCTACGACGGTTACAGCCTGGTGGAGGCGTCACCGGTCACCGGCCGTACTCATCAGATTCGCGTGCACGCCGCCTTTGCCGGCCACCCTATTGCCGGTGACGACAAATATATGGACGATGCCAGTCTGAAGGCGTTTCGCGCATTGGGGGGCTCGCGCCTGATGCTGCACGCACGGGCGTTGGAGCTGAGTTTGCCGCCCGACAGCAACGGCCAAGGCCCTGCGCTGAAGTTGGAAGCACCTTATGACAACGCCTTCGCGGCGGCCTTACAGAAACTTGCAGCCCGCACAGGACGCAATTCATGAACGTAAAAGTGGTTATTTTCGATTGGGACGGGACCTTGGTGGACTCGATAGAGCACATTGCCGAGAGTCTGCACCTGGCCTCGACCGCCTTGGGTTTTCCGGCGCTTGCGCGCGAGGCTTACCGGGATATTATCGGGCTGGGCATTGAAGAGGCACTGCAGAAGTTATACCCCGGCATTAGCGCTGCAAGCATCGCTGGTATGCGTGAGGGCTATCGCGAGCACTTTTTCAAGAAAGCCACCACGCCACAAAATGTGTTTGCCGGTATTGCCGATACGCTGGTGGATTTGCGTGGCGCCGGGCGTCACTGTGCTGTAGCCACCGGTAAAAATCGGAACGGGCTGGATTTCGCCCTAAGCTCCAGCGGTCTGGGGCCGCATTTTGGGATCACTCAGTGCGCCGATGAAACCCGCTCAAAGCCAGACCCGGCGATGTTGGCGAGGATTCTGGAGTTTTATGGCATCAAGCCCCAACAGGCGGTGATGATTGGCGATACCCGCTACGATCTGGACATGGCGCAACGCATTGGCATGCCATCCATCGGCGTGGAGTGGGGGGTGCACAAGCGTGACGTACTGGGCCAGCATGCGCCCCACGCCATTGTTGAAACGGTCACAGATTTGCGTCAGGTTTTGGGTTTGTAAAAATAAGGCAGTAACCATAGAGGATATGTAATGAGCGAATGGGATTCAGGCAAAAGCGACGGCAAGCCAGGCTGGAATGATCAGCCAGCGGCAGTAGCCGACGCAAGCGAAGGAAAGCAGAGCCGTCAGGACCGCAAACTGATTGATAAACTGGTCATGTCGATGCAGGTGGAGCAGCGCCGAAGCCGGCGTTGGGGCATCTTTTTCAAGTTTCTGACGTTTGCGTATCTGTTCGGGATCGTGTTGCTGTTCAAGTTTCCGCTGGGGCAGGGGCTCGAAAGTGCGACCGGTGGCATGCACACCGCGGTGATAGGCGTAGATGGGCCCATTGCCGCCGATGAGTTGGCCAGCGCCGATAATATTGTCAGTTCGTTGCGCACGGCGTTTGAAGAGCCTGACGCCGCTGCGGTGATTTTGCGCATCAACAGCCCGGGTGGCAGCCCGGTGCAATCCGGCTACGTGTACGACGAAATCAAGCGCCTGCGGGCTGAATATCCCGACAAGAAAGTGTACGCGGTAATTTCCGACATCGGCGCCTCGGGTGCTTACTACATTGCGTCTGCGGCCGATGAAATATACGCCAATCGCGCCAGTCTGGTAGGTTCCATTGGTGTGGTTGCTGGCGGGTTTGGTTTTACCGAAGTGATGGGAAAACTGGGGGTAGAGCGCAGGCTGTACACCGCCGGCGAGAGTAAGGGTTTTCTAGACCCGTTCTCTGCCGAGAAGCCAGAAGAGGTGGCGTTCTGGCAAAGCGTTCTGGAAAACACGCACGGGCAGTTTATTGCGGCCGTTCAGCAAGGCCGGGGTGATCGCCTGGCAGACGACCCAAGAGTGTTCAGTGGCCTGATCTGGAGCGGCGAACAGGCGCTGGAGCTTGGGTTGATTGATGGCCTTGGCAGTGCCTCCTATGTGGCACGGCAGATTGTCGGCCATGAGAATCTGGTTGATTACAGTCGCGCGCGCTCGCCGCTTTGGAATCTGATGGATCAGCTTGGCGTTTCGGTGGGCCATGGTGTGGCGCAATACGTCAGCGAGCAGCGCCTGGAGTTGCGTTAGCTGGAGCTGCGTTAATACGTTGGCGCTCAAGCGCTAGCGGGCGTTTTGCAGCAGCGGGTTGCAGTGCCAGTTAATGAGCATTCGGTTGAGGGCAATCAGGGGCTGCTCGCGCCGCAAGTAGGCTTCTATTTCCGCCAAGGTCAGGGTACGGAATTGCACGTTGAAAGGTTCACAGTGCTGCTGGCTGGCACCCGTAGAGCTGTTTAATAAATAGAGGCTGGTATAGAAGTATACCTGTTGCCCACTGCTGCGGGTGAGCTGGCTCACGGCATTGCTGTGTGTTCCGGGTTTGTCGAGAAGTTCGCCATTGGCCGAGCTTTCATCAATATTCGGGCTGGCACAGTCGAAATTCAGGCCCAGGCGCTGAAGCAGCTCCCGCCGCCAAGGTGAAGACGACGCCAGCACCAGGGTGGGCGCAGCGTCATTATCGGTTTGCTTGGCGTGGCCGCTGCGGGGCAAAGATGCGTTTGCCATGGTGTATCCTTGTTGGGCTATCTGTAAAACCCGGCTAAAAGCCGATGAAGTCTTTGACACGGGGCCATGTCGCCCCTAGAATTGCGCGCCTATGTCAAATGCGATAAATCCCAAGCTACCCAAATCCGTCGATCCATACAAGTTGGCGGAACAGCATACGGTTCTGGAAGGCGAAGTGCCTACTGGAGCTTTATCCCGTTTCCGCGATGCCGTTATGGGCCTGGATGACAACGCCGTTTGTAGCGTTCGCCTGTCCTTTCGGATGGATCCTGAACGTCGCCGTGTTGTAAGTGGAGAGCTGGCGGCTCCGGTACAGCTGCAGTGTCAGCGTTGCATGGGGCCAATGCAGGTAACGTTGCGTTCACACTTTGAGTTGGGGCTAGTAACCAGTGACGAGCAGGCGCAACGGCTACCGCAGAGCCTTGAACCGTTTTTGACAAACGACTTCAACGCGAACCTCTGGTTTATGGTTGAAGACGAGCTGTTGTTGGTGCTACCGCCGTTCCCGCTCCATGAACGCGACGAGTGCCCGGCGCGGGAAGATCTTGAAGCCCTGGAGCCTGGCAGCAACACAGAAAAGCCGGCCGGGAAATCCGCCGAGAATCCGTTCAGTGTGCTGGCGGGTCTTAAGAACACGAAGCACTGAAAGCTTTTTTTGAACTGTGTTTTCGAACTATTGTTTCAAAATCGGTTTTCAGAGCATTTCATTTTCATCAATAACCATACGCATGACTTGCAGCGTTTTAGCTCAGGATTGCGTTTACAGGTCAGGAGTTGAATCATGGCTGTACAGAAGAGTCGTAAAACCCGTTCCAGGCGTGGCATGCGTCGTTCACACGACGCGCTGAGCGCCACTGCGCTGTCTACCGACGTCACTACTGGTGAAGTGCATCGCCGCCACCACGTGTCGCCTGACGGCTTCTATCGTGGTAAGCAGGTCATTGAAGCGCGCGACGAGTAATTCCGTTACGGAATGGCTTTGATCTATGTCTGAAACACACACGGTGAAGCCTGTCACAATTGCGATTGACGCCATGAGCGGTGATCGTGGGCCTGCGGTGACTGTTTCGGCGACGGTTCAGGCAGTGCACGAAAATAAAGCCTTGAGCATCATTCTGGTGGGAATCCGGAGCGAGCTCGAGGCTTTGTTGTTAAAGAGCGCGCCACAGGGTCACAGCCGCATCCGTATTGAGGAAGCGGCCGACGTGGTGGGAATGAATGATCGCCCGTCGTTCGCCCTGCGCCACAGGCGAAATTCGTCGATGGCGGTGGCTGTGCGCCTGGTTGCCGAGGGCAAAGCCGGCGGTTGCGTTAGTGCCGGCAACACCGGAGCTCTGATGGGTTTTGGGCGCAGTATCATTCGCATGTATCCGGGTATCGAGCGCCCCGCGATCGCTAAACTCATACCGTCGTTAAGGGGTCGCTGCCACGTGCTGGACCTGGGCGCCAACGTGGATGCCAGCGCTGAAAATCTTTACCAGTACGCGCTTATGGGGTCTTTGTTGGCCACCGCTGTAGCCGGTAAGTCTGAACCCCGTGTGGCACTTTTGAACGTGGGTGAAGAAGAGATCAAAGGCAATGAACAGGTGCGCCTTGCATCCCACTTACTGGCCCAGAGCGATACTATTAACTACATTGGCTACGTGGAGGGCAGCGATCTGTTCCGTGATGTTGCCGATGTAGTGGTGTGCGACGGTTTTGTGGGTAATATCGCTCTGAAAACCGGCGAAGGTGTGGCCGGGCTGTTAATTGAGCTGTTGGAGCAGGCGTTCACGCGCTCGCTGTATGGGCGTTTTGTGGGCTTGCTGGCCAAGCCGCTGCTGCGGAAACTGTTGCGGCTAATTGATCCGGCGCGTCATAACGGAGCGAGCTTGCTTGGTCTGCAGGGGGTGGTGGTTAAAAGCCACGGTAATGCGAATGAGCGTGCTGTGTTGGCAGCGGTCCGCCTGGCAGTGCGTGAGGTTGAGTGCGAGGTACCCCGGCGCATTAACGAACGACTTGATGAAATCCTGTTATGATCGGGGTGCGCAGTACCTGTGCTGGCATGTACTATTGGCTAACTCCCGCAAACCTTTAAAGACGATAAGATTCGCCCTATGAAATCAGCCTTTATTTCCCCCGGCCAGGGTTCTCAGTCTATCGGCATGTTGTCTGCAGCCGCTGAGACCTGGCCCATTATTAACAAGACCTTTGACGATGCGTCTAATGTGTTGGGTTATGACCTGTGGCAGTTGTGCCAGAAAGGCCCGGTTGAAGAGCTGAATCAGACCATGATTACCCAGCCTGCGTTACTAACAGCGAGCGTGGCTCTGTGGCGCCAGTGGTGTGTAGAAGGTGGTGTTCTGCCGGACTTTTTCGCCGGCCACAGCTTAGGTGAATACAGCGCACTGGTCGCCGCCGAGAGCCTGGATTTTGTGGAAGCCGTTAAGCTGGTGCGGCTGCGCGGTGAACTTATGCAAGAAGCGGTGCCCGCCGGTGAAGGTAAAATGGCTGCTATTCTTGGCCTGGAATCCGCCGACGTGATTGCGGCTTGTGCCAGTGCGGCTCAAGGGCATGTGGTATCGGCGGTGAATTTTAACGCTCCGGGCCAGGTGGTGATTGCCGGTAATACCGCCGCTGTCGATCGCGCGATTGAAGCCTGTAAAGAGAAAGGCGCGCGCAAAGCGATGGTGCTTCCGGTCAGTGTGCCATCACATTGCGCGCTGATGAAAGGCGCGGCTGAAGAGCTGGCAGACGCTTTAGACGCGGTAAGGTTCAGCGACGCCCGTGTACCTGTTATACAAAATGTTAACGCCGCGGCTGAGACAGATTCCGCCAAGCTTAAGTCAAACCTTTTGCAACAGCTGTATTCGCCAGTACTCTGGACCGATTCGGTGCGCACTCTGGTTGATAATGGTGTAGAAGTGGCCGTTGAATGCGGCAGCGGAAAAGTACTGGCAGGGCTGATCAAACGTATAGATCGCGATTTGGCGGTCTACCATATTGAAGACGAAGCCAACTTGAAAAAAGCACTGGCAGCGTTTCCTAAAGCCTGAAAACAGGCTGAATCTGTTGATTATTCAACTATAAATTCGCACTGAATACTGAATAAGGAAGCATTGCATGTCTCTGGAAGGCAAAGTTGCACTGGTTACCGGTGCTACCCGGGGAATTGGTAAAGCCGTAGCCCGGGCTTTGGCAGAGCAGGGTGCCGAAGTGATCGGTACCGCCACCACCACCGCAGGTGCTGAATCGATCAGCGCCGAATTGCAGGCCGGTGGCTTCAAAGGCTACGGTTTGGTGATGAACGTTGCCGACCCGAAGAGCATTGAAAACGGTCTGAAAACGATCGCTGAAAAATCTGGCGCTCCGCTGATTCTGGTCAATAACGCCGGCATTACCCGTGATAACCTTCTACTACGTTTAAAAGATGATGACTGGGCCGATGTGCTGGAAACCAACCTGACCAGCGTATACCGCACCAGTAAAGCGGTACTGCGCGGTATGGCAAAAGCGCGCTGGGGCCGGGTGATTAATATCAGCTCGGTGGTTGCCAGCATGGGTAACGCGGGCCAAGGTAACTACTGCGCGGCCAAGGCCGGTGTAGAAGGTTTTACCAGGAGCCTGGCAAAAGAAATGTCTGCCCGTGGAATTACCGCCAACTGTGTGGCTCCAGGGTTTATTGATACTGATATGACCCGTAAACTGGACGACGGTCAGCGTGACGCTATGCTGAACGTTATTCCCGCGGGTCGTTTGGGTGAGCCGGAAGAAGTCGCGGCAGTTGTCGCGTTTCTGGCATCGAATGCAGCTGCCTATGTGACGGGTGAAACCATTCACGTAAACGGCGGTATGTACATGGGTTAAGCCCGCAGGCGGGCATGTGCGGTAAACCCTTGGCGCACAATTGGTTACCAACAGCCGCTGCTTGTTTGCAGTTAGGCTATACACTAAACTAGCAGCAATTGGTTGCTTGGTTGACACACAAAGTGAGGACATTATGAGTACAGTTGAAGAGCGCGTTAAGAAGATTGTTTGTGAGCAGTTGGGCGTTAAAGAGTCCGAAGTTCAGAACTCATCTTCTTTTGTTGAAGATTTGGGCGCTGACTCACTGGACACCGTTGAGCTGGTTATGGCGTTGGAAGAGGAATTTGAAACTGAAATTCCTGACGAAGAAGCCGAAAAACTGGCCAGCGTTCAGAATGCCATCGACTACATCGTATCGCATACCTGATACGCTGACGTTCTGTAGGCAATAAAAAAGCCGCCCTTGGTAACTCAAGGCGCGGCTTTTTTATTGGCAAAAATCGGCTCGAAAGCGGAAGCGGGAAAAGAGAAGGAATCGAAAGTGGGAGCGGGAAGGTGGTGAATGTTGTGTGGGCGGAAGAGGGCGGGCTGGCAGCGAATGACCGCGGGCTGGCCTATGGTGACGGACTGTTTGAAACCATTCGCATGCAGGGTCGGCGTGGCGCACTGCTGGGCCGCCACCAGCGCCGACTGCTGGCCGATGCCGAACGCCTGGGTATCACGGTTGGCCACGATGCCCTGAGCCGCGCCTGCCAATTGGCGGCGGAACGCTATGCTCCGGGTTTTGGCGAAAAATCTGACGCCTATTCCGGGAAAGACGGCTGGCCCGGGAAAGGTGGCTGGGTGCTGAAGCTGATTCTTAGCCGTGGCCCGGGCGGGCGCGGCTATCGCCCAGACAGTAACAGTCGCCCGCAGTTGCTGATCAGTGCCGGGCCTTTGCCGCCACTGCCTCCGGCAACGGGGGTGGTCGCGGATATTGCACGGCAAAGGTTAACGGTTAACCCGCAGCTGGCCGGTATGAAAACCCTGAATCGCCTGGAGCAGGTGATGGCGGCTCGTGAACTGACCGATGGGGTTTTCGAGTTAATCATGTGTGACCACAATGATTGCCTGGTAGAGGGCACCAGAACCAATGTACTGGTAAAAACCACGGCCGGATGGATAACGCCGCCGGCAACGGCTCTGGCGGTAGACGGTGTGATGCGCCAGTGGGTGCTTGATTGCCTGCGCCGCCGCGGTGAACCGGTATTGGAGCGTTCGCTCAGGCTGGCTGACCTTAGGGTGCCGGCCTGCGAAGGTCTGTATTTGCTCAGTAGCGTGCTGGGTGTGGTGCCGGTTTATCAATTGGCTAATGCTCATTTGCCTGTCACCGGCGGACTTGCGACAATCTGTGACCTGCTGACCACTCTGGAATAGATTCCTTGTTTAAAAAACTGTCCTTGTTGAATAAATTAATTCTAATGATGCTGGGAGCGGCGCTGCTGATAGCGGCCGGGACGGCGCTGTGGGTGTCCCAAGGCCTGAAAACTCTGGATGTGCCAGGCCAGCTGGAACAGCCGCAATTGTTCGCCGTACCCCAGGGTACCGCTTTTAGCCAGGTTGCCCGGCAGTTGGAGCAACAGAACCTGGTGCCCGATAGCCTGTGGTTGCGGGTATACGGCAGGCTGCATCCGCAGCAAACCCTGGTTAAGGCCGGTGAGTATGAATTTATAGACGGCCAAAGCCCGGAAAACATGCTGCAAATGATGATTGACGGCGACACCAAGCACTGGGCGCTGCAATTCATCGAAGGCTGGACCTTTGCCGATGTGCGTAAGGCGCTGGCAGCGGCTCCGCGCCTGCAACAAAAAACAGCAGACTGGAGCAACGCTGAAATCATGACGGCGGTAGGTGCCGAAGACGAGCATCCCGAAGGTTGGTTTTTTCCCGATACCTATCTGTTTATCAGCAGCAACTCCGACCTTGATGTGCTGCAGCGCTCGTTCGACCGTATGCAGAGCGTGCTGGCGGAAGAGTGGGCTGCCCGGGCCGCGGATTTGCCCTACAACACGCCTTACGAAGCCCTGGTTATGGCGTCTATTGTCGAGCGTGAAACCGGCGCAGCGCACGAGCGTGAGCAGGTAGCCGGCGTGTTTGTGCGGCGCATGCACAAGGGCATGCGCCTGCAAACCGACCCAACGGTGATTTACGGCATGGGCGAGCAGTACAAAGGCCGTATTACCCGCAAAGATCTGCAGACGCACACGCCTTACAACACGTACCGAATTGACGGCCTGCCGCCCACGCCCATCGCCCTGGCCGGTCGCGAAGCCATTCACGCAGCCCTGCACCCCGCTGACGGTAAAACGCTGTTTTTCGTGGCTCGCGGTGATGGCACGCACACGTTTTCCAATACTCTGGCTCAACACCAGCGGGCGGTTCGGCAGTTCCAGCTGAACCGGCGTAGTGATTACCGGTCGTCGCCAGCGCCCGTTGTGCCCAAGGAGGACACCACCGAGAGCAGTTCCGCACAACCGGCGCCACAGGAAGGACAGGAAAAACAGCCATGAGTCAGCGGGGCCGTTTTATAACCTTTGAAGGCACCGAAGGGATGGGGAAGTCCACCCAGTTGGCCACTGCCGCGGCCAGCTTGCGCGCTGTGGGTATAAACGTTCTGGTCACCCGCGAGCCCGGCGGTACACCTATGGCCGAGGCGATTCGTGAGCTCCTTCTGGCGCCGCGGGATGAACCGGTGCATGAGCTGACCGAGCTGCTACTGATGTTCGCCGCCCGTGCCCAGCACCTGCATACGCGCATACTGCCGGCGCTAACCGCCGGGCAGTGGGTGCTGTGTGACCGTTTTACCGACGCAACCTTCGCCTACCAGGGCGGTGGCCGCGGCACGCCCGCCGCGCGTATAGAGTTGCTGGAAACGCTGGTGCAGGGCGAGCTTCGCCCTGACCATATTGTGCTGCTGGATGCGCCGGTGGAAACCGGCATGGCTCGCGCCCGCAAGCGTGGAGAGCTGGACCGCTTTGAACAGGAAACCGTTGAATTCTTCGCCCGTATTCGCGCGATCTATTTGCAGCGTGCCCGTCGCGACCCTCAGCGTTATCACATTGTTGACGCCGGCCAACCGCTGGTGAGGGTAAGTGCCGATGTGAAACGCTTGTTTCAAAATATAGTCAGTCTTTGAATCTTTGCGCGATGACTGCTTTACTTTGGTGGTACGCGGATTCTCCGTGCACACGAGTGAATCCCGAAAGGCGCTGATCAGAGACAAAATGTTGAGCGCTGACTGGAAAAACACGTTGGGCGCAGTGAATCGACACTGGTTAACGCCTCCACTTGGGGCCTGATGCTGACCGGCCGTGTGGTGAAGATGGACAAGCGCCTCGATGGTTCACCGTCGAACGTCTGGAATCGCTTGGTTAAACGCAGCGGCGAGCCGGTGATTCGCAGCGCCATGAACCAAGCCATGGCCATTATGGGCAAGCAGTTTGTATTGGGCCGTGACATCAACGAAGCCCTGAAACAGGCTCGTGATTACCGCAAGATGGGTTACAGCTATTCCTTCGACATGCTCGGCGAAGCCGCGATGACGCAAGATGATGCTGACCGCTACCTGAAAGATTATTTACAGGCGATTGAGGCGGTAGGCAACGATCCTTATCCGCAAAATAACGCCCCGCGGCCGTCGATTTCCATCAAGCTGTCAGCTCTGCACCCACAGCTTGCGAGTCATAACGCACACACGGTTGCGGCGGTTCTGGCTATGGCCAAGAAGCGCAATCGTAAAATTGAGTTCCAGCGCCTGCACGGTATGGGTGACGCCCTGTACAACAGCATTCTTCAAGAACACGACATTCCGGTTCGTATCTATGCCCCGGTGGGTGCCCATAAAGATCTACTGCCGTATCTGGTTCGCCGGTTGCTGGAAAATGGTGCCAACTCCTCGTTCGTACATCGCTTGGTCGATGCCGGTACGCCGATTGAAGACCTGGTGCAAAACCCGGTGCAGGAACTGCAGAAATACGACTCGCTGGCGAGCAGTCGCATTCCTGGGCCTATGGATATTTTTGGCGAGCGCCGCAGCGACGGCGATAAAACGGAAGTGCGCGCTCTGTGCCTTGAAAAGTTCGCGAACCTGATGGAAAAGCACATGGAAGAGCTGATGGCTCTGTGCTGCCAGGAAGCTGGAAAAACCATGCAGGACGGTATTGACGAAGTGCGTGAAGCCGTCGATTTCTGCCGCTACTACGCCAACGATGGCCGTGCCCGCTTTGCCAAAGCCATCGCACTGCCAGGGCCCACCGGCGAAAGTAACGAGCTGTACATGGAAGGCCGCGGCGTTTTCCTGTGCATCAGCCCCTGGAACTTTCCGCTGGCTATTTACACCGGCCAGATTATGGCTGCCCTGGTAGCGGGTAACACCGTGATTGCAAAACCCGCAGAGCAGACCAGCCTGGTGGCCATGCGGGGTATGGAGCTGATGCTGGAAGCCGGTTTCCCGGCCAATGTGCTGCAGTTCCTGCCGGGCGACGGCGCCAGACTCGGTAAAGTGCTGACGCCGGATTCGCGCATCGCCGGCGTCTGCTTTACCGGTTCGACCCAGGTTGCACGGGTGTTGAACCGCACGCTGGCGGAACGCACTGGTGCTATTGTGCCGTTGATTGCCGAAACCGGCGGCCAGAACGCGATGATTGTTGACAGCAGCGCCTTACCGGAACAGGTTGTGCGCGACGTGGTGCAGTCTGCGTTCGCCAGTGCGGGTCAGTGCTGTTCAGCATTGCGGGTTCTTTACGTTCAACAAGACGTAGCCGATCGCATGGAAACCCTTTTGGCGGGCGCTATGAATGAGCTGGTGGTCGGCAACCCGTAAAGCCACAGCACTGACGTGGGTCCGGTGATTGACCAGGAAGCTAAAGAGAATCTTGAGAAACACTTGGCCAATCTTGAAGCTAACGCTCGGTTTATTGGCCGTAGTGAGTTGCCAAGCGATTGTTCTACAGGTTATTTTGTAGCTCCGTCTGCCTACGGCATTAGCAGTATTAATGATTTGGATGGTGAGCATTTCGGTCCCATTTTGCACCTGGTGCGCTATGAGGCAGAACAGCTCGACAAGGTTATCGACGAAATCAACGCCACCGGTTACGGCCTCACGCTGGGTATTCACAGCCGCAGCGAGTCCACCGCCGCCTACATCGAACGCCGGGTAAAAGTGGGCAATTGCTACGTTAACCGTAATCAAATTGGTGCGGTGGTTGGGGTGCAACCATTTGGTGGGCGCGGGTTGTCTGGCACGGGCCCGAAAGCGGGTGGCCCACACTACGTGTTACGTTTCGCTACCGAACGTACTCGCACGATTAACACCACAGCGGTAGGCGGTAATGCATCATTGCTGTCGCTGGGTATTGAAAAGGTTTGAGGGGTGAGATGCTCTTAAGTCAGTAGGGAATGGAAAGAGCACGAAACGAAATGAAATTAAACGAAATGAAACGGTTGGGAGGCAGTAAGTGTTGTGATGTCGAGGCATACGTTGTAAGTAGTCGAGCTTTATCAGGCGAAAACAAAGAAAATTTAAAAAAACAAACGGTGCGACCATCTGAATTTACCGGGTGAATGCGCCGAACGGTCGGAGTTGATTCCGTCCTATTTGAACTGGAGGAGTTTCATGGCTATTGGCGTTTGGATCAGTCTAATTGGTTATTTTGCGCTCATGATTGCTATCGGCATTTATGCGATGCGCACATCTACGTCCTCATCCGAAGATTACATGTTGGGTGGGCGATCGCTTAGTCCAAAAGTGGCGGCCCTTTCGGCTGGCGCTTCGGACATGAGCGGATGGTTACTTCTGGGTCTTCCGGGTGCGTTGTACGTATCTGGTTTGGCCTCAGCCTGGATCGGTATTGGCCTGTTTGTGGGCGCGTTCGTCAACTGGACGCTAGTTGCGCCCCGACTGCGCGAACAAACGGTCCATTATGGTAATGCCATTACCATTCCGTCCTTTCTGGCAAATCGGTTCCCGACTCAGGCGCTGTCATTGCGCACAGTGTCGGCAATCGTCATCGTTATCTTCTTTGCCGTTTACACCGCGTCTGGCCTGGTTGCTGGCGGTAAGCTGTTCGAAAGTGCGTTTTCCGGAATCTTCAACTTCGGTGGCCTGGGCGACTACGCCGTGGGTATTATCATCACACTGGGCGTGGTACTGGTGTACACGGTTATTGGTGGTTTTCTAGCAGTGAGCATGACGGACTTTGTTCAGGGCGTCATCATGATGTTGGCGCTGGTTCTTATGCCGGCGGTTGTGCTGTTTGGTGAAGGCGGCGGCGGTTATGCGCAGGCGGCTCAGACCTTGAATGAAATCGACCCGACGCTCTTGTCCTGGACAGAGGGGCTGACCTTTATCGGATGGCTTTCTGCGGTTACCTGGGGCCTGGGTTATTTTGGTCAACCTCATATCATCGTGCGCTTTATGGCTATTCGTACCCTTAAAGAAGTTCCGGTTGCCCGTAACATCGGTATGGGCTGGATGGCGATTTCGCTGATTGGTGCCATCTCTCTGGGTATCTTTGGTCGGGCCTATGCGGTGCGCACCGGTATGGCGATTGATGATCCGGAAACCATCTTTATCATCTTGTCTGATCTGTTGTTCCACCCGCTGATTACGGGTTTCCTCTATGCTGCGCTGTTGGCTGCGGTTATGAGTACCATTTCCAGTCAGCTTCTGGTGTCCTCGTCTTCTTTGACGGAAGACTTCTATCGCCTGTTCCTGCGCAAAGACGCAACTGATCGCGAGTGCGTGAACGTTGGTCGTGTTTGTGTGGTTCTGGTTGGCCTGGTTGCCGCGTTTATTGCATCTGATCCCGACTCTCAGGTTTTGGGGCTGGTCAGTAACGCCTGGGCAGGCTTCGGTGCCGCGTTTGGTCCGCTGATTCTGCTGTCGCTGATGTGGTCGCGCACTAACGGTGCCGGTGCCATCGCTGGTCTGGTTGTGGGTGCGGTTACTGTTATGGTCTGGATTTCACTGGGCTGGGGTAGTGAGTTCATGGGGGGTCCGGGTGTTTACGCGATCATTCCTGGCTTTATCGCTTCCTGGATTGCGATCATGGCTGTAAGCAGCATGACGGCTGATACCGGTGAATATCAGCACATCGAACGGTAAACGAAGAAGATAGGGGACAGATTTGAAATCTGTCCCCGATTGGTGATGAAAGGGGCTCCTTCGGCTTGCCCGGCGCTGGCTGTTTTACTTCCGGAGCTTCTGCTTATGTATATTCAGGTTCTTGGTTCAGCGGCAGGCGGCGGTTTCCCCCAGTGGAACTGCAATTGTGCGAATTGCGACGGTTTGCGAAAAGGCATTGTTAACGCCCACGCACGCACCCAGTCATCCATCGCGGTTAGTGAAGACGGCGAACGCTGGATTCTCTTTAACGCCTCCCCCGATATTCGTGCCCAGCTGGCGTCGTTTCCTGCCATGCAGCCGGCGCGTGCGCTGCGCGACACCGGTATTGCAGCCGTACTGTTGATCGACAGCCAGGTGGACCACACAACCGGCCTGCTGACCCTGCGCGAAGGCCTACCGCTATTATTATCAGGTGATGATCCCGCGTAAAGACGCGACCATTATGGCCAATTGCCCCGACGCCAGCGTGCGCAAGCAATGGGTTCAGCGCATTCTTGACCACGATGGTCACGACGGTGATGTGGGCGGCATTGAAGCCTGGCTGTGCCTGGCGGAAGCCGTGGGGCTGACTCGGGAAGAAGTGATCGACCAGCGCCACGTGCTGCCCGGCGTGCGTTTTGCGGTCGACGCCTACCTGAACTTTGCCCGCCGCGCGACCTGGCAAGAAGCGGCCTGTTCTTCGCTGACTGAGCTGTTTGCGCCGGAAATCCACCAGTCCCGCCTGGACAGTTGGCCCCAGCACTACCCGTGGATTGACGAGGTCGGTTATAGCTATTTCCGCAAACGCCTGTCGGAAGCCCGTCGCGATGTGGAACATGGTCTGGCGATTACGCTGGAATATTTTACCAGCGCTGCCTTGCCACAGCGCGCGTTTGTTGCCCATCGATAGACGTGGTTTCGCGGCCGGGCAGAGGTTCGCGGTTTGCGCTGGTGCTGCCGGTGGACATGCAGTCAGCCCGTCGAGCCGCGTTGCCGGCCACTGAAATTGTGCCCAGCTTTGTTCACGGCTTCGCTGGCATTTGGGTAATGGTGATTGATAATGAGCCGGCCATACTTGCGAGTATGAAGCTGTTGCTGGAGCGCTGGGGCTGTTTGGTAATCGCCAGTCCTGACGAACATCAGGCTTTGGAGTACCTGCGGCAGACAAACAACGTTCCCGCGGCGCTGCTCGCCGATTACCACCTGGATGATAAAAAAACAGGCTGGCAGGCCATTTCAGCGATACGGAAGCTATTGGGCACGCCTGTGCCAGCGGCCCTGATTACCGCAGATCGGGGCGATGAACTGCGCACGCTGATGCGGGCGCAGGGGTTACCGATTTTAAACAAGCCGGTAAAACCCAACCGTTTGTGGGCATTGCTGACGAGTCTGTTGTCTGCGAAATAACGCAGTGCCCGTGCTGATTTGCGCCACGGGCTTCATGCGACGAACGAGCCGCTGCTATTCAGGCAGGGTGGTTTTGTACACAAGACCAAATTGGTAATTGAAAGTGACTTTGGTCGAACACGACCTTCACTGGTTTTTCGTTTGCAGATTTGACCCATCCGCAATTTCACTTCAGAATACTGTATAAATAAACAGTAATCGGTGAAAATCATGATGACCGCTACCGCGACATCTTTCGTCACGATCAGACGCCAGTTTGATTTTCGCAGTATTGAAGTCGGTCGTTGGGTTACGCCAGAAGAGCGTGATTTTGCGGCAGTGCGCTTCTACCAGGCGCTGTGCGATTTGATGACAATCCTCAAGAGTCCAGAGCTGCTGATTTCGTTACGGAGCACGCTTAGCCTCCAGTACGGCATTGGTGGGCGCCCTGGTGTGGCTGCACACTATATTCCGGCGACACGGCAACTGGCGCTGGCCAAAAATGCCGGCGCGGGTAGCCTGGCCCATGAGTGGTTTCATGCTTTCGACCACTATATGGGCAACAAGGCCTTCCACGACCCGGTCAAGCATGGCTTTGCGTCTGGTGCATGGCTTGACAGCAAAAAACAGAAACAACATCCATTAAACAAACGTTTGGGACACTGCTTTAGCACCATTTTACTGAACGAGAGCGGCACTGAACCCAGTGATCAGTTTCAGTGCTCGCAACAAGCAGATAAGAAACTGAAGGCGCTGTATTACGCTCGGCCGGAGGAGCTCTGCGCGCGGGCCTTTGAAGCCTTTGTTGAAGACAGCAGGCCCAGCAATAGTTTTCTGGTAAGTGGCACTGTTTATTCGGATGAGGCAAAGGCGGGGCTGTACCCAAGGGGCCAGCACAGAGAGGCTATCAACGAAGCGTTTGAAAACTACTTCCAGGCCTTGGGCA
Source organism: Marinobacter gelidimuriae (assembly GCF_000372805.1). Taxonomy (GTDB): domain Bacteria; phylum Pseudomonadota; class Gammaproteobacteria; order Pseudomonadales; family Oleiphilaceae; genus Marinobacter; species Marinobacter gelidimuriae. The sequence continues at coordinate 8,857 of NZ_KB889873.1, read as the reverse complement.
GAGCGTTATATCGGGAGCAGGTCCAAGCTGGATGAGAGCAGCAATCGGTCTAGTTGAGCCTGCCTCAGCTTTCTCAAGAAAGGCGTTTTGAGTTATCGATAGCACGTTTATGAAGGGGTTCAAGGATGCGCAAGCTGGTTGTCCACCAAGGCGTGTGGCCGCCGGATAGCATATCTAACCACGCCATTTGCACCTCTAGCCCTGTGTCCCAGAGCGCAGCGAGTTTTTCGGTGACCATGCGGCGGTTTTCCAAAATCATTTTTGGATTTAAGGGAGCGTGCGTCACCAGCATACCAACGCGTAAATTTATGGTTGACAGTGCGGCAGGTCCGGCGTCTATGAGAATGCCACCCAGCTTTCGAACATCGGACCTAGCGTCGGATGTTATCGGAATTATTGCGGATAGGCGATTATGTTTAGACATTGTGCTTTCCAGAAATGAATGATTGGGAATGCGGCTGTTAATCGCTCGAAAACTAAAGCCAATCATCAAGTTTACGACAATGGTTACTCAACCGATTGCTTAGATTAGCATGCTATCACTATTATCAGGCTGCCGAATGATCTGCACATCACAACTTGGCGTAAGATTTAAAACACCTAATGCGAGAATAAATCCAATGCACATGACACTTAGCGATTTGAAATCCCGCAAGCACGAACCCATCAGCCTGGTAAAGATCGTGTCCATGGAGGGTCGGTATTACATGGTCCGCTTTGACAAGGGGGGCTCGGGCTATGTTCTGGTGAATGATCAGGACAAAGTGATGTTGTTTTCAGGTGCCAGCGCAGCACGTGAAGCAATGCGTGATTTTATTGTGTCGGATTTTGACTTGATTCCGCCGACCGGAACTGACGAAATGATCGGTATGCCGGATTCCAGCTCCGAGCCTATGCGGGCTCAGTTTTAGCGAATTGCCAAATTGTCTTCGTCATTTTTTTGGTTTCTTTGGCTACAGCCAACAATGATGACAATTTGGCCGTATTTTTTAAGGACTGCCTAACATCATATATACACTATTTTTTTTATAATGTAATCGAATGACGGAAAAGTGGTGCATAAGGTGAAAAAGCGGATCAGCAGTGTACTTTGTTGTAATGTTTAGCCAGTCTCGGGTCACCGCGTCCGCAAATAATGCCCTGTACATGCTGGGATTGCTCCGGCTCATCCTCAAGCAGCGCAATGCGCATCTGGCTCTCCTGCAACAAGTAAGTGGCTGTTCAGCGTGCGGTCGTCCGGCTTTATTTGTTCTAACGCTCGTGAGCTCTACATCAGTGTCGCAAAATCCGGCATCGGGTTCCATTTCATTATATAACCGTTTTTGCCGGCAGGTCGGGTTTCCCGTTTAAATCGTTCACTGTTTGACGGCAGGCAGGGAAAGAACTGCAGCCCCAAAACCAACCTTTTTTACTTTTGCGCCTGACCAGGGGCGAAAAACAGAATGGGCAGGGAACCGGTTTTTGGCTGCTACCATCTTCCGGGCTGTGGTCTTCCAACGGGCGGGTGCCTTTGCAACCCGGGTAGCGGCTGCAGGCGTAAAAGGCACCGAATTTGCCCTTGCGCTCAACCATGCCGGCGCGGCACTTGGGGCAATGCGGGGCATCCGGGTTGGTTGCTACCTCGGCCGCGTCAGGAGCTAGGGGTGCCGGGCAACCAACAAATCCCTGAATTTCTTGTTTCAGGGAATCCAGAAACTGTTGCGGCTGCGCTTCGCCGCGCTGAATAGCTTCCAATGTGGCTTCCCAAACGGCGGTGCGGTCGGGTTTGCTGACAGAGTCTGGCAGCGCGTTTATCAAGCTTTTACCCTTATCGCTGGCGCGGATGTGGCGGCCATCGCGAAACAGGTAGTCGCGTTTGAACAGGGTTTCCAGAATAGCGGCGCGGGTAGCTTCGGTGCCCAGTCCATCCGTCTCGCGCAGCGTTTTTCGCAGTTCCGGGTCGTCAACAAAGCGCGCGATGTTGGTCATTGCTGCCAGCAGCGTCGCGTCAGTAAAGTGTTTGGGGGGTTGGGTTTGTTGCTGCAACACCTGGGTGCCGTCGCACAGCACCGGATCGCCGGTGCCCAGCCGAGGCAGTGCGGGTTTTTCGGGTTTGGCTTTGGCGTCGCGCAATTTCAGTTCAAGCGCTTTCCAGCCGGGCTGTAAAACAGCGGTTTCTGAGGTGCGGAACAGGTGGTCGCCTAACTTTACTCCCAATTTGCCCTCGCGATGGATGGCATCTGCTGCAAATTGCATCAAGTAGTAGCGGCTGATCAAATTGTAGATCTGGGCTTCTTTTCCAGACAGCGCACCACCCGCGCTACTCCGGCTAGTGGGAATAATGGCGTGGTGGGCGTCCACTTTTTTGTCATTCCAGGCTGCGGTTTTTCGTTGCAAATCGGCTGTGTTGCAGGCTTCGGCAAGGTTGATATCGACCTTGCCGACAGCGCTTATAACCTGCTGGCGTTGATTGTAATGTTCCAGCGGTAGGTAACGGCTGTCAGACCGTGGGTAGGTAATGAGTTGGTGGCGTTCGTACAGGCTCTGCGCGGTATCCAGCACTTCTTTGGCGGCCATGCGGAACAATCGACCGGCTTCGATTTGCAACGCCGAAAGCGACAGGGGCAGTGGTGGCGGTTCTGAGCGGTCGCGAAAGCGGGATTCGCAGATTTTGCCGGGCCTCCCTTCAACCGCGGCGGCGACCTGTTCCGCCGCGCTGCGGTCCAGCAAGCGGTTTTCGCTGTCCAGCAGGTGCTGGTAATCTTCACCTGGCACCCAGCGTGCGCTAAAAGTGCGGGTGTCAGAGTCTTCTTCCATGCCGTGGAAACGGGCTTCCAGCGGGAAAAAGTCCTGGGGCTGAAACTGTTTAATGTGCTGGTCGCGCTTAACCACCAGGCCCAGTACCGGGGTTTGCACCCGGCCAACGGAGTAAACGCCCTGCTGGCCTTGTTGTTGGCCTTTTGTTTGATAGAGCAGAGTGTAAAAGCGGGTCAGGTTCAAGCCGTAGAGCCAGTCTGCGCGCTGGCGTGCCAGGGCCGAATCCGACAGCCGAAGGAAGTCACGGTTATCGCGGGTCTGTTTGAGTGCTTTTGCTACCGCAGCCGGGGTTAAATCGTTAATCAGCAGGCGCCTTACGGGTGCATCCGTGCCCACATAGCGAATCACCTCGTCTACCAGCAGCTGGCCTTCCCGGTCCGGGTCGCCGGCGTGGGTAATTTCGCTGGCTTTGCGAATCAGCGATTGCAGTACTTTAAGCTGGGCGGCAACGCCGGTTTTCGGAGTGAGCTGCCACTTTTCCGGGAACATCGGCAGCTGGTCGGCGCGCCAGTTTTTCCAGGCCGGGTTATAGCTGGCGGGTTCGGCGGGCTCCAGCAAATGGCCGATACACCAGCTGACCGTAACCGCACTGCTGCCACTGCCGCAGCGAATCCAGCCCTGGCCTTTTTGTTGGGGCTGGGGCAGGGCAGCGGCGATGGCGCGGCCAAGGCTGGGTTTTTCGGCGATATAAAGGTGCATGGTGTTCCCGTTTGGCCTAAAACTGACGTGGAGTGCGAATTTAAGATCGAATTTAAGAGTGGCCCGCTACCCGTGTTCGCTGCGAATGTGGCGGTTCGCCGCAACGCTGTCAAGGTTGTCGGGTTTAGCGATTGATATATAGTAGACTGTTGATAGACACGCAACGAAAAGTGAGTGAGTGATGGACGTGCAGAAAACAATCGAGGCTAAGTTGCGCCAGGCTTTTGATGCCCAGGTGATGATGATCGAGAACGAAAGCCACAAGCACAACGTGCCGCCCAATTCGGAAACCCATTTCAAGGTGACCCTGGTATCACCGGCATTTGTGGGGCAATCAAAGGTGAAGCGCCACCAGGCGATCTATCAAGTGCTGGCTGCAGAGCTGGCCGCTGGTGTGCATGCGTTGGCTATGCACCCTTTCACGCCTGAGGAATGGGCTGCGCAAAATCAATCCACACCCGATTCCCCAAACTGCCTGGGCGGCTCAAAAAACGACCCCGGGGCAAGCTTCAACAAGAGGGCTGATTCATGAGTCAGTTTTTTCAGATTCATCCGGATAATCCGCAAAAGCGCCTTATTAATCAGGCGGTGGATATTCTTCGCAAAGGCGGCGTTATTGCGTACCCGACCGACTCGGGCTATGCGTTAGGCTGCCATTTGGGTGATAAATCTGCTTCTGATCGTATAAAACGCATTCGCAAGCTGGACGACAAGCACAACTTCACCTTGGTTTGCAGGGATTTGTCAGACATTGGCACTTACGCCAAGGTCGACAACACCACCTACCGAATGCTGAAAACCTACACGCCCGGTGCTTACACCTTCATTCTGGACGCCACTAGCGAAGTGCCACGGCGTTTGTTGCACCCCAAGCGCCGCACCATTGGCGTACGTGTTCCTGACAACGCGGTTGTGCAGGCACTTTTGGGAGAATTGGGCGAACCCATTATGAGCAGCACGTTGATACTGCCCGGCGAAACCGAGCCAATGACCGATCCGGAAGACATTCGGGATGTGCTTGAGCACGAGCTGGACTTGATTATTGACGGTGGTTTCTGCGGCATGGAAGCCACCACGGTGGTTAATTTCACCAGTGGCAGTCCGGAAGTGACACGGGTAGGCAAGGGCGACCCGTCGCCGTTTGAGTAAGTTTATTCCACATCAGGCCCTAGCGTTGAAGCTCAACGCGTAATCCCGGGCTGTGTTGGCAGGGACCACTGACACGGCTCCGGCGTTGCGGCGCAGCGAGTCGTAGCGGTGCACCAGGTCTTGCAGACCGTTGAACTGCTGGTTTTCGCTGACCAGCGCGGGCATTCAGGCGGTCCTCTTATTGGGGGTATTTGCGATTACCGCATGGGTGTTGGGACACTTGGTGTTTTCGCGCTTGCGCCGCTTGGGTGACCGCATGGATGAAATATCCCGTAACTCGGATCTGACCCTTGAGCTGGATGTGGTGCGCAACGATGAAATTGGCTTGGTGTCCCACGCGACAACACCGACCAGGTGGCCAGTGCGACCACGGAAATGGCGGCATCAGCGCTGCAGGTGCGGGAAAATGCCATCACCACCACGCGAAAATCGGCGGCTACGGCCGAAGCGGCCGGGCTGGGCGAGGAGCTGGCGCAAAGTGCGGTCGGCGGCATTGAGGCGTTAAATGCCGAGGTTCAAAACGGTGCCCAGCGTATCGAAGCTCTGAATCAGCGCACTGCAAAAATGACAACGATGCTGGAGACCATTTCCAATATTGCCGATCAAACCAATCTGCTGGCGCTAAACGCCGCCATCGAGGCAGCTCGAGCTGGCGAAGCCGGCCGCGGATTCTCCGTGGTTGCCGATGAAGTGCGGGCTCTGGCGTCGCGCACTCAAGTGTCTACGGCTGACATTCGCGACACGATTAACGGCCTGAAAGAAGAGGTAACGGGTTGTTTATCGACCATGCGCGGTGCGTCAGACCGCGCCAGCCAGCAGGTAGAGGCCATTTTGAAGGTACAGGCCGAGCTGAAAATCATCGCCCAGGCTACCCGCGAAATTACCAGCCTGAACCAAGGAATGGAAAGCGCAGCTAACGAACAAAGCAACGTGTCTGATGCTATCAACCAGAACGTGATTGAAATCAGCCGGTCAGAGATGGCTTAGCCGATCAGCAAACGGTTTAGGATATAGCCGCCAACGGTCAGGAAGGCAAACAGGCAGCCCGCCAGTATCAGCGGGCGAAGCCCGGCACGGCGTATCGCAGATACCTGTGTGCTCAAGCCCAGTGCGGTCATCGCCATGGATAGCAGGAACAGGTCGATATGGCGAATGGCGTTAGTGGCCATGGCGGGCATGGCAATCACAGAGTTAACCGCAGCCGCCACCAGGAACAGAACCGCAAACCAGGGAATGACCAGCTTCTGCCGTTGTTTTTTGCCAGCGCCGGCGTTTGTTTTACGATTTGGCAGGCGTACGTTGGCCAGAATAAGCAGGAACGGCGCCAGCATCATTACCCGTACCATTTTTTCTATGATGGCGCTGTTAGCCGCTTCAGTGCTGATTGCCTGGCCTGCAGCAACCACCTGCGCAACCTCATGAATGGTAGAGCCCACGTAAATACCATACTGGTGTTCTGTCATACCCAGTAGCGGATACATCAATGGGTAAAGAAACATGCTGATGGTGCCAAAAATCACCACCGTTGCGACGGCGACGGATACCTGATCGCTTCTGCCTTTTACCACGGGCTCGGTCGCCAAAACCGCCGCCGCACCACAAATAGAAGCGCCTGCGCCGATTAAAATGGTCGTTTCTTTTTCCATCTTCATCCAGCGCCGGCCAATCAACTGCGCCAGCGCAAAGGTAGAGGCAATCATTGTGGCGTCCAATAACACACCGTTAACGCCAACCGCGCTGATTTGCTGAAAAGTGATACCAAAGCCGTAAAGAATAATGCCAAGCCTTAGCAACAAGCCCTTTGCCAAAAATATGCCACCGGCCAGAATAGCGGGTTGATTGCGCAGAACCGTATTGCCCGCCACAATGCCGAGAACAATCGCCAGCGTAAGCGGGCCCATGCTCATACTCTGAAACCAGGATTGTTGGGCCAGAAAAAACGCGGTGCCCGCCAGTGCGGCTACCAGCGCAAGGCCCGGCACAATCTGCTTTTGGGGGGGGTCTGTTGTTGTACCTTTTGTGTCTGTTGTGTCTGCTGTTGCTGCGTGTTGCTCTGCAGTATTCACCTGCGTTCTCCGAATAGCGCTGAGATGGCACTATTTTACGCCCACGTTATGACGTGATCGAATATGCTCTTATTAAACGCTTATAAGCTGAGGTTATAGTGTTGAATCTGCATCTGATGAGGATTTTTTATACGGTGGTGCAGGAAGGCAGTTTTTCCGGCGCGGCGACTGTTTTGCACATCAGCCAGCCTGCGGTATCTCAGGGCGTGCGTCAGCTGGAAAGTCAGCTGGGGCTGACGCTGGTCGATCGTGTTCAGTCGCGCAAAAGCCAGCATGGCCAAAAACTTCAACTGACCGCCGGTGGTAGCGCGGTATTTGATCATGCTCGCGGTATTTTTGCGTTGGAAAAAGCCGCCGTGGATGACATAGAAGCCCGGGTAGGCGCACACATTGGCAACCTGACACTGGGCGCTAGCACCACCGTGGCCGGTTATTGGCTGCCGGCGGCGATTGCCGGATTTGCGCGCCGATATCCGGGTATTAAAGTGAACGTGCGCGTAGCAAACACCCGGGTAATCAGTGAATGGCTGTTGGATTGCCAGTTGGATCTGGCGATCGTTGAAGGCGATGTGGAGGACCCCTGGATTGAAAGCCGCCATTGGCGTAACGAAGGCTTATTGCTGGTGGCAGGAACGGAGTGGACGCAGGGCGAAGGCGTCTTGGAGCGACTGAACAGTGGCTGCTGGGTTCAACGGGAAGTGGGGTCTGGAACGCGCTCGGTGTGCGATCGCCTACTTGTCAGCTTGGGCGTTGTACCGAAAACCACCTTGCAGATAGCGTCAAACGAGGGTATTGCCCGGTGCGTTACCAACGGTATGGGTTTTGCGCTCTTGCCCAGGGTGGTCATCAGCGAATTGCTGGAGCTAGAACGGTTACAGGAAGTGGCGCTACCCGGTGCTGAACAGTTGAGCCGGTCACTGTGTGAATTACGATTCCGTGACCGCCCTTTGTCGCCATCGGCCCAAGCGTTTGCTGACATCTTGCACAACAAAGCCTAGGCGATAAGCGGGGGCGCCGGTTACTAAGGCGCGGGGCAGGCTTATTTCTGGCGCTGGACCGAAATGATTTTCAGGTGCAGGTTTTTGCGACCGCGCACAGGCCATTCGATGGATTCGCCCACGCTCAAACCCAGCAACGCCGAGCCAGCCGGGGCCAGAATGGATATTTTACCTTCGCCGTCGCCCATTTCGTGGGGGTAGACCAAGGTTAACTGATGCTCTTTTTTGCTGTCTTCGTCTTGAAAACGCACAGCCGTGTTCATGGTAACCACTGTGTCGGGCATATCTGCCAGCGGCACCAGGGTTGAACGGCTGAGCTCTTCATCCAGCGCCGCAGCGGTTTCTGAGTCACCCTGTTTTTCAATCATGCTAGACAGGCGGTTAAAATCTTCTTCAGCAACCAGAATCGCTGGCAATTCGGACATCGTAATCTCCAGAAAATAAAAAGTGTAAAGCAATGCAGAGATAAAACGCCGAACCCGGCGTTAAAAAAGCGGATTCAGCGAACAGTAAGAAGCGCAAAACACACCCTACACATCAGCCTGGCGGAAGATGCGAAAGTACGAATAGTTAAACTTTAGAAAGAATTTGCTCCCAATAGGGCCTTTTGTGCGGGAAAACAGTGAAATATTGGCCTAGAAAGGCTTTCAGTCAATCTATAACCTTTTGCCAACTTCCACAAGCCTTGCACGGTTGAATTTGTGACTGGTTTTTGTGGGGAAATCGATATTTTATCAACGTAGTCGCGAAATACCCCATCCAATTGATTCAAGTGGAGCGGGAGCGACTTCCCTAACATTTGGGTGGGGATGGATAGCGTGACCTCGACAGAGGTCTTGTCTTAGCAAAAGCGCTGTGATTATATACAGTATGACTGAGTTCACCAAAACCCTCAAAGTCCGAGTTCGGGACAAACACGCTAATGTGCTGCGCCGTCAGGCCGCGGCTGTTAACAGTGTGTGGAATTTTGTGAATGAACTCAGTCATCGCAGCATTCGGGAGAGAGGACAGTTTCTGTCGGCCTTCGATCTTCATCCTTATACCAAGGGTGCCGGCAAGCTTCTAGGCCTTCACAGCCAAACACTTCAGGTCGTTGCCCAGGAATACGTCACACGCCGCAAGCAGTTCCGAAAATCCAAACTCGCGTGG
>NZ_KB889872.1 GCF_000372805.1 Marinobacter gelidimuriae | reverse complement strand
CCGTTTACCAACAACCAAGGTGAGCGAGACATCCGTATGTTCAAAGTGCAGCAGAAAATATCGGGTTGTTTTCGATCCTTTGAAGGAGCCGAGATTTTCTGTCGCGTGCGCAGTTATTTGTCGACGGCGCGTAAGCAGAACGTGTCTGCCTCGAAAGCCCTGATGCATTTGTTCGAGGGGCGTGTGCCGCCGTTCATGGCGGTGGGTGCGGGTAATGATACGACCGTTTTAAATCAAACCAGCTGAATAGTTACGCTTTCCTTTTGTATGTTTACAACAACGTGCTCTGGCGAGAACAGCAGTCGCATGGCCAGCAGATCGTAACTGTCGTTCAGCTGTTCATTCACAGCACTTTTGACCAACTCTATTCTGCTCATGATCACCCGTTCAGTAAGGTATTTACCTTGCGACGATTTTCCATCGCGCAGGGTTTCAGACTGTCCGCTTCTGTGGTCACATACGCTAAGCTGACGCATCGGGATTGAACCCCATACCAGACAAGGAAGACCATGGCCGCTCCGTCCACAAATGCCACCAGTGAAAACTCCCATATTACCCCCGGTTTTCACGCCGTTCACGCCAATCATCTAGAAGATCTGCGCCGGGCAGTGGTGTTTATCTGCCAACAAAACCCACTGCCGCCGCTGCAAAGCGAGACGTTTCTGGTGCAAAGCAACGGTATTGCCCAGTGGCTAAAGCTGGCGCTGGCGGAAAAGCGCTCAGAGAATGGCAGCGAAGGTGGCTTGGGCATTGCCGCCGGTATGGATTTTCTGTTTCCGGCGCGATTCATCTGGCAGGCCTACCGCGCCGTGCTGCCGGACGGCGAGGTGCCAGAGCAATCCCCCTTTGATAAACGCCGGCTGGTGTGGCGGCTTTACCGGCTGTTACCGGAACTTGTTCTCACAGATGAGGCGTTCAACCCGCTGGCGCGCTTTCTGAACGGCAGCGACACCGATTTGCGGGCATTCCAGCTGGCAGAGAAAGTGGCGGATCTGTTTGACCAGTACCAGGTGTTCCGCGCCGATTGGCTGGCGGCCTGGGAGCATGGCCGTGATGTAGTAATCAGCACCCGTAACGGCGAAAAGCCGATTGAGGAAGACACCCGCTGGCAGCCAATGCTGTGGCGCAAGCTGGTGGAAGACACCGGCGCCGAAGCACACACCAGCCGCTCGCAGATTCACACCCGTTTTATGAAACAGGGCCAACAGGTTGCCGCGCCTTCCCATCCGAGCCGCTTACCAAAACGCATTGTGGTGTTTGGTGTATCGTCTTTGCCACGCCAGGCGCTTGAAGCCCTATACGTGCTTAGCCGTTTTAGCCAGGTAGTGCTCTGCGTTCACAACCCTTCGCAGTTCTACTGGGCCGATATTGTCAGCGATCGCGAACTGCTCAAAGCTGAGCGCAAGCGCGGTGCCAGCCACCCCACGCTGTCGCAGATTGACGATGTCGACCAGCTGCACCAACACGCCAATCCGCTGTTGGCGGCCTGGGGTAAACAGGGCCGGGATTACATTCGCCTGCTGGACGAATTCGACAACCCTGACGAGTACCGCAACAGCTTCCAGACGCCGGATCAGAAGATCGACATCTTTTCCGAGCACGGTGCAGGTCAGACAACCTGCCTGCTTAACCAATTGCAGAACGATATTTACAACCTGACGCCGCTACAGGAAATTCGCGATGAACAACGCGAGCTTGATCTGCAAGATGACCATTCCATGGTGTTTCACAACGCCCACAGCCCGCAGCGTGAAGTGGAAATACTGCACGACCAGCTGCTGGCCACGTTTAACGCCGATGCCACCTTGCGCCCCCGCGACATCATGGTAATGGTGCCCGACATCAACGTGTATGCACCCCACATTCAGGCGGTGTTTGGCCGCTATACCGCCGGGCGCAAACGCCATATTCCGTTTACCATTTCCGATCAGGGCCAGCGCAACCACGAACCGGTATTGATAGCCCTGGAAACCCTGATGTCGCTGCCGCGACACCGCTTTGGGGTGAGCGAAATCATCAGCCTGTTAGAAGTGCCTGGCATTCGCGATCGGTTCGAGATTGCCGAAGAGGAAATCCCCTTGGCGCGGCGCTGGGTAGAAGGTGCCAATATTCGCTGGGGCCTGCACGGTGCCCACCGGGAAAGCCTGGAGCTGCCAGCCGATCTGGATCGCAACACTTGGCAATCCGGACTGCGTTCGATGCTGCTCGGTTACGGCATGGGCGACGACGAGCCCTGGGCTGGCGTTCAGCCCTACGGCGAGATTGGCGGTTTGCAGGCCAGCCTGGCCGGGCGCCTTGGCGACTTTGTTTACCGCCTGGAAAAAGTGTGGCAAGACCTACAGGCAAGCCGCACACCGCAACAATGGGAAGCGCTGTTCGCCGCCATGCTGGAACAGTTTTTCCACAAGGTAGAAGGCCATGACCTTTTGCTGCTGAACCGCTTTCGCCGCCAGTTGGAACAGTGGCTGGAAGACACACTGGCCGCGGGGTTAGAGCAACAGCGGCTGCCTCTGAACATTGTGAAAGACGTGCTATTGGACGGCCTGGATGAAGGCGGCCTGAACCAGCGTTTTCTGGCCGGCAAAGTGAACTTCGCCACACTGATGCCCATGCGCGCCATACCGTTCCGCACTGTGTGCCTGCTGGGCATGAACGACGGCGATTACCCGCGCTCGCGGCCGCCGGTAGATTTCGACCTGATGGCGCAGGACTATCGGCCCGGTGACCGTTCCCGCCGGGAAGACGATCGCTATCTGTTTCTGGAAGCCATGCTGTCTGCCCGCGAACAGCTTTACATCAGCTGGGTAGGGCGCAGCATTCGCGACGACTCACCAAGGCCGCCATCGGTGCTGGTGGGCCAATTGCAGGATCACTTGAACGGCTTGTGGCAACTGCCAGGGCAACCCGATGTCGCGGTAACGGACGCACTGACGACCTGCCATCCGCTACAACCGTTCAGCCGCGACTATTTTCCCCAAACCCGACACGCCCGCAGCTTGTTCACCTACGAACACGAATGGCGACGTGCCCACGGCACTGTCTCGACGGACGCGCAGCAGCAGGCATTAGCGTACCAGCAGCCGGAAGAACCCGTCACCCTGAATGACCTGTCCGGTTTTTTGAAAAAACCGATAGACACGTTTTACCAGCGCCGCCTTCAGGTGCGCTTTGAAGACGTGGAAGACGACGATACCGACACCGAAAACTTTGATTTGAACGGCCTTGACCGATGGCGCCTGGACACCGAACTGATTGAGCAGGGTTTGCTAAAAGCCAGTAGCGAGGAAGACTTGGAACACCGCCTGGAAACCACCCTGGATTGCATGGCCCGGCGCGGTGACCTGGGCATGGGCACCACCGAGCACCGGCTGCGCAACGAGCTGTCTGGCCGCCTGCCAAATTTGTTCGAACGTTATCAAAGCGCGCTGGCCGAATGGCCCGAGGAAGTCGGCGAACCGCTGGCGTTTGAATATCGTCTGGCCAACAGCACCGGCTCGGTGGAGGTGCTGGACCTGATTGATCACCTGCGCCGCAACCACGAAGGCAAACTCTGCCGATTGGTCATCGCGGGCTCCAGCCTGCTCACTGGCAGCGGCAATACCAAAAAAATTCGCTACGCCAATCTGATGCGCGACTGGGTGATTCACCTGGCCGGGCAAATCGCAGCGCAGCCCTTTGAAACCCTGATTCTGGGCAAAGAAGAAAAGCGCAATGTGCGCTTCGCACCTCTGGCAAAGGAAACGGCAAGTAAGCACCTGGACGCCATATTGGCGCGCTGGATGGACGCGAGCACCCGCGCGTTACCGGTGCACTGTGAAGCCGGTTTCGCCTGGATTTACAGCTTTTACCAAAGCAAAAAGTTTCTCGGTGAGCACGAACGCGCCATCAGCGACGCCGAACAGGCGTACACCACCGCGCTGGAACGCGACACCGGCTATTTGCGCGGCGCCTTTGAAAGCGCTGAACTGCTGCTGGAAAGCGGCGAATTTGAAGCCCTGTTGCACGAGCTCTACGTGCCCCTGTGGGAAGCCGAGCAAGACAAATCCGCCGCCGGTCAGTTTGAGGACAAGGTATGACGGCTACTACACCTTTTATAGTAAAACCAAACCCCAATCTTGACCCATTCGCGCTCCCCCTGAACGGCAGCACCCTGATTGAAGCCAGCGCCGGCACCGGCAAAACCTTCACCATTGCCATTTTGTACGTGCGCCTGGTACTGGGCCACAGTCAGCCGGAAGGCAGCGCCCTGGCCGCGGGCCTGGTACCGCCAAACCTGCTGGTGGTGACCTTTACCGACGCTGCCACCAAAGAGCTGCGGGATCGCATTCGCGTTCGGCTGACCCAGGCCGCCGAGGTGTTTTCCAATGCCGCCGGCAGCACCACGCCTACGGCAGAAACCGCGCTGATTCACCAGCTGCGGGATGACAGCTATCCAGATCCGGCCACCTGGCCAGACTGCCGCAAAAAACTGCTATTGGCAGCGGAGTGGATGGACGAAGCCGCGGTGTCTACCATTCACGCCTGGTGCAACCGAATGCTCAGCGAACACGCCTTCGACAGCGGCAGCTTGTTCCGGCTTACCCTGGAAACCGACCAAAGCAGCCTGATGGACGAAGTGGTGCGGGATTACTGGCGTACGTTTATCTATCCGTTATCAGCGGAGCTGATGGACGAGGTTATTGACCACTGGAAAACCCCGGACCAACTGCAAAAGGCGGTGCGCAATCTGCTCTTGGCTGTTGATTCTCTCGACGCGACTAGCGGCGATGTAGAACAGCTGATTGAGGCCACAATGCAGCAGCGCAAAGAGCAGTCACAAACACTGAAAGCCCACCCCTGGGCGGACTGGAAGCCCGAAGTGACCGACATGCTGCTGGCACTGAACAAAAGCAAACGCCTGCACGGCGGCAGTATGAAACCGATGATTACGGCCTGGGACACATTACTAGACTGGGCAAACTCCGATGAACTCTACCCGGTCGGGCTGGAGAAAGCCGGCTTTCAGAACCAGACACCAGACGTGCTTGCGACAAAACTCAAAGGCGATGGCGATGTGCCACATCACCAGGCTTTTGACGTTATCGCAGAACTGATCGCCTTTCGCGAGAACCTGCCCAGCGCCGAGGCCGATATTCTTCGCCACTCGACCCATTGGATTGCGGCGCGGTTGGAATCGGAAAAACAGAAGCGTTCGGAAATGGGTTTTGATGACCTGCTCACCCGGCTGGATGACGCTTTGCACGGCCCCCGTGGTGATCAACTGGCGGCCACCATCCGCCGCCAGTTCCCGGTCGCGTTAATAGACGAGTTTCAGGACACCGATCCGGTTCAGTACCGCATCTTCGACCGCATTTACCGGGTGGCAGAGAATCATCCGGACACCTGCCTACTCATGATCGGCGATCCGAAACAGGCCATTTACGGCTTCCGCGGCGCCGACATTTACACCTATCTGGACGCCCGCACCGGCGCCCGCGACCGTACCTGGACACTGGGCCGCAACTTCCGCTCGTCCCGGCCTATGGTGGCGGCGGTGAACCGGGTGTTCGAGTATGGCGACCAACACAGCCCCGAAGGCGCTTTTCTATTCGGCAAAGGCAATGCCTCAGCGCTGCCATTTCAGGCGGTAGAGGCCAACGGCACCAAGCGCCTTTGGGCCACCAACGGCGAGCTGCAACCCAGCCTGACGCTGTGGGCCAGTGAAAGCGAAAACACCGACAAAAGCGGCAATCGCAAAGGCCTGGCCAAAGGCAACGCCACCCTTGATGTGGCTGGCACCTGCGCCAGTGAAATTACGCGCCTGCTGACGTTAGGGCAGCAAAGTCTGGCCGGTTTTGCGCTGGAAACCGACCTGAGTGACATCGAGCCGGTAGAACCCAAAGACATTGCCATTCTGGTGAACAACCGTAAAGAAGCTGCAGCGGTACGAGATGCACTAGGGCAACGGGGAATAAAAAGCGTGTACCTGTCTGACCGGGATTCGGTACTGGCGTCTCCAGAGTCAAAAGAAGTGCTGTGTTGGCTAAAAGCCTTTGCCGAACCCCGCCAGCTGGCCTATGCACGCGCGGCCCTGGCCACACCAACCCTCGGCTTGCCCTGGGCCTATCTTGACCAGCTACTGACCAACGAGATGGCCCTGGAGCGTGAAATCGAGCGCTTCATGGGCTACCAGCAGCAGTGGCAAAGCCAGGGAGTGCTGCCCATGTTGCGCAGTTTCCTGATGGACTTTGACGTACCCGGCAGGCTGCTGCAGCGCGTCGGCGGCGAGCGCCGGCTAACCGACATTCTGCACATTGCCGAGCTGCTGCAGCAAGACAGCCTGCAGCTAGACGGCGAACACGCACTGGTGCACCACTTCACCGCCATTCTGCGGGCCGCCGACGACGAAGACGAACACCGCACCCTGCGCCTGGAAAGCGACGCCGGCCTGGTAAAAGTGATCACCGTTCACAAATCCAAAGGCCTGGAATACCCGCTGGTATTTTTGCCCTTTGGCACCGCCTGCCGCGCTGAAAACGAGAAACAGGCGTTTGTGCGTTATCACGACGACAACGACCAGCTGATCACCGTGTTCGACCCCACACCAAACGACGTCGAACAGGCGGACAAAGAGCGCCTGGGCGAAGACATCCGCAAACTCTACGTCGCCTTGACTCGCGCCCGGTTTGCCACCTGGGTAGGCGTGACCGAAATTGAAAACTGGCAGCTTAGCGGCTTGGGGTATCTGCTAAGCGGTAACCCTGCCGCCAAACACTCGCTGAGTGGCGCCCTGCAGCAGCTGGCCGTTGACCACAGCGAACTCTTCGTGGAATCGTTACCGGAAGCCACCGGCCAGCACTATGCAGAACCGGCGCCTGGAGCCCTGGGGCTCGCACGGGTGTCTACCCGCGAGGCTCGCGAAGACTGGTGGATTGCCAGCTACTCATCCCTGGAATACGGCGGCCTGTCTGGCACCGGCATTGTGTTTGACAGCGAGTTCGAAGACGCTGAAACCCAGAACCTGCTCGAAGAAAGCACGCACACCAACGATGAAGAAGACGCTGCCATTGTGCTCAGCCACAGCCTGCACTATTTTCCCAAAGGCGCAGGCCCCGGCACCTTTCTGCACGATATTCTGGAATGGTGTGTACAACAGGGCCTGCAACACCTTGTGGACAACCCACCGCTGCTGCGAGAACAGCTCACCCGCCGCTGCAGTACCCGGGGCTGGAGCGATTGGGTAGACACTCTGGAACATTGGATACTCGCGCTGATCCGCCAGCCGCTGCCGCTGGGCCATGGCAGTGACAGCAGTAATAGCGGCGACAGCACCAGCCTGGCCAGCCTGAAAACGCTGCGCCCGGAACTGGAGTTCTGGTTTGAAAGCCGCAACGTCAGCACCCGCGCACTGGACAAGTTGGTTACCCAACACACCCTCAATGGCGCTGACCGTCCACGAGTAGAAGGCGGGCGTTTCAACGGCATGCTCAAAGGTTTTATTGATCTGGTGTTTGAACACAACGGGCAGTATTACGTGCTGGACTACAAATCCAATGTGCTGGGTGACAACGACAGCGCCTACACCAACCAGGCCATGGGCGAAGCCATTTTAGAAAAACGCTATGACCTGCAATATGTACTTTATCTGCTGGCCCTGCACCGGCTGCTGAAAGCACGTCTGCCAGATTACGATTACGATCAACACGTGGGCGGTGCGGTTTATCTGTTTTTGCGCGGCATCCATGCGCCCGGAGCCGGGGCGTTTTGCGACAAGCCACCGAAAGCCTTGATGGAGCAACTGGATGCCATGTTTGATGGCGAAGCCGCCGCCGCGGAGGAAGCAGCATGAGCAAAACCCGGAATTTCGATGACCAGTTTGCCTTTGATCTGGACGAGACGACACCTGTTGTCGCCAGCTCCCGTGATAACAGGCTTGCCCTGCAGCACACCGATGCTCTGCTAGAACAGCTGGACGCATGGCAACAAGCCGGCTGGATACGCCCGCTAGACGTACGCTTTGCGCAGCTGATCCGGGATTTATCAGACGAACAGGGTAAAGCACCGGCACCACTGGTTTTACTGCTCGCCGCACTGGTCTCCCATCAAGTGGGCCGCGGCCACGTGTGCGTGGACCTTGCGACTCTGATGGCTGATGCCGCAACAACATTGTCACTGCCGCCCGAAGAGCCAACGGCAGCCAGCAGCCAGAACAAGGCAAGCCGGGCCAGTTCTGATAAAGAGCTTTTCGCAGATCCGACAAACACCGACCCTGGCCAAACCCGGCCAAGTGATCTGTTGGCACAGGTGTCCGTGCCGGAGTGCCTTGCCGTACTGAACGATGCGTTAGCGGTCAGTGATGGCTCGCACACCACGCCGCTGGTGCTGAGTGGAACCCGGCTGTACCTGCGCCGCTTCTGGCGCTACGAACAGTACATTGCTGCCGGCATTCAACAGCGACTGGCGCAGCCATCCCCTCTGACTGACCCGCTATCGCCCGCGGCGGCCACTTTGACCCAGGCGCTGGACGTGCTGTTTAAACCGCAGGGCTCTTTAAATTCTCAAAGCTCTCAAAATTCTCAAAGCGCTTTAAACTCGCAGAATCCCCAAAGCTCTGTCGATTACCAAAAGCTGGCCTGTGCCCTGGCGGCCCGCAACCGCTTTGCAGTGATTACCGGCGGCCCCGGCACCGGCAAAACCACCACTGTGGTCAACCTGCTTGCGGCCTTGCAGTCAGTCGCAGGCGAGTCACCGGAGCGGGAAGGGCGGGACGGGAAGAAAGGTAGAAAGTACCGCATTCGCCTGGCCGCGCCGACAGGCAAAGCCGCGGCGCGACTGAACGAATCCATCGGCGGCGCTGTCAGCCGGCTGCCCTTGGCACAATTACCGGGGCAGGTCGCATTGGCGGATATACCCACCAAGGTAACCACCCTGCACAGGCTGCTTGGCAGCCGTCCGAACACTCGCAAATTCCGCCACAACCGGGACAACCCCCTGTTGGTGGATATTCTGGTGATTGACGAAGCCTCCATGGTGGATCTGGATATGATGGCGTCGGTGTTCGATGCACTGCCGGCAAGCGCCCAGCTGATACTTCTGGGCGACAAAGATCAGCTAGCCTCGGTAGATGCCGGTGCGGTGCTGGGCGAATTGTGCCAGCGCGCGTCTGACGGGCATTATCTGCCAGCAACAGTGCAATGGCTGAAAGCCGTCACCGGCACCGACATTCCAGCGGTCTTGCAGGGTTCAAACGGCCAGCCTCTGGACCAGGCGGTGGCCATGCTGCGTAAGAGTTACCGCTTTGCCGAAGGCAGCGGCATTCGCCATCTGGCCGAAGCGGTTAACACCAACACGCTGAGCGCCGACACCCTGCAGCAGGCCCGTGACGCAACCTTTGAGGACGTAGTGTGGCTGAATGGCCGCAGCAAAAAATCATCCCTGGAGAGCACCCAAGCGCTGATCTGTGGCCATGCGGTCAGTGGTAGCCAGCAGGCGTTCAATAATAACGGGGAAGGACGAGTTGATGGCAACGGCCAGCCTCTTCCGCCACCGGTGGGTTACCGCCGCTACTTAACACTGATGCAGGATCACAATCTGGACAGCAACAGCACAACCGGGCAGTGGGACCAACTGGCCAAATCGGTATTGCAAGCTTTCAGTGATTTTCAAATACTTTGCGCCCTGCGCCGAGGGCCCTGGGGCGTAGATGGGCTGAACGACTTGATCGCCCGTCACCTGCTGGCGCAACGGCTGATTCCGCGAGCCGAAGGCTGGTACGCCGGGCGGCCGGTGCTGGTTACCGGTAACGATTACAACCTGGGGCTGATGAACGGCGACGTCGGCATTACCTTCAGCGTTCCCTTGGCCATGGGCGCGGTCACGGACCCGCAAAGCGATGACGAGAAAACACAGACAGTGTTGCGCGTGGCTTTTCCCACCAGCGACGGCAGCGGCGACATCCGCTGGATTTCACCCAGCCGACTGCAACAGCTGGAAACCGTGTACGCCATGACCGTGCATAAAGCCCAGGGTTCGGAGTTCAACCACACCTGCCTGATACTGCCCGACCGAGTAAGCCCGGTATTAACGCGAGAGCTGATTTACACCGGCATTACCCGGGCAAGAAACTGGTTCAGTTTGATAACCGGTGACGCCAGCGTATTCAGCGACAGCGTGGGGCAGCAGGTGGTGCGGGCTTCGGGGTTGGGTGCGGTGCTTGGTGCGACACCAGTGAACTGATAATGCTGCTATGGCGGTGACGCTGGCATTTAATTCTCTGCTGATGTTTCATCATCGCTATGCTGTTGCTGTAACCAAAGCCTTGCGTAGTAACCATCTTTCGCCAGCAACTCATTATGCCCACCGCTCTCCACAATCTGGCCCTCGTCCATCACCAGAATGGTGTCGGCGTCGCGCACAGTGGATAGGCGGTGCGCGATTACCAACGTCGTGCGCTGTTGGGTAACCTCGTTAAGGGCATCCAGAATGGCCTGTTCAGAGATCGAGTCCAGCGATGAAGTGGCTTCGTCCAAAATCAGCAACGGCGGGTTTTTCAGTAATACACGAGCAATGGCAACGCGTTGTTTTTCGCCACCGGAAAGCTTCAGTCCACGTTCACCCACTCTGGTGCTATAGCCATCCGGCAGGCTACGGATAAACCCATCCAGGTTGGCCTGGCGGACCGCGTGGTGTATTTCGGCTTCGCTGGCGCCGGGGCGGCCGTAGGCCAGGTTGCTGTAAAGGGTGTCGTTGAACAGCACGGTGTCTTGCGGCACCACACCAATGGCCGAGCGCAGGCTATCTTGGGTAATGTTGCGAATGTCTTGCCCATCAATGGTGATGCTGCCGCTGTTTACATCAAAAAAGCGGAACAGCAGCCGTGCCAAGGTGGATTTACCAGCACCGCTGGCGCCAACTACCGCAATGGTGTGGCCTGCGGGTATGGTGATGTTCACGCCTTTCAAAATGGCCCGTTCCTGATGGTAGCTGAAGCGCACGTCGTGGAATTGCACGTCACCTTTTGTGATCGCCAGGGCTTTGGCATCGGCGGCGTCTTCAATCGCCGGCTTGTCGCCCAATAAACCGAACAGGCGCTCTACATTCACCAGTGACTGGCGAATTTCGCGGTACACAAACCCCAAAGCATTCAGCGGAATGAACAACTGGATCAGGTAGGCATTCACCATGGTGAAGTCGCCCAGGGTCATCTGCCCACTGGCCACTTCGCGTACGGCCATGGCCATAATGGCCACCATAGAGGACCCAATAATAAACGCCTGGCCAATGTTCAGCACCGCCATAGACGTGCGGTTTTTAAGCCTCGCCTGCTCCCACAAATCCAGATCTTCGTCGTATTGCTCGGCTTCAAAGCGCTCGTTATTAAAGTATTTAACGGTTTCGTAGTTCAGCAGGCTGTCGATAGCACGGGAGTTAGACTGGTTGTCGCGGTTGTTGGCTTCGCGCACGAAGGCCGTGCGCCATTCGGTCACGCGGATAGAAAAAACCACGAATACCACCACTGACACCAGTATCGCCAGCACGTAACTGACGTTGAAGGCGACCAGCAGAATGCCTGCCACCATCGCGATTTCGAGCAGGGTGGGCACAATATTGAACAGGGTGCTACCAAAACGCAGCGCGCCATAGGCCAGCACTAACATCAGCGGGATCCACAGCACCATGTCAGCGCCACGATTTTGATCCAGATAATCGACGATGTATTTCAATGCAATCGGCGTAGTGACTATGGCCACTTTCGCCATGATCAGCATGCTGACCGCCAGTATCACCCGGCCACGGTATTCCGCCAGGTAGGGCCACAGGCCGGCGATGATTTTCCAGTCCGGCTTATGGTTGGCAGGGTAGTCGTTATCGGCGTAGGGGCGCACAGAGATTCCTTAATGGTCACAGAGCAGAGGGGCGTATGATAAACCCTTTGGCAATACAGATCGTAAGTCTGCGGGAGTTTACAGTACCCACTCATCAGGAGGCACACTATCAACACCGTTCATCGCGAGGCTTTGAAACTGGTTGTCGGGTTTATTCATCCCTATCGCAAAGCCGTTGCTGGTGCGATAGTGGCCCTAGTTATTACGGCGGGAATCACCCTTGGATTAGGTCAGGGGCTACGTATTCTGGTGGACCAAGGGTTGGCCACCGAGTCACCGGCCAATCTGGCGCGGGCTGTGGGACTGTTTTTTGTTTTGGTTCTTGGCCTGGCGGCGGGTTCTTTCGCCCGGTTTTATCTGGTGTCGTGGATTGGCGAGCGGGTAGTCGCCGATATCCGTAAACGGGTGTTCAACCACTTGATTGATCTGAACCCAGGATTTTTCGAGAGCAACCGGGCGCTGGAAATACAGTCGCGATTTACGGCTGATACCACGGTGCTGCAATCAGTGATTGGCTCCACGGTGTCGATTGCGCTGCGAAACGCGCTGATGCTGGTCGGCGGTTTGCTGCTGTTGTTTATCACCAACGCCAAGCTGGCGTCAGTAATAGTGCTGGGTTTTCCGCTGGTGATTGTGCCCATCGTTATTTTTGGCCGCCGCGTGCGGCAGCTGTCGCGCTTAAGCCAAGACCGGGTAGCCGATGTGGGCAGCTACGTGGGCGAAAATTTAACCCAGATAAAAACCGTGCAGGCGTTTAACCATCAGCCCCACGACCGCCAGCATTTTTCTGAAGTTTCTGAAAACGCCTTTGATATCGCCCATGCCCGCATTCGCCAGCGCGCCTGGCTAACCACCATGGCCATTACTCTGGTGATGGGAGCGGTGGGCGTGGTGATCTGGATTGGGGGTCTGGATGTGATTTACGGCCGCATTACACCAGGCGAGCTGGCCGCCTTTGTATTTTACAGCTTATTAGTAGGTGTTGCCGCCGGCGCCATCAGCGAAGTGATCGGAGAACTGCAACGGGCGGCAGGGTCGGCCGCACGACTGTTCGAACTATTGCAGACCAAGTCTGAGTTTCAGCGCGCGGTCGATTTACCCGAGCAGTTTCCTCAGCCGGTAAAAGGTGGAATACGTCTTGAACACCTGACGTTCAGCTACCCGGGCCGCAGTGCTCAACCCGCCCTGCAGGACGTGTGCCTTGAGGTGCGGGCAGGCGAGACGTTAGCGATCGTGGGACCATCAGGGGCGGGCAAATCCACCTTGTTTGATCTACTGCTACACTTTTATCAACCCAGCGGCGGCTGCGTGCGCATTGATGGCACGGATACCCGTGATGTATCACTGCAAGCCCTGCGCTGCTGCTTTGCCTTGGTGCCACAGAACCCTGCGCTGTTCCACGGTACGGTTGCCGATAACATTCGCTACGCACGTCCGCAGGCGACTCAGGCAGATGTCGAAGAGGCCGCCGGCATTGCCCACGCCCATGAGTTTATCGTGGCTCTACCCGACGGCTACCAAACCCGACTGGGTGATGGCGGGTTGGGGCTGTCCGGTGGCCAGAAGCAACGCCTGGCCATTGCCCGTGCGCTATTGGCGGATGCTCCCATTCTGCTGCTAGACGAAGCCACCAGCGCGCTGGATGCCCATAGCGAGAACCTGGTTCAGCAGGCCATGCCAGCACTCACAACCGGCCGTACCACGCTGGTGATTGCCCACCGCCTGGCCACGGTGCGGGATGCAGATCGCATTGCGGTGTTTGACCAAGGCCGTTTACTGGCGGTGGGCAGCCATCAGCAATTAATGCAGGAAAACAGCCTCTACCAGCGCCTGGCGCAGCTCCAGTTCCGCAGCCAAACTGGAGAATAGCGTTGTTTTGTGCTACCGTAGCTCTCATAATTTTGCAATAAATCGAACCAAATTTAATCCAGGTTCGTCCAAATATACCCACTCAGGGAGAACAGCAACGTGAGTAACAAAGAACTTCAAGCACTTAAAGAACGTTACGTAGCCGCCGGAGCCGCAAGCCCCAACGAGCAGTTTGCAGACCATGCCACCAACGCCGAGCTGTGGGATGCAGACGGCAAACGCATGATCGACTTCGCCGGCGGTATTGGCGTGCTGAACATCGGCCACCGCCATCCGAAAGTGGTGGAAGCAATAAAAGCCCAGCTGGACAAACTAATGCACACTTGCCAGACGGTCATGCCCTACGAGGGCTATGTGCGGCTGGCGCAGAAACTCAGCGACGTGGTACCTGTTCGCGGCCACGCCAAAGTTATGCTGGCCAATTCCGGAGCCGAAGCCCTGGAAAACGCGGTGAAGATTGCCCGCGCAGCGACCGGTCGCACTAACGTGATTTGTTTCGATGGCGGCTATCACGGCCGCACCTTCATGACCATGGCAATGAACGGCAAAGCGGCTCCTTACCAGACCGACTTCGGCCCCATGCCGGGCATGGTGTACCGGGCTCCCTATCCAGTGCCCTATCACGGCGTCAGCGAAGACGAAGCGCTGCGTGGCCTGGCCATGACCATGAAAGCGGACTCACCGGCCCGCAACACCGCCGCCATTGTTATTGAACCCGTATTGGGCGAGGGCGGCTTCTACCCGGCACCTACCAGCTTTATGAAAGCCCTGCGCACAATCTGCGATGACAACGGCATCGTGTTGATTGTGGATGAAGTACAAAGCGGGTTTGGCCGTACCGGCAAGATGTTTGCAATTGAGCACACAGGCGTTGAACCAGACATGATGACCATGGCCAAGAGCATGGCCGACGGTATGCCAATTTCTGCCATTGTGGGCACCGACAAAATCATGGACTCGTGTGGTCCCAACTCTTTGGGCGGCACCTACGCCGGCAGCCCCACTGCCTGTGCAGCTGCGCTAGCGGTGTTTGAAGTATTCGAGACCGAGGATATTCTGGGCAAAAGCCAGCGCCTGGGCGAAAAACTGAACCAACGCTTCAGCCAGTGGCAGGAGCAGTTTGCCCACGTTGACAACGTGCGTACCCTGGGTTCCATGGCCGCGTTTGAATTGGTAGAAAGTAAAGATACCCACAAACCCATGCCAGAGCTGGTCGGAGCTATTACCAAACTTGCCAAAGCCAAAGGGTTGATTTTGCTTGGCTGTGGTTTGTACGGCAACACGCTACGTTTTCTGATGCCGGTTACCATCGAAGACGAGGTACTGGAAGAAGGTTTGGCCATTTTGGAGCAGTGTTTGAAAGAAGCTGGCGCCTAATCCGCACTCGCTTACTCTGATAAGCCGGGCAAAGTGCCCGGCTTTTTTGTGTCTGTTAGTCACCAGAAATTGAATCGACCGTGCCAGGCTCGGCGTATTTACCCAGGTGCCCTTATTTCTCGTATACTGTGCCCAGTGAGGCTCGCGTAACTTTGCCAGCCTCGTCGCCGTTTCATTAACCAGGCAGAATCATGACGTCACCGAATACTGCATCTGTATCCGATCACAAACCCAGGCCCTGGATAGACCTGCTGGTCAGTATTGTTATCCCTTCCGTTATTCTGATGAAGTTCAGCGGCGATGAATACCTGGGCAGCGTAAATGCGCTGATTGTTGGCCTGGCGTTTCCCCTGGGCTGGGGTCTGTTTGAATTAATTCGCTATGGAAAAAAGAACTTTATCGCCCTGTTGGGGATAATCAGTGTGACCCTCACCGGCGGCATTGGCTTGCTGGAACTGGACGCCGGCTGGCTGGCCATCAAAGAAGCCGCGGTGCCTGCGGTGATTGGTCTGGCAGTGCTGGTGTCTACACGCACCCGTTACCCACTGGTGCGCACCTTGCTGTACAACCCCAACGTGCTGGACGTGGATAAGATTCACCAAACGTTGGCAGAGAAGGGCAAAGTCGCAGAATTTGAAGCCCGGTTGCTGAACGCCAGCTACTTTTTTGCCGCTACTTTTCTGTTCTCATCCATCATGAACTACGTGCTTGCACGCTGGATTGTGACCAGTGACGCCGGCACCCAAGCGTTCAACGAGGAACTGGGGAGAATGACGCTGGTCAGCTATCCGATGATTGCCATTCCTTCTATGGTGATGATGATGCTTATTTTCTGGTATTTGTGGCGCACCATCAGCCGCTTGACGGGTTATAAGTTAGAACAGGTAATGGCTTCTCATCTAGCTGATAAATAAAGTAAATTTCAAGTATAAAAAAACGGCGAAGATGTAAATCTTCGCCGTTTTTTTATCCCGAATTTTAGAAAGATCAGATATCCAGGTTGGTCACTTCCAAAGCGTGTGTCTGAATGAAGTTACGGCGCGGCTCAACATCGTCGCCCATCAACGTGGTGAACATCTGGTCAGCGGCGAAAGCGTCTGCAATGGTCACTTTCATCATACGGCGGGATTCCGGGTCCATGGTGGTTTCCCACAGCTGTTCCGGGTTCATCTCGCCCAGACCTTTATAACGCTGAAGGGTCAGGCCGCGCTGAGCTTCTTTCATCAGCCAGGCAAGGGCGCCTTCAAACGACAAAACAGCCTGCTTACGCTCACCACGCTGGACGTAAGCTCCTTCTTCAACCAGAGCGTCCAGGGTTTCACCCAGGCGGGCGATGGCTTTGTAAGACGGCGCCTCAAAGAACGTATGGCTAAAAACGTGCTCGTGGGCCATGCCGTGCAAATGCACGGTTACCATTGGCAGATACAGATCGCGCTCGGTATCGTGATGTACCGAGAACACGTATTTGGTGCCAGTGCGGGTATCCAGTTCCAGGTTATTACCCAAGCGACCTACCCAGCTTGCAACGGCTGCTTCGTCTTTCAGCTGTTCCGATGTGAGGGTGTTATTGTGCAGCATCTGCGCCAGCACCTTAGACGGGTAAGCCCGTGACAGGCGGTCAATCATGGCCATCACGGCTTGATAGTCCTTCACCATGGTTTCCAGAGCAGAATCCTTGATGGCAGGCGCATCGGCGTTAACGAACAGCTGCGCGCCTTCCAATGCGGTCTGGGTCAAATAGCTCTCGCGGGCATTTTCATCCTTTAGATACTGCTCTTGCTTGCCACGCTTTACTTTGTAAAGCGGTGGCATGGCAATGAACACGTGGCCTCGCTCAATCACTTCACGCATTTGACGGAACAGGAAGGTCAGCAGCAGGGTGCGGATGTGCGAACCATCTACGTCGGCGTCAGTCATGATGATAATGGAATGATAACGCAGTTTTTCAACGTTAAACTCTTCGCGCCCAATGCCACAGCCCAGAGCCGTAATCAGGTTACCGACTTCTGCTGATGACAGCATCTTGTCAAATCGGGCTTTTTCAACATTCAGGATTTTACCCTTCAGCGGCAAAATCGCCTGGTTTCGCCGTTCCCTACCCTGCTTTGCGCTACCGCCCGCGGAATCACCCTCCACTATAAACAATTCGGAAAGAGCGGGATCTTTTTCCTGACAGTCGGCCAGTTTGCCGGGAAGACCGGCAATATCCAGAGCGCCTTTACGGCGGGTCATGTCCCGGGCTTTACGCGCTGCTTCGCGGGCACGGGCGGCCTCAATCATCTTGTTGACGATTAGCCGCGCTTCACTGGGCTGCTCCTGAAGATAAGCTGTAAAGCTCTGATAGAGCTCCTGTTCTACAGCAGTTTTCACCTCGGAGGAAACCAACTTGTCTTTGGTCTGGGAAGAAAACTTTGGGTCTGGTACTTTCACACTGATGATAGCCGTCAGACCTTCGCGAGCGTCGTCGCCGGAAGTGCTTACTTTGGCCTTCTTACCCAAGCCTTCGTGCTCAATGTAGCTGTTCAAAGAACGAGTCAGCGCCGTGCGAAACCCAACGAGGTGCGTACCGCCGTCACGCTGTGGAATATTATTGGTAAAACAGTAGATATTTTCCTGGAAGGCATCGTTCCACTGCATAGCCACTTCCACTTCAATACCGTCTTCACGCTGTTGGGTAAAATAGAACACCCGATTGATAGGGGTTTTGTTGGTGTTCAGGTGTTCTACAAACGCCCTCAAACCACCCTCATATTCAAAGAGTTCTTCTTTTCCACTGCGCTCATCGGTCAGGCGAATGCGTACACCGCTGTTCAAAAACGCCAGTTCCCGAACCCGTTTTGCCAGAATTTCGTAGTGAAACTTGATGTTGGTGAACGTAGCTTCTGAAGGAATGAAGTGTACCTTGGTGCCGCTGGCGTCAGTGCTGCCAACCTCGTGCAAAGGCGCCGCCGGAACACCGTGGTTATAAGTCTGCTCGTATACTTTGCCGCTGCGACGAATGGTTAACGTCAACACCGACGATAGGGCATTAACAACCGACACGCCCACACCGTGAAGACCACCCGACACTTTATAGGTGTTGTCGTCAAACTTACCGCCAGCGTGAAGTACGGTCATGATAACTTCGGCAGCAGAAATGCCTTCGCCTTCGTGCAGATCAACTGGAATGCCGCGACCATTGTCGTGCACGCTGACAGATTCGTCAGGATGGATACGAATTCCGATTTCTGTGCAGTGGCCGGCTAGCGCTTCGTCAATGGAGTTGTCTACCAGTTCGAACACCATGTGGTGCAGGCCAGTGCCGTCGTCCGTATCGCCGATGTACATGCCAGGCCGCTTGCGCACGGCGTCCAGGCCTTTCAGTACTTTGATACTGGAGGAATTGTAGGCTGATTCACTCATTAAAAAACTCCTGAAGGCTGATGGCCGCAGCGTGATTAAAAAATGCGGCCAGCTAATGTTCTTCCGTTACCTGACCATGTTCCACGTGGAACATTCTGAAATCGGGCGTTGTTGTACCCGGCCATAAGGTGTCGGGCGTCTGCTGTTCGATGGAGGTGATGAGCACCTGACACTGCAGCAATCGTAATTTTTCGGCCAACATTTGCCGATGTCGACTATCGAGTTCGGCGTTTATGTCGTCCAGTAAAAACGTGACCTGCTTTCCCAACGGCCGTAAAACCATGCCTTGGGCAATCTTCATCAAAATAACCAATGTTTTTTGCTGACCGCGGGACAGTATTTCCGCCACCGGCCAGCCTTGTATTTTTAGACGAATGTCAGCTCGATTGGGCCCATACAAAGTGTGGCCCATTCGACGTTCTTGATCCCGATGACTCACCAGCACTTCCGACAACCGTTGGGTATGGTCCCAACCGGGATAAAACTCCAGTTTTAGTTGATTCGCCCAGGCTGCATCGGTTTCCCCGAGAAGCAACCAGAAGGCCTCTTTAAACAGGGCAAACGCTGCAAGACGGGCATCCGTCACTCGATTGCTTAACAGGTCGTACTGGGCATCCCAGGCCCTCATCAACGATTCATCTATTCTACCATTTCTCAGCGTTTGGTTCCGCTGTGATATTACTCGCTGACATTGCTGCCAGGCGCCGCCAAAAGAAGGTTCCACGTGGAACACTGACCAATCCAAGAACTGCCGTCGCTTACCGGGGCCGCCGGCCACAATATCAAATACTCCCGGGTCGATCACCAATACCGGGAGATGTCGCGCCAACGCCGACAGACTGCGCACGGCTTCACCGTCTACTCTTAGAACTGTCTCCTTAAGGCCGACATCTCTGGAAATACCCAAGCGATGCGCATAGCTTGAGGCCCCTGCTTCAGGTGCCGTCTTTAGTTCAGAATTCGGAATACAAGAGTTGCGAGCATCGGAGTTACCCGTATCAGGATTTGGAGCGCCAGAATTGAACGCGCCAGAATTGGAACCACTACAATTAAGAGTGCCGGCATCCAGGCCGCCAAACACCGTAAATCGCTGCTGTTGATGTTGAACGACAGCCTGGTGGCGACTGACGCGAAACGAGCGGCCCAGGCCCAGGTAGCCGATGGCTTCCAGCAAACTGGTTTTACCACTGCCGTTAGCGCCGTATATCAGATTAAAAGCGGGGGAGAAGGTGACAGGCTTTGCCGCCAAGTTACGGAAGTGTTCGGTTTGCAGTGTAATCAGTGCCATAAAAAAACTAAGGGCCAAAGCCCCTAGTGCAACATCTTTAAGCGGTCGTCCATGAACATGTCCATTTCCGGCGCCAATATGTGTACGTAACGGTCAAAATACAAAAATTGCTTCAACAGCAACGCAAATTCCCGCGGGAAGTGCAGCCCATGGCTTTCCCCTACTTTGACCATATCCATCAGCAGATGATTTACGTCGTCTTCGGCCCGGTCCGCCGTGTAAGCAACGGTATCTGGCACCATCTGATCCATCTTAGAGTAAAGCGTGCGCAAATCATTAGCAAGCAAACTGGCTTCAACCGTGTGTCGAGTAACCCCAATGCGGATCATTGCATCGGCCATGCCGTCGAAATTGCCCACCAGCACAGTCTGAATAAAATCGTTCACCGCCTGCCAGGTGTCGGGCGAAATTCGCCCAACTATCCCGAAGTCGATAAACCCAACCCGACCGTCGCGCAACACCATCAGATTACCGGCGTGTACATCGGCGTGAAAAAAATCGCATTGCGTAAGGCTGGAAAACCAGGTGTTCATGGCAGTAATCAGGGTTCCTTCCGGATTGTTTGTGTATCCGCGAATACTGTCCAGATCGGTCAAAGGAACACCGTAAAAACGTTCCATTATTAAAATGCGGCGGGAGCTACACTGCTCATACACCTTGGGCACGGTGGCGTCGGTGTTATGAGTGTCGTGTAGAAACTGCCTGAAAACCTCAAGGTTATTGGCTTCCTTGATAAAATCGCACTCTTCCATCATCGTGCGCTGAATTTCATCAACAATATCGGATAACGATGTCCACGACAGCTTTGGAGCTAAAGTTTCAAGGATTCGGGCAGATACGTACAAAAAGTTCAGGTCCGTGAGCAGAATATTGCGCACGCCGGGCTTTTGCACCTTGATAACCACTTCTTCGCCGCTGATCAACCTCGCGACATGCACCTGGGCGATGGATGCCGAGGCCAAGGCTACCGGATCTATATCTGTGAACACCTCTTCCACCGGACGGCCCAATTCTTCCTCAATGATTTTGCGGATCACCCGATACGGCAGGCTTGGGGTGCTATCCAGGCAACCCTGAAACTCTTCCACATACTCTTTCGGAAAAAAGGTCGGTGAGCTGGCAATGAATTGCCCCAGCTTTATATAGGTGGCACCAAGGGACTCAAAGGTCTGCCGCAACAAACGCGGAGCAGGGGGGCGGTCACCGCGCACCCAGTTAAACCCAATACGCCCGAGCACGCTCATGGTCTGACCAATACGAAAAGCACCTTTTATACCGTCTTTTAAACGTGTGACCATGCCCCGGAACTCCTGTTATTAAAACCTTTCAGAACTTTTTATCCGTGAGTTGCATACACCGACTATACGCGGGGTGCTCGCGCCGGCTGTTTGTGGGGTGCCGCGGCAACCTACAAACGCATTGGCATAACCACATAGAGGCAACGAGCATCCGTCTGGGATTCGATTAACGCGCTGCTATTAGGGTTCGACAAAGTGACCTTTACCTGGTCATCATCCAACGCGTTCATGACGTCTATCAGATAGCCGACATTGAAGCCGATTTGCAGGGTTTCACCCTGATAATCTACCGGCAACGCGTCTTCCGCCTGTTCCTGGTCCGGGTTATTGGCAAACACCTGGAGTTCATTGGCGGCCAGATTTAAACGCACACCGCGAATATTTTCATGAGACAGAATACCTGCCCGCTGCAGAGTATTCTTCAGGGTAATGCGATCGGCCAACACTACTTTGTCGCCCCCGCGGGGGATAACCCGGTTGTAATCGGGGAATTTTCC
This sequence comes from Marinobacter gelidimuriae, assembly GCF_000372805.1. GTDB lineage: Bacteria > Pseudomonadota > Gammaproteobacteria > Pseudomonadales > Oleiphilaceae > Marinobacter > Marinobacter gelidimuriae. Next base: position 42,493 of record NZ_KB889872.1, on the reverse strand, counting down.
CTCAATCAGCTTGGACGTGAACGTATAACTGCCCACGGTTGCGCGCAAGTGATTATCGCCAATCACCAGGGTGACCGGTGTGTCCACGTCATCCAGTAAGCGCGCAAGCTCTAGCACGCCTTTACGCGGCACGATCACCTGACGCGCCTCTGGGCAACCGGTTTCAACATCCTGATGGGCCATCGCCAGGCGGTGACCATCGGTGGCTACGGTACGAACGTGATCTGCCGCAACTTCCAACAGCAAACCGTTCAAGTAATAACGAACATCCTGCTGAGCCATGGCAAACGCGGTGCTATCGAACATACGCCGCAGCTCTTTTTGCGGCAGCTCCAAACGGAAACTCTCAGCTTCGTCTTCCACATTGGGAAAATGCTCGGCCGGCAAGGTCGCCAGGGTGAAGTGGCTTTTGCCACAGCGCAGACGCAGGCGGTCGCCCTGCTGGTCCAGCTCGATGGGCGATTCCTCACCCAGCGCGCGGCAAATGTCCGCAAGCTTGCGTGCCGGCACCGTTATACGCCCAGGCTGATCTATATGAACCGGAGTGATGCGCGCTACTAGCTCCACTTCCATATTAGTGCCGGTCAGGGTCAGGGTGTTGTCCTCGGCTACCAGCAACACGTTGGAGAGCACCGGCATGGTCTGTTTCTTTTCAACCACGCCGGCAATGCTTTGCAGCGGGGTGAGCAGGGATTCACGGCTGATCGTCAGTTTCATGGCACTCAACATTCTTTTGGTGAAATTTGTCAGGGTTCAAAGCCGGCAGACAGAACGCAGTAGCGCAGCTGTCAACTGGTCAATAGTCGCATAAAGTTCTGGTAGTCTTCTCGAATACCCGGGTCACTCTCCTGCAATTCTACGATTTTTTTGCAGGCGTGAAGCACTGTGGTGTGGTCTCGGCCACCAAAAGCACCGCCAATCTCCGGCAAACTGTGATTCGTCAGCTCTTTCGACAGTGACATAGCCACTTGGCGCGGACGGGTCACATTACGTGTGCGGCGCTTGGAATGCAGATCCGCCACTTTGATTTTGTAATATTCCGCAACCGTGCGTTGAATGTTATCAATACTGACCTGTTTTTCATGCAGTGCCAGCAAATCTTTCAGACTTTCGCGAATAAACGGCGGCGTGATTTCCGAGCCCGTAAAGTGAGCGTTGGCAATTACCAGGCGTAAAGCCCCTTCCAGTTCGCGCACGTTCGAACGAATTTTCTGAGCAATAAAAAAAGCCGCTTCGCTGCTGAGCTTTACGTTCACCTGCTCGGCTTTTTTCATCAGGATCGCCACCCGGGTTTCCAGCTCCGGCGGCTCAACCATCACCGTCAGACCCCAGCCAAAGCGGGATTTCAGTCGTTCTTCCAGATCCACAATTTCTTTCGGGAATCGGTCACTGGTCACAATGACCTGCTGGCCACCCTCAAGCAACGCGTTAAAGGTGTGAAAAAATTCTTCCTGGGAGCGCTCTTTCCGGGCAAAAAACTGAATGTCATCAATCAGCAGAGCGTCTACCGAGCGGTAATAACGTTTAAATTCGTTGATGGCGTTCAGCTGCAGTGCTTTTACCATGTCCGCCACAAAGCGTTCTGAACGAAGATAGGCGACCTTCGCATTCGGATTGCGACGCACAATTTCATTGCCCACCGCGTGCATCAAGTGGGTTTTACCCAGACCAACGCCGCCGTATAAAAATAGTGGGTTATAGGCACCGCCAGGGTTTTCTGCGACCTGCATAGACGCAGCGCGGGCCAACTGGTTGGACTTGCCCTCAATGAAGGTCTGAAATGTGAATGTCTCGTTCAGGAAGCCCTGGTGCTTTGTATCACCTTCAACCTGAGCACCGGGCCGGGTACCAGATGTTCTTGGACGCGAAGCTGCTGGCGCAGTTACGGGCGCTGCCGGCCTGATCTGCTGGCTTACCGATTCACCGCGATCGTTTTTTATCACCGGCCTGGTATTGGTTGCTGTCGGCTCGGGGCGCTCTGAATCACCGGCTTTGGGCGCAGAACCCACCTTTATACCCACTCTGGGGGCGTGGCCACCGTTCAGCTCTTTCAGTATTTCTTCGATACGGCGAAGGTATTTTTCATTCACCCAGTCCATTACAAATCGGTTCGGAGCAAAAAGAACCAATTGGCCATCGAGCAAATCTGGCTGCAAAGGTCGCAACCAGGTGTTGAACTGCTGTGCCGGAAACTCGTCCCGGAGTACTTCAAGACATTGCTGCCACATACCGTATCGGCACCACCTGATAACAAAACACTGCGTTTTTCTGAGGCCTTGCGATTCTTGCACCACCGGCCTTTGAAGAGAACTCGCGATTCTACCCTGCCGAGGCCATCAGTAAAAGCACTCGAAGCAATTCATAAACAGCCTGTGGAAAAAAATAACAATGTGTTTCATAGTCTTATAGACTTACTGACAGCCTTGTGTACAGAAAATAAAAAGCACAAAAGTTACGCACAGAGGTGTGTGTACATCCACCACTAACCCCTGTGGAAAACCTGAGTACGCACGGTGCATAACTAACCCTATATTCTCGGTCTTAAGTTATCCACAATTCATATCACCCTTATCCACAGCCCCCACTGGCACTTATCATCACCTTCGCCAACTGGACACCTCCATGATTTATATCGTTTTAAATCGCTTATCCACAGAAAAAGGCCTACGTAATAACAGTAGTATTCAATCTTTAAAGAGAATTATAAAAGAACAATTACTACAGTTAGCTAAACGTGTTTTCAGGTTTTTTGCTCGAACGAAGCACCCGCTGAAAAAGGCAATTGGCCGAGCCCGTTGAGCTTATTCCAGTGTCCATAAAAACAACCCTTTTATTAGCGTTGAATTCCCACCGGGATTTGCATAGAATGCCGCTCCTGTTTTGGTTGTTCATTTTCCAACCACAGACTGAATTCCTAATCCAGAATTGTGAGATCATTCCCATGAAAAGAACGTTTCAACCAAGCGTACTGAAGCGTAAGCGCGTTCACGGCTTTCGTGCCCGTATGGCCACTGCAAACGGCCGTAAAGTTCTGGCTCGCCGTCGTGCAAAAGGTCGCGCACGTCTGTCTGCGTAAATTTTGGTCTGCCTCATGAAGGCTTTGAACTTTCCGAAATCACATCGCCTGCTCAAACCGGCTGATTACGGCAAAGTCTTCGATGACGTGCAACTGAAAATTCCGCACCGGAATTTTCTGATTCTGGCAACGCCCAATTCTCTGGGACATGCCAGAATCGGTCTTATATTTGCAAAAAAGAACCTGAAGCTGGCTGTTCAGCGCAACCGTGTTAAACGCCGAATTCGTGAAACATTCAGGTTGAAACAGCAACTCCCGGCGCTGGACATCATTGTTCTTGGCCGTCAGGGCTTAGCCCAGTTAGATAACAATCAGGTCAACCTGGCCCTGCTGGATCTCTGGCAGCGATTGGAACGCAAATACAGCAAACTGCAATCTACCCCGGCATCCGTAGCCTCGATACCACCAGGTAAAGCAAAAGGAACGGAATAATGCGCCAGCTTTTGCTACTGCCCATTCGTTTTTACCAGTATTGTCTAAGTCCGATGCTACCCAGCCGTTGCCGTTATTACCCCACCTGTTCAGATTACGCTGCCCAAGCTATTACCCAGCACGGCGCCGCTAAAGGCTCTTTGCTCGCGCTAAAACGATTGCTGCGGTGTCATCCATGGGGGAGTTCCGGTTATGATCCGGTTCCGGATACCTGTTCTGCCAAGCGCCATCAAGTTCCAACAACTCACGAACCCAGACAGTAAATTTATGGATATCAAACGCATCGTACTTTTTGCCGGCCTGGCAATTGTCAGTTATTTGATGGTACTCGCCTGGAACGAGGACTATCACCAGCCTGTGCCAGTTGCTCAAAACAGCGAGCCGGCGGACTTTTCTGCCGCTGGCAACAGCGACACTATGACGTTGCCTGAAGCTGCCGACGCCAACGCCGGCAGCTCCGATGAGTTCGCCACACCGGAAAGCGGAACGTCACTAAGCAGTACAAATAACGCCGGCAACGTCAGCAATCAGTACGTTCACGTCATAACCGATGTGCTTGATATCACCATAGACCGAGTCAGCGGTAATCTCGTCAGCAGCTCCCTTCTGCAATATGACAGAGAACTGAACGGCAACGAGCCATTGAAACTGCTGTCGAATACCCAAAACAGGCTATACGTGCTGGAAAGCGGATTAATAGGTCGCGATGGCCCGGATAACAGCCGCAATGGCGATGCACCGGTGTACAGCTCCACCCAGAATAGCTACCAGATGGCGGAAGGCAAAAATCAGCTTGCAGTGGATTTAAACTACACCACTGACAGCGGCGTAAATATCATCAAACGCTTCACTTTCAACCGCGATGACTACCAGATCGATATTCGCTATTTGATCGATAACCAGTCAGAAAGTGAGTGGCAAGCGAACTTTACCGGCAAAATTGTGCGTGACCAGGCCGGTGATCCAACGTCCCAGAACAGCATGGGTATCAAAGCTTACTTGGGATTAGTCGTCAGCACGCCTGAAGATCCGTATGAAAAGTATGACTTTGACGATCTTAAAGACAAACCGATCAACCAGTCTGTCACCAACGGCTGGATGGCGTTTCTACAGCACTATTTCCTGGCAGCCTGGATACCAGAGCCAGACCAACAGGCCCAGTTCCAAACCACCCGCCGCGGCCCTTTGGCCGTTATGGGTTTTGTGTATCCGGCAACTAGCGTACCCGCTGGTACAACCGTGGAAGTAGGCGCATCGGCCTACGTTGGTCCAAAAATTATTGATCGGCTGGAAACGGTGGCTCCAAACCTGGACCGTACCGTGGACTTTGGCTGGCTGTTCTTCATCTCACTTCCATTGTTTGTTGTGCTGAACTGGTTTCACGGCATCATCGGTAACTGGGGTGTATCGATCATACTGCTGACCGTGTTGGTTAAAAGCCTGTTCTTCCATCTTTCAGCAACCAGTTACCGCTCTATGGCACGAATGCGGGCCGTAGCGCCTAAGTTAGCCCGTATGAAAGAACTGTACGGTGATGACCGCCAGCGTATGTCGACAGAAATGATGGCGCTGTACAAGCGTGAGAAAATCAACCCGTTGGGCGGCTGTTTGCCCATAGTGGTCCAAATGCCAGTGTTTATTTCCCTGTACTGGGTTCTGTTTGAAAGCGTGCAACTGCGCCACGCACCTTTCGCGCTGTGGATTCACGATTTGTCGGTGATGGACCCGTACTTCATTCTGCCGATTATCATGGGTGCCAGCATGATGTTGCAGATGCACCTGAACCCCACGCCGCCAGACCCCATGCAGGCGAAAATCATGAAGTTGATGCCGGTCGTATTCACCATCTTCTTCCTGTGGTTCCCGGCAGGTCTGGTACTGTACTGGGTCGTGAACAACGTTCTGTCTATCAGTCAGCAGTGGTACATTACTCGCAAGATTGAAGCCCAAATGGCGGGAAAAAAGCACTAAAGAGTCCAATCAGTCAGGTTATCCAGCAATGGCTCCGTTACGGGGCCTTTGTTGTTTCAGTACTGTGGAAAACCAAGCGTTTTAAACCATCTTATCCCGCTCATATTACCCTGGAGCCGCGGCCATGGATCACCCCACAGAAACGATTGCAGCCATCGCCACCGCACCCGGCCAAGCCGGCGTCGGCATTGTGCGGGTTTCTGGCCCCCAGGCAACCGTTATTGCCCACAGCCTGCTTGGATACGCACCCAAACCGCGCTATGCCCACTACGGCCCGTTTAAAGACCGCCAGGGCGAACTGATAGACGAAGGCATTGGCCTGTTTTTTCCAAACCCCCACTCGTTCACTGGAGAAGACGTGTTCGAACTCCAGGGCCATGGCGGAACCGTAATTCTGGACCTGCTGCTACGAGAGGTATGCGCTCTGGGCGCAAGGCTGGCCAGGCCCGGAGAATTCTCGGAGCGGGCCTTTCTTAATGACAAGCTCGACCTGGCCCAGGCAGAAGCCATTGCCGATCTGATTGAGAGCAGCTCGGAACAGGCAGCCAGATGCGCGGTGCGCTCTATGCAAGGCGTGTTCTCTCGGCGCATCGAAACGCTGGTAGAAGCTGTTACCCACCTGCGGATTTATGTGGAAGCCGCTATCGATTTTCCGGAAGAAGAAATCGATTTTCTGGCCGATGGAAAAGTTGCCACCGATCTTCAGAATCTACGAGACCAGCTTCAGGGCATCATGCTGGAAGCCCAGCAGGGCACCATTTTGCGCGATGGCATGAAAGTGGTGATCGCCGGCAGGCCCAACGCCGGTAAATCCAGCCTGCTGAACGCCCTTGCCGGCCGTGAGGCAGCGATTGTGACCGCTATCGAAGGCACTACCCGCGACGTATTACGGGAACACATTCACATTGACGGCATGCCGCTGCACATCATCGACACCGCCGGCCTGCGCGATAGCCCAGACGAAGTGGAACAGATTGGCATTGCCCGCGCATGGGATGAAATTCACCAAGCCGACCGCATACTGCTCATGGTGGATGCCACCACCACCGATAAAACCAACCCCCATAAAATTTGGCCAGATTTTATTGACCAACTGCCAGTTGCCGCGCCGATTACGGTCATCCGCAACAAGGTGGATTTATCGGGTGAAAGCGTAGGTTTATCCGAATCATCACCGCAGCAGGCCCCGGTGGTGCGCTTGGCAGCCAAATCCAGCGCGGGTTTGGACGCACTAAGGGACCACCTTAAGCAATGTATGGGCTTCGCCAGCACCACTGAGGGCGGCTTCCTGGCTCGCCGCCGCCATTTGGACGCGCTTGAACGCGCTGCGGACTTTCTGGTTCAGGGCCAGGCTCAGCTAGAAGGCTACGGCGCCGGTGAACTGCTAGCGGAGGATCTGCGCGCTGCGCAGGATGCATTGGGAGAAATTACCGGACAAATAACGCCGGATGAGCTTTTGGGCAAGATTTTTGGCTCGTTTTGCATCGGGAAGTAATAGCGCTATCTCCAAACGGGGACAGATTTAAAATCTGTCCCCTATCCTCCGATATGCCAACAGGTTGCCAGAACTCGAGGCCTCAAATGAATTTGCCTGTCACTCTGTCTTGGAATAACAGGTCTTGAATTGGTTATTTTGGTAGCAAGCTTTTTAGTAAGGGCTACACTGTAGTTTGGTGCTTATAGAATTCTAATATTTTGAATGTTAGGACAAATTCATGGCTGAATACTACCGGAATTTTCATTTGCAACCGCTGGCAAGGGAGTGGCGCGAAGGTAGCGGCAAAGATGCCCGTGCCGTTGTGAACCCATACACCGGCGAAACACTGGTTTTCATTCGTTCTGCGACGTCTGCCGATCTGGATGCGGCCTACAAAAAAGCCGCAGAAGCTCAGGTTGACTGGGCAGAAGCGCCTCTCGCCGAACGCGCCGCATTGATGCATAAAGCAGTGTCCATTTTTGACCAACGCAAAGAAGAGATCATTGACTGGCTGATCCACGAGTCTGGCAGTACCCGTTTGTGGTGCTGGAAGATGCAGACGTCGAGCAGGCTGTAAAAGCAGCGATTTTTGGCAAGTTTTTGCACCAGGGCCAGATCTGCATGGCCATCAACCGGATGTTGATCTGGCACTGCCGGGTCCGTTGGGGTGTGGTCTCCAGACTGGCGCAGGAACGATTCTGAATCGCCTGAAGCCGGAATTCGGTTCCAGTGTGGTGGTTTACGGTGCTGGTGCTGTGGGCCTTAGCGCCGTTATGGCGGCCAGAATAGTTGGCTGCCAGTACATCATCGCGGTGGATGTTCATGACAGCCGGCTTAATTTGGCTCTGGAACTGGGCGCAACCCATGTTTTCAACGGTAAAAAAGTCGATGTGGTAGCGGAAGTCAAAAAGCTTACCGGTGGAGGCAGTCATTATGCGCTTGAAACCACCGGTGTGCCCCAGGTGGTCAAGCAGTCATTGAATGCCCTGCGGCCACTGGGAACCTGCGCGATCGTCGGCATTACGCCCGAAGTAAAGCTTGATATTCATAATGACTTGATGGCCGAAGGCAAGAGCATGATAGGTGTCATTGAAGGTGATTCTATCCCCAGGGTGTTTATTCCGCAGTTGATTGCGTACTACAAAGCGGGGCAGTTTCCGTTTGACAAACTGATCAAGTTTTATGATTTTCAGCAAATTAATCAGGCATTTGAGGACTCAGCGAGTGGCGTTACCATCAAACTAATTGTGAAGATGGCCTGGAAATGCACCTGGCCGCTGTCACCGGTTTGGCCACCGTCCAGAATGTGCAGCGACACCCAGTCGGGCGTGCCGGCAATGGCTCCGTCGGGAACGGCATTTGAGTGATTGAGAAAAGTGTGACCCATTTTGTGCCGTCAGCCGCGGTAATATTTCAGCGCTGTGGAGTTCTGGTGTAAACTTGTGGCCCAACCCTCTTAAAGCCGCCTGTTACCCGCAAACGACAGGACGACAAAAATAAGGATACAGCGCCATGAGTGATACCCCCCAAGACCCTCGCCGCCGTTTCTCCGCCCCGGTTGTGGACGGTGTGGCTAAATCCGCCAGCCGCTCCATGCTGAGGGCCGTCGGTTTTAACGACGAAGATTTCAGCAAACCGCAGATCGGCATTGCCTCCACCTGGAGCATGGTTACCCCGTGTAACAGTCACATCAACGAGCTGGCCGACATTGCTTGTAAGGGTGCGGACCAGGCCGGTGGCAAAGGCGTTATTTTTAACACCATTACGATTTCTGATGGCATTGCCAACGGCACCGAAGGCATGAAGTATTCCCTGGTGTCGCGGGAAGTCATCGCCGACTCCATTGAAACTGTGGCCGGTTGTGAAGGTTTTGACGGTCTGGTAGCCATTGGCGGCTGTGACAAAAACATGCCTGGCTGCATCATGGGCCTGGCGCGGCTGAACCGGCCTAGCGTGTTTGTTTACGGCGGTACTATTTTGCCCGGCGAAGGCCACACCGACATTATTTCCGTGTTCGAAGCGGTGGGCGCCCATGCCAAGGGCGAGATGTCGCTGATCGAAGTGAAGCAGATTGAAGAAACCGCCATTCCGGGCCCCGGTTCCTGTGGCGGTATGTACACCGCCAACACCATGGCCTCGGCCATCGAAGCGCTGGGTATGAGCCTGCCCGGCAGCTCGGCGCAGAACGCAGTGTCGAATGACAAAAAAGCCGACTGCGAAGCCGCCGGCGCCGCGGTCATGAATCTGTTGGACCGGGATATCAAACCCTCCGACATCATGACCCAACCCGCCTTTGAAAACGCTATCACTGTGATCATCACTCTGGGTGGTTCCACCAACGCTGTACTGCACCTGATTGGCATGGCCCACACGGTGGGTGTAGAGCTAAGCCTGGATGACTTCACCCGCATTGGTAAAAAGGTTCCATTGTTGGCGGACCTGCGCCCTAGCGGTCACTACATGATGAGCGAATGGGTGGCCATTGGCGGCATTCAGCCGCTGATGAAAATGCTGCTAGACGCCGGCATGTTGCACGGCGACTGTCTGACGGTAACCGGCAAAACCCTGGCGGAAAACCTGGCCACGGTAGAACCCTACGCCGACGGCCAGAAAATCATCATGCCTCTGGATCAGCCGATCAAAGCGGAAAGCCATCTGCGCATTTTGTTTGGTAATCTGGCGCCGGAAGGCTCTGTGGCAAAAATTACCGGTAAAGAAGGCACCCACTTTAAAGGTCGGGCGCGGGTGTTTGGTTCGGAAGAAGAAGCCCAGGCGCGAATTCTGGATGGCACCGTGGTGGCTGGCGATGTGCTGGTGATCCGCTATGAAGGCCCACGCGGCGGCCCTGGCATGCGCGAAATGCTGTCACCCACCTCGGCGATTATGGGCCGTGGGCTGGGCAGCGATGTGGCTTTGATAACCGACGGTCGTTTCTCCGGTGGTAGCCACGGCTTTGTAGTAGGCCACGTTACTCCGGAAGCCTTTGACGGCGGCCCTATTGCCTTGGTGCAAGACGGCGACGAAATTGTGATTGACGCCGTGGCCGACAGTATTGAACTGAGCGTCAGTGACGACGAACTGCAACGCCGCCGCGAAGCTTGGCAGCAACCGCAACCGCGCTACACCCGCGGTGTGCTAGCCAAGTACGCGCGCACCGTTAGTTCGGCGTCGACCGGTGCAGTGACGGATCTGCCCGAGTCCTGAGGACAAGCTCGGCGCCGTTACCGCAGATAGCGGTACGGCGCCGGATGTCAATTGCTGAAATCTTCACTATGCAAGCCAATGGGTAGTTAACGAAAAAGCGGCTTTAAACGACATCAGTCAAGCTCTTTGCAACCGCTTTGCGCTCTAATAGAGCCCACTCTTAGAGCGCACTCTAAATTACCAAAACCCAAGAACACGTTTAGGTGCCTATTAATGTCACTCTCAATGTTACTCTCCCTAGCTGTGGCCGCCCGGCGCTGGCCGGTCTTCCTTCTCAGTGTATTTTTTGCCCTATTTGCTTTTAGTGGTTCTGCCTTGGCCGCACCGGCCGAGACCATGGACCTGACCAACCATCCGGTGGGTTACATCGCCATTCTGCTGTTTGTAATCGCCTATATTTTCGTGATGATGGAAGAAAAGTTGCACCTGCGAAAATCCAAGCCGGTGCTGATAGCCGCGGGTTTGATCTGGTTTGCGGTAGCCGCGGTTTACGTGGCCAATGGTGATAACGAAAGCACCGCGGTGGCACTGCGCCACAACCTGCTGGAATTTTCCGAGCTGATGCTGTTTTTGTTGGTGGCGATGACCTACATAAACGCTATGGAGGAGCGGCAGCTGTTTGACGCCTTGCGGGCCTGGTTGGTTGGCAAAGGTTTCAGTTACCGGAGTCTGTTCTGGATTACCGGTGTGTTGGCATTTTGTATATCGCCGGTGGCCGATAACCTGACTACCGCGTTGCTGATGTGCGCGGTACTGCTAAAAGTGGGTGAGAACAGTCCGAAATTTATCAGCCTGGGCTGTATTAACATTGTGGTGGCGGCCAACGCCGGTGGTGCATTTTCGCCCTTTGGCGACATCACCACGCTGATGGTGTGGCAAAAGGGCGTGGTTAATTTCACCGAGTTTTTTGACCTGTTTATACCGGCGCTTATCAGCTTTATGGTACCGGCCATCATCATGAGTTTCTTTATTCCCAATGACACGCCCAACCCGGCGACGGAAGCGGTCATTATGAAGCGTGGTGCACGCCGCACCGTGGCGTTGTTTCTGTTGACCATTATCACCGCTGTTTGCGGCAGCAACTTCCTGCACTTGCCGCCGGTGGTGGGCATGATGATGGGTCTGGGATACCTCCAGATATTTGGTTATTATCTGGGCCGGACTTTCAAACGGCATGTGGAAAATGAACGCAAACGGGCTGAGGTGCACCAGGATTTCCGCCTGCTGAACCGCCTGGACAAGGCGCTGCCGTTTAACGTGTTCAACCCGATTGCCCGTGCTGAATGGGACACCCTGTTGTTCTTCTACGGTGTGGTGCTGGCGGTGGGTGGTCTTGGTTATATCGGTTACCTGAGCGAAATTTCCACGCTTATTTACACTGGCTGGAACCACACCCTGGCTAACGCTGCGGTGGGTATTTTATCGGCGGTGGTGGATAACATACCGGTGATGTTCGCGGTGCTGTCGATGAACCCGGATATGTCCCACGGCCAGTGGCTGCTGGTTACCCTGACAGCGGGTGTGGGCGGTTCGATGCTGTCTATTGGCTCGGCTGCCGGTGTGGCACTGATGGGCCAGGCCCGTGGCCACTACACCTTTATGAGTCACCTGCGCTGGACTCCGGCTATTGCCCTAGGCTACGTGCTGGCCATACTTTCCCACCTTTGGCTTAACGCCGGTCTGTTCTGAAACTCTGGCGCCCACCGAAATCTGATCGGAACCCCAGGCGCCAGCGTAGTCTCCCCAAACAAGCGCTATTCTTGCGGTGGTTGCTATATCGTGGCCGCCGCACCACGCCATAGTCCCAGGGAGTGTAAAAATGATGCAAATTTTGTGTTTCAGCCGTGTATGGGGCTGGAAACGACTGTGGATACTGCTACCGTTCTTTCTACTTGGCGGCTGTGCCGGCCCATCGTTGGATGATTATCAAGATCGCTCACCGGCGTTGGTGCCCGACCAATTCTTCGCTGGCAACCTGTCTGCCCGCGGTGTGGTCAAAGACTGGTCTGGCGCTGTTATTCGTACTTTTGACGCGGATATCACGGCATCATGGACCGAGCAGGGCGTGGGCACGTTAGACGAGGTGTTCCGCTTTGATGATGGCGAAGTACAAACCCGTGTATGGACCTTAACGCCAGACGGCGAGAGTTATCGCGCCGCCGGTGACGTCACCGAAGCCGGCACTATGCGCTGGTCGGGCAATGCCATACACATGAATTATATGCTTGAGGTGGCCAAAGGTGATTTGCTGTTACGCCTCGATGATCGCCAGGCCCAGGCCAAACGCCAATACGATCGCGCCCGCCAGTTAAGCTCCAGTAACAGCATCGCTATTGCCCAGATGGACGAGCTGCGCACCGCAGCCGACGTGCTTCAGGCACAGCGCGTAGCCGCCAGAGTAAATCTTGAAAACCACCGTATCAGCGCGCCGTTTGCCGGTGCGCTCATGGCGCTCTGGCTGACCGGCATCAGCCTGAATATTTACAGCCAGATTGGCATTATTATGCTGTTGGGGTTGATGGCGAAAAACGGCATTTTGATTGTCGAATTTGCCAATCAGCTGCGGGATCAGGGCTACTCGGTACGCGACGCCATTGTGGAAGGCTCCGTATTGCGCTTCCGCCCGGTACTGATGACCACCATCTCTACGGTGTTTGGTGCTGTTCCTCTGGTACTGGCCACCGGCGCCGAAAGCCGTGCCGCCATTGGCGTGGTTATACTGGGCGGGCTGGTGTTCGCCACCAGCATGACGCTGTTCATTGTGCCGGTGCTGTACAATCTGCTGGCGCGCTTTGCCAGCTCTGCCAACACCGTTGAGCGAAAGTTGGAAGCGCTCAGTGAGCAGTCCTGATACCAGTACGAATAGCAGTTCGAGCCAATTTCAGCTATTGCGCCAGCGGCGATTTTTGCCGTTTTACCTGACCCAGTTCAGCGGCGCTTTCAACGACAACCTTTACAAAAACGCGCTCTTGCTGCTGATCACCTTTACCACCGTAGGCTGGGCCGGCCTGCCGGTGGACCTGGTGGTTAATCTGGCGGCGTTTTTGTTCATTGTGCCTTATTTTCTGTTTTCCGGGCTGGCCGGCCAGTTGGCTGACCGCCACGAAAAAGCCCGCATTATTCGCTGGGTGAAAGCCTCAGAAATCGTCATCATGACCTTGGCTGCGTTAGCGCTGTGGCAAGGTTGGTACGGCGTATTGCTGTGTCTGCTGTTCTTGATGGGCACTCAGTCTGCTTTTTTTGGCCCGGTCAAATATTCCATTTTGCCCCAGGTGCTGGAACCCAGCGAGCTGGTAGGCGGTAATGGTCTGGTGAGCGGCGGCACATTCTTGGCTATACTGCTGGGCACCATTGCCGCTGGCGTACTGGCCAGTTTCCCCCTGGCAACCCCGCTGATAGCCTTTGCTGTGGTTATTATGGCGCTATTGGGCTACCTGAGTGCGCGCCAAATACCCGCTACGGCCGCGCCGGAATTACCAAAATCAATGAGCCCCATGCGCTGGCAGCCCCTGCGGGAAAGTTGGCGTCTGATGGCGGTGGCCGCCGAACAGCGCCCGGTGTTGCTGGCGATATTGGCCATCTCCTGGTTCTGGTTTTTGGGCGCAGCCTATCTAACCCAGTTCCCCAATTTTGCCCGGCTGTATCTGCAGGGCGATGAAACCGTTGTTACCTTGTTGCTGTCACTGTTTATTGTCGGAATTGCCAGTGGTTCGGTGTTGTGTGAGCGGCTAACCCACCACAGTGTCAGCCTGGCGCCCGTGCCCTGGGGCACCTTGGGTTTAACCTTACCGGGTATCGATCTTTTTTTTGCACTGCCGGCCAGCGCCGTGCCAACCACCTGGTGGTTGTTACTGAGCCAACCTGAATACTGGAGGCTGCTGGTCGATCTGGTGTTGATCGGCGCCGCCGGCGGGCTCTTTATTGTGCCTTTGTACGCTTATATTCAGAGTGCCACCGAGGCCCATAAACGCGCCCGCATTATCGCCGCGCTGAACGTCATCAATTCGTTGTTTATGCTGGTCAGTGCGCTGGCGGGTATGCTTCTGCTGGGAATTGCCGGTTTGAGTATTCCATTGTTTTTGTTGATCTTGTCTGTGGTGAATCTGTTGGTGCTGCCGCTGGTGTTACGGATTCGCCGCTACAAAGAGCAGGAATCAACCGTCAACCATGTGGATAAATAAGTGAACAAGCTGAGGGCAGCAATTGAAATTTTTTTTTAAAAGATATACAAAACAGATTGTTATGCTGTTAATAAGGGCAATAAACAAATGCGTCGATCTGTGGATAACTTTATAGTGACGGACTTGAAAAAGGTCTGGCAAGCGGTTGAAATTTAGCCAATTTCACAGCCATTTCCGAGGCCGTTGACGAATTTTGCTAAGGGTTGCCTTAACTGGTTAAAATTTGCACATCCCGACTGCAATTTAGCAGCCGAGGCGTTATACTCGCCGCCTTGTTTTTACTTGATTCTGTTCCCGTTGTTTGAGGTGATTTGTGGATTTTCCGACCCGTTTCGATGTCATTGTTATTGGTGGTGGCCATTCGGGCACCGAAGCCGCGTTGGCAGCGGCGCGTATGGGTTCACACACCCTGTTGCTGACCCACAACATTGAAACTCTGGGGCAGATGTCCTGCAACCCGGCCATTGGCGGTATTGGCAAAAGCCATCTGGTAAAAGAAATTGACGCGTTAGGCGGAGCCATGGCCCATGCCACGGACAGGGCCGGCATCCAGTTTCGCGTGTTGAATGGCCGCAAGGGTCCCGCCGTGCGCGCTACCCGCGCCCAGACCGACCGCATTCTGTACAAAGCGGCTATCCGCGAAATACTGGAAAACCAGCCTAATTTGACTCTGTTCCAGCAGTCCGCCGATGATCTGATTGTGGAGAACGAGCGGGTAACCGGCGTAATCACCCAGACCGGCATCCGTTTCCTGGGAAAAACAGTGGTGCTGACCACCGGCACGTTTCTGGGCGGCGTAATACACATCGGCATGAAGAATCAGGCCGGTGGCCGTGCTGGCGATGCTCCGGCCAATGCGCTGGCCCAGCGCCTGCGGGAACTACCGTTTAACGTCGGCCGACTGAAAACCGGCACACCGCCGCGCATTGATGCCCGCAGCGTAGACTTTTCAGTGATGCAGCAACAATGGGGCGATGACCCATCGCCAGTTATGTCGTTTATGGGTTCCCGCGAGGAACACCCACGGCAGGTTTGCTGCCACATCACCCGTACCACCGAAGAAACCCACGACATTATTCGCAGCGGCTTTGACCGCTCACCGATGTTCACCGGCAAAATTGACGGTGTTGGCCCACGCTACTGCCCGTCTTTAGAAGACAAGGTAAGCCGGTTTGCCGACAAGAGCTCGCACCAGATTTTTGTCGAGCCTGAAGGCCTGACCACGCATGAGCTTTATCCCAACGGCATTTCCACCAGCTTGCCGTTTGATATCCAGGTTAGGGCAGTGCAGTCGATTCCGGGTTTTGAAAAGGCCCACATCATGCGCCCGGGCTACGCTATCGAATACGATTATCTGAACCCGCAGGATTTACGCCACACCCTGGAAACCAAGTTCATTCAGGGTCTGTATTTGGCCGGCCAGATTAACGGTACTACCGGTTACGAGGAAGCGGCAGCCCAGGGCTTGCTTGCGGGCATTAACGCTGCACGGCAGGCGCAGGAAAAAGACGCCTGGTATCCGCGCCGTGATGAGGCCTACATTGGTGTACTGGTGGATGACTTGATCACCATGGGTACTTCCGAGCCCTATCGCATGTTCACCAGCCGAGCCGAATACCGACTCATTTTGCGCGAAGACAACGCCGACCTGCGCCTGACCGACAGCGGCCGCGAACTGGGCCTGGTAGACGACGAGCGCTGGCGTAAATTCAACACCAAGCGCGAAGCCATAGGCACCGAGCGCAGTCGCCTGGAAGGCACGCGTGTGCATCCGAACACCGCGGCGGGTGAGCGTGCCAATCAGTATCTGAAGCAGCCTCTGAGCCGAGACCACACGTTGGCCGAGCTGCTGCGGCGCCCGGAAATAGTGTACGCTCACATTGCTGATATCGCGGAATATCGGGCCGATGACGCCGTAGTGGCTGACCAGGTTGAAATCGAGATTAAGTACGAAGGCTATATTTCGCGCCAGGCCGATGAGATTGAGCGCCTGCGCAAAAACGAGAACACCGCGCTGCCAGTCGATCTGGATTATGGCATAATTGGCGGATTATCCAACGAAATCAAGCAGAAGCTAGGAGCTGTGCGACCCGAAACCGTCGCCCAGGCGTCCCGAGTTCAAGGCGTTACACCGGCCGCCATAAGCCAGATTCTGGTGCATATGAAAAAGCGCGAATTGTTGCGCAAGCAGAGCGCGTAAATGGCACAGAATCCGGTATGGCAGCGCCAGCTTGACGAAGGCCTGGCGCAAATGGAGCTCAAGCTCGACGCCAGCCAACAGCGACAGTTGTTGGCATTTTTGGCGTTGCTGGCCAAATGGAACAAGGCTTTCAATCTGACCGCCGTGCGTGACGAGCGCGAGATGGTGTCGCGACAACTGCTGGACAGCCTCAGCATTGTGCCGTTTGTGACCACCTACCACTTGCTAGACGCCGGCGCTGGTGGCGGTTTGCCGGGAATTCCGCTGGCCATTGGCCTACCAGATACGCGCTTTACACTGCTGGACAGTAACGGTAAGAAAACCCGCTTCCTTAAGCAGTGTGTGCTGGAGTTGGGACTGCGCAACCTAGACGTTATTCACAATCGCGCCGAGGCGTACCAGCCCCGTGAGCTGTTTACCCAGATCAGCAGCCGTGGGTTTGCCGCGCTGGACAACCAGGTGAACTGGTGCGACCACCTGCTAGCAGGTAACGGTGAGTTTATTGCCATGAAAGGCCAGTATCCCGCTGATGAAGTGGCTGCCCTTGGCCGTGGCTGGCAGGTAAACTCTAGCCATAGGCTGGCAGTACCCGGCGTAGAGGGCGAACGTAATGTGCTAATTATTGGCCGCAACGGACACCCACACTGAGGAATTCAGCAGCGCTGATCCTTTAACCGACAACCCATTCCGGCACAGGAGGCAAGCGATGGCGCGCGTGATTGCGGTGACCAATCAAAAAGGCGGTGTGGGTAAAACCACCACCTGCGTCAACCTTGCCGCATCTCTGGCAGCGACCAAACGCCGGGTGCTACTGGTAGACATGGACCCCCAGGGCAATGCCACCATGGGCAGCGGCATTGATAAAAACGGCCTGCAACTCTCTGGTTATGATTTGCTCACCAAGCGCGCTAGCGCCAGTGAGATCATCATTTACAACGAGATGGGCGATTATGACATTATGCCGGGTAACGGTGATTTGACGGCAGCTGAAGTGGAGCTGATGATGGAAATTGGCCGCGAGCATCGTCTGCGTCAAGCTCTGAACCCGCTTCGTGACAACTACGATTACGTGCTGATTGATTGCCCCCCATCGCTGAACCTGCTGACGGTGAATGCGCTGTCGTTCGCCGATTCCATTCTGATTCCGATGCAATGTGAGTATTACGCGTTGGAAGGCCTGGCAGCGCTCATGAACACGGTGCAGCAGATTCAGGAAACGGTAAACCCCAATCTGCAGGTTGAGGGCATTCTGCGCACCATGTACGACCCCCGCAGCAGTTTGACGCGGGATGTGTCTGGCCAGCTCACCGAATTTTTTGGCGATAAAGTGTACCGCGTCGTCATTCCCCGTAACGTGCGCCTGGCGGAAGCACCCAGCCACGGCATGCCTGCCTTGAAGTACGACAAAGCCTCGAAAGGCGCTATTGCCTATCTGGCTCTGGCGGGTGAAATGGTTCGCCGGTACGGAGCAAAGAAAGCATCTAACGCGGTTGCCGTGTAAGATGCCGCCAACGCAAAACCCAATTTGATGGACATTAACGGAAACATTGGCTGACACCATGGCGGCGAAAAAACGAGGACTTGGGGAACGCGGGCTAGGAGCCCTATTAGCAAATTCCCGCGTAAATCTGGAGCAGACACCGGCCAGCCAAGACGGCGAGCTGCGGGATATTGCTTTGGATTTGATTCAGCGTGGCCGCTATCAGCCGCGCCGCGACATGGACCCGGCAGCCTTGCAAGAGCTGGCCGACTCCATCCGCCAACAAGGCGTGATGCAGCCCGTTGTGGTACGCCCTCTGGCCGCCGAACACTTTGAACTGATCGCTGGTGAGCGCCGTTGGCGCGCCGCCCAGATGGCCGGCCTGGAGTCGATACCGGCTATTATTCGGGACGTATCAGACGAAGCGGCCATCGCTATGGCCCTGATCGAGAACATTCAGCGCGAAAACCTGAACCCCATCGAGGAAGCGTTTGCCCTGCAACGTTTACAGGACGAGTTCGGGCTGACTCAGGCTCAAGTGGCCGAAGCGGTCGGCAAGTCACGTACCACCATCACCAACTTGCTGCGCCTGATTGGCTTGACTGAAGATGTGCGGCTGATGCTGGAACACGGCGATCTTGAAATGGGCCATGGCCGCGCCATGCTGACTCTGGCGCCAGAGCAGCAAATGCAGGTGGCCCGGCAGGTAGTGGCACGTTCACTATCGGTGCGCCAAACCGAAGCTCTAGTGCGCCAGCTGCAGCAGGAGAAACCCGACAGCGGCAAAGCGGCCAAGCCCAGGGTGGACGCAAATATCCGGGCCCTGCAGGACGATCTGGCCGAGCGTCTGGGCGCTCGGGTGGCGATTAATCACAGCCAGCGTGGCAAAGGCAAGCTGGTGATTGAGTACAGTTCACTTGATGAGCTTGATGGAATTTTGGGTCACATCCGTTAAATCGTTGGATTTTCTTGAACTTTCGAGTCCCCTCCAAAAGTTTGCTGCCGCTGTGATGCACAATATGTAGTGGTGAAAAATTGAGAGAATGCCTATTTGTGTCGAATAAGAGCCAGACCCAGTTATACTGAAGTTTCACGCGGTTCGGGTTCTGTTGATTCATGCACATTGAACATATACAATCTGCGGCGCTAATGTCAGTGTGCCGGCTAATTTTTCAGGCGGCATCGGTTAAAAGCACTGAATTCTAGGACAAACATGGCCAAACCAGCTCCGGGTGGCATTCAACGCCCGCCCATCGAACGATGGTTTGCAGTAGAAAGTGTGGTACTTGTCCTGGTTAGCCTGGCGTTTTTGTTGCGTGGTCAGGTTTCCGGTTATTCAGCGCTTCTGGGCGGTCTCATTTTTCTGCTGCCCCACGGTTATTTTGCGCTTAAGGCATTCCGCTACTCCGGTGCGCGGTCTGCCAAAAAGATCATGAGCTCTTTTTATCAGGGTGAGTCCGGAAAACTCATTCTGTGCGCCATCTCGTTTACGGTGGTGTTTAAATGGATTCAGCCGCTTGACGTAGCGGCACTTTTTTTAACATTTGCGATCATGCTGGTCGCCAACTGGTTCACGCCGTTTTTGGTAAACAGCACGCAGCGACGCTAACAGGACCTGAGAGAACGATATGGCAGGCAAAACCGCATCCGAGTATATCCAGCATCACCTCCAGAACCTGACCTATGGGCAGCTGCCGGTAGATTATGAACGTTTTGACGGTACTGTGCTTTCTGAAACATCCTGGACCATTGCACAAACATCCAAAGAAGCTGCCGATATGGGCTTCTGGGCGATTCACGTAGATACCATGGCCTGGGCCATCGGTCTTGGCGCATTGTTCCTGTTTGTGTTCCGTCTTGCCGCCAAGCGGGCAACCTCCGGGGTTCCCGGTGGCCTCCAGAACTTCGTCGAAGTGATGGTCGAGTTTGTTGATACCAGCGTTAAAGAAACGTTTCACGGAAAAAATGCCGTTATTGCACCGTTGGCACTGACTATTTTCTGTTGGGTTTTCTTGATGAACCTGATGGATCTGATACCGGTTGATTTCATTACGCATCTGTTTACTCTCGCAGGTTTCCCGTTCATGAAGATCGTTCCGACTACGGACATCAACGTGAGCCTGGGCATGGCGCTGTCAGTATTCGTGCTGATTATCTATTACAGCATCAAGATCAAAGGTGTGAGCGGCTTCGTGGGCGAACTTACGCTGCACCCGTTCTCATCTGACAATCTCTTCCTGAAGCTTGTGCTAATTCCGATCAACCTGCTTCTGGAAGGTGTCAGCCTGCTGGCCAAGCCAGTTTCACTGGCGCTGCGTCTGTTTGGTAACCTCTACGCAGGCGAGCTGATCTTTATCCTGATTGCCCTGCTGCCGTTCTGGGCGCAGTGGGCATTGTCTGTTCCCTGGGCCATCTTCCACATACTGATCATCACGTTGCAGGCCTTCATCTTTATGATGCTGACCATCGTGTACCTCAGTATGGCGCACGAAGACAGTCACTGATTTTGTATTGAAAACGTAGTTCTAAACCCTTAACCCTTAACCCTTAAACTGAAAAACTAAACTGAAAACTGGGAGTTATCATGGAAACTGTAGTTGGAATGACCGCGATTGCTGTTGCATTGCTGATCGGCCTGGGCGCACTGGGCACCGCTATCGGCTTTGGTATTCTGGGTGGCAAGTTCCTGGAAGGCGCCGCGCGCCAGCCGGAAATGACCCCGATGCTGCAGGTCAAAATGTTTATCGTTGCAGGTCTGCTGGATGCTGTAACCATGATCGGTGTTGGTATTGCACTGTTCTTCACCTTCGCCAACCCGTTTGTTGGCCAGCTTGCCGGTTAATCGAATCGCCACCGGAATGTTCTGGAAAGGTGTTTTCTTACATAACAGGCGAGAGGTGAAGACGTGAACATTAATTTGACGATTCTTGGTCAAGCCATCGCGTTCTTTATCTTTGTTGTTTTCTGCATGAAGTTGGTCTGGCCTCCGGTCATTGCCGCTTTGCAGGAACGACAAAAGAAGATCGCTGACGGACTTGCTGCTTCAGATCGTGCGGAACGTGACCTTGAACTGGCGCAGGAAAAGTCAGCTCAGGAACTGCGTGAAGCCAAGCAGCAGGCCGCCGGCCTTATTGAGCAGGCTAACAAGCGCGCTGCCCAGATTGTGGAAGCATCCAAGGGTGACGCCCGCAAAGAAGGTGAGAAGCTGATTGAGCAGGCCAAGGCCGAAATTGTACAAGAACTGAATCAGGCTCGTGAGGCGCTGCGGTCAGAAATTGGCGTCATAGCCATTGCGGGTGCCGAGAAGATTCTTGAAACCTCTGTCGATGCCTCCAAGCACAACGAAATGTTGGAAAAACTGGCGGCAGAACTTTAAACGACGAGGTTCATCATGGCAGAACTGAGAACGCTGGCCCGTCCTTACGCAAAGGCAGCATTTTCTGTAGCCCGGGAGCACGACCAGCTTGCTGAGTGGTACCGGGTACTGACGATCGCCGGACAGGTCACTGCGATTAAAGACATTCGACAGCTTCTCGCGAATCCGGGTCTGGAAGAGCAGAAGAAGGCAGACATGATTCTGGAGGTTGCTGAAGCCGGCGACTCAGATCAGGTACGCAACTTCTTTGCTGTGCTGGCTGAAAACGGCCGGCTCGCTCTTCTTACCGAGATTGCAGCTCTCTTCGACACGTACTGGGCTAATTTGAAGCGCACGGTTGATATCGAAGTGACCGCAGCCTTTGAACTGACGGACGAACAGCAAAACAAGCTCGCCCAGGCACTCTCGAAGAAGCTCGAGCGGCAAGTATCACTCGCAGCGTCATTAGACAAGTCACTGATTGGTGGTGTGATTATCCGCACTGGCGATATGGTGATTGACGCATCTGTACGCGGAAAGCTGACTAAACTGGCCGACGCTCTGGGCTCCTGATTTCAGCATAAGGTTTGAGGATATTGGCATGCAGCAACTGAATCCATCCGAGATCAGTGACATCATCAAGAAGAGAATCGAAAAACTCGATATCTCTTCTGAAGCAAAAAATGAAGGCACCATCCTGTCTGTAGCAGACGGTATTGTGCTTATCCACGGTCTGGCCGACGTTATGTCGGGCGAAATGATCGAATTCGCCAACGGCGAATTCGGCATCGCTCTGAACCTGGAGCGCGACTCTGTCGGCGCCGTAGTTCTGGGTGACTACGAAGATCTGGCCGAAGGCCAGAAAGTTCGTTGCACTGGGCGTATCCTGGAAGTTCCGGTTGGCCCGGAATTGATGGGCCGCGTTGTAGACGGTCTGGGCAATCCTATTGATGGCAAGGGCGAGCTGGGTACCACCCTGACCGATGCGGTTGAAAAGGTTGCACCGGGTGTTATCGAACGTCAGTCGGTTGACCAGCCTATTCAAACCGGTATGAAAGCGATCGACACCATGGTTCCGGTTGGCCGTGGCCAGCGCGAGCTGATCATCGGTGACCGCCAGATTGGTAAGACCGCTGTTGCCATCGACGCGATCATCAACCAGAAGAATTCCGGCATCAAATGCATCTACGTTGCCATCGGTCAGAAGCAGTCGTCGATCGCTGCGATTGTGCGCAAGCTGGAAGAGCACGGCGCGATGGATCATACCATTGTGGTGGCTGCAGGCGCGGCAGATCCGGCAGCCATGCAGTTTTTGGCACCGTATTCCGGCACCACCATGGGCGAATACTTTCGTGACCGTGGCGAAGACGCTCTGATTGTGTACGACGACCTGTCAAAGCAGGCTGTTGCTTACCGCCAGATCTCTCTGCTGTTGCGTCGTCCGCCAGGCCGTGAAGCCTATCCGGGTGATGTGTTCTATTTGCACTCCCGTCTGCTGGAGCGTGCCTCCCGTGTGAATGCGGACTACGTTGAAAAGTTCACCAACGGTGAAGTGAAAGGCAAGACCGGTTCTCTGACCGCGCTGCCGATCATTGAAACCCAGGCGGGTGACGTGTCGGCCTTCGTACCGACCAACGTAATTTCCATCACTGACGGCCAGATCTTCCTTGAGACCAACATGTTCAACTCCGGTATCCGTCCGGCCATGAATGCCGGTATTTCGGTATCACGGGTAGGTGGTGCCGCTCAAACCAAGATCATGAAGAAACTGGGCGGTAACATTCGTCTGGCTCTGGCTCAGTACCGTGAACTGGCAGCTTTTGCCCAGTTCGCCTCGGATCTCGACGAATCCACCCGTAAGCAGCTTGAGCACGGTCAGCGCGTCACCGAGCTGATGAAGCAGAACCAGTACAGCCCGATGTCTGTGGCTGAAATGGGCACCGTTCTGTACGCCGCCAACGAAGGCTTCCTTGATGACGTAGACGTTACCAAGGTGGTTGAGTTTGAAACCCAGTTGTTGGACTGGATGCGTGCAGAGCAAAAAGACCTGCTTGAGAAAATCGGTTCCGCTGGCAACTACAATGACGACGTTGCCGCTGGCCTGAAAGCTGCGCTGGAGAAATTCAAGACCACTCAAACCTGGTAACAGCGCCGGCCCGCTGCGGCGGGCCTGTGGTCCAAATGAGTGTCTAACTTGAAAGGGCAGTGACCTATGGCCATCGGAAAAGAAATACGTAATCAGATCGGCAGCATCAAGAGCACGCAAAAAATCACCAGCGCCATGGAAATGGTGGCGGCGAGTAAAATGCGCAAAGCTCAGGAACGCATGCGGGCGACTCGCCCTTATGCTGAAAAGATGCGCCAGGTAATTGGACACATTGCCAAGTCCAACAAAGATTATCGGCATCCGTTCATGCTTGAGCGTGAGGTGAAGCGTGTAGGCTACATCGTTATCTCCTCTGATCGCGGTTTGTGCGGCGGTTTGAACAGCAACGCGTTCAAACTGCTGGTGCGCGAAATGCGTGACTGGAAAAATATAGATGTTGCGATTGATCTCTGTGCAATCGGGCAGAAAGGCGCCTCATTTTTCCGCAGCTACGGCGGTAACGTGGTTGCGGCTCTTGCGCACATCGGTGACGCCCCCAGCGCGGAAGCTTTGATCGGTAACGTTAAGGTAATGCTGGATTCTTTCCGGGACGGCAAGATCGACCGGTTGTACCTGGTTAGCAACGAATTCGTCAATACCATGACGCAAATGCCGAAAGCACAGCAATTGCTGCCGCTGCCGCTGCCGGAAGGCAAAGAAGACGACATCGGTCACCAGTGGGATTACATCTACGAGCCGGATGCGCGCCCGATTCTGGACGCGCTACTGCCACGCTATATTGAGTCCCAGGTTTATCAGGGCGTGGTAGAAAATCTGGCCTGCGAACAGGCTGCCCGGATGATTGCCATGAAGAGTGCTACCGATAACGCCGGTGACATTATTAAAGACCTGCAGTTGGTATACAACAAAGCTCGTCAGGCAGCCATTACGCAAGAGATTTCGGAAATTGTGAGCGGCGCGGCATCGGTCTGATTCGCCACAATCCTACGGGTATTATTGACTATGAAGATAGCGAGGAACCGAGCATGAGTAGCGGACACATCGTTCAGATCATTGGCGCGGTTATCGACGTGGAATTTCCACGTGATGCCGTACCCGGCATTTACGACGCACTGTTGCTTGAAGGTGGCGACACAACTCTCGAAGTTCAGCAACAGCTGGGCGACGGCGTTGTACGTACCATCGCGATGGGCAGCACCGAGGGCCTGAAGCGCGGCCTGAAAGCAGAAAATACACACAAGCCGATTTCAGTACCTGTGGGCACCAAGACTCTTGGCCGCATCATGGACGTTCTGGGTCGTCCTATCGACGAACAGGGCCCGATTGGCGAAGAAGAGCGTTGGGCTATCCACCGCAAAGCACCCGGTTATGCTGATCAGGCTGCATCTGCAGACCTGCTGGAAACCGGCATCAAGGTTATCGATCTGATCTGCCCGTTTGCCAAGGGCGGCAAAGTGGGTCTGTTCGGCGGCGCCGGTGTAGGCAAGACCGTTAACATGATGGAGCTGATCAACAACATCGCTAAAGAGCACTCGGGTTTGTCCGTATTCGCCGGTGTTGGTGAGCGGACTCGTGAAGGTAACGACTTCTACTACGAAATGAAGGACTCTAACGTTCTTGATAAAGTAGCGATGGTCTATGGCCAGATGAACGAGCCCCCGGGAAACCGTCTTCGTGTTGCACTGACCGGCCTGACGATAGCCGAGAAGTTCCGTGACGAAGGTCGTGACGTACTGTTTTTCGTTGACAATATCTACCGTTACACCCTGGCCGGTACCGAAGTATCCGCACTGCTGGGCCGTATGCCCTCCGCAGTAGGTTATCAGCCGACGCTGGCCCAGGAAATGGGTGAGTTGCAGGAGCGTATTACCTCCACCAAAGACGGCTCTATTACGTCAATCCAGGCGGTCTATGTACCGGCGGATGACTTGACCGACCCGTCACCGGCCACCACCTTCTCCCACCTCGACGCCACCGTGGTACTGAGTCGTGACATCGCCTCCAAGGGTATCTACCCGGCGATCGACCCGCTTGATTCTACCTCGCGTCAGCTGGATCCGCTGGTGATTGGTGAGCAGCACTATACCGTTGCCCGTGGTGTACAGAACGTACTGCAGCGCTACAAGGAACTGAAAGACATTATCGCGATTCTGGGTATGGATGAGCTGTCAGAAGAAGACAAGCAGACCGTATCCCGCGCCCGGAAAATTGAGCGGTTTTTGTCTCAGCCGTTCCACGTTGCTGAAGTATTTACCGGTTCACCGGGCAAGTACGTGTCTTTGAAAGAGACTATCAGCAGCTTCGAAGGCATCCTCAATGGCGACTATGACGATATGCCTGAACAGGCGTTCTACATGGTCGGCACCATGGATGAAGCCGTCGAAAAAGCGAAGGCTATGAAATTGAAAGAAAGTAAGTAAATCTCTTTCAATTTCTGACCCAAGAGGTTTAGATAATGGCTATGACTGTACATTGCGACGTCGTAAGCGCTGAAAAGAAGATTTACTCCGGTCTGGTAGAGATGCTGATCGCTACTGGCTCCGAGGGTGAGTTGGGCATTCAGTTAGGCCATGCTCCGCTGCTGTCTGCGCTCAAACCGGGCGCTGTGCGGATCATCAAGCAAGGTGGTGAAGAAGAAATTCTGTATGTGTCCGGGGGCTACCTGGAAGTACAGCCGAATCTTGTCACCCTGATGGCCGACACCGCGGTGCGCGCGAAAGACGTCGACGAGGCCGCAGCATTGCAGGCCCAGAAAGACGCCGAAGCGACACTGGCGAATAAAACGGGCGAGTTCGAGTATTACCGTGCCGCGGCCGAGCTGGCAGAAGCCGCCGCTCAGCTACGCACATTGCAAAAACTGCGTAAGAACGTTCGTTAACAGCGTTCGGCAGGGCTCGCCCTGAACAAGCCGCATCCCGACGTGGGTAGCGGGTGTTGTGTCACCGTATTGGGTGAGTGCAATGCCGGCACCCATTGCAAGGATGCGGCTTTTTTATTATCTGCATCACTGTTAAACAGAGTCTGACCACAAAGGATGAGTTACCTCATGTTACCGCTGCACGTTGTTATTCTGGCCGCAGGCCAGGGCTCCCGGATGAAATCATCGCTGCCAAAGGTGCTGCACAAGGTTGCCGGGCGATCCATGCTGCACCACGTGATAGTGACTGCCAAAACCTTGGGCGCGGCGGGGATTCACGGGGTGATTGGTCATGGCGCCGAACAGGTCAAAGCCGCCTCTGCGGGCCATAACGTCAGCTGGGTCATGCAGGAGCAATGCCTGGGCACCGGTCATGCCGTTGCCCAGGCATTGCCAGACTTACCGGATGATGCGCGGGTGCTCGTACTTTATGGCGATGTACCGCTGACCACGGCGGACACGCTGCAAGGCCTGGTTCAGAACCTGGATGAAAAAACCCTCGGGTTGCTAACGGTCACTCTGGATAACCCCCAGGGCTACGGCCGTATTCTGCGCAACAGTGCAGGCCAGGTAACAGCCATCGTGGAACAAAAAGACGCCAGTGCGGAACAGCTGGCGATTTGCGAAGTGAACACCGGCATCCTTGCCGTCAGTGCTCGCCATCTGAAAACCTGGTTGCCACAGCTTTCCAGTAGCAACGCCCAAGGTGAATACTACCTGACCGATATCATCGCCATGGCGGTGGAGGCAGGTAT
The DNA here is from genome assembly GCF_000372805.1 of Marinobacter gelidimuriae. Lineage (GTDB taxonomy): Bacteria > Pseudomonadota > Gammaproteobacteria > Pseudomonadales > Oleiphilaceae > Marinobacter > Marinobacter gelidimuriae. The sequence goes on along the minus strand of NZ_KB889872.1, from coordinate 15,338 downwards.
GACGGTCAGCGTTGCTCAACCGAGCAATGCGTTTGAAGTACAAGGCGTGAACAACCGTGTGCAGTTGGCTGAGCTTGAGCGCTGGTATCAAAACCGCGAAGCCGAACGCCTGATGACAGAAGGAGCCACCTTGGCGGACCCGGCGCGGGTAGACGTGCGTGGTGAACTTAGCATTGGTAACGACGTGCTGATTGATGTCAACGTGGTGTTTATTGGTAAGGTGACCCTGGGTAGCCATGTGTCTATTGGCCCCGGCTGTGTGATCACCGATGCGACCATAGCTGACGGCGCGCAGATTCACGCTCACAGCGTGATCGAGCAAGCCAGCGTGGGTGAAAATGCCCAAGTTGGACCCTTTGCGCGCTTGCGGCCGGGTACACAGTTAGCGGCCAACACCAAAGTGGGTAATTTTGTTGAGACCAAGAAAACCATCCTGGGTGAAGGCAGCAAAATTAACCACCTTAGCTACATCGGCGATGCTACGCTGGGTGCTGGCGTGAACGTGGGTGCCGGTACCATCACCTGCAACTATGATGGTGTGAACAAGTTCCAGACGGTGTTGGGCGATGGCGTGTTTATCGGTTCCAACAGTGCCTTGGTAGCACCGGTCACTATTGGCGCTGGTGCCACTGTTGGCGCAGGCTCGACCATCACCAACGATGTCGCAGAGCAAGAACTGGCGGTTGCCCGCGGGCGCCAGCGCAATATACCCGGCTGGGAACAGCCGAAAAAACACTGAGCACGATTGCTTTTTACGGCTTTCCAGAACTTTTTTCACCGTTTTCACGACAAACTTTACGACGAACAGGACAAACAGCATGTGTGGCATTGTAGGTGCGGTTTCAGAACGGGACGTTCACGGCATACTTCTTGAGGGACTGCGTCGCCTTGAATACCGCGGTTACGATTCAGCAGGTATGGCCGTGATTGACTCCGCAGCACAGGTGCATCGCGCCCGCGAAGTGGGCAAAGTGGCTGCTTTGGCTGAAGCTATTGCTGCCAATCCGCCGGCGGGTCCTGTGGGCATCGCCCATACACGTTGGGCCACCCACGGTGCGCCCTCGCAGATAAATGCCCATCCACACATGTCTGGCGACCGACTTGCCATCGTTCACAACGGCATTATCGAAAACTATCAGGACCTGCGTGAGGAACTGAAAGCTGAAGGCTTCGAATTTACCTCGCAAACCGACACCGAAGTGATCGCCCACCTGATCGAAAAAAAATACCGCATCAACGGCGATCTGTATCAAGCGGTTAGCCAGGCGATCAGCCATCTGCGAGGCGCTTACGCCCTGGCGGTCATACACGCCGATGAACCCGATCACATGGTCGTGTGCCGCGAAGGCAGTCCGCTGGTGATTGGCGTAGGCATCGGCGAGAACTTCATCGCATCTGACCAACTTGCGCTGCTGCCGGTAACCGACAGCTTCATGTTTTTGGAAGAAGGCGATATGGCAGACATTCGCCGCGACCGCATGGAAATTCGCGACCGCGAAGGGCAAGTGGTAGAACGCACAGTGAGTCGCTTTGAACACGGCAGCGATTCCGCTGATAAGGGCGAATATCGTCACTTCATGCTGAAGGAAATCTTTGAGCAGCCGCGGGTGATCAAAGCCACCATGGAAGGCCGGGTGACCGCCAAAAAAGTGATGGAACAAGCGCTGGGCACGTCCGCTGGAGACCTGCTCAAGGATGTGCGCCACGTGCAGATTATTGCCTGTGGCACCAGTTACCACGCCGGCATGGTGGCCCGTTACTGGATTGAAGACCTGGCCGGTGTGCCCTGCTCAGTGGAGGTGGCGTCCGAATTCCGCTATCGCAAACACGTAATCCAGCCCGACACCCTGTTCCTGTGCATTTCCCAGTCCGGTGAAACCGCTGATACCCTGGCGGCCTTGCGTCAGGCTAAAAAAGCCGGCTTTCGCGCCGCTTTGGCCATTTGTAACGTGCCAGGCAGCTCGCTGGTGCGCGAATCCGATTTGGTGATGATGACCCAGGCCGGGCCGGAAATTGGTGTGGCCTCCACCAAAGCCTTTACCACCCAGCTCACCGCGCTGCTGATTTTCACTCTGGCGTTGGCGCGCCACAACGGCCTGACTGAAGAGCGCGAAGCCGAAATCGTAGAGGCGCTTCATAAGGTGCCGGGACAGGTCGAACAGGTGTTGGCTTTAGACAGCGCCATCGCCGAGCTGTCTGGCGCCTTTTTGGACAAAGTCCACAGCCTGTTCCTGGGCCGTGGCTCTTTGTTCCCGGTGGCGCTGGAAGGTGCGCTGAAACTGAAAGAAATTTCCTACATACACGCCGAAGCCTATCCGGCTGGCGAGCTCAAACATGGCCCGCTGGCGCTGGTAGACAGCGACATGCCGGTCGTCACCGTCGCCCCGAACAACGCTATGCTGGAAAAGCTCAAGTCCAACCTTGAAGAAGTCCGCGCCCGCGGCGGTGAGCTGTTTGTGTTTGCCGACTCTCAAGCCAATGTAAAAGCGGAAGAAGGCCTGCACGTGTTGTCACTGCCGTCGGTACACGAGATTACCGCGCCCATCGTTTACACCGTGCCTTTGCAGTTGCTGTCGTATCACGTTGCCGTGTTGAAAGGTACTGACGTGGACCAGCCTCGAAATCTGGCGAAGAGTGTTACGGTGGAGTAGGCAAAGATCGCAGCTGCCAACGGTTGTGGCGTGATAATAAAGTTGGTAACAAGGTAATAAAGTTGGTAACTAATGGGGTAAGCCACTGATCTGCTGTCGATAAGGAGTGTAATGCTGGGACAAAGTTACCAACTTTATTTTTTAGCGCCTTCCACAGAAGGTTGCAGGCGCTTCCAATTAATTTAACGCACCAGAGCAACACACCTGGTCGTTGAAGGCCGAAGGCTGGACCTCTTCAAGTCCACAGCCCCAAACCCTGTGTGCCGTTTTGTCACACAAATTGACATAGATGAGAACTCTTGTTATCATCGTTTCCAACACTGACCAATAAGGGCCATTTAAGAAAAAACGCTCGGTCGGGAAGTCATATAAATAGCGGGAGCAAGGAAATGAAAACTCAGACTAATCAGGCGGGTAAAGATCCCCGTCTCGTCGCACGAGTGGATACACAAACGCAGCAATTTATCGCGCAAGCTGCTGAGCTATCTGGGATGACAATGAGCCAGTTTCTCATTGATTCAGCCCGCTCAAAAGCTGAAGAAGTGGTGGATCGGATTACCCGCATTCGGGTTTCTGTTGAGACAGGAAATAGGATGCTGGAAATCTTGGATCGGAAACCTCGGAAGCCATCGAGCAAGCTCATGCAGGATGCGCTCGACTACAAGGAGTCCGTAAATGACACTAACGCAACAAACGAGGCTCACGCCGATCCAGAAACGCCATAACCGCAAAGCTTTTGATTGCGGTTATGCTGACCTGAATGAATTCCTGGCTCACAGCGCCAGAGCTTCATCTGACAAGCGAATAACCCGAACATTCGTGATAGAAGCCCCCTCCGATCCAAACACGATCATGGCGTACATCACGCTAACCTACACAACCGTTGACCTACCCGTTGAGTGCAAGCCTGCGCGGAAACTGAAAAATCCTGTCCCTGCCTTACTCCTTGCAAAAATGGCCGTCGACAATCGATACAAGGGCTCCAGCTACGGAAAGCGCCTTCTCACCTTTGCGATCAAAGAAGCATCAGAGACCTCCAAAAGAGTCGGGGGTGTCGGCTTGGTGATTGACGCAAAAGACAATGACGCGAAGGCGTTTTACCTTAGCCGGGGCGGTGATGATTTCGAGATTATCGATGAGAGCGGCCTAAAGCTTTGGCTTCCTATTGATATCTGCGATGCCATCGCACAGACGCTAGGTGATCCGTGAGTCAAGGAGGTCGTTTCCATTGCTAACGCGTTTCGCCACCGGGAATGCTCTGAAACGCATGTGCGTAGGGTTTGCCGGATCGGGCCAGATCCCGGATCTCCTGATCGGACAACGGATTCGGATTCATTCGCCCTTGACCATCAAACATCTAGAGGCCATCCACATCGCTTGCTGCAAGGTGTCATTCACATCACGATGCGACTGATGATAGAGCTGGGCCGGGGTTGGTTTCGCCTAAGTAAAGCACGACTATCTTTGAACTTGAGCCCCCACTACTTACAAGATCTCGGTCCAGGTGGGCAGTCCCAGGTTGACCACACAGCTATCTCTGAGACCGTGTCAGCCACCTGGTCTTCGCAATTTTTGCGACAGTATGGATTGGGGGTGGATGGTCAGGCAGCCAACCATTGGCTGCCTGACCATATTCCGGAAACATCGACAATCCTTCAGCTACCTTTTATTAGCGACATGAGGCCGTGACGTTTCTGGGGTGCCGGTATCATATTCAATGCGGGATCAGTCAGCGTCGCCAGCCGCCACCCATTCGTCGATCAGATTGCGATTCTCGTCGATCCAGGTCTGGGCGCCCTCCACCGGATCACCGGTCTGCTCGATTTCCGCCATCAGGCCACCCAGAGTGTCATCGTCCATGTACCAGTCATTGAGCACGGCGGTGAGCCATGGATCCTCGTCAGCGAAGTCCTTGCGCGACATCCAGTGAATGTCATCGCTCTCGCCATAGACACCCTCGGGGTCCTCCAGGTACTTGAGGTCGTACTCGGCGAAGGCCCAGTGCGGGCTCCACAGCGTGACGACGATCGGTTTCTCACGCGTCTAGCGCCGCCATCATCGCCGGGCCCGAACTGTTGACCTGATTAAATGGCAACTCGTAGGCGTCGATGGCATCGTCGGTCAGGCTGGCGATGGCCGAGCCGGGACCGATGCCAAGGATGGCCGATCTACCCTGGTATTCATACGCCTCGGCGTTCTCGCCAAGCTCGGGAATGGTGTCGATCTCGGCGTAGCTCGGCACCACCAAGCCCAGGGCAGTGCCTTCGTACCAGACATCGTGTACATCAATTTCATCCTCGTAAGGCGCGAGGAAGGAGGCATCGGTGGTAGGCAGCCAGATCTCCATGGAGATATCGACGTCCTCGTTGGCCAGGCCACTGTAGAGAACGCTCTTTCCGATATCGGATAGCTCGATGTCATAATCGTGCTCTTGCTCAAGGATGATCTTCCACATGTTGGCCACGGTGTGGGATCATAATAAAGTTGGTAACAACTTAAAAGAGTTGGTAACTTTGTAATAAAGTTGGTAACTCACGAACGTTGTGGCAAAGTCAGGTCATTCTTTCCAGGAATCTAGGGAATGACCGATTACAAGCTCGAAAAACGTGTCCAGAAGTGGATCAAAGAAGGAAGAGGCAGCGGGAACGGCAAGGACTACCACCCCTGGCTCACTGTCAGAGATCTATCTTCCCGAGGCCGTTCACATCGGGTGATGGGCCATCTTACGCAACGGACTCATCACCTTCTCTCTGACATGGAACTGGCGGCCTTTCTTTTGCTGGAGTGGAATCCAGCCGTCACTGACATCCGCGAGCAATTCCCCCTCCGTTTAGAAGACACTCTGATTCTTGCTGAAGAAGCCAACATTCGGCACCCTGAAGTGGGCGGGTATACAAAGATCATGTCCTCCGATTTTGTTGTTGATCTCTTCGCGCCGTCCGGGCCTGAGCGATTGGCTATTCAGGTTAAAGATTCCTCTGATCTTAAAGACCCACGAACTGTCGAAAAGCTGGAGCTTGAGCGCCGCTATTGGAAAAGAAGGGCATTTCCTGGTATCTACTCACTGAAAAGCAGATCCCCAAAACCGTGGTGAAAAATCTGGACATTCTTTATTCCGCCAGAGTCCAAAGTGAGAGTCTGGAGATACTGTTTAACAGCCTTCCCGTCTACGTCGACTCTCTGGAAGCTAACCCCAATACCAAGCTCCCGGATATCGGAATGTTGATTGACCGGTCCTATTCGCTGGAAGCCGGCACCTCCCTGGCGCGATTACGAGCGTTGATGGCTCTAAGGGCACTGACATTTGATATCTCAACTCCCTGGAGTCGATTGGTAGCGCGAGATCTTCAGGTTGTTGAGGACATAACATTGTTGAGGGCGAGTTATGCAGCGAATCAATGATGTCATTCAGATGGGGGATGAGCGGTACCGGATACTGACGATGTCTGGAAATTTTGTCATTTGGATTAATATTGATTCAGCCAAAGCTTTTCCGGAAGTTGTCACAACAGACCAAATTGAGCAGTGGATACTTGATGAGTCCCTGCGGAAATTAGACGATCCTTTTTCCTATCTCGCAACTATTCCTGTTCAGCAGGGGGCCAATGCCCAGAAAATCCGCGATGAACGAAATGAACTGATCGCGCCGTTGCTGGCTGACGAAGAGATTTATTATCGCAGCGGCAGGGGGCAGTTGGTGCAAGCCCGTAGTGACGAAACTGGTACGCCACGAAAAACCCTCTACAAGAATCTTCGACAATATTGGCAGCGGGGGGCAATACCCAACGCGCTGTTACCGGATTACAGCAAGTCCGGTGGAAAAGACCAGAAGAAAACTTCCAAGAAGAAACTGGGGCGGCCCCGAAAAACGGCCCCAGGCACTGGCATTACAGTTGATTCGTCTATTGAGGGAATGTTCCGCATCGTACTTGATCGGCATTACGTCAATGATAAGGGGCGCGCCTTGCCCTATGCCCACAGAAAATTCATGGATATGTTTGAGGCGGCAAATCCAGATGTGCACCGAGAGGATTACCCAACGGTGATTCAACTCCGGTACTTCTATGAACGTGAGTACAAGAAAGCTGATCGGATTCGTTTACGTACCAACAGAATAACCTACCAAAAGGACGTCCGCCCATTAATTGGTACCGCCACGGCTGGCGTACTGGGCCCAGGATCAAGATATGAAATCGACGCGACAATTGCCGACATCTACCTCTTGTCGGCCGATCGACACAACGTAATTGGCCGCCCCACGTTATACGTAGTGGTCGATGTCTTCAGCCGGATGGTAACAGGCTTTTATGTTGGGCTGGAAAATCCGTCCTATGTGACGGCCATGGGTGCTTTGGTCACCTCGATGTCTGATAAGACCGATCTGTGTGGTCGGTATGGTCTTGAAATTACCAGTGAGCAATGGCCCACCGTTGGGATACCCGATGCGATCCTAGCGGATCGAGGTGAATTGCTGGGCTACCAGATAGAGTCACTGGAAAAAGCTTTCGGTGTCCGGATAGAAATCACCCCACCTTTCCGGGGCGATGCGAAAGGCATTGTCGAGCGCTACTTCCGCACTCTGCAGGCCGAGTTCAAACCGTTTGCTCCTGGCGTTGTGACCGGCACAAAAGTCAGAAAGCAGGGAGGCAAGGATTATCGATTGGATGCAACGCTGACACTGGAAGACTTTACGCGCATTATGCTCGCCTCCATTCTGCACCGGAATCAGTACGCTGTGCTGCCAAAATATGATCGTGATGCGGATATGCCCAATGATATGGCATTAACCCCGCTCAACATTTGGAACTGGGGCATACAATACCGTACCGGCCGACTGAGAAATGTATCTGAAGACGCTCTACGACTTGCCTTATTGCCAAGGCAAAAAGTCTATTTGTCCGATCTGGGGGTGAGCTGTTTTGGTGCTTACTACACATCGAAAGAGCTGTTGGCATCCGGTTGGCTGCATCGCAACGGTGAGCGCAGGGTAACTAACCTGCGTGCTGCCTATGATCCCGCAGTTGCTGATCATATCTATCTTTTCCCTGAAGATGGCAGCTCAGAATACTGGGTGTGCGCTCTGACTGATCGTTCACGCCAGTATCGAGGCAAGTCGATGTGGGAGCTGTGGGCCAGTCAGGAGCAGCAACGGCAAGCTGCCAGCACCGCAAAGGTTGCTGAAACAACAAGCAAGCGAGACCTCGAAAACCTGGTCAGCCGAACCATCAAAGACGCTGAACGTTCACGCCCCACAGTATTCAAACAATCCAAAGCGGCGACAGTCAGGGGCATACGCGATAATCGAAAGCAAGAGCGGGATGCTCAGAGAACTGAGCAAACAAAAGCACGCCAGCCTGACAACAGCAAACCGAAGTCTGAGGTAACCTACCTGCATGGAAAACCGGATGAAGGCTCTTTCCCGGACTTCATAGACGAGCTGTTTGGAGACGACGAATGACACTACCCGCAGGAATGGTGAGTGCGGTTTACCGGAAGACAGAGGTTCCAGGCTACCAGGGAAATCCATTGATTGAGGCGTTGCCGCCCATCCTTGAGCGCAAACAGCTAAAGGTCGGGCTTAGAGGAAGCATAAAGCTCCGGCCGGCGGATAGTTACCTTGATGGTGAAACCAGAATTCACATTATCTCCCAACTACTCGATGGTTTCTTTCAGCCATTAGCACGCCATATCGAGCTGGAATCCAAAATCTCGATTATGCTACGCCAGGGGTATGTAGGAAGAAACCTGGCGACCGGAGACCTCTCGGCCCATATACAGAACGGGTACGAGCGCGATATTATGGGAACCTCTGAGCAAGCCTGCTCCTGAAGAAAACGTGCTGCGCACCGAATGGGGCGCGTTCACGAGCAAACTCTGGAAATACCAGTGGTTGACCAAAGCCAGTGAGGAGATCTCCGATGAACTGAGAGGTCTGTGGTTCAACCTTTCTCAGGGCATCATGGATGTCGTCATTAAGCTGTTTGTGCTATCCCAGATTCGAGCGGTGGTGACGGGCACGGAACGTATCACGCCCAACATCATGACAGCGGTCTATCAAGATGAGCTGAAACCAATTCATCCCATGATGGAAGCACTGCGGTCGGGCGATCCCAGCAAAATAGCCCGCTATTCTGATCTCACAATTCCGGATATTGATAAGAAAATTTTGGAACTCAGTAACCTGCTGGAATCCAGTAAGGATCAGATCCGAAAATCGGTGCAGTACGGAGGTAACGACCAGGCAATCCGGTTGCATAACATGCTGGTTGATATGGGCTACGAGTCCGATTTTTTGGAACCTCTGATCCAAAGAGCGTTTGAAGAGCACACCGACTTACAGATTAAAGATCTGATGCCCATCATTCTGAACTGGTATCAGTCTTTGGAGCAGTCGCCACCGGCGAAGAGAAAGCAAAAAACCAAATCGATCAAAGTAAAGGAGTGGCACACTCTCGACTCGGACGATTTTCGTTTTATGCACTCCCAGGCGGCGAACGAGGAACAAATGCTGGATGCCGTTCAGCAATCGGGCCTAGTGTTTAAAACAGATCAGTGGCTTACCTTCAGTCACAACGCTCGCGGAGAATACAATGGCCCATTCCAATGAGGATTGAAGCCGAGAATCTGCCAGACAGCACCATCAGCTGCTCAAGCTGTCAGGCTTGCTGTTGTCGCCTCGAAGTCATGCTGATTACAGAGACCGGCGTGCCAGAGCGCTTCATTGCAACGGACCAGTGGGGCAGCCGCACCATGGCCCGACTGGACGACGGCTGGTGCGCCGCGCTGGACCGCCACACCATGTCTTGCTCAATTTATCAGAAGCGCCCGTTCATCTGCCGTGAATTCGAAATGGGCGGCTACGAGTGCATAGTCGAGCGTGCCGTTCCTTAGTGTCCCGTCTGTAAGTCTTATTGCCTGTGCGGGTGTGTTATCGTCATAACTAGCTACTATTACGCGAGCTATTCAAATCGCGACAGCATAAAGTGAAAGGGTGACTGGCAATGAACATAAACGAAGTGGCGTTTTCAGTATTGGATTTAGCCTCCACAAAAGACAACGATGAAGGCGCAACGCCGGCTTTACATCGTTCACTGGCGCTGGCCAAACATGTGGAACAGTTAGGCTTCAACCGTTACTGGGTGGCCGAACACCACAATATGGATGCCATTGTTAGCTCGGCCACCGCGGTTGTGATTGGTTATCTGGCGGCGGGCACGCAGAAAATGCGCGTGGGAGCAGGGGGTGTGATGCTGCCAAACCACGCGCCCATCGTGATCGCCGAACAGTTCGGCACGTTGGAAGCGCTTTACCCTGGCCGTATTGACCTGGGTTTGGGCCGCGCGCCTGGCACTGACCCGCTCACATCCCGCGCTTTGCGCAAACACCTGAGCGGAAGTGTGGATGACTTTCCTGCGGACGTGGAAGAGCTGCAGGCATTTCTGGGGCCGCGCCAGCCAGGCCAAAAGGTTGTGGCTATGCCGGGTGTGGACAGCAACGTGCCGATCTGGTTGTTGGGTTCCAGCTTGTTCAGCGCACAACTGGCGGCAAAGAAGGGTTTGCCTTACGCCTTTGCGTCGCATTTTGCGCCGCGCATGATGATGCAGGCTATAGACATATACCGCAGCCAGTTTCAGCCGTCGGAATTGTTGGACAAGCCCTATGTAATGCTGGGTGTGCCCTTGGTTGCGGCCGACACCGATGAGCAAGCCGAGTTGTTGGCCACCACCACCTATCAACGCATACTGTCGTTAATCCGTGGCCAGAGCCTGAAGATGCGCCCGCCAGTGGCGAGCATGGATGGCCTGTGGCATCCCCAGGAAGAGCAAACCGTGCGAGATTTTCTGGGCCTGGCGATGATTGGCAGTGGCGACACCATCAAACAAAAACTGCAAACGCTTTTGCAGCACACCCAGGCGGATGAGCTTCTTTTCACCTGCGATCTTTATAACCAGCAAGACCGCTTGCGTTCGTTTGAGATTCTGGCTGCTCTCAAGAATTAGCCGGGTCTTAAAATTCTGGCCATAAAGCCCCGGCTTGCTATTTTTCCTGAGCCGTTTTTACTCGTATTTTGTTGGTGCCCAGACGGGTCTCGTGCAACTTTGCCTTGGCCAGTTTCGCCTGTTTTGCATCGGGCATCTCCACGAAACCGAACCCTTTTGATTTGCCGGTTTCTTTATCCAGAACCAGAGTGCATTCGGTTACGGTGCCGTGTGCCTCAAACAGCTCGCGGATTTCCTGTTCGGTGGTGGTGCGGGCGAGATTACGAATTAATAGTTGCATGGTAAGCCACAGTGATAGGGGGTGATAGAAAGTTATTCCCGCGATTGTTTCAGCATGGCTGGATAAGAACAAGCGCCGCAGTTAACTTTGCGTTTTTGGGGAGTCTTTTTGCCGTTGATGTAAGCGTGCTTACGCGGAAGACTCAGCGTTTCCAGAGCAAATAGCTTTCAATCACATCCCGGACAAATACAGCGTAGTCGTCGACGCCAACGCCTTGATCACGATATTTTCGGCGCTTCAAATACCAATCCTGCAACAAGGCCTTTGTCATTAGGGAAACTAAACGCGCGTTTTTTGCGCCGTATATTTTTTTTTTGATGCCATCTTCAATCAAATCCAGAAAGATCTCTTCAATTTCAAGTTCGATCGCAATAGCGTCACGCTTTTGTGGAGCCGGTAGACTCTTTGCTTCCATGTAGGAAAAGTAGAACCAGGCTCGCATTTGTTCGCTCAGATATAGATGGGCCTTGATGGCGGCAAACAATCGATCGCGTATATCCTCGACCTGGCTTGTGTAATGAAGAAGAGTCCGGCGCGTGATAATAAAACCGTGGCTTTGAATCAAATGAATCAGGTCGGCTTTGTTGCTAATGTAGGCGTATAGCCCGCCCATGCTCATCCCTGAATCGGCGCACAAATCTCTCAATGTCATCGCATGAAAACCCTTGGAATTGGCCAGTCGAAGGGTTGACTCAATAATCCGTGTCAGGTTTTTGACCGCAGTTGCCTCCTTTTTAATGCTTATGCGGTCTTTGTTTTGACGGTAAACATCACGGATCACATCCTCCTTCGACAGGCTCAATTCGCCGCGAAACGCTTCATAATTTTCAATCATATCCGCTCCTACAGCGATTATTCCAATCCAGATTACGCGACCGACAAGAACCTTTCCTGAGTGGCCTGGTCAGCTCGCAGTTCGTCACTAGTGGCCTGATGGACAACCTGCCCCTTTTCCAGAATGTAGGCTTTCCGGGCATGTTTCAGTGCGAATCGAACACTCTGGTCAGTGAACAGTATGGTCGTGGTCTGACTAAGATCGTCAATCAACTCCCCAATCTGCTGCACAATAACCGGGGCCAGTCCCTCATTGGGTTCATCCAGCAACAGCAGCCTTGGCTGAGTCATCAACGACCGAGCTACTGCCAGCATTTGCTGCTGTCCGCCAGACAAAGTAGCTCCGTCTTGATCTTCTCGCTCTCCCAACATTTCGTATTTCTTGAGGATATTATCCACTGTCCAACGGGCGGCACTTCCCTTGCGCTGATAAGCGGCCACTTCGAGGTTGTCCCGGACGCTCAGGCTGGGAAAAATCCGGCGATCCTCCGGCACATAACCAATGCCTGAACGGGCAATTCGGTGCGGCGGCAAACCCTGAATTCGCTTGCCGTTAAAGATCACCTCACCAGATCGCGGAGGTGTTAAACCAATAATACTTTTCAGTGTTGTACTCTTTCCGGCTCCGTTCCGGCCGAGTAGACAAACCGTCTCACCCTCTTCCAGTTGAAGAGTAACGCCCTGAAGCGCTTGGCTTTCGCCATAGAACGTCTGGATATTGCGAACATCAAGAATCATGCGCCGGTCTCCTCGGTCACTTCGTCTTCGTCTTCGTCTTCACCCAAGTAGGCACGCCGAACCTCAGGATGGCTCTTCACTTCCGCTGGAGTGCCTGCAAACAATTTTTCACCACGGTGCATGACGAGAATGCGATCCGCTAAATCGAAGACCACATCCATATCATGCTCGGTGATGAGGAACGTATAGTCACCACTGTCTGCCAGACTTTTGATCAGTCTTGTGGTTCGTCGGGTTTCCTCCGGCGTCATTCCTGCCGTTGGCTCGTCCAGCAGAACCAATTTTGGACGCGTCGCCAGAACCATCGCTATTTCTAACAGACGCTTGTCGCCATAACTGATGACCTCGGCACGTTGATCCTTGAGGCTATCGACACCCAGGCGCTTGAGGAGCTCTACCGCTTCCTGCTGAATACCGGTGTTTCGAGACGCAATATTAAACAGCTTGCGACTGTGGCCATGAAAAGCCGACAACACCACTTCAACGTTTTCTTGGACCGTCATCTCAGGAAAAATGTTGTTGATCTGGAAAGAACGTGAAATTCCCAATCTGCTAATTTTATGGGGTGGCAGGCCAGTGATGTCTTTACCATCAAGCGTGATATTGCCCTCAGAGGGCTGCATCCGGCCAGAAACCATGTTGTAAAACGTTGTCTTGCCCGCGCCGTTGGGGCCAATGATAGCCATGGTCTCCTTCCGCATGACGTCCAGATTGATGCTCGAAACCGCAGCGTTTCCACCAAAACGTTTGGTAAGGTTCGATATGGTGAGAATTGGATTAATCATTTCTTTATCTCCATCCACCAGTCAAGGACGGTACCCAGTAAGCCCTTGCGGAAGAAAATGACCATCAGGGCGAGAATAATACCGAGAACAAGCATCCAGGACTCGGTAAAGCTGGTTATCCAGGTTTCCAGCAGTACAAACACCGCCGAGCCAACGAACGGTCCTAAGAAGTAGCCTGTGCCACCCAGGATAGCCATTAGTATCGGCTCTGCAGACATCGACCAATGCAGCAGTTCAGGGCTCGCAACTCGAAGGAACGGAGCCATTAGACCACCTGCCAAGCCAGCAAAAGAGCCTGCAATCACAAAAGCCACCAACCGATAAGTGCGCACATTCAGGCCGGCAAATGACACCCGCTCATGATTCTGGCGAATAGCTCTCAGAATCATGCCGAATGAACTACGACAAATCAGATATAGCACCGCCGAGGCAATAACAACAATGGCTAGCACCACGTGATAGTAGACAGCTGGATTCGCCAGAGTCAGATCAAGCCCGAGCCCGAATGAGCCCAGGGAAAAGCCCGCTAGCCCGTCACTGCCATTGGTGACTGAGCGCCATTGGTATGCAATAGCAAAAACCATCATGCCAAAGGCCAGAGTCAACATGGCGAAATACACTTCATTCAGCCGAACGCAGAAAAAACCAATGATCAAGGCCAATAGCGCGGAGGCACCCATGGATACCAGTAGGCTGACAACGAACGGCCACTCCAGATGTATTAGCATCAGTGCCATAGCGTAGGAGCCGATACCGAAGAAGGCCGCATGCCCGAAACTCAGCATTCCTGTATAGCCAAAAATCAGATTAAAACTGACTGCGAACAAGCCTAGAATAAGAATTTCGGTAAAAATGAAAATATAAAAGTAAGAGACAATCCAAGGCACCGCAATCAGCCCCGCAATCACCAAAGTCAGCAAGGCCCATAAAATCTTGATCTTCATGCCGCTGCCCCTTTGCCCATGATGCCATTAGGTTTGAACCATGCCTATCCGGTTCGTTGCCAATTTATGCTCCTGGGTGAATCCACGAACCGTGATAAAGCGAATCGTAGGTTGGTGCTTCGGTATGAGAAGCCAGGCCGAGGATGGAGTTGAAGGCCGTCATTGGGTAGAAACGCCGGTTGAAACGGAACGTGAACTCGTTGAGATACGCTTGTAGATGCTGCTTACTGACGCCATGGTGAGTGCCCATCAACCAGGTCTTGAGATTGGAGAATGCGATATGGATCGCAGGAAGGTGGGCGTCAGTTTTGGTGCCATCGCCATTGAGCGTTATCGCCTCATGGGCGTAGCCCAAGCTCGCCAGATTTCCGTACCCGCCCCATCCGTCCGTGCGCACCACCGCTTTCACCACGACGTTCTCCTGCACGAACCTCGTCAGCGTCGCGCCTTCCCGGTCAGCCACGACACTCAGCCGCAATCTGCCAGCGTAGTGCGTGTTTCGGTGCTTTCGCCCGGCCGTGTCCATCGACCGCTGGCGGACCTCGATTGCCCCTGCCACCAAGGCTTTGTGGTGGATTCCGCGTCCTTCGCCGCGGGTGCGACCGCCGACCAAAGTCTCGTCAACCTCGACTGGCCACTCGGTTCCAACGGTGTCGCGGTCGGGGCGGATCATGCTGGCGCGCAATTTGTGCAAGATCTGAAAGGCGGTCTCATAGCGCGACAGCCCAAGCTGACGCTGGAACTGCACGGCCGACATCCCCGGCGTCTGCGTCGTCATCAGGTAGGCACCCCAGAACCAAGTCGACAAGGCCATGCGACTGCCGTGCATGGCCGTCCCAGCGGTAAGCGAGATATTGGATTGGCAATGCCGGCAGCGCAAAACAACGGTTTGGCGCTTGGAGAAACGGTAGGGCGCGTCGACGGCGCCGCACCTCGGGCAGGCGAACCCATCCGGCCAGCGAAGGTGTTCAAGGTAGCGCGCGCAAGCTGCGTCATCGGGAAACGCCCGCTGAAATTCCGGGATCGAAGTCGGGAAGCCGCGCTGGTCCATCGGCATAAATTAGCATCGATTTCTCACTTTGGCAACGAACCGGATAGGCATGGTT
>NZ_KB889871.1 GCF_000372805.1 Marinobacter gelidimuriae | reverse complement strand
AAAGCCGTGGTAGCGGACAAAGGATATGACAGTGAAAAGATTCGCGAACGGATTAAAAACAAAGGTGCCACCGCTGTGATTCCAAGAAAGTCAAATTCGATCATAGGTAATGCGGATATGGATGGGTCATTATATCGCCACCGTCATTTGGTGGAAAATGCGTTTGCACGCTTGAAACATTTTCGTGGGCTGGCGACGCGCTATGACAAATTGAAACGCAACTATGAGAGCGTCGTCGCCATGGCTTGTGGGTTTTTATGGTTGCCGATGTAATGAAACGTCAACAGACCCTAAGGCTGTAGCGAGTAGTGCGGGCATTTTGAGCCGCCGCCTTGCGGGCGGCGGCCTCGCTCAGGCCCAGTAGCTCAGAATAGCTGCTGTTGATCCAGGTAACACGGGAGTTTAAGTCTACGGCAATGGCGCTGGCTTGTTCAAACATCGGAAACAGGGCTTCTATCAGCTCCCGCGTCAGACCACTTTTGTTTTTTCCTTTAAACGGCTGTGTCATTGAACGGGTACCGCCGGGGTTCGTGTGGTGCGTGATGTCTCGGGTGCCAAATGCACTGCAGGAGTATATGGCCGGCTTTCCCAGGGAGCAAACCGACTGTGACTGCGCCAGCAGAATGGCCTATTACACTGCAACAACGTATTAAAGAGTGTCACGGGCTAAGGTTCGTACCAGTCTGAATATTTTACGAAAAGGAGTTTTCACGCCATGTTCCACGCCGCCGGTTATTCCGGAAAAATACTGGGCGCATCCATTGTTCTGCTCACAGCGCTGGCGTCATTGCCAGGCTGCAGCCATTACTACGGCGCGAAAAACCTGACCGGTCCAGAACCCAAAACCACCGAATATGACGTGGTAGAAGGCTTGGTATACACCCCGGAAAACTGGCCCCAGACACTGACCGGCGACTTGTATTTGCCGCAACAAAGTGGCCCCAGCCCAGTCGTACTGATGGTGCACGGGGGTGGCTGGAACAGCCGTTCGTCGGCGGACATGGTGTGGATTGCTGAAGAGCTCGCCGGCCACGGGTTTGCGGTGTTCAACATTGCCTGCCGGTTTGCGCCCGGATACACCTTTCCCGCCCAGTTGCATGACCTGCAGGTAGCACGCCAGTGGCTGGCCACTAACGGTTCGCGCTATGGCCTGGATACCCGGCGGGTCAGCGGTTTCGGGTTTTCATCCGGTGCGCACCTGGTTGCGCTACTGGCTGTGGTTGCCAGCAGTGATAGCGATCTTAACCAGCCTTACGGCGGCGCAAACACAAGGCTTCAAGCGGTGGTCGCCGGCGGCATACCAGCGGATTTGACCAGCTTTGATTCGGGCAAGCTGCTGTTTCAGTTTCTGGGCGCCAACAAACAAAAAATACCTGAAATCTATCGCATTGCTTCGCCCATCACTCACATAACCCCCGGCGCCAGCCAGTGACGTGTTTGGCTTTTTTATTAAGTATTAACCCATTCGCAGGTAGGGCAGCAGGCTCACGCCTACAATGACTCCTAAAGCGATAATGGCCGCCAGCATACGCAGCGGGTGGCGCCGCAGCATACTGCCATAGCCGGCTTCACCCCGCGCCACACGCTCCTGCCACTCCAACTGCTGCTGGCTTTGGCGCTGCCGCTGGTAGCCTGCAAGTAATTGTCGCGCCCGCTCGGCTTCGTCGTCATCGTGCACCCAGAAACCGCCCATACTGATGCCCCAGAAACTGGGCGGCGTTTCGTAATAGCGCACTTTTTCACGCTCGAACAGGTCACGAATGTCGCCTGCTTCGTCGTCGGGCACGTGGCGTAAATTCATTAAATGGTGGGGCATGGAACCTCGTTGGGGTTGGTCGGTGGCGGCCTTGGCTATATCCTAGCACCAAAGCAGGAAGCGCCGAATTCACCAACGGGTTATTCCATGGTAAAGCAGTCAGCGGCAAAACCGTCAATGACCAAGACGTCCATCACCAAACAGCCTCTTCGCCTGTTAATGGATTTCGACGCCCAGATTCAGCGGGACGGTCAGCAAGCATCAGACTTTATTCATCGCCGCGACCGCAAGTTTGCGCTGAACTGCGAAGAGCATAACAGCCCAAGTGACCCGGCACACTGGCTGGCCTGGCTAGGGCGTTTTGACAACAGCCGCGAGCAATTTGCAGGCGCCGGCCAATCCACAGAGCAACGCTGGCAGCGAATCAACAGCGGCTTTATAGCGCTAGGCGCGGTGCTGGGCATTATCACCATGGCCGGTCTGTTGTTTTACGACGGTGGCCAGCGCATTAACGTTACCGTGATTATTGGTTTTGTGGCTCTGCAACTGCTGCTGGCGCTGCTGACCAGCCTGCAGTCGGTGATGGGCTGGCAACCCTGGCGGCCACTGCTGAATCGCTTTGTGCCTGCTCCCGGCCCGGCCTTGCAGCCACTACAGCCCGCTCTTATGGCGCGGGCTGCCCAGGGCGGTGGGCTCAGTTTTGCGGTAACGGCTTTATTGACCTTATTGGCGATGGTGGTGATTCAAGACCTGGCGTTCGGCTGGAGCACCACCCTGAATACCGCCGCCAGCGGTTATCACCAACTCACCAGCGCCCTGGCCACGCCCTGGGCATGGCTATGGCCGTCCGCGGTACCAGACCAGGCACTGGTGGAAGCCACCCGGTTTTTTCGCGCCGGCACAAACACCTTGCTCACACCGGCACGCTGGGGCCAGTGGTGGCCGTTTATCAGCATGCTGTGGTTGGTGTGGGTTGTGTTGCCACGCCTGCTGCTGCGCCTGCACGCAAGCGCACTCGTGCACTTGCGTGCGCGCACATTGTTGCTGCGCCACCCGGGGCTGAACGCCCTGCGCGAACGCATGGCAACACCGGTGCTGGATACCGGCGCCGGACATAATGACGCAAACGACCTGCCCGACACGCGGCACAATACCCTGTTGCAGCCGCTTCCGGAAAAAGCGCATCTGCTGAGCTGGGCCGGCGCGGGAACTGTCACTGATAAACAAACACTGCCCTCGGTTCTGGCCGCTATCTGCCCGGGCCCGGCACTCAATGTTGGCGGCCTGGCCAGCCTCAGCCAAGATCAGCAGGCAATTGTCCAGCTGGCTGTCAACAGCGATGCAGTCACCGCCCTTATGCTGGTGAGCAGCTGGGAGCCGCCCACGGGAGAGCTGCTGGACTTTTTGACCAGCGCGCGCCAGAGCTGGCCTGCCGGCAGCCGGGTTTGTTTGATGCCATTAGCGGCCGAAACCCGGGAGCCATCCAACACCGCTACAGACCGCCAACTGCAACCCTGGTTACGTTTTGCAGAACGCTGCCCGCCAGGTTTTGTTACCGTCGGAGATATCACCATTAGCACAGGACTGTCGCATTCATGAATCAGGCTCCGGTATTTGCCGTGGTGGGCCACCCGAACAAAGGCAAATCTTCGATCGTGGCGACACTGTCCCAAAACGACGCCATCGCTATTGCGCTAGAACCTGGCACCACTCGCCGTAGCCACGCCTACCCGTTACAGGTAGACGGCCAAGTGCTTTACACCCTGGTGGACACGCCAGGCTTTCAGCGCCCGCGACGGGTACTGGAGTGGCTGGAAGCTCACAGCGTTTCAGCATCAGACCGAGCTGCCACGGTAGCCGCGTTTGTTACCCAGCATCACGGTAATTCGCAGTTCAGCGACGAATGCGAACTATTGGCGCCATTAATCGAGGGTGCCGGCATTATTTACGTGGTGGACGGTTCGGTGCCATACAGCCCTCAGCACGAAGCAGAGATGACCATATTACGCTGGACCGGGCGCCCCAGCCTGGCGCTAATCAACAGCATTGGTGACGAAGACTACGGCGACACCTGGCAGGCTGCGCTGGGGCAATTCTTTCAGGTTGTACGCAAGTTCGATGCAGTTCGCGCACCGTTCGAGCAACATCTAAGCCTTTTAAGAGCTTTCGGCCAGCTCGAACCGGCCTGGGAAAAACCCCTGGAAACCGCGACCGGATTTCTGGACCGGCAGCGCCAGCAACGCAGGCAACACGCCGCTACGCTGATTGCGCAAACCCTGCAGCAGATGATGGGTTACCGCCACAGCCGCAGCTTGGCGGAAGATCTGGCTGCCAGTGCCTCCAGCCAGAACAAAGACGCCTTTGCCTCCGAGCTTCGCAAGAACTGGTATCAGCATCAGCGCCAGCGTGAACAGCAACTGCGGGGCGATATCCAGCAGCTTTATCAACACGGCCAGCTGCAGCGCCAGGAAGCCGAGCTGGAATGGCAAAGTGAACACGATCTGTTTTCCGAAGACAGCCGCCAGCTCTGGGGCGTGAACAAAGGCTACCTGGTGGGGGCCGGCTTTGGCGCTGGTGCCGTCGGGGGTGTTGGTATTGATGCATTAACGTTAGGTGCATCATTTGGCACCGGCGCCCTGATCGGCGGCATAATCGGCGCCGCTGGCAGTTATTTTTACGGCGACCGCCTGCCGTTGCCTACATTGAAGATAGGCCCCCTGCGCAACGGTGTAAAAACCGCCAGCTTCGGCCCGGTGCCAGACACCCAGTTTGGCTATGTCGTGTTGAGCAGGGCGCTGAATCACTGGTGGCATGTAAGCCACCGAAACCACGCTGGGCGGGCGCCGCTCGCGCTTGGCACCACCGACAGCCACTGGTTGGAAGGCTTGTCAAAACAGGATCGCAACATCTTGCATCGGGCTCTGGAAAAAACCCGAAAAGGTAAGGTCGCAGACCCTAGCGATCAGCACAAACTGGTGCGGTCGATTACCCATGCCATGAAGGCTTATAACGAATGGCAGTTGAAAAGCACATGACAGGGGTGTTTATACTGTAGAGCTATTCCATAACAGCGTGCTCCGATTTTTACCCGGTCGCGCTACTCTAACGTGAGGAATACTAATGAAAATCGTACGAGTTAAGGACATTATCGGCACCGAACGCGAAGTCAGCGCCCAGCAATGGACCAGCCGCCGTTTGCTGCTGAAAAAAGACGGTATGGGCTTTTCATTCCATGAAACCATCATCAAAGCCGGCTCCGAACACACATTCTGGTACAAGCATCACCTGGAAGCGGTTTACTGCGTAGCTGGCAATGGTTCCATCACCGACGTTGCCACCGGTGAAAACCACAAAATTACTGATGGCACACTTTACGCTTTAGACAAGCACGACAAGCACATCCTGTTCGGCGGAACCGAAGACATGCGCCTGATCTGCTCCTTCAACCCGCCCGTCACCGGACAAGAAGTACA
Organism: Marinobacter gelidimuriae; assembly: GCF_000372805.1. Taxonomy (GTDB): domain Bacteria; phylum Pseudomonadota; class Gammaproteobacteria; order Pseudomonadales; family Oleiphilaceae; genus Marinobacter; species Marinobacter gelidimuriae. The sequence continues at coordinate 64,750 of NZ_KB889871.1, read as the reverse complement.
CGACGAAGACGGTGCCTACCTGCCGGATACCAGTGAAGACTAACTCAACACCCGCTGCTGTTGAACACAGCAGCACCCTACCGCCACCGGCAGCTACACTGCTCCCGGTGGCGGTTTTACTTTGGCTGGCCGGTGCTTACCTGCGCATACCCATTCTGGTGGCGCCACCTTTAGCACCGTACATTGCCGACGAACTCGCGCTGTCGCAAACCCTGACCGGCGCACTGACCACCTTACCCATTCTGATGCTGGCCATTGGCGCCATGCCTGGCTCCCTGGCGATTTCCCGCATCGGCCCGCGCAATACCCTGGCGCTGGCCATACTGATCATGACCATCGGCTCTGCCGCCCGCGGTCTGGCCCCGGACACCACGTTGCTGATGGTTGCAGGCGCCGTTATGGGCCTGGGAATTGCCATGATGCAACCGGCTCTACCGGCGCTGCTGCCGCGTTGGCTGGCACCCCACCATATGGCCATGGGCGCGGCCATTTACATGAACGGCATGTTAATGGGTGAATTCATCGGCGCCGGAATAACCCTGCCGGTGGTCATGCCGCTGGTGGGCGAAAGCTGGCGCGCCACCTTGATTGCCTGGTCGCTGCCCGCTCTGCTGGTGGCCGCAGCGCTGTTTCTGCCCAAGCGCGATCTGGCTCGGCCCACCCGGAAAGTGGCCTGGCTGCCAGATTGGAGTAACCCGCTGACGCTGCGGATTGGCCTGCTGCTGGGCGTATCCAGCTCGTTGTTTTTCGGTTTCAACGCGTATATGAGCAACCTGCTGGAGCAGCGCGGTGAACTGGATCAGCTTACCGATGCCCTGTTCTGGTACAACTTTGCGCAAGTGGTAGCGTCTATTCTGATGCTAAAAATGGCGCGTTTTTGGGTAGGGCGAAAAAGCCCGCTGATACTGATGTTGATTCTGAGCCTGCTAGGAGCCATCGGCGCTGTGCTGATGCCCGACTGGCTCGGCATTCTCAGCGCCACGTTTATGAGTTTCACCGCCGGACTTCTGCTGATCTTGATGGTGGCCGTGCCGCCACTGTTGGTGTCCTCGGCCGAAACTGGGCGCCTGTCGGCGGGTAACTTTCTGGTGGGTTATACCGTGGCCTTCGTCGTGCCGATGATCGGCGGCCTGGTGTCAGACGCCAGTGGCGACATCCGCCACGCTTTCTGGGTGATGATCGCCTACGGCGTACTGGTATTGCCCATCGCGTTCAACCTGAAGCTGGAACGCAGCTCATAAAAAACGGGGCCTGTCTGGCCCCGTTTTTTATACTGCGACATTGCCAGCCGAGCCACTGTCTGGCTCGGCTGAATCAACCGTCGTTAAATGTAGTAATCTTTCAGCGGCGGGAAGCCGTTGAATTCCACCGCGCTGTAGGTGGTGGTGTAAGCGCCAGTCGAGAACCAGTACATGCGGTCACCAATCGCCAGACTCAGCGGCAGCGGGTACTTGTGGTCTTCATACATGATGTCGGCACTGTCGCAGGTTGGCCCGGCAATCACGCAATCTTCACCTTCGCCGACCTTTTCAGTCCAGACCGGAAACTTGATAGCTTCGTCCAGAGTTTCAATCAGTCCGGAAAACTTGCCCACGTCGGTATACACCCAGCGGTGCATGGCAGTGCTGGATTTACGGGAAATCAGCACCACCTCGCTCACCAACACACCGGCGTTGGAAATCAGCGAGCGACCCGGCTCAATAATGATTTCCGGCAGCTCGTCGCCAAAGTCTTCGTGCAGGAAACGATTAATTTCCTCGGCGTACACCTTCAACTCATTAGTGCGGGTAATGTAATTGGCCGGGAAACCACCACCCATATTAATCATTTTCAGTTCGATGCCGTCTTCTTCTTTCATGCGCTCGAAAATCACCTTCACTTTGGCCAGCGCGGAATCCCAGGCGCCAATTTCACGCTGCTGCGAACCTACGTGGAACGACACACCGTAAGGCACCAGGCCTAAGTCACGGGCCAGAATCAGCAGGTCCATGGCCATGTCCTGCTGACAACCAAACTTGCGCGATAGCGGCCAATCGGCGGTTTGCGTGCCTTCCGTCAGAATCCGCACGTAGATTTTTGAGCCCGGCGCAGCCTTGGCAATATTGCGCAGATCCGCTTCCGAATCGGTGGCAAACATGCGCACGCCTTTCTCGTAAAATGTACGTACATCTTTGGCTTTTTTGATGGTGTTGCCAAAGCTGATACGGTCGCCGGTCACACCCAACGCCATTACCTTTTCCAGCTCGTACACCGAAGCGATGTCAAAGTTGGCACCCTTGTCGCGCAGCAGAGTCAAAACCTGCGGGGCCGGATTGGCTTTCACCGCGTAGTACACCTGTGCGTAAGGGAAACCCTCAACCAGTTCGTTATAGTGATAATCGATAGTGGCGGTATCAATCACCACAAATGGCGTTTCTTTGCCTTCGGCGAACTGCCGAATACGATTGAACGTGCTTTCGGTGTAGTAGTCGGTAATACGGGCGTTGGATAACTCGGTCATGGGTGGTGTGTCCCTCCACAGGGTATTCAGTAGAAAAAAGGCTCTGCGCCTTAGCGGCAGAGCCCGTTGATTAGCGCGATCATCGGGCTTTTTTTCAAGTCCGCATATCAGCATATCTACACATAAAACAGGCCTGGTGCAAATCGCATTGTTTTGCAAGATAGTCAAAATACCAGCCGCTGCAAGCGCCGGCCAGCAGGACCCCAGTAAGATTTAAACCGCCACTGGCCATACCGGATCAGGCATCATCGGCTCTTCCGGGTTACGGGGTTCGTTGCACTGGTGCAGGTACGCCAATATCGCGTCTTGCAAATCCGTGCCCTGGCCCAAACCCTGATTGCCAAACAGGCGGTTGAATTCCAGTACAAAGGGCAGGGCCATATCCTGCCATATCTGTTCGCGTTCCTGGGGGCCATTGGCGGTAATCAACGTCCAGGGCGTGTGCTCAGGCGCGATAGCCTGAAACACCCGGGTCATTTCCACTTTGTCGTGACCAATGCGATAGCTGGCAATACTGGGAAACACCCGGCATTTCAAACCATGTACCAGAGTGTTTAGCTGCCAATACTCCGGGAAAAGCACCCAGTCAGCATCGCGCAGCAATTCCTTGTGACGCAAAAACTGATCCGGCTTGAGTACGGTGGTATCGGGAAAACCAAGAGTGCGGAAAATATCAAATGAGGCACAGTGCATGAGGGTTTCACACAGGATTAAGTGCGAGAATTTTAGGCGTTTTTTGTCCGCTGGCAAGCACTATCGATATAGATAATTTGACGTTCATCCCATATTGGGAATATCAGTCGAAAACCCCAAAATAAACGGCCTGAGAGCTCAAGCCAACTTGCACAATGACAAAATGCGATCGAGCGCTAGGCTTTACGCTTCACGCCCTGCTGAGCCACGGCGGTCAGCGGATCTTCCGGCCACGGATGTTTGGGGTAGCGCCCACGAGTGTCTTTGCGCACCTGTGGATACACGTTGGCCCAGAAGCTGGCCAGATCCGCCGTGACCGCCAGCGGCCGCTGGGCAGGCGACAATAGGTGTATTAACACCGGCACCTGACCACCGGCGACGGTGGGCGTTCGCGTCCAGCCAAACAGCGCCTGCAGCTTGGCCGCCAACACCGGGCCGTTTTCCGCGGTGTAATCAAGCGTCACCAAACTACCGGTTGGAATCGTCAGCGCCGTTGGCGCCAGCTCGTTCAGGCGTTGCTGCCGGGCGTAATCCAGCAAGCCGTTCAGGGCGCCTTGCACACTCAGCTTTTGCAGTTCGGCCCAACGGCTCAGGCCCATCAGGTAGGGCCCCAGCCAGCTTTCCAGCGAACTCATCAACGCTTGGTCACTGACATCCGGCCAGTCTTCGGGGAAATGCCGTGCCAGCAGCCCGACCCGCGCCTGCCACTGCCTGGCGCCGGCGGTCCACTGCAGGCTATCCAGCCCTTTGCGCCGCACCGCGGCCAGCAAGCCCTGCTGCATCAGTTCTGCAGACGGTTTCGCCAGCGGTTTTTCGGCCAGCAGCAAGGCACCCAAGCGGCGCACCTGGCGCGCAACCACGGTGCCGCGCCGATCATCCCATTCGGCTTCGTCACGTTGCTGAATGTGCGCCGCAAGGACACTTTCCAAAGTCGCCAAATCCACCGGCGCCGCCAGGTAAATTTGCGCTTCGCGGGCCTTACCGTCCAGATCCGCCGCCACCAGCCAGTCGTAACGAGCCAGGGCATCGTCGTCGCGCAGCAGCGCACCCTTTCCATTACTAAGCTGGTAACGGGGGGCATCACCGGGCCGGCGGCGGGCTATACGGTCCGGATAAGCCAGCGCCAGCAAACGCCCCACCTCTGTCGCAGTGGGCGCCGGCGAAGAAGCATGATTGGCCGATGACGTTGCTGGTTCCAGGCGCCTGGCCTGCTTTCGCACTGCCTGAATTCGCGCCGGGTCTACCCGTGCGTGGCCACGCTCACCACGCAGTACCCGCACGCGCTCGTGCATGTCGGCGCCAGCACCCGGGCCCAGCAGATCCCGGTCTTCCAGCAGTGCCGCTAATTCTGACGCCAAGGAACCTAGCCCCAATGAACGGCCCAGCAATACCATGTGCGCCAACCGCGGATGAACGCCCAGTGCCCGCGCCGCCTTACCGTGGCTAGTAATGGCGCAGTCTTCGCCCAGCATATCCAGCAATTGCAGCAACTCCACCGCCTGCTGCCAATGCGCCGCCGGCGGCGGCTCAACCCACTGCAGCTGATCGGGCGACCGCGCGCCCCACTGGGCCAGCTCCAGAACCAGCGGCGCCAGATCCGCTTCGCGAATCTCCGGCGGGGTAAAATCTGCCAGACCATACTGCTCAGACTCACTCCACAGGCGATAGCACACCCCGGGCTGGGTTCGCCCGGCGCGCCCTTTACGCTGCTCTGCCGACGCTTTTGATACCCGGCCCGTCACCAGCCGCGTCATGCCACTTCCGGGGTCAAACACCGCCCGCCGCTGCTGGCCGCTATCAACCACCACCCGCACGCCTTCAATGGTCAAACTGGTTTCGGCAATCGCCGTTGCCAGCACCACCTTGCGGGTGTCCTCAGCGGCCGGAGCAATCGCACGATCCTGCTCCGCTGCCTGCAAATTGCCAAACAATGGCGCAATCCCCACATCCGACGCCACCTGCCCCGCCAGTGCTTGCGCCACCCTCCGGATTTCACCGGCGCCAGGCAAAAACACCAGCACCGAACCCGGCTGCTGAGCCAAGGCCTCAAGCACCACCGCCGTGACCTGATCCACCACCCGCGGCTGACGCTGCGCAGACGCGGCAGGCCGATACAAAACCTCCACCGGAAACGCCCGGCCCTCGCTGCTTAGAACCGGTACATCGCCCAGAAAACGGGCAATGGGGGCGGTATCCAGCGTGGCTGACATCACTAACACCCGCAAATCCTCCCGCAGCACCTGCTGCGATTCCCGCACCAGAGCCAGTCCCAGATCTGCCTGCAACGAACGCTGATGAAACTCATCAAACAGCACCGCGGCGTAGTCTTCCAGCAGCGGGTCGCTCTGAATCAAACGGGTAAGAATGCCCTCGGTCACCACTTCAATCACGGTAGCCGCCGACACCCGGGTATCCAGGCGCGTACGGTAACCCACCGTCTGCCCCGCTTGCTCGCCCATCTGCCCGGCCATATACCGCGCCGCCGAACGAGCCGCCAGTCGCCGCGGCTCCAACATTAAAATCCGCCGCCCCTGACGCCAGGGTGCATCCAGCAACGCCAGCGGCACACGGGTGGTTTTGCCAGCGCCCGGCGGCGCCTGCAGCAAGGCAGTGGTGTTGGTTTCCAGGGTTTGTTTGAGTTGGGGGAGGATGTGTTCTATCGGGAGCACGTTGCTTCGGCTTTTTGGTTTGAGTTTAGTCTGCTGGGCTGGGAGTTGGCGCGGGAGCAAATTTGAATTTTTGGCCGGAAAAGAACTCGCTGCGCTCAGACACCTTTGTCCGGCCAAAAATTCAAATTCACCCCCACACCCTGCGAAACCCGGAGATAAGTCGGAGATAAGCCGGAAGCTTAGCACGGCGATGCGTGGGTTAAGTCGGTAAAGCGATATCGGCTAAAAACCAAGGGCTAAACAGAACGAGAATGCCAAACATCCGGCCGTGGTACGAAGAGCAAAAACACCCATCCGAACAACAGCGCCCCTACCCCTATACCGAACGCTGACGCTAGAGTTCCACCGGCATCCAGCCACTGTTTGGTTAACCAGGGGCCGACCATTTGGGTAAAGCCATACAAGGCCACCATCGCCGCAGACAAGCGTGGCCCCTGGTGCGGATGCAATGCCCGTCCAATGCGCTGGGTCAGCAATACCGTGCCCAGGAAAGTAACGCCCACCAGGATGGCACATAGAATCAGCCCCAGTGCACCCGGAATCACCACCGCAGCGAGAACACCCGCTAACTGAATGGCGAAGTTAATCTTCAGCGCCAGAATATCGCACCCAGGCGATTCCATATCCACGGTGCTGAGAGCTTCACCGCAATTGTTAATAGCCACCGGGGGATGCATCGGCACATCTAACTGCATCAGCTTCCAGGTACCCCAAGCCGCCAGCGGAACAGAGATAACAGCCGCCGGCCACCAGCGTTCCGGGCCTTCCAGCCAGTCCGCCGTGCCGCTGACCACACCTGCGGACAGCAGCAGGCCAAAACCCACTCCGAAATACACCAGCCCGCTCAGGCTGGCGCGGTTACGCAACACCAGCCACTCCAGAATAAGCGCTGGTGCCTGCACAAACACCACGCCATTGGCCACGCCGTTAAGCCAGCGGGTCGTGGAAATAGCCGTCAGATCGGTTTCAACCGCCACCAGCACAGTGGTGGCAATGTGCACCGCCACGGCTAGCGGCAAAATACGGCGAATATGAACAATGCGATGCCAGCGGATGGCCAGCACGGCACCCATCAGATAGCCCATATAATTCCAGGTGGCCACGGCCGCACCATCTGCGGCGGAAAACAGGCCGTCATTCACCAAATAAGGCAAAAGTGGGGTGTACATAAAACGCCCAAGGGCGTGCACCACAAGAAGAAGCACCGCACCGGCGGCCAGTGCGGTAAAAAGTTCGCGGGGAGTGGCCGGCGACGAGTGAAGCGCGGAAGAGGCCGGTTTTTGAGTCATGTGAGCTACTTGTGATTATAAAAAACGTTGAAGCAGAACTGAATTAATAAGCGGAGCTGTTTGTCTGACGCCGGCGATCTGCCCAGCGGTAAATCTGCTCGAAGCCATCGACTAGTTGCTGCGGTTTATGGGGAGGCTGTATCAGCGCCACCACTTCGGCCGAGGGGCCGATCAGTGCAAAATGGCCGCTGTGGTCCACCAGTAAACCACCCTCCGTTTCACGCTGCACAAACACCGCTCCCAAACTGGTCGCCAGGGCGCGGGTTATGTCTATATCACCACTGTAACCGTGGAAATTTTCACCAAAGAAGCTCGTATAATTTTTTAGAACTTCAGGCGTGTCGTGTTCTGGGTCGGCGCTGATCAGCAGGTAACGGGGCTGGGGCAAGGCAGCAGGCAGCAACTTGTTGGTCTGGCGCAGGGCCGCCATGGCTACCGGACAGATGTCCGGGCAGTTGGTGTAGCCTACAAAAGCAAAGGTCCAATGACCGCGGAGATTTTCACGGGTAACGGTCTGGCCGTTTTCATCGGTGAGTTTAAATTCAATCACCGGCCGCGGCTGCTCGTACACATAGATATTGGCGCTGGCCAAGTCCGGTGGCTGTTCGACCGGTGCTGGCTCCGCCAGCCGATACCGCGCTATCGAAAGGCCGAATACAGCCACCACCGCCAGTACCAGCAGGATTAACGTTGTGCGAATCTGGCGGGTCATCGGGGCTCCATATTTAAGCGTCAGATAAAGGTATAGTGATCAACCAGTAACACGACAAACAGTGCCATCAGATAGGTGATGGAATATTTGAAGCTGTCCAGCGCTACGCGCCGATCGTCATCGCGCAGCAAGCGTATCGCATACTGCAAAAAGCGCGAGCCAAGCACAAGGGCGCCGACCAGATAAATCATGCCGGACATTCCAGTCACAAACGGTAGCAGGCTAACCGCAAGTAGAATAAGAGTGTACAGCAGGATGTGCAGTTCCGTGTAGTAATTACCGTGGGTCACCGGCAGCATGGGGATGCGGGCCTTGGCGTACTCTGCCTTACGATGAATCGCTAATGCCCAGAAATGTGGTGGCGTCCAGGCAAAAATAATCAGCACCAGCAGCAGCGCGTGGCCGTCTACCTGCCCGGTTACCGCGGTCCAACCCAGCAGCGGCGGCATGGCGCCGGGTAGCCCGCCAATCACAATATTCTGCGGCGTGGCCCGTTTCAGAAACAGCGTATACACGCCGGCATAACCCACCAGCGACGCCAGTGTCAGCCAGGCCGTCAGGCTGTTCACCAACAACATCAATATCGCCATACCGCTCAGCGCCAATACGCCTGCGAATAACAGTCCTTCAGCAGCAGAAATCCGCCCTGTGGCTACCGGACGCTTGTGAGTACGCGCCATAACAACGTCCACTTTCTGGTCCACCACGTGGTTAATCACCGCGGCCGCGCCAGCCAGTAACGCAATGCCAGCATTGCCAAACACCAGAACCTGCAAAGACGGCAGACCGGAAACCGCCAGCAGCATGCCAATGACCGACGTGAGAATCATCATCGCGACGATTTTGGGCTTGGTCAGCTCCAGATAGTCGCGCCAGTGCGCAGCGGTACGGTTACCGGCCGAATGGCCGACAGAATTGTCGACAGAGTTGCCTAAAGAATTGCCTAAAGAATTGCCAATAGCGTTGGCCGGTACCGGCAAGACGTTCGCTTGCTCACTCATGCCGTTATCTCCTGATGCTTTCCTGAATTCATCGAATTGTTTTTAGCGCCCGACAGCTGTGCCGGCAAGCCCTGGGACAACTGACGTTGATGCCAGATCAGCTGAATCACGCTCAGCAACAACAGCGCCCCGGTGGCGTTATGGGCCACGGCGACCGCCAGCGGAATGTAGAGAATCACATTAGCCAGGCCCAGCGCAATCTGTGCCAGCAGAACAACCGCTACCACAGCCACTGACTGGCTTAGGCCATTGCGCCGGCGCCGGGCCCACAGCAGCGCCAGTAGCACGCTGAAATAAACCAGCACAGCAGCGGCGCCCAGGCGATGGCTGACATGAATAGCCACCCGTCCCTCAGCGTTAAGCTGGCCTCCCAAATAATTGGGCCCAACGTGCTGGGTTATGTCAAAGCCGTGGGTAAAATCCATTCCCTGCGGCCACCACTGGCCTCCGCAGGTGGGTAAATCAGTACAGGCCACGGCGGCGTAGTTGGCGGCTGTCCAGGCACCCAAGGCAATCTGCATAATCACCAGCAGCAACCCGCCATAAAGCCAGGGGCGAAGCCCCGAGCCCGAACGGGCAGACTTCAACACGGCTGTTTGCGCCGACCCGCCCCGAACACGGCTGCGTAGCCTTAACACCAGCAACGCTAGCAAACTCAGGGTGGTAAAGCCTCCTAGCAAATGCAAAGCCACCACCTGGGGCCACAATTTCAGGGTAACGGTCCACATGCCAAACGCGCCTTGTAGCACAATAAAACCGGCTATAAACAGGGGCAGCTTTACCGGGACATTCAGTTTGCGCTGGCGTACGGCGTAAGCCGCCAGTCCGAACACCAGAAGGCCCAGCATGCCGGCTGCATAGCGGTGAATCATTTCGGGCCATCCTTTGGCAACATCCACCGGAGTTTCCGGAAAGCGCACATTGGCGATGGCAATGCTGGTTTCGCTTTGCGGCACCGTCAGAAAACCGTAGCAACCGGGCCAATCGGGACAGCCCAGGCCGGCGTGTACCAGCCGGGTCCAGGCGCCGAGCATGATCACCACCACGGCCAGCCCAACGGCCAGCACGGCCAAGCGCAACATCAGACGAGGTACCGTTATGGATTCGGCATTGTCGGCGTAATTTTTTGTCATCATCACCCGCCTTAGCCGATTCGCGAAATTTTCAGCAGATGTTTCAGGTCATCCAACACATCACCCCCCGGCACACTTGCCGGGTAGCGCATCATAATGTTGCCTAAGGGGTCTACCAGCAGCAGTTGTGGCGCCTGGGATGGCTCCACGCCCGGCGGCCATACGGGAGTTTGTGCCGGCAACGGCGTAAAACGCTCCATACGCTCAAAGTCTGCCGGCCAGCGCTGGGCCAGAGCCGGTGGCAGGCTTGTCAGGGCCGCACCACGGCTGACCCGTGTGGCGTATTTGCCGAGCGCAATGCTGGTTTGGCGTGTGGTGTACAGCAGTTGTTGGCAAACCTCTGTGCAGTTGTCCGCCACCACCAGCAGCAACCACGTGGCGCTGGTTTGCGTGGGGCCGAAACGGGCTGCCAGCGGCGTGCCCTGCGCGGTTTGCAACTGCAAATTGCTGAGCGGAACAAGGGGCGTCACCAGAGCACCGTTGTTGGTGTGCTCAGTCGGATTGAGCCAGCCGCCATAGAACATCGCACTGGCCAGAATAATCGGGCCAAAAACCACCGCCATGAGCAGCAGAGCCATGCGCCGCCCTTTGCGTATCTGCTGCGGGCTCATGGGCTTGGGCGAAGCTGTCTGGGAATTCTGCTGGGCCACCGTTGTTGTCATTATTGGCTCCTGAACGGGTCACGGCTGTTGGGGTTGATGTGTGGCTAATCTGCGGCTTTACGGTAACTAGCCACCACCGTCAATATAGTCAGCATTAGCGCCAACGCAAACCACTGGGTGGCGTAACCGTAATGGGTTGCGGCGGCCATTCGGTCTGGCGCCCAGTCGGCCCGCAATGCGCCCGGCTGGTTCTGGTCAGCCAGGCGCAAAATCAACCCGGGCAATTCTGGCACCACGTCTTGCGCCACCTCCGGAGGCAAGCTTTGCACTCGCCTTGGCCAACCACTGCCTGCCTGAACGGCCGCCAGCAACGGTGGTTGGGGAAAGTCTGCCAGGCGTCCGGAAATCTCTACCCGTTCTTGTGTTGCCGAGGTTTCCGGTAACTGCTGACGGGTACGCGGTGCAATTACCCAGCCGCGATTAACCACCAGCGCCGGCCCCTGAAGTGGATAGAACACCGTTAACACCTCGTATCCAGCCATGCCATCGCGGGTGCGATTGTCCAGCAGCCAGGTGGTGTCGCCGTATGATCCGTCAAGCTTCACAGGTCGACCCGCATCCAGGCCCTGCTCTACCAGCTGCGGCCAAGCCAGTTCGGACGTCTGCTGTTGCCACTGGCCCTGCTGTTGCTGTTTGAACTCGGCACGCTGCAATTGCCATACCCCCAAACCCAGCAACAGCGGTAAAAATAGCCCGCTAAACAGCATAAGACGCCAATCCCAGTGCCAGTAACGTCGTGAGCCCTGCGAATTACCCATGCTTTGCTATACTGAACAGACCGACTAACCAAACGGACCTGTACATGTTAAAAATACTCATTGTTGCCCTGCTACTGGCGGTGATCGTCAGCCTGTTCAGCGGCCTGTTTTTTCTGATACGCGACGGTGGAAAAACCAATCGCGTTATCAATTCCCTCGCGCTGCGCGTTGCCCTGAGCGTGCTGTTGCTGTTGGTCATTCTGTTGTCACTCTGGCAAGGCGGCTTAACGCTGAATCCTACACCCTAACTTCAGCTCTGACAAAGCAGATGAGCGATGTCAGATCACGTACACAAACACAAACAGCATCAGCCAAACTACGTCGACAAAGTGCCAGTACCAGGCCGCCGCCTCGAACCCGAAGTGATTGTCAGCGCTAAAATGACCTTTGCTAATGCGAATTAGCATCACAGTCAGCATGATGGTGCCCAAAATCACGTGAGCACCGTGGAACCCAGTCAACATAAAGAAGGTGCTGCCATAAATCCCGGACTGTAGGGTCAGGTTCAGCTCCTGATAGGCGTGCATGTATTCTTCGGCCTGAAAACCCACAAATGCCAGCGCCAGAACAATAGTGGCGCCCAGCCACAGCTTCAGTTTTTTACGGCTACCGGCCTTTAACGCATGATGGGCAACGGTAATGGTGAATGACGAACTCACCAATAAAATGGTGTTTATCAACGGCAAGCCCCAGGGCCCTATGATGCCCTTGGGCGCTGGGTACAAACTGGGGTCAGGCGTGTTAATCAGCGGCCAGGTCGCCTGAAACCCTTCCCACAACATATTCGAGCTACCGCGATCGCCCTCACCCCCCAACCAGGGAACGGCAAACACACGGGCGTAAAACAGTGCGCCAAAAAACGCCGCAAAAAACATGATTTCAGAAAAAATAAACCAGCTCATGCCCCAGCGAAAAGACCGGTCCATTTGTGGGCTGTGAAGGCCAGCACGACTTTCACGCACCACGCTGCCAAACCAGCCGAAAATCATATAAGCCATCAATAACAAGCCCACAGTAAAGATCATCCAGCCACTGCTGGTACTGCCACCCTGACCGCCGTCGACCATAATAGTGGCTGCGCCGAACAGCGTCGTACCCAGCCCAAACGTAGCAATAATCGGCCATTTGCTTTGATCCGGTACGTAATACTTCTGGTATTCCGACATGATTAACGCACCTCCGGTGGTGTGGAGAAGGTGTGGTAGGGCGCAGGTGAAGGCACCGTCCATTCCAGGCCCTCCGCGCCGTCCCAGGGATTGGCCGCCGCTGGCTCACCGCCGCCGCGGGCACATTTCACGACAATAAACAGGAACAGAAGCTGGGTAGCCCCGAACAGGAATGCGCCTATGCTTGACACCATGTTGAAATCGGCAAATTGCAGGGCGTAATCCGGAATTCGCCGCGGCATACCCGCCAGCCCCAAAAAGTGCATGGGGAAAAACGCCAGGTTCATACCCACGAACGACAACCAGAAATGGGTCTTGGCCAGGGTTTCGTCATACATGTAGCCGGTCCACTTGGGCAGCCAGAAGTACGCAGAAGCAAAGATGCCAAAGATTGCACCGGGCACCAGCACGTAGTGGAAATGCGCCACCACAAAGTAGGTGTCGTGGTATTGGAAATCGGCCGGAGCAATGGCCAGCATCAGCCCGGAAAACCCACCCACAGTGAACAAAATGATGAACGCGATGGCGAACAGCATCGGGGCCTCGAAGGTCATCGAACCACGGAACATGGTCGCCACCCAGTTAAACACCTTAACCCCGGTGGGTACCGCAATCAGCAAAGTGGCATACATAAAGAATAGCTGGCCGGCGACGGGAATACCCACCGTAAACATATGGTGGGCCCATACCAGGAACGACAGCAGCGCAATGGCGCACGTCGCGTACACCATAGAGGCATGGCCAAACAGCGGTTTACGGGAAAACGCCGGAACTATGTGAGAAATAGCGCCGAACGCCGGCAAAATCATAATGTACACCTCGGGGTGCCCGAAGAACCAGAATATATGCTGGAACAGCACCGGATCGCCGCCACCGGAGGCATCAAAGAAGCTGGTACCGAAGTTGATGTCCATCAGCATCATGGTCAACACGCCTGCCAGCACCGGCATAACCGCCAGCAAAAGAAACGCGGTAATCAGCCAGGTCCATACAAACAGAGGCATTTTCATCAGGGTCATGCCCGGCGCACGCATGTTCAGAATGGTGGAAATCACGTTGATGGCGCCCATAATCGACGACGCACCGGCAATGTGCAGGGCAAAGATAAAGTAAGTGGTGCTTGGAGGGCCGTAAGTGGTCGACAGAGGCGCGTAGAAGGTCCAGCCGAAGTTGGGGCCGCCGCCGTCCATAAACAAAGTGGATACCAGAATCAGGAAGGAGCAGGGCAGCAACCAAAAGCTCCAGTTGTTCATCCGCGGCAGCGCCATGTCCGGTGCACCGATCATCAGCGGTAACATCCAGTTAGCCAGGCCCACAAAGGCCGGCATCACCGCACCAAACACCATAATAAGGCCGTGCATGGTGGTTATCTGGTTGAAAAATTCCGGCTGTACGATTTGTAGTCCTGGCTGGAACAGTTCAGCGCGGATGACCATGGCCATGGTGCCGCCCAACAGAAACATACCAAAACTGAATATCAGGTACATGGTCCCGATATCTTTGTGGTTGGTCGTGAACAGCCAACGAGTCCAACCCTTGGCTGGGCCGTGATGATCGTGGTTCTGCCCTAAAGAATGCTCTGAGGTGTGAGCGTCTGCAACCGTACTCATAATATCTCCCGTAACCGCCGTTTCATTCTTGTAGGGGCCTGGGTTGGCAGCTTGGCGCCGCCAACGGGTCACTGTTGTTGCTGGTTTTTGTAATCAAAAATGTCCTTGGGCGTAACCATATCGCCCACGTTATTACCCCAGGCGTTACGCTCGTAGGTGATGATCGCCGCAATATCGACTTCGTTGAGCTGCTTGCCAAAGGCTTGCATGGCGGTACCGCGCTTGCCGTTGACCACAATATCGATATGGCCAGCTATGTCGCCGACGGCGATAGCACTGCCACGCAGCGCCGGAAACGACGGCGGCAAGCCGCTACCATCGGCCTGGTGGCAGGCGGCACAAGTGCTTTGATAACTTTTCTCACCGCGCTCCATCAGTTCGGGCATGGTCCATTCTTTCTGGGTCAATTCTTTTTCTTTCTCGGCCGCAGCGCGCTGCTCACCAATCCAGGTCTGGTATTCGGCCTGCGGCACTGCTTCCACCACAATGGGCATAAAGCCATGGCCTTTGCCGCACAGCTCGGTGCACTGGCCGCGATAAGTGCCCGGCGTATCCACCCGGATCCAGGCTTCGTTAATAAATCCGGGAATCGCGTCTTTTTTCAGACCAAATTCAGGCACCCACCAGGAGTGGATGACATCGTTTGCAGTCATCAGTAACCGCACCTTTTGGCCCACCGGCACTACCAACGGGTTGTCAACTTCCAGTAGGTAATTGTCACCTTTGGTCTGGCGGTTATTAATCTGGTCGCGGGGGGTGCTCAAACTGGAGAAATAACCGAACTCGTCGTCCAGGTAATCGTATTTCCATTTCCACTGATAACCGGTGATCTTGATGTCCACATCGGCTTCGGTGGTGTCATACATATCAATCAGCGTAGTGGTGGCCGGAATCGCCATAGCCACAAGAATAACCAAAGGAATGATGGTCCAAAGCACTTCCACCGTGGTGTTCTCGTGGAAGTTCGCGGGTTTGTGACCGCGAGACTTACGATGGGCGAAGATCGACCAGAACATGACGCCGAACACTACAACACCGATAACAACACAGATCCACAAAATGGTCATGTGCAAGCCGTAAATGTCGTTGCTGGTCTGGGTAACACCAGGGCTCATGTTCATGGTCCAGTCCGCCATGGACATCACCGGGAACAGAGCCAAGCCGCATAGGGCAAAAGCCCGTTTTGCGCACACACGCATATTGCGTCTCCACATGGATTATGATTGCCGGGTAAAAGACTGCTTTCGAATATCTCAAATACCAGTATAGACACGTATAACGAAAAAGCTAGCAAACAGCTGAAATTCAACAATGTTATGATACCAGCGTTTTACCGCCGTGACTATTCTGGATAGCCGTTTATGAAGCCCTTGCACCGTTTAACCCGCCTGGATCGCCGATTATGGGCGTTGGCGTGGCCGTTGATGCTCACCAATCTTACCGTGCCGATGCTTGGTCTGGTAGACACCGCCGTGCTGGGGCACCTGCCAGATCCGCAATATCTTGGCGCCGTGGCTGTAGGCGCCAACCTGTTCAGCATTCTGTACTGGACCTTCGGCTTTATGCGCATGGGCACCACCGGTTTGGCGGCTCAGGCCTGGGGTAAACGTGACGAGCACGAGCAGGTGGCACTGCTGTTGCGCTCGCTGTTGCTGGCGGTGGCCATCGGTCTGTTGCTGATTGCTTTTCAACAGCCATTGATACACACAGGCCTGGCGCTGATGAACCCCAGCGCCGGCGTGCTGGAACTGGCCTCCGAATACGCCGCCATACGCATCTGGAGCGCGCCGGCGGTGCTGTGCCAGTACACCTTGGTGGGCTGGCTGATTGGCACCCAGTATTCCCGCGGCCCAATGATCATGCTGGTGATGGCCAACGGCGTGAATCTGGTGCTAGACGTGCTGTTTGTGACCGGGTTCGGCTGGAACAGCCGCGGTGTGGCCATGGCCACGGTGATCGCGGAATACGGTGCGGCGCTGATTGGTTTGGCAATCGTGTTACGGCGCATGCCCGAAGGCCAGCGCATGACCCGCGCGCTGATCGGCACCCTTGCAGACTACCTGCGCATACTTCAGGTAAACCGTTTTATTATGGTGCGCACCATCGCCTTGCTGTTGGCGTTTGCCTTTTTTACCGCTCAAGGCGCGCGCCAGGGCGACGCTATTCTGGCCGCCAACGCGGTACTGTTTACTTTTCTGCTGGTTATTTCCAACGCTCTGGATGGCTTTGCAAACGCCGCTGAAGCTCTGATCGGCGAGGCCGTCGGCCGTGGCAACCGGCGCCAGTTCAAGCGGGTATTCGACACCGCCCTGCGCTGGTCGGTTTGGGGTGCCTTACTCCTGACAGCGCTTTTTGTGCTGGGTGGCCAGATGCTGATCGGGTTATTAACCAGCATCGAATCCGTGCAAATTAACGCCTGGCAGTATCTGCCCTGGGTGTGGCTGCTGCCTTTCACCGCGGTGTGGGGGTTTCTGTTTGACGGCGTTTTCATTGGTGCCACCCAAACCCGAGCCATGCAGAACACCATGCTGTTTGCCGCCCTGGGCGTGTATTTGCCGGTGTGGTGGCTGACCACCGGCTGGGGAAATCACGGGTTGTGGTTTGCGATGATCAGTCTGATGCTGGCGCGAGCCTTGAGTATGGGATTGGTATACCTGCATTTTAATCGTCAGGGGCGCTGGTTTCGTAGTAATGAAGGCCCATAACAGCTGCCCGCAGCCAGATTAAATTGTTGACGCCCTGGCCGGCAAGGCTGAAATAGTCGTCTACACTTTATTAACATCACAGGCTTCACCCTGCGCCTGACCAGGCCATTTGCCTGCACAACCCATATACCCGTGACCTGAACGGGAGGCGCCTTGCGATCCTTTTACGTATCGACACCGGCAACCGTGCACATGACTCCGAAAGCAGTTCTGGACATCATTGACACTGCAAGGTGCAGGGAAGCCCGCTCAGGCGCTTTTTTGCGCCACCTGCAGCTGCGTGCCCAGGCGCTGCCAACGTGCATCAGCTTTAACAGTCGAGCGCCGGCTAGCTGCCTGTTCCAATTTTCGGTGGAATACATCGAAACGGCCCCGCGGCTGATTCACGCGGTTGACACCTGCGCCCGCGACGCCGGCCACGAAGGTCTATTCACGCCCTTTCTAGACGCCGCCGCCCGTTTTTTCACCAACCCGTCTGTGCTTCTTAGCCACTATATAGGCCTTGACGGGCTTCTAATCAGCGCCTATCTGTGCCACCGCCTGATGGAAGATATGTACGAAAATAACCACAGCTTCCGCCGCAGCAAACTGGTGGATATGGAGGCCACACGGGCCAACCTGCTGGTACACGAACTCATTGGTGAGCCGTTCGCCAATGAGTTGGACGATGCCGTAGTCATCACCGTGTGGCAGATTGCCGGCAGCCCGGACTACTACGATCTTAACCTGGACCCGTTTGTGGCACAGGCCAACAACGCGGCCTGGGACTCAATGCGACAGTATTGGGAAAATCTGCTGGTGCGTAACCACATCCGCTTTACCCTGGGCAATCGCCGCCGGCGCTAGCCTCTTCGACATTCAGCATTTGTTATATCGCATACATTGCCTTGCGCCTGACGCCCAAGCCGTTAAGCTGTGCGTTGTTTTTTACCTGCCCCGGGGCCAAAACCATGCTTGCCAATACCGATCTTGGAAAACTCATTATCCGCCTCACTTTGGGCGGTCTGCTGCTGTTTCACGGCATCGATAAACTGATGAACGGTGTGGGCTTTATTGAAGCCCAGCTCGTCAGCCATAACCTGCCGGCGTTTCTGGCCTGGGGCGTGATTATTGGCGAAGTACTGGCCCCGTTGATGATTATTCTGGGTTTTCATACCCGCACCGGCGCCCTGTTGATTGTGGCAAACATGTTGGTGGCCCTGGCACTGGTGCACAGCCACCAGTTGATGCTGCTCAGCAGCAACGGCGGGCTGCACCTGGAACTGCAGTTTTTCTTTCTGATGAGTGCTGTAGCCGTGTTTTTCCTCGGCTCAGGCCGCTACACCCTGCGCAACTGAGTGCCAAACGAGGATTCCGTGTCTGCTGAAGCCCCGCTGGAACCTGGCCACTATTGCCACTTTAAAGGTAAAGGCTGGAGGGCTTGTCGATATGGAAGCAACTCGTGCTAACCTGCTGGTACACGCGTTATTTGGCAAACTTGGCCGTGCCTGACTCCACCCGGCCCCGGAAGATTCTGCTCAATCGAAAGGCTCTGCCCAATAGAAAGGTTCGTAGCCAAAATGAAAAAACAAACCGTTTTGCTGTTGGCCTGTTGTCTTCTACCGACTTCTTTACTGGCAGATGAATTGACGGTCAGGGTTCAGCTTGCTGATGGCGCAGCGCCGGTCGCGGGCGCCGTTGTGTATTTAAATGACGGCAGCAAGCCCTCTCCCGTGCGGTCAGAAGTGTCTCAGAAAAACCGCATGTTTCATCCCCACGTGTTGATTCTGCCTGTAGATTCTAGCGTGGACTTCCCCAATCAAGACAACACTCAGCATCACGTCTATTCTTTTTCGCCGGCGAAAACCTTTAATCTCGAACTCTATGCTGATAAGCCCGAAGCACCGGTTGTGTTTGATCAGCCCGGCATTGTCGAGCTTGGCTGTAATATTCACGACCATATGCAGGCTTTTATTGTTGTCGCCGACACCCGTGCCATCGGCCAAACCAATGAGCAGGGCGAGGTAACGATCACGCTAGACTTCGGCGACACTCAGGTACCCGGCTCGCTGAGCCTGAATATCTGGCACCCACGCCTACCAGACAACACCAGGCCGCTGGTTCGGGAAATTAATACTGCCAGCCTGACAAATCCCAGTATAGAAACCGTCAGCATTGAGCTTACGCCCGAGCCACGCATCGAGGGCCCGATGGATGATCTTCAAAAGCGATTTCAAGAACTTTGATGGGCGGGCGGACTAACCGCATAGGGTTTCGCGGTCGCCTGGTTACGGCCATGGTTGCTATGGTCGCCCTGGTAAGCCTGCTGATCGGCGCGCTGATGATGGTGTACCTGTTCGAAGACGAAAAACGCCGTGCCCTGGAACAACTCACGATTGCCGAGTGCCTGACCACCGAGGTGATTGAACGCCGCACCGACCTCGAGCTCTCCCGCCTGGATGTCGTTGTCCGCGACTTTGGTTTTCGTTCTGCCATTGCCAGCGGCGATCCCGCAACCCTGAGCAGCGCTCTGGAAAACCACAGCGGGCGCGTAGACGCAGACTTTGCGCTACTGCTGGATAGCCAGGGACAACTGCTGGCATCTACGCTGACACAAACGATACCCGGCATTACCGAAACGCAGCTGGCGACGGCGACGGCGCGTAAAAACGGTGCTGACCGTTCACTGCTGACCATTAGTCAGCGCGGCTATGAGGTGCTGGTCATTCCTGTAGAAGCACCCGGGTTAAGAGCATGGCTGGTTGCCGGTTTCGAGCTGGATCAGGAACTGGCAAATATCATCGCCCTGCTCAGCGGCAGTTCGGTTATTTTCCGAGCGAGCCCGAACGGCCCCGGCGGTTTCACTAACTTTGCCGCGTCCTCCGATATCGACAGCGCCTTCTTTTCTCCTATTTCTGCAAATAAATCAGATTCTTACGTTTCCGGATGGACACTAGCTATGAGTTTATGGCCGAAGCCGGCGCCGGCGTATTTATTAACCGGCAATGGCTGCTGGGCGCCGAGTACCGACAGAAGCCGGATAACATGAGCTTTGCCCGCGAAGACGACTGGAGGGACCTGTTTGTTGCCTGGGTACCGGACCGTAGGCTGGCCGTGACAGCAGCGTCCGTTAATCTGGGTGATGTCGCAGCCCTGAAAGATCAGCAGGGTGTTTATCTGTCTCTGCAGGGGAGTTTCTGATCATGCGCCTAGGCATAATGACAACCCTCTTCGCCGCTCTTGTTGTCTTGGCCAGCCTTGTTCTAACGGGCTGCCAAAGCTTTCACCGCGAACCCGACAACAGCCTCTATCTTCAGTTAGGCGAGCGCGCAGGCATTGCGGATGTGGTGGAGGATCTGCTGTATCTCATCGTGGATGACACGCGAATTAGTCATCAGTTCAAGGGCATAAACGTTGCGCAGTTTCATCGCCACCTGACAGACCAATTGTGTGAACTCAGTGGCGGCCCATGCGAGTATGCAGGGCGCGAGATGCGCGAATCACACGCGGCCATGGGGATTACAGACACCCAGTTTAATGCCCTGGTAGAGAACCTTATTCTCGCTATGGAAGAAAACGATGTGCCAACAGCGGCGCAGAACCGGCTGATTAAAAAACTGCTACCGATGTACCCGGATATCCGGCATCTTTGAAAGCCCGCAGTGAAAAAAAGTCACAAAAAGGGCTATAAAGACAAAGGCAGCAAAGACAAGTGCAACGAAAACGAGGCACGACACCCGCATGACTGAAAAAAAAACAGATATCCTTCCGGGCCGCTATCGGCACTACAAGGGCAAAGATTACGAAGTGATCGACATTGCCCGCCACAGCGAGACCGAGGAAAAATTGGTGGTCTACCGCTGCCTCTACGGCGATTACAGCCTTTGGGTGCGCCCCCTCAGCATGTTCCGCGAAACCGTAAACGTTGCAGGCGAGCAGCTTCCGCGTTTTGCTCGTATCGACCAACCCTAAACGTTACACAAGCCCTTTGACTAAGCTGGCAAATTACTGCACATTACCGCGTTTTCATAATCTCAGCCATCGCAAGAAGGCGAGATAACTCATTACGCGTACCCGGAGTTTGCCATGAATGCCGTTGTTGCTGCGGTGCTGATCATGCTTGGCCCGCATTCACGTTGTTGTTGCCCTGATAGTAGGCGCCGTTTCCGGCGGCCTGATTGCCGGAATGTCGCTGAACGACACCATTGATGCGTTCAACAATGGCCTGGGCGGAGGCGCCAAAGTGGCGCTGTCTTACGCTACCCTGGGCGCCTTTGCGGTTGCTATCGGTAAATCTGGTCTGGCCAACCTGCTGGCCGACAAAATCCTCGCCAAAGTCGGGCAAAGCAAAAGTAGCAGTACGGCTGTGAAAAGCGTGCGCTACATTATCATCGCCATTCTGGCGGCCATTGCGCTGTCGTCCCAGAACATCCTGCCGATTCACATTGCGTTTATTCCACTGGTGGTTCCGCCGCTGCTGTATGTCATGGCCAAGCTGAAAATGGACCGCCGTATGGTCGCGTGCGCACTTACCTTCGGCCTGATTACCCCGTACATGTTCATACCCGTAGGTTTTGGTGGTATTTACCTGAATGAAATTCTGATGGCTAAAATCAGCGCCAACGGTGGCGATATCGAAGGTCTGAGCGTCATGAAAGCCATGGCTCTGCCTGCCCTGGGTATGCTCTGTGGCCATCATTGCCTTGGTCGGCACTGTGGCGGGTGCATTGGGTGACGCGGGTTCGCCAGCTTCTGACTCGACACTCGGGCCCACCGCCGGCCTGAATGCCGACGGCCAGCACAATCACATATGGGATTCCGTAGTACCCACGTTCCTGCACTTCAACCTGCCCTTGCTTGGCTTTGGGTGGGTTGCCGCAATGGTTCTCTAAAGGTTGGGGGTTTGGGAGTTTTGCCTGTTGCAGCCTGCGAATTGTGGGGGCTGCGATGAGGGTGGTTGGAACAACTCGGTTATGCCCGCAGCTTAAGGACAGATTTCGGAACCCAGGGACAGATTTGAAATCTGTCCCTTTGAACTTGGGAACGGGAGACCGGGGACGGATTTGAAATCCGTCCCCTTTGCGGAAAAACTGGCTGTGTTATTTGCCAGCATATCTCCGCAGTCAAATGGGAAGGGTGTGGGGTGTCTTTTCTGTCGGGAAAAAGATGTCTGAGCGCAGCGAGTTGTTTTTCCCAGAAGAAAAGACACCCTCCACCCTCCACCCTCCACCGCAAAATCAGGCTACATAAGCTCCTGCCCAGCCACCTAATCCCCACCTTTAAAGAACACCACCTGCTTTACCGTATGGTCGTCTTCGTTTTTGCGCCTGTTCACGCGGGTTTGCAGTTCCGGGGCAGCCGGAGCTTCTATGTCAGAGATGCCATCGGTGAAACCACAGGCAATACATTCGCGGATTTGTTCGTCGGCGTCGTCGGTATACATGGTGATTTTGTCCATCTCCGCACAGCGGGGACAAACAGCGCCGGCGATGAAGCGTTTCGGGCTTGGCATTTTATAACTCCACATTAAATGGCCCTGCCGGCTTTGGCCGGCGGGGCGGGTTGCCTATGGTAGATGGAGTCAGGCGACTTGCGGGCTGATGCCGGTTTGCTGCAACAACGCGTCTACCTCGGGTTCGCGGCCGCGGAAGGCTTTGAACAGCTCCATGGGTTCTTGTGAACCGCCTTTCTCCAGAATATTTTGCAAGAACGACTTGCCGGTTTGCGGATCGAAAATGCCGTTTTGCTCGAACAACGAGAACGCGTCCGCCGCCAGCACTTCGGCCCATTTGTAGCTGTAATAGCCCGCTGCGTAACCACCGGCGAAGATGTGGGAAAAAGAGTTGGGGAAGCGATTAAACTCTGGTGATTCCACCACCGCAATTTTCCTACGAACCTGGCGGTGCATATCCAGCGGATTGGTTGGCGCTGTGTCGACGAACTCGGCGTGCAGGCGGAAATCGAACAGCGAGAATTCAAGCTGACGCACCAACCCCATGCCCGACTGGAAGTTCTTCGCGGCTAACAGCTTTTCCAACATATCCTGCGGTAGCGGCTCACCGGTTTCGTGGTGGGCCGCAATCAGCGCCAGCGATTCCGGGTTCCAGCACCAGTTTTCGAGGAACTGGCTTGGCAGTTCGACCGCGTCCCACGCCACACCATTAATGCCCGACACGTCCATTACCTCCACCTGGGTCAGCATGTGGTGCAGACCGTGGCCGAACTCGTGGAACAGGGTGGTGACCTCATCGTGGGTCAGCAGCGACGGCTTGCCGTTCACCGGTGGGGTGAAGTTGCAGGTCAGGAAAGCCACCGGCAGCTGCAGGGTGCCGCGCAGGTTACGCCAGCGTACCCGGCAATCCGCCATCCAGGCGCCGCCACGTTTGCCCTGGCGGGCAAACAGGTCTAGATAGAACCAGGCAATGGGCTCGCCGTTACGGCTGATGCAGTAGGCGGTGGCGTCTTCGTGCCAGGTTTCTACCTCTGGCTTGGCTTCAATCTGGATATCGAACAGCTTTTCTGTCACGCGGAACAGGCCAGGCACCACTTTATCCACCGGAAACCAGGGGCGCAGGGCTTCCGGGGAAATGTCGTAGCGCTGTTGGCGCAATTTTTCGCTGCAGTAACCAATATCCCAGGCCTGCAAGTCGTCCAGGCCATGTTCGTCTTTTGCAAAGGCCTTGAGCTCGGCGAATTCCTGCTCTGCCACCGGCTTGGCTTTGTTCGCCAGATCCGTCAAAAAGCCCAATACTTCATCGGTACCGCGGGCCATTTTTGTGACCAGAGAGCGCTCGGCAAAGTTATTAAAGCCCAGTAATTGTGCCAGGGCGTGGCGGCGTTTGAGTATTTCTGCCATTACCGGGGTGTTGTCCCAAGTGCCGGCGTCTGGCCCCATATCGGAAGCGCGGGTAACAAAGGCTTCATACACTTCACGGCGCAGCTCGCGATTGTCGCAGTAAGTCATTACCGGGTGGAAGCTGGGGAAATCCAGAGTAATGACATAACCATCCAGATCTTTCTGTTTGGCCGCCGCTTTAGCGCCTTCCAGCGCACTTTCAGGCACGCCGGTCAGCTCGCTTTTATCGGTGATTTGCTTGAACCAATGCTGGGTGGCGTCCAGAACGTTGTCGCTGAAGCTGTTGGACAGCTCCGAAAGCTCGCGGGCCAGATCGGCGTAGCGCTTTTTCTGATCATCGGGCAGATCAACGCCGCCCAGGTGAAAGTCCCGCAGGGTGTTTTCCACTGCTTTTTGCTGGGCTTCGCTGAGTTTGCTGAAATCATCGCGGGCTGCCAGCTTTTTGTAGGCCTCGCACAAAACCGCATTCTGGCTCAGCTCGGTGCTGTACTCGGTGAGCTTTTCCAGGCAGTTTTTGTACACTTTGCGCAGGTCGTCGTTGTTCATCACCGCGTTCAGGTGTGAGATTACCGACCAAGCGTTGCTCAGTTTGTTCTCAAGCGACTGCATGGGCTGCACCAGAGTGTCCCAGTCGGGTTCTTCGTTCTGCGCCAGGCTGTTAATTTTCATGCGATTTTCACTGAGAATCTGGTCGATCGCTCCTTCCATATGCTCAGTGCGCACGTGTTCAAATTTGGGTAGCAAGTCGTTGGTCAGTAGTGGATTATTCATCGTTCCCCTTCTCAGCGGTTCAAATGTCGGGTAATTTGAAACAAACATCTAAAGGACTATGTAATGGCGAATGTACGTTCTCACAAGGGTAGCACGCCACAATTTGGCGAGCGCACTTGGGTAGACCCCAGCGCAGTCGTGATTGGCGATGTGATTACCGGCGAAGATTGTTCAATATGGCCGATGACGGTGGTGCGCGGTGACATGCATAAAATCCGCATTGGTGCGCGCTGCAGTGTTCAAGATGGCTCGGTGCTGCACATCACTCACGCCAGTGATTTCAACCCCGGCGGTTGGCCGCTGATTATTGGTGACGACGTTACCATCGGCCACAAGGCTCTGCTGCATGGCTGTACTGTGGGCAGCCGGGTGCTGGTAGGCATGGACTGCATCATCATGGACGGTGCAGTGGTGGAAGACGAGGTGATTATCGGCGCGGGCTGCCTGGTACCCCCGGGCAAGCGTTTGGAGTCCGGCTACCTGTATGTGGGTTCGCCGTGCAAGCAGGCCAGGGCACTGACCGACAAGGAACGGAGCTTTTTTCCGTATACCGCCAGCAACTATGTAAAGCTCAAAGACGAGTATCTGGCTGAGGCAAGGGATTACCCGTACTGATAGAAATAGAAACGTTTAGAACCTGAAATAAAAAATACCGTTGTCAGCTCCCGCGCTCAGGGTAGAGTTTCCGCAGGAATTTGTTCTGCCGGAGTGTCGGTGCGGCATACCGGGTCGCGAATGGCAATTTCCACTCGCCGGTTCACGGCCCGGTTTTCCGGGCTGTTGTTGGGCACCAGCGGGTTGGTTTCAGCACGGCCGGCGGCCACCACCCGATCGGCAGGCACATCACGGCTCAGAACCAACTCGTGTACCACCGACACCGCCCGCGCCGCTGAAAGATCCCAGTTGGAACGGTAACGGCTGCTGGCGATGGGCCTGTCGTCTGTATAGCCGGCCATTGCTTTGTATTTCTCAAGGTCCATTTCAGCGAACGACAACAGCAGTATGAAAAACGTCAGCAGCAAAGTGGCCAGGTCGGCAAAGGTCACAATCCACGCTGGCGCACCGGCGGCGCCTGCTTTTTTGCGCTTGGGCAGGGTTGCAAGAGCTAGGCGGGCCAAGGCTCAGGCCCCCTGCTCGCGTTTCAGACTGTCGCGCTGCTCGGGGTTCAGGAACGATGACAGCAGTTCGGTCATTACCCGTGGATTTTCACCTTGCAGGATTTTTTGAATTGAAGTGGCAATCAGAAGTTGGTTGCGCATTTCGTCTTCGGCTTTTAACTGCAGTTTATCCGCCAGGGGCAAGGCGATCAGCTGGGCAATAAAAGCACCGTAAAGCGTGGTCAGCAGGGCGATCGCCATAGCCGGGCCAATAGAGGAAGGGTCATCAAGGGTATTGAGCATTTGCACCAAGCCTACCAGAGTGCCAAGCATTCCTATGGCCGGAGCCGATTCGCCGATGCCACGGAACACTCTTTCTGCTACCTCGTAACGTTCGGAGCATTGCTGGTCGGGTGGTTTTCAAGGCCCAAAATGCCTTCTTTACGCACCACCATGGCCAATATCACCACCAGCACCCCGGAAACCAGTCCTACCAGCGTCAGTATATCCATAGGTTAACCTTCGTTTTAACCATTTGCTTCGCTTGAGTTGCGCCTGGTTTCGTCTGATTTAGCCGTGTGTAAGCGCACGCAGACTGGCAATAACCGGAGCAGTTTGCGGCCGCACCCCGCGCCAAACTTCGAATGCTTCGGCCGCCTGCTCTACCAGCATGCCCAAGCCGTCATATACGCGCTTTGCCCCATTATCCAGCGCCCACTGGTTAAATGTCGTGTTTGTAGCAGAGTACATCATGTCGTAAATCACCGTATCAGCGCCGAGCAGCGTTGCAGACAGCGGCGGTAAATCGCCCTGCAGGCTAGCACTGGTGCCGTTGATGATGACATCAAAATCGCCGGCAATACTGTCGTACGCTTCGCTGCCAAGCCAGGTAATACCGGCAACGTCAGCAAAGAGCGCTGCCAGATTCTGCGCTTTGGCCGGCGTGCGGTTAGCAATCACCAGCGTGTGCGGCTGTTCAAGTAACAGTGGCACTAGAACACCGCGTACCGCGCCACCAGCACCCAATATCAAAACACGGGTGCCATTTAATGCCACTTGGTGATTGTGCAGCAAGTCTTGTACCAAGCCTGCGCCGTCGGTGTTGTCTGCCACCAACACGCCGTTGTCCTGGTACAGAGTGTTGGCCGCGCCAGCCTTGAGCGCGCGGGCGCTGTGCCGGCCAGCCATCTGCCAGGCCGCTTCCTTAAACGGTACAGTCACGTTCAGGCCTTTGCCGCCGCGCGCAAAAAACTCGGTTACGGTGTTTTCAAAACCGTCCAGGGGCGCCTGAATCGCCGTGTACTCCAGCGCTTCGCCGGTCTGGCTGGCAAACAGGCTGTGAATCCGCGGCGACTTACTATGGCTAATGGGATGACCAATCACTGCATACAGATCATTGTTCATTGTCGCCCCTTCAGGAAGCTGTGAGCCAGTCGCGGCCCGTCAGAAAGTGCTCCAGCAGGCGCGCTTCTTCACTACCGGGTGCCGGCGCCTGATTATAATCCCAGCGTACCAGAGGCGGCAGCGACATCAGAATGGATTCGGTGCGGCCGCCGGACTGAAGCCCGAACAGGGTGCCGCGGTCGTAAACCAGGTTGAACTCCACGTAGCGGCCACGGCGATAGAGCTGAAACTGACGCTGAGCGTCGCTGTAGGGCTGATTTTTGCGGGCCTGGACAATGGGTTCGTAAGCGTCAATGTAACTGTCGCCGATGGCGCGCATAAATTCGAAATCGCGGGCAAAGTCACCGGTGTTGTGATCGTCAAAAAACAGCCCGCCCACGCCGCGGGGCTCGTTGCGGTGTTTCAGAAAAAAGTACTCGTCGCACCAATGCTTGTAACGTGGGTACACGTCGTCACCAAAGGGCGCACAGGCGTTCGCGGCGGTGCGGTGCCAATGCTCGCAGTCTTCGTCAACGCCGTAATAGGGGGTTAAGTCATAGCCGCCGCCAAACCAGTACACCGGTTCAGCGTTTTCCGGCGTAGCGATAAAAAATCGCACGTTGGAGTGGGAGGTCGGCACGTGGGGGTTGTGGGGGTGCATCACCAGCGACACACCCATAGCTTGCCAGGGCGCGCCTGCCAGATGAGGGCGGTGGGCCGTCGCCGAAGGCGGCATGGTATTGCCCATCACGTGGGAAAAGTTCACACCGCCTTTTTCAAACACCTTGCCGCTGCCGATCACTCGGCTAATACCGCCGCCGCCTTCCATGCGATCCCAGGCGTCGTGAATAAATTCACCGCCACCGTCGGTCACGGCCAGGCGCTGGCAAATGGTGTCTTGCAGCTGTAACAGATAGTGTTTGACCGCCTGCGGGTCTGGTTGCTGTGGCATGTTTTCTCCTAACGTAGCTGCTGGCCGGTAACGATATCAATTATACGGCTGGGTTGGCGATTTCCACCCAGCGCACCGGGCACCACCCAGTCCAGCTGGCCATGAAAATAGCCCTGAACTTGCCAGGGTGAACGGGCCGGGGCACGGCCCGCGGGGTTGCACGAGGTGGAAACCAGCGGGCTGTCTACAGCGTTGCATAGGGCTTTGACCACCGGATACGCACTCACTCTTACCGCAATCGAGCTGTGCTCGCCACGTACCCATTCGGGCACCTGCTGGTGCACATCTGGTAACAGGCAGGTAACGGGACCAGGCCAATGCTGTCGGGCTCGCTGCTGAAGGTCTTGCGGCAGGGGGTTCAGCAAAAAAGCAATCTGTTCGACCGAAGCCGCCACCAGAATCATGCCTTTGTGCACGGGGCGCTGTTTCAGATCCAGAATGCGTTGCACCGCAACCTGGTTCCAAGGGTCACAGCCGAGACCCCAAACAGCTTCCGTTGGATAGGCGAGCACGCCGCCCTGGTGCAGAGTGCGGCGAGCGCAGTGTAATTGCCAGTCGGTCAGCGGGTGGTCTGTTGCCATAGGGGAGTCGAGCCTGAATAAATCACTGTTGGCACCGGGTTCAGGCAATGCGGACATATCCGCCGGGCGCCGCTGTGGCCAGACCCTGAAGTTCTAATAAAAGCAGGGACTGCATCAGTTGATCGGCGCTCAGCCCGGTGCGCGAACCCAGTACATCGGTTGATTGCGAATCATACCCTAAAGCCTCCAGCACGGCGACTTCACGGGTGTCCAGGCCCTCGGTGACAGCATTCTGGGCGCTGTTTGTATTTGCCCCCGGTGTGGTCGGCTCACTCCACCAGCCCCCCAGTTCCTGCAGGATGTCGGCCACGTTTTCTACCAGCGTAGCGCCCTGCCGAATCAGCTGGTGACAACCACGGGCTACCGGGCTGTGTACCGACCCCGGTATCGCGAACACGTCGCGGCCCTGCTCTGAAGCCAGCCGGGCGGTAATCAGCGAACCACTCTTGAAACCGGCCTCTACCACCAGAACACCCCGGCTCAAGCCGCTGATGATGCGATTACGCTGGGGGAAATGTGCGGGGCGAGCCTGGGTGCCCGGCGGGTACTCGGACACCAGCAGACCATTGGCAATCACCCGCTCCCCCAGACGCTGATGTTGGCGCGGATAGATTTTATCAAGCCCGCTGCCAATCACCGCCAAGGTAGGATGGCCGGCGTCCAGCGCACCGGCTTGGGCAGCACCGTCGATACCCAGCGCCAGGCCGCTGCTGACCAACAGATTGCATTCGCCAAGCGCAGCGGCAAAGCCACGGGCGTGGTCCAGCCCGGCGCGAGTGGCGTGGCGGCTGCCAATAATCGCCAGTTGGTCACGGCCGAGCAGGCTGGTATCGCCACGAATGTACAATAATAAAGGCGGGTTATGAATGTGGCGCAGCGGTAACGGATAGGCCGACGACTGCCAGTGCACAATGCCAATACCATTCCGCTCACAGGCGCTTTCTATAACTCGCAAAGCCACCAGTGCCGGGTGTGCAGCGTCATCACGGCGCCAGGCAGCAAGGGCTTCACAAGCCTCTGCTGGCAGGCCCATGGCTTTATGGCTGGCGCTGTCCAGGTTCAGCAGATCGGGCAGTTGCGGAACGTGCGCCGTTAACCGGCGCCGCACTCTTAGGCCAAAACCCGGCAGCTGGCTCAGAAACAACCATTGCCGGGCCCGCTCCGGGCTGTCATCACAAGTCTGCTCAACGTTGGGGTCAGCAGGGTAGGCGCCGGGCGGCGTATCGAACGAGAACAGGGGTACCTGGGGCATGGTATCTTCCTTGCGCGCAGAAAAAAGCCGGGCATTCCATGCCCGGCTCGGGGTTTTACAAGGCTATCAGGGGTTGGTTACCTGATCACCCACCGCCAGCGGCCGGCTGGCTTGCAGCATCAGGCCGTAGCTCATTTTTTCGTAAGCCTGGAACACCATTAGCAGGCCGGTGCGTTCGGACGGCAGCTCAATGGTTTCACCAGTGACCGGGTCGCGTACCAGATTGCCGCTTTGCAGCACGGCCATCACGTTACCCGGCTCTATGCCTTCACGCAGGCCCAGGTTAATAGCAACAACATCGTACTGGCCAATCTGGTTAACGCCGCCATCTACCGCCATCATCTGCCCGCTTACGGGTTTCGCCGGCGCGGTGGGCACAAAGCTGGTAGCAAGGGGTCGGCTGGCATTCACCAGCAAACGGTCACCAATGCGAATTTCTTCGTTGGACTGGCTCAGCAGCAGCGTCAACACATCACCGTTGGTGGCAGTAATCTTGGCGGTGCCAATACTGCGGGCTTCAAGGCCCAGAAATTCACCGGTTTTCGGATCGACAAATTCCTTACCACGGCGAAAAACGCCAACCGTGTTCGCCGGCTTCTGGCCGCGAGCGTAAACGCGATCGCCAGCGCCGGTAACAATTCGGCTGTCCTCACCTTCCAGCACGTAAGGCGCAGCCGCTATCTGTTCCGGGGTAACAATGCGGGTATCGGTTAAAAAGCTGGCGATGGCGTCCAGCGGTATGGCCGGGATCGGCGTATCAATGGCTTCGGAGCGCACTTGCGGCGACAGTTTGATCACACCGTCACCGTTGGCCATTTTCATGATTTTTGGCTGGCCATCAATGTACACCAACGCCAAGCGGTCACCGGGGTAAATTAAATGAGGGTTGGCTACCTGGGGGTTTACCTGCCAGATTTCCGGCCAGTACCAGGGGTTGTTCAAAAAGCGGGCGGAGATATCCCACAGGGTATCGCCCTTAACAACGGTATAACGTTCGGGATGATCCGACCGCAGCTCCGGTGCTGCTTGGGCCCAAGCGGTAAACAGCAGCGTTGTAGCTGCCAGAGCGTACAGCAGTTTCCTCATGGTTTAAGTCCTTGATCCCGTGCCTTGATGCTTAAATTCGGTCGGCTGGCGCCCGAAGTCCGGTTGGCTTTCGCCTGCTGTTTTTAGCTTAATCTGTTGTTATTCCCGTTACTATAGAAGATGCTCGGTTAATTGTAGTGTTATCTACTCACCGCCGGGGACTTTTAACGTTTGCCCACCCGTACAGGTATCTTTCATAGTTTTTCCCAATTGACTGATCAGTTTGTACTCAATCGCCAAATTGTTAGATAATATGGTCATAGAGCCAACACGCAAACGCCCCGGCCGGGTAAGTATGTCCCGCATCATAAACACCCCGGGGTTGAAAAGCGCAGTACAAGGTCGCATTTCAGACATCCTTTGTACGCGAACGAACGTTGGCATTCACTGTCCAAAGCAGGCATTTAAAAAAGTAACGCACTATGATTCTAGACATTCTTGAATACCCGGATCCACGTCTGCGAACTCTCGCCAAGCCGGTTACCACCGTAACTGACGAGATCCGCACCCTGATCGACGACATGTTCAAGACCATGTACGATGCGCCCGGCATCGGCCTCGCGGCGAGCCAGGTAAACGTGCACCAGCAGATCATCGTGATGGATCTGTCGGAGGACAACAGCGAACCCAGGGTGTTCATCAACCCTAAAATTGAGATACTCGACGGCGATCTGGAAGCCATGCAGGAAGGCTGCCTGTCGGTACCAGGATTTTATGAAGATGTTGAGCGCATTGAGCATTGCTTCATTAAAGCTCTGGATCGCAATGGCGAAGCTTTTGAAATAGAAGCTCGGGGGCTGCTGGCGGTGTGCATCCAGCACGAGATGGATCACCTGAACGGCAAACTGTTTGTGGATTACTTGAGTTCGCTAAAGCGTACACGCATCCGCAAGAAGCTGGAAAAGTTGCAGAAGAAGAGCGCTTAAAACGAGTGCCTGAGCCAGCATTTATCAAGGTGGTCTTGGTGCCACAACAGCCATAAAACTGATGACCGGGCCTTTGCGCCCGGTCTTTTCGTATTGAATGAATCAGAGAATTCGACGAAAAGTCCAACAGAGAGCCAAACACTGTGCGTATTGTTTTTGCCGGAACCCCTGATTTCGCCGCCACTGCCCTGAAAGCCCTACTTGCCGCCAAATACAACGTGGTGGGCGTGTATAGCCAGCCAGACCGGCCAGCAGGCCGTGGCCGCAAACTGCTCCCGGGGCCGGTAAAACAGGCGGCGCTGGACGCCGGCATCGCGGTTTTTCAGCCCGACAACTTCAAAATGGAAGACGCCCGCCAGCAGTTGGCCGACTTGCAACCAGACGTAATGATTGTTGCCGCTTATGGCTTGATTCTGCCAGCCTCGGTGCTGTCCATTCCGGTTCATGGCTGCCTGAACATTCACGCCTCCCTGTTACCCCGCTGGCGCGGCGCGGCGCCCATTCAGCGTGCTATCGCTGCAGGCGACCCTGAAAGCGGCATAACAATTATGCAGATGGATGAAGGCCTGGACACCGGCGCCATGGTGCTGAAAGTGTCTACACCCATTCACCCTGAAGACACCGGCGGCAGCCTGCACGACCGGCTGGCCGAACTGGGCGGCGAGGCCATTGTAGGCGCGCTGCAATTGCTGGAGCAGAACACGCTGAAACCGCAAGCACAGCAAAATGAACAGGCCTGTTACGCCCACAAGCTGACGAAGCCGGAAGGCCAGATTGACTGGCACGGCGATGCTCAGAGCATCGAACGGCTAATTCGCGCTTTTAATCCCTGGCCTGGTACCTTTACCGATCTGGGTGACCAGCGTATTCGCTTGCATCTGGCTCAGGCCCAGAAACATAAACAGGAGCAGAGCGGCAAAAAAGCCAGCCCCGGTACCGTTTTAGCGCGCCAACGTGAGGGCATTGATATCGCCTGCGGCGAAGGTGTTCTGCGGGTCAGCCAGGTGCAGCTGCCCGGCGCACGTGCGCAAAGCGTGAACGACCTGATAAACGGTGGCAAACAGATTCTACTGCCCGGCCAGGAGCTGCAATAACATGCAACCACACGCCCCTTTACGCGCCATTGCTGCCGAGGTTTTGCTGTCGGTAGAACAGGGCCAGTCGCTGTCGCAGTGCTTACCGCCTTCGCTGCTGCGCCTGCCACTGAATCTGCGGCCGCAGCTGCAGGCTTTGTGTTATGGCACCTGCCGCTGGTTTCACCGGCTTGATGACGAGCTTCAGGGGCGCATGAAGAAACCCTTGAAAAGCCACGACCGGGTGGTGCACCACCTGATGCTGGTAGCGCTGTTCCAGCTGCGCTTCAGCCAGCAGGCAACTTATGCGGTGCTGAACGAAACCGTAGAAGCCTGCCGCGCCATGGACAAACCCCACCTGACCGGCCTGGTGAACGGCGTACTGCGCAGCGCCGAACGTGAAGGCACCCCGGCGGCGGCCAAAGACACAAGCCGTTACAGCCATCCCAGCTGGATGATTGAAAAACTGCGCCATAACTGGCCCGATGACTGGCAGACCATTGTTGACGCCAACAACACCCAGGCGCCAATGACACTGCGGGTAAATGCGCGGCGTTTCAGCCGCGACGAATATCTGCAACTGCTGCTAGACGCCGGCATTGACGCCAGCGCCACGCGCTTTGCGCCACACGGCATTCAATTGGCACGGCCGGTACCGGTGGACGCACTGCCGTGGTTCGCCGAAGGCGCCGTCAGCGTGCAAGACGAAGCCGCCCAGCTGTGCACGACCCTGCTGGACCTGGCCCCGGGCCAGCGCATTCTGGACGCCTGCGCCGCCCCCGGTGGCAAAACCTGCGCCATACGGGAAAGCTGCCCCCAGGCAGCCGAAGTCGTCGCTATTGACGAGTCCGCCCAGCGCTTGCCGCGGGTGCAGGAAAACCTCGACCGACTGGATCTGCACGCCAGCCTGCTGCAAGCCGACGCCGCCGATATTGATCAATGGTGGGACGGCCAGCCGTTTAACCGCATATTGCTGGACGTACCCTGCAGCGCTAGCGGCGTGATTCGCCGCCACCCAGACATAAAATTGCTGCGGCGTGAATCCGACGTAGTACCGCTGGCGCAAATCCAGCTGGGTCTGTTGGCTGCCATGTGGCGCATACTGCAACCGGGCGGACGCCTTGTATACGCCACCTGCTCGGTGTTTCCACAGGAAAACCACCGCATTGTGCAGCGCTTCTGCAAACAGCAGACTGACGCTGAACTGATTACGATTGAGGCTCTGTGGGGCCGCTCCATGCCCGCCGGGCGCCAATTACTGCCACTGAACGACGGGCACGATGGCTTTTTCTACGCCGTTCTGGAGAAACCTGCGCTATGAACATTCTGATTCTTGGGGCCGGACAAGTCGGTGCTTCACTGGCGGAAAACCTCGCCAACGAAGCCAATGACATCACCATAATAGACAGCGATGGCGCGCGCCTGCGCGAACTGCAGGACCGACTCGACATCCGCACGGTGCAGGGAAAGGCCTCGTATCCGTCGGTGCTAAAACAAGCCAACGCCGAAGACGCCGACATGTTGATCGCGGTCACCAACAGCGATGAAACCAACATGGTGGCCTGCCAGATTGCCAGCATCATGTTCAAGACACCGACAAAAATCTGCCGGGTACGAGCCGCCTCCTATCTTGCCTATCAGGAACTGTTTTCTGGCAAACACAGTGAAAACCCCAACGGCTTCCCGATTGACGTATTGATCAGCCCGGAACAGCTGGTTACCCGCCACATCACCCGGCTCATTGAAAACCCCGGCGCCCTGCAGGTGCTGGAGTTTTCTAAAGGCCGCACCCAGCTGGTGGCTATTCGCGCCATTAAGGGCGGGCCGCTGGTGGGCCAGGAACTGGGTTACCTGCGCACCCATATGCCGCGCATTGAAACCCGGGTGGCCGCTATTTTCCGTAAAGACCGAGCCATCATGCCCAAGGGCGATACGGTGATTGAAGACGGCGACGAAGTGTTTTTCATTGCCGACGCCAACCACATCCGCTCGGTGATGAGCGAGCTGCAACCGCTGGAAAAACCCTACAAGCGCATTTTTATCTGCGGTGGCGGCAACATCGGCCAGCGCCTGGCGCAAACCCTGGAAGGCCGCTATCAGGTAAAACTGCTGGAGCGCAACCACGAGCGCTGCATCATGCTGTCGGAAAACCTGCGCAAAACCGTGGTGCTGGAAGGCAACGCAGCCGACAAAGACATACTGCTGGAAGAAAACATCGAGAACACCGACGTGTTCTGCGCCGTCACCAATGACGACGAAGCCAATATCATGGCCTCCTTGCTAGCCAAGCGCCTGGGCGCGCGCAAGGTACTCACCCTGATCAACAACCCGGATTATGTAGATCTGATTCAGGGCGGCGAGATAGACGTTGCCATATCGCCCCAGCAAACCACCATCGGCAGCCTTCTCACCCACGTTCGCCGCGGCGACATAGTGAACGTGCATTCGCTGCGCCGCGGCGCTGCCGAAGCCATTGAAGCCATTGCCCACGGCGACCACCGCTCGTCAAAAGTGGTCGGTCGGCGGCTAGACGAAATCAACCTGCCCCAGGGCACCACTATCGGAGCGATTGTGCGCCACAACGAGGTGCTGATCGCCCACGACCACCTGCGAGTGCAGCCAGACGATCACGTTATCCTGTTCCTGGTAGACAAGTCGCGAATCAACGAAGTGGAAAAACTGTTCCAGGTAGGGCTGACCTTTTTCTGATCTGCCTTTAGAAATGCTGGCGTGACCAGCGTATAATACCCCCCGTTTTCAGCGTGCCCATCAGCAAAACAGGGCGCCGGGGCACCACACACAGACTGAACAGCAGGCAATCGTCGTGACAGACAAGGTAACGAACACCCCTAGCCCACACATCAAGACCTTTCAAGGGCTGATCCTGGAGCTACAGACATTCTGGGCAAAGCACGGCTGCGTTATTCTGCAGCCGCTGGATATGGAAGTGGGCGCTGGCACCTTTCACCCCGCCACTTTCTTGCGCGCCATCGGCCCGGAAAGCTGGAACGCCGCCTATGTGCAACCTAGCCGCCGACCTACCGATGGCCGCTACGGCGAAAACCCCAACCGTCTGCAGCACTATTATCAGTTTCAGGTGGTGTTGAAGCCGTCACCAGACAACCTGCAGGAACTCTACCTGGATTCGCTGAAAGCACTGGGACTGGACCCGCTGGTTCACGACATCCGCTTTGTGGAAGACAACTGGGAATCGCCCACCCTGGGCGCCTGGGGTCTGGGCTGGGAAATCTGGCTGAATGGTATGGAAGTCACCCAGTTTACCTACTTTCAGCAGGTTGGCGGTCTGGAATGCTACCCGGTCACCGGCGAGCTGACCTACGGCCTTGAACGCATTGCCATGTACCTGCAAGGCGTAGACAGCGTGTACGACCTGGTATGGACCGAGGGCCCCAACGGCGTTGTAACCTACGGCGACGTGTTCCTCCAACAAGAGGTGGAAATGTCCACCTACAACTTCGAATACGCCGACACCGAATTCCTGTTCTACAGCTTTGACGTGTACGAGCGCGAAAGCGCCAAGCTCATTGAAGCCGGCCTGCCGCTGCCTGCTTACGAGCAAGTACTGAAAGCCTCCCACACCTTTAATCTGCTGGACGCCCGCCACGCTATTTCCGTAACCGAGCGTCAGCGTTACATTCTGCGGGTACGCACCTTGGCGCGGGCCGTGGCGCAGTCGTACTTCGACAGCCGCCGCAAAATCGGCTTCCCGCTGGCCAGCGACAGCATTCGCGCGGAAGTATTGGCTGCGGCCGAAGCCACCGAGGCCAAAGCCGCAAACAAGGTAGAAAGCGGGGCCGACAGCAAAGGTAAAAAGACAAAAAACGCGAAGCAGGCACAGCAGGAAAAAGGTAAGGCATGATGATGGCAACACAGGATTTTCTCGTTGAACTGGGCACCGAAGAACTGCCGCCAAAAGCCCTGAAGCCGCTGTCTGACGCGTTCACTCAAGGTATTGTCAGTGGCCTGCAAGCCGCTGGCATTGCATTTGGCGCGGTAGAACCTTTTGCGGCACCACGGCGCCTGGCCCTGCGCATTCGCGACCTGGCCCACGCCCAACCCGACAAGCCGGTGGAAAAGCGCGGCCCAGCCGTAAAAGCCGCGTTTGACGACGCCGGCAACCCGACCCGCGCACTGACCGGTTTTGCCACCTCGCTGGGCGTTACCCCCGACGAGCTCGACACCCTGGAAACCGACAAAGGCGCCTGGCTGGTGTTCCGCACCGTAGAGCAGGGCCGGACCACCGCCGAGCTGATGCCAGAGTTGATTGAACAGTCACTGGCCGCGCTGCCGATTCCCAAGCGCATGCGCTGGGGCGCCCACCGAATCGAATTTGTGCGCCCGGTGCACTGGCTGGTTATGCTGTATGGCAGCACGGTCATCGACCACCCGATTATGGGCCTGAAGCCCAGCAATAAAACCCGTGGCCACCGCTTCCACTGTCCGAAATCGCTGATTATTCCCACCCCGGCGGACTACGAAGTGGTGCTGCGCCAGGAAGGTTACGTGCTGGCTGATTTTGCCCAGCGCCGCGAACAGATTCGCAAGGGCGTGAACGCCCTGGCACAGCAACAGAACTGCGTTGCCGTGATTGATGAAGCCCTGCTGGACGAAGTGACCGCCCTGAACGAATGGCCGGTGCCGCTAATGGGCCGCTTTGAAGAGCGCTTCCTGAAAGTGCCTGCTGAAGCGCTTATTTCGTCCATGAAAGAACACCAGAAGTACTTCCATCTGGTGGATGACAACGGCCAGATGCAGCCATTTTTCATCACCGTCGCCAACCTGGAAAGCAAAGACCCGTCACAGGTAATTGCCGGTAACGAAAAAGTGATTCGCCCGCGCTTGTCCGACGCGGCGTTCTTTTACGAAACCGACCGCAAAAAGCGCCTGGACCAGCGCATTGATCGGCTCAAGCCCATCGTCTTTCAGGATAAACTGGGCAGCGTTTACGACAAATCTGTGCGCGTCGCCGCTTTGGCCGGCAAGATTGCCCAAGCGATTGGCAGCGACCCGGCACTGGCCGAACGTGCCGCCATGCTGGCAAAAACCGATCTGGTCACCGAAATGGTGCTGGAGTTTACCGATCTGCAAGGCATCATGGGCCAGTACTACGCCACCAATGACGGCGAACACGCCGACGTGGCCAGCGCTCTGAACGAGCAGTACATGCCGCGCTTTGCCAAAGACAACCTGCCCATCACCCTGACCGGCTGCGCCGTGGCCATTGCCGACCGGCTGGACTCCCTGGTCGGCCTGTTTGGCATCAACCAGCCACCGTCTGGCACCCGTGACCCGTTCGCCCTTCGCCGCGCTGCTTTGGGCGTGCTACGCATTATCATCGAGCGGCAGTTGCCTTTAGACCTGCAAACCTGCTGCGACTGGGCTGCGCAACAGTTCACGGACCTGCCAGCAGAAAACCCCGCCACCAGCGTGGTGGACTACATGCTGGAACGCTTCCGCGCCTATTATGACGAGCAGGGCATCAGCGCCGAAGTGTATCTGGCCGTTCACGCTCGCCGGCCCACCCGACCACTGGATTTCGACCGCCGGGTAAAAGCGGTAGAAGCCTTCCGCCGGCTACCCGAGGCCGGAGCACTGGCCGCCGCCAATAAACGGGTGTCCAACATTCTGGCCAAGCAGAGCGATAGCAAAGTGCACGACACAGTCGATGCCAGCCTGCTGCAAGACGCCGCCGAACACGCCCTGGCCGAACAGGTTAACCAGCAGACCGACACCGTGCTACCGCTGTTCGAAAAGGGTGACTACACAGCCGCTCTGCATTCGCTAGCCGATCTGCACCAACCGGTGGACCGTTTCTTCGATGAAGTGATGGTGATGGCAGACGACGAAGCCGTGCGTAATAATCGTTTGGCACTGCTGAACCGACTGCGCAATCTGTTCCTGCGGGTAGCGGATATTTCCCTGCTGCCCAGCGCCAGCTAACAGGATAGAGGTGAAATAGCACTGTGCTCATCATTCTGGACCGGGACGGGGTGATCAACCAGTACGAAGGCGGGTATATCTGCTCGCCGGACGACTGGCACCCCATTCCGGGCAGCATCAAAGCCATTGCCCGCCTGTGCAGCGCAGGGCATCGGATTGCCATTGCCACCAACCAGTCCGGTATTGCCCGCGGCTACTACGACCGCGATGCGCTAGACGCCATGCACCGCAAACTTGGCCGCCTGTTAAGGATTGCCGGCGGCCACATAGACTTCATTGCCTACTGTCCCCACCACCCCGATGAACACTGTGCGTGTCGCAAGCCCGAGCCGGGTCTGCTGCAGCAAATCCAACGACATTTCAATTTGAAAACACTGGCAGGTAGCGTGATGGTCGGCGACAGCCGAAAAGACCTGGAAGCCGGCGCCAGAAAAGGCTGCCAGCCGATTTTAGTGCGCACCGGCAACGGCCTGGACACCGAACAGGCGCTGCAAAGCCAGCCACTGGCGGAATCTGCCCAAGTACTCGTTTACAACAACCTGCGCAGCTTTACCGATGCGTTTTTATCCGGCAAAGGCTGGTAAAATAACGGCGTATCCGTATAATACTGGCCGTTGATCGGCGTGTGGCGCAGCTTGGTAGCGCACTTCGTTCGGGACGAAGGGGTCGCAGGTTCGAATCCTGCCACGCCGACCAGAATTCAACGACTTAGGGCACATCTTCGGGTGGGCCCTTTTTCGTTTCTGGCTGGGGACAGGTTGGGTACATAAACCCGCCACCGCCTTCTGATTCACAACAATTCATTCAAAGTCATTTCCAAAGTGCCGCATCTCCGCACCTTATTGTTCCCGCTAATTAGTGCCTATCCATAAATGGGTGTTTTTTGAAAAAACACCCATTTATGGATAGGCACTAGCTAGCGTATGATCTCGCTTCAAAAGCTGCCATTTTAGCTCAATGCCGACCTATACCGGCCAATGCGGTTGTTGCACGCGAACCAGCACTATATATTGATTGCTCATTATTTTGGGCGCTTTCCAATCGCCCAATCGCTTGTGGACGGCGCTATGCAGGAATAGGGGAACGAACCCATGATCGAACTGGACGACCGATGGTTGTCAGTCAGCGAAATCGCCAAGTATCTGGGGGTCAGCAACGATACGGTATACAGGTGGATTGACAAGCAAACGATGCCTGCTCACCGCGTAGGCCGGGCATGGAAGTTTAAGAAGGACGAAGTCGATGGATGGGTTCGCAATCGCGGCGCAAGCGATGGAAATAGCGCCAATGTCTAACGATAAACAGCTTGCCCGTTTTGGGTTTCGATTTGAGCGCGGCGGCACCCACAGCTCGCGAACCATGATGCTAGATGAATTGACAGCGCTACTGAGCTACGTTGATCGCTCAAAGGCAAAAAAGGCCGATTACCTGCACGCCATAGAAGCAGACAACTGCCTGGGCAAACGCTCCGGTAAAACTCGCCGCCTCACCTACAGACACTTAGCAGAGCTGTATTCTCTCGACACGAATCACCTGCTTTTTCGCGCCTTGCTTTATTTCTGGCAGCGCGATGAAGAAGGAAGACCAATGCTGGCGCTTTTAGCAACGTACGCCAGAGACTCCATTTTTCGCACCAGTGCGTCGTTGATTCTCAAAGCACCGAAAGGCTCAATCATCACCCGTGATTCGGTCGAAGAACGGTTAGACAGCCTGGAACCAGGCCGGTTCAGCAAAGCGACTCTGAAATCCACAGCCCAAAACATCAACTCCAGCTGGACTAAATCTGGCCACCTGACGGGGCGAAACAAGAAAACAAGAAGCCGGGCTACACCCACACCGGGCAGCGCCGCCTATGCATTGTTGCTAGGTTACTTAACCGGCGCCCGTGGGCAAGGTTTGTTCAGCACTGAATATACGAAGCTGCTGGACTGCTCCAAGGAGCAAGTCATTGAATTGGCCGAACAGGCCTCCCGCAGGGGATGGATAACCTATAAGCGGGTTGGGAATGTTATCGAGGTCTTGTTCCCCAGCCATATTAATCAGCAAGAACAGGAGTGGTTGCGTGAGCAGGGTTAAACGCCTGATTCAATCGTACGGACGGCACATTGCTATCCCCTGGCGAGATGACGCCGCAGCCGCTCAGCGGGTTATTTTCTGCGTCTATAACGAAAACGAAGAGCGATGGCTCAGAGCCAGGGTAGACGAATTTGAAATAGTCACCCGTCAGTCGGGACACGACTGGGCGTTGTTCGATCTGACTAACAGCTTCGCCGGCTGGCTAAGTACCCAACGGTATGCCAAGAGCTATTTCCAGAAACCACACCTGTTGGCCACTGTTCTGCCCAAATACCTCGACTACATCGTCAGCGATTTAGAGCGTGTTCTGAAAGAGAAGAATGCAGACAACAATACCGTAGTAGCTGTACAAGGTGTTGGCTCCCTGTTCGGATTTCTCAAGGTCAAAGACGTTGTAGATAAGCTGGCGCCCTTGGTACAGGGGCGGCTGCT
This sequence comes from Marinobacter gelidimuriae, assembly GCF_000372805.1. GTDB lineage: Bacteria > Pseudomonadota > Gammaproteobacteria > Pseudomonadales > Oleiphilaceae > Marinobacter > Marinobacter gelidimuriae. The sequence goes on along the minus strand of NZ_KB889871.1, from coordinate 23,427 downwards.
AGTTTTGTTCCCCGGCAGTTATGAAAACAACAACTACCGGTTATTGGACGGTTACGACGGGTGGAACTATCTCGCAGTGCCGATAACCGCAGACAAGGATTAAGGAAAGAGGCTGTTCATGAAGAATCGTGAGATTTATCAGAAAGATCCGACCACCCGCAAATTGGTTAACGAAGGGGTGGCCACTGTTAACGATGACACCACCAGTCAGGCCCTGACGGTGCTCCGCTATGAGCTGGAAACCTTTGTCTGCGATGGCCAGTACGAAAAGGGCATGTCTCACATTCTGGAAACCTTCCTGAAGAACATCGATCAGGCACAGCAGCCAGCAGTATGGGTAAGCGGGTTCTACGGTTCCGGTAAATCCCATTTGGTTAAAATGCTGCGAACTCTGTGGGTCGATAGCCAGTTTGAAGACGGTGCTACTGCCCGGGGCATCGCTAACCTGCCCCAAGGGGTCCGCGACCATTTACAGGAACTAAGTACCCAAGCTAAACGCCATGGAGGCTTGCACGCCGCATCTGGAACCCTCGGTTCTGGGGCCAGCGGCAGCGTGCGACTGGCGCTGCTGCGCATTCTATTTAAGTCTGCAGGGCTGCCCGAGCAATATCCGGTCGCCCGCTTCGTGATGTGGCTGAAGCACGAGGGTATTTACGACCAGGTGCGCCAGAGCGTCGAGTCTACAGGTTACGAGTGGCAGGAAGAGTTGGATAACTTCTACGTGGCTGAAGGCCTGCATGAGGCTTTGGTTCAGGCCAAGCCCGCGCTGTTTTCGTCGCCCACATCCTGCGTGGAAACCCTGAATAACCTTCATCCGTTTGTCCAGGACATCTCCAGCGACGATATGCTCAAAGCAATCCGCCAGACACTAACCAAAGACGGTAAATTCCCGCTCACATTGATCGTTCTGGACGAGGTGCAGCAGTTTATCGGCGAAGACAGTCAGCGTTCCATCGCCGTACAAGAAGCCGTAGAGGCGTGCTGCAAAAACTTTGGCGGCAAATTGCTCTTCATCGGTACCGGCCAAACAGCCGTCACCGGCACCAGTAACCTGAAGAAACTCGAAGGCCGCTTCACCATCCGCGTTGAGCTGTCCGATGCCGATGTTGATGCGGTTATCCGGCAGGTCATCCTGGCCAAGAAGCCAGAAGCCAAGACACCTGTCGAACAAGTCCTGCAAACCAACTTAGGGGAAATCTCCCGACACTTGGCCGGCACAACCATCGGTCATCGCCAGGATGATTTGTCGTATTTCCCCCAAGACTACCCAATTCTACCGGTACGTCGGCGCTTCTGGGAAAACACCCTGAGAATACTGGACCAGACCGGTACCGACAGCCAGTTGCGCAACCAGCTCAGCATGATCCACAAAGTCATTAAGACCAACTTGGATGACCCACTCGGCCATGTGGTACCGGCGGACTATCTCTACTTCGACTCCGCCGACAAGTTGCTTCAGTCTCGTATCTTGCCCCGCAAGGTGCATGAAAAAACCATGAGTTGGATAAAGGGTTCGGAGGATCAGCGCCTGATGGCTCGTGCCTGCGGTCTGGTTTTCCTGATCAATAAATTGGGCGGACAAAACAACGAAATCGGCATCCGGGCTAACGTGGACTCCCTGGCGGACCTGCTCGTGAAGGACCTTTCCAATGGTAGCAGTAGCTTGCGTAGCAAACTGCCCGGGCTGTTGGACAACTGCGAGCTACTGATGAAAGTGGGTGAGGAATACCGCATCCAGACCGAAGAAAGTGCCGCCTGGACCGACGAATTTCTCAGCCAACGCTCAGCACTCTCTAACGAAGCGCATCGTATTCACGCGGAACGCGATGACCGAATCCGCCGTATGTTCGGCGATGTGGCTCGCAAGCTGTCATTGATGCAAGGTGAAGCCAAAGTTACCCGGGATATTTACCCGGTGTTTGATGCCCAACTGCCGAACGATGCCAGCCAGCGCATCTACGTTTGGATAAGGGATGGCTGGAGTGGTGATGAAAACTCCGTTCGGGCCGATGCCCGGCAGGCAGGCAACCAGTCTCCAACGATCTTTGTGTTTGTTCCCAAGCGTTCCGCAGACGACCTGCGCCACCACCTGATCGACTTCAAAGCGTCCAGTGCCACCCTGGATAAACGCGGCTCTCCTAATACCCCGGAAGGCACCGAAGCCAAAGCTGCCATGGAAACCATCAAACAAACAGCAGAGGGCAAAACCCGCGAGCTACTCAGTGAAGTCTTCTCCGGTGCCCGGGTATTTCAAGGCGGAGGTAACGAAATCCTCGGCAATAACTTGCAGGAGATGGTGCTAGAAGCGGCGAACAATGCCCTGCAGCGCCTGTATCCTAATTTCCATATTGCTGATCATAGTGGCTGGCAAAAGGCCTACGAGAAAGCCCAAAAGGGTGCGCCGGATGCCCTTAAAGCTGTGGGTGACGACGGTGATCCCGCAAAGAACCCAGTGTGCAAGACCATTCTGGGTTTTATTGCTGGCGGCAAAAAAGGGACAGATATTCGCGATAACTTTGAAGGCTCGGGTTATGGGTGGTCGCGCGATGCTGTAGATGGCGGCCTTCAGATACTGCTGGTAGCAGGGGTGATTCGCGCCCAGGATGATCGCGGGCAGGCAGTTGAACCTTCCGTACTAGAACGCAAAAGCATCGGCAAAGCCTTTTTCAAAGTCGAATCGGCCAATGTCACGACACCGCAGCGCATCCAGATCCGCAAACTGCTGCAGAAAGTCGGCGTATCAGCCAAACAGAGTGAAGAGCTGGCCCACGTGCCGCTGTTTTTGCAGAAGGTGTCTGAACTGGCCGACAAAGCCGGTGGCGAAGCGCCCAAGCTGGAACGCCCGGACACCCAGTTCCTGAATGATATTCGCCTGACCACCGGTAACGAACAACTATTGGCGCTCTATAACCGGCGGGATGAACTAGCTCAAAGTATTGAGAGCTGGGAAAGTCTTGCCGAACGGATCCAGCAGCGCTGGCCCAGCTGGGCTACCCTCAAGCTCCTCGTAAACCACGCCAATGGCCTGAGTGATGCCGATGTCTACCGTGCCCAAGTGGACACTATCGAACAACAACGGCAACTGCTGGAAGACCCGGACCCGATCACCCCGCTGGCGGCCAGCCTGACCCAAAGCCTGCGGGATGCCCTGAACACACTGAACCAGGACTACCAGGCCCGGCATAAGCAGGGCATGAAGCGCCTGGAGACGGATGCTAACTGGCAGCTGCTGGAACCAGAACAGCGCAATCAGTTGCTCTCCAGGCAGAAGCTGACCCTTGCCGACCAACCTAAAGTAGCTGTCCAGTCCACCGACGAGGTGCTGAACACCCTAGACCATTATTCACTGGCCACGTTCGCCGACCGGGTAGCCGCCCTGCCCAGCCGCTTTGATAACGTGGCGGTATCCGCCGCTGAGCTGTGTGAACCGGAAATCCAGTTTGTATCGGTACCACGACGTACCCTGAAAACCGAGTCAGACATTGATACCTGGGCTGAAGAGGTGAAAGACCAGCTCAAAAACGCACTGGTAAAGGGCCCGGTCTCGGTCAAATAACGGTCAATCAAAGAAAGAACTGTCTAAAAAAAGACCGCCAAAAAGAGGACTGCCAAAGCCATGCGAACCCTCGCCAATATTGAAGAACTGCTGCCAGAGCTGGACCATTGCATAGCCGACGATCTGGAGGACCAGGATCTCGACTTCAAACAGTGGGACACCAAAAGCCGTGACAAAGCGGTAAGAATTGTTGTCCAGATGGCCGTATGCATGGCGAACGGTGGTGGTGGCACGGTGGTGTTTGGTGTTGCAGATCGCATACAAGGGCGCAAGAACGCCATTCCGGGAGTGCCACCGGAAATCGATGCGAATATGTTAAAAAAAGCGGTATACGACCAAACCGATCCGAAAATCATGCCGGTGTTTGAAGAGCTGACCGTACTGGAAGGCACGGGCCGTGTTCTGTTGATGCAAATTTACTCTGGGTTGCCTCCTTACACCGACACAGCGGGTCGGGGCACAGTTCGGGTTGGCAAGGACTGCCAGCCATTAACCGGCACACTTCGCCGTAGAATCGCAGTGGAGACTGGTGAAACCGATTTAAGTGCCGAAATCATCAGTGCTACATTGCAACAGGTGCTCTCACCTACGGCCATGGAAACATTGAGAAACCTGGCCAGGCAGGAGAACGCTCCCGGTGATCTCCTTCACCTGGATGACCAGCGGCTGCTTCAGGCGCTGGGGACATTGCCTGATGGCAAACTGACCAAAGCGGCTATCTTGCTTGCTGGTAGTGAAGCTGCAATTCGCCAGTATTTGCCCGGTCATTACTGGTTGTTCCTGCATATGATATCCGACGTGGACTACGACTTGCGTGAAGATAAGGTCACCAGTATTCCCCAGGCTATCGAGCGACTGGAAGCATTACTGCACCCTTACAACCTGCTGACCACATCAAAGCAGGGGTTTTATCATTTCGAATACAGCCAGTATCCGAAAATCGCCGTGCGCGAAGCCCTGATGAATGCCTTTTGCCATGCGGATTATCGATTAGCCGGGCCGGTGATGACCAAGCTCTTCAACGACCGCATGGAAATCAGCAACAACGGCGGATTCATAGCAGGGATTACCTCAGACAATATTCTTCATCACCAGCCAGCCGCGCGGAATCCGCTGCTGGTGGAAGCACTGACCCGTTTGCGCCTAGTTAACCGCAGTAATCTGGGGGTTGCGCGCATGTTCAGTGCTTTTCTGATGGAGGGTAAGCGGCCACCCCTCATTCAGGAAATAGGTGAGTCGGTGACCGTGACACTGCTTGAATCGCCACTTGATGCCGATTTCCGAACGCTGGTGGCAGACGCATCGAAGCCACCGCTGAATGTCGATGAACTGATGGTGCTTCGTCATCTGTGGCGTAACCTGATAGCCGATGTGGGTGAACTAGCCTCTACCACTCAAATCACCAAAGCCCGTATAGAAAGTGTATGTAAAAGTCTGGCTCGCCGTAACCTCGCTGAACCTGCGAGTGAGGAGTCTTTTAGTCACTGGCGGCTAGCAACGAAAATCCGCAAAAAATACCCGCTCGTGACCACAGGAACGCCGAGAGAACAAATTCTGATGCTGCTCAGACTACACCCGAAGCAAGGCCTGGCCATCGCTGAAATTCTCGAAGAAATAGCAGTTGGCCGCAGTATGGCCAAACGGTTATTGGAAAAGTTACGTGAGGATGGCCTGACTCGTCTTGAGGGTAAGGGGCGCGCGTCACGCTGGTTTCCGGAGCAGGAATAAAGCAAGAATTGGCTCATGGGCCAATATTTGAGCCAATAAATTTACAATTGGCTCAAATGCTGCCGCTTGAGCCAATGCTGAACCAATTATTGAGGAAATAGAGTGAAGCCACTGAACAAAACCCTCAGACACCAACTGGAACGCGCCGTTAAAAACGCCCGCGACACCGCCGAAAAAGGCGCCCACGCAGCGCTGGGCCAGTTGGGGGTAGCTGACCCCACACCGGCCACGCACCTGAGCGATGCCGACCGGGAACTGCGTCGCCGCCTGCGCGCCCATGGCCGCCAGTTAGGGGATTCCCTGAATGGGGACAAAGTCCAGTGCATGGACCGGCTGGTGGAAGAGGTGGCCTACGAGCATTGGCACCGCATGTTGTTTGCTCGATTCCTGGCCGAAAACAATCTGCTTATGTACCCGGACCCAGACGAGCCGGTAGCCATTACCCTGGAAGAATGTGAAGACCTGGCCGACGACGAAGGCGCTGCCAACGGCTGGGAACTGGCCGCCCGCTATGCCGCCCAGATGCTACCGCAAATCTTCCGGCTGGATTCTCCAGTGTTCCAGCTCACTCTGCCGCCAGAGCACCAGCAAGCCCTGGAGCGAATGGTCTCTGGTTTGCCACAGGAAACCTTCACTGCCTCCGACAGCTTAGGCTGGGTGTACCAATTCTGGCAGGCCAACAACAAAGAGCGCATCAATAAATCGGAAGTAAAAATCGGCGCCCGGGAACTGCCCGCCGTTACCCAGCTGTTCACCGAGCCCTACATGGTCAGCTTTCTGCTTGATAACAGCCTCGGTGCTTGGTGGGCAGCCCGCAAGCTGACGGAAGATGACCTGAAAAACGCCCAAAGCGAAGAGGAACTCCGGCAGAAGGCAGCTATCCCCGGCGTACCGCTAGAATACCTGCGGTTCGTTAAAGTCCCCCCTATCCCAGCGGGAGAGGGGGGCGATGAGATCTGGGCTCCAGCCTCCGGTACCTTCGACGCTTGGCCAGAAAACCTTGCCGACCTGAAAACCTTGGACCCCTGCTGCGGCTCCGGCCATTTTCTGGTGGCCGCATTTCTGATGCTGGTGCCCATGCGGATGGAGCGTGATGACTTATCTGCTCAGGACGCCGTGGATGCGGTTCTGCGAGAGAACATTCATGGCCTCGAACTGGATCAACGTTGTGTGGAACTGGCCGCTTTTGCGTTGGCCCTGACCGCCTGGAACTACCCGGGTGCTGGCGGTTTCCGCCCCCTGCCGGAGTTGCACCTGGCCTGTACCGGCCTGTCCGTCAATGTTGCCAAAGAAGAATGGAAGCAGCTTGGCCTTGGCAAGCATAACCTCACCATTGCGCTGGATTGGATGCACGATACATTCAAGGACGCGCCGGTGCTGGGCAGCCTGCTTAACCCTGTCAAATCTGATGCCGCCAAACTGGTGAAGTGGGATGAATTGTCCGCCACCCTGAATCAGGCGCTTGAAACAGAGAAATCGAAACAGGACGAAAGCCAGCAGGAAGCTGCAGTAGTGGCTCAGGGACTGGCCAAAGCGGCTATGCTGTTGTCCGGGCAGTATCAATGGGTGATTACTAATGTGCCCTACCTGGCTCGTGGCAAACAGAGCGACCAGTTGCGAAATTACTGCGAGCGACACTACCCGGAAGCGAAAAATGATCTGGCGACAGTCTTCCTCGACCGTTGCTTGGAGTTATGCGCACAAGGCGGCACCTCCAGCATTGTGCTGCCACAGAACTGGTTGTTTCTGACCAGCTATAAAAAATTCCGCGAGAAGTTGCTGAATAACGACACTTGGCATTTGATTGCCCGGTTGGGGCCGGGTGCTTTCGAAACCATCAGTGGCGACGTGGTCAAGGCCATTCTGATTAACCTAAGCCAAGGCAATCACGCTCAGACATTTGGCGGACTGTTTGGTGAGGCGGAACAGACCAATCGGCTACGTGGTGTGGATGTTTCCGAGCAGCGCACAGCGGCGGAGAAAGCTGCGGAGTTGTTGACATCGGAAGTTAAGAGTGTCGCACAAGCTCAGCAACTGAAAAACCCAGATTCTATAGTGAGCACAAGTGACGGCACATTTTCTTCAGATATCCTTGAAAATCATGTCGATCGGACCGAAGGGTTAAGCACAGGGGACCTTCCACAGTTAAAAAACTTTTACTGGGAGATTCCATTCAATTGTGACGACTGGATGCCTTTTCGAAGCACTGTAAAACAAACAGTTCCGCATGGCGGAATCCAGGGAGCTGTCTACTGGTGCAATGGATTTGGCCCCATGAACAACATTGGTGGAGCGAGGATAACTGGACAAAAAGTTTGGGGGAAAGCAGGGGTATTAATCAGTCAAATGCAAATGCTGCCGACTACCCTTTACGATGGAGAAATTTTCGATGATAACTCTGCTGTTGTAATCCCAAAAAATGAGGCTGACCTGAAAGCGCTATGGGCCTTCTTGTCTTCAGAGGAATACGGAAGGGCGGTTCGTGAAATTGATCAATCTCTGAAGGTGACCAGTAACTCTTTGGTTAAAGTCCCTTTCGACCTTGATCGCTGGACTAAAGTCGCCGAAGAAAAATACCCTAGCGGCCTACCAAAACCTTACACCAACGACCCCACCCAATGGATCTCCCACGGCCATCCATGCGGTTCGGTTGTCTGGGACGAAGAGCAAAAATGGACTGCGCAAGGTTCCCTTCGAACCGATGATACCGTACTGCAAGTCGCTGTAGCCCGTCTACTCGGCTACCGCTGGCCAGCTGAACTAGATGGGGCAATGGAACTGGCCGACGAACAGCGCACTTGGGTAAAGCGTTGCGAAGCCCTGTTGCCCTTCGCCGATGACGACGGCATTGTCTGCATTCCCCCGGTGCGCGGTGAAGCCTCCGCCGCCGACCGCCTGCTCAACCTGCTGGCTGCCGCCTACGGCGAGGCTTGGTCCACCGATGTATTGACCGAACTCCTCAAACAGGCCGACCACGCTGGCAAAACCTTGGAAACCTGGCTCCGGGACAAGTTCTTCACCCAGCACTGCAAGCTGTTCCAAAATCGCCCCTTCATCTGGCAAATCTGGGACGGCTTGCCAGACGGCTTCTCGGCCTTGGTGAATTACCATAAGCTGGATCGCAAGAACCTGGAAACTCTGATCTACACCTACCTGGGTGACTGGATCAGCCGCCAAAAACAGGATATGAACAACGGCATCGACGGCGCCGAAGAACGCCTCGCCGCCGCTGAAGCCCTGAAGAAAAAGCTGGAACAGATCCTCGAAGGCGAAGCCCCTTACGACATTTTCGTGCGCTGGAAACCCATCAAACAACAACCCATCGGCTGGACCCCAGACCTCAACGACGGCGTGCGCTTAAACATCCGTCCCTTCATGACAGTAGCGGACGTAAAAAAGAAGGGCGCCGGCATCCTGCGCGACAAACCCAACATCAAATGGACCAAAGACCGCGGTAAAGACGTGGAATCTGCGCCTTGGTTTCACGCATTTGGCGGTGAGCGGATTAATGACCATCACCTGCCGATTGATAAGAAAAAAGCTGCTCGAAATTGAAAGAGGAATTTATGATGAATATTAACGCGTCAATTATAGACCAACGGTTGAGTGGTTTGATGGCAGACATCCGTGACCAAGCCAAAGAGCAACTCAATATCAATGATGACAGCCGCCTTAAATCCCTTGCATTCGTATATCTTTGTGTCAAAACCATGCTAGACCTTGATGCGGAAGATTCTTTTGACTGTCTGACTGAAGGTGGCGGTGATTTTGGTGTTGATGCTATTCACTTAACAGAAGAGGTCGACGGGGAGTTTTTCGTTACTATTTTACAAGGGAAATACAGTAGGAAACTTGAGGGGAATTCAAACTTCCCTGCAAATGGCATTGAAGACATGATTAATGCCATTCGCCATATATTTGACCCGAGGGCTGAGCTTGGAGCGATCAATAGTCGTCTCAAAGTTAAAGTAGAGGCGGCAAGGTCTTTGATACAAGACGGATACATACCCAGAGTACGCGCTATTGCCTGCAATAACGGTTTAAAATGGAAAGAGGAAGATGGTCAGCGGGCGATTGATAGGGCTGGGTTCGGAGACCAAGTTGAATGGGAGTACGTAAATCACGATGTCTTAGTAAGCATACTTCAACGAATAAAACCAGTAGATGAGACTATTCGTCTCACTGGTAAAGCTGTAGTTGAAGATATGAACTTTAGCCGTGTTTGTATAGGGCGAGTCCCTGTGACCGAAATTGCTACACTGATGAAGACGCATGGAGATCGGCTGTTGGAGCGTAATATCCGACGATATCTGGGACTGCATGGAAATAGAGTTAACGAAGGGATTCGAACCACGCTTTTGTCGAATAATCCGACAAACTTCTACTTTTTTAATAATGGACTAACGCTGGTTTGTAGTGACTTCGCATATAATGCCCTTCAGAGCTCCGACTTTCAGGTCAAAGTGGAAAACCTTCAAATTGTAAATGGAGGTCAAACGTGTATGACCATTTTCAAAACGCTGGAGCAAATGCAGGCTGAAGGAAAGCCACTGCCAAATGATGCATCGGTATTGGTGAGGATTTATAAGCTCCCCAAAGATAATCAAGATATTGTCCTTCAAATTACACACGCCACCAATAGCCAGAATCCAGTCGATCTGAAAGATCTTCGGTCCAATGATCAAAAACAAAAACAGCTTGAAGCGAGTATAAAAGAACTTGGTTACAACTATCGCCGAAAAAGAATGGACACGCCTGCAAAGTCAGCTAACATCACATCGGGAACGACAGCTGAAGCAGTGTTGGCTGTTTGGCGGCATGCTCCACATCAAGCCAAGTTTCTTACACGAGAACATTTCGGGAAGCTCTATGAAAGGATTTTTACACCTGATCTTAACGGAGCCCAAGTTGTTATCGCTGTTTTGCTTTATCGGATCGCTGAAAACCACAGAAAGCGCCCAGACGGGGACGATTTTCAACATGTACGCTATTCTTCTTGCTTTATTGCTATGCAAATGGGAAGACGGCTTCTGAGGGACGTAGGTGCAAAGTTAAGTGGGTTGGGTCACAGAAACTTTGCTGAGGCTAAGAGACTAATTGAAGACCAAGGAGAAAATTATTTTCTCGCAGCTTCCAAAGACGTTGAGAAGGCGCTTGAGTCATTGTATGGGACTGAAGAGATATCAATGCAACAACTATCAGCGACATTTCGGCGTGGAGATTTGATTAGTCGGCTGCTAGCCATGGAATTCTAATATGCGCCTTTCTGAATGTTTGAAGAATGCGCTTGCAGCAGCGGCGGTTTACAACCCAGACATCCAAGTTGCCCCCGCCTGCATCCTCTGGCCAGACCGCGACCACCAATGGGAAGCAGCCATTCCCGTTTTGCAGGCTGAAATGCCAGAACTGATGGTGTTGGGCGACTACGCACCGGAAAAGCGCACAGGCCCTGCTATATGGCTACGTTATGCCATTTCCGGGTTTGCTAAAGACATTGAATTACCGGAAGGCAAAGCACCAATTTTGTATTTGCCGGGTGTCAGCCGGCAGGACCTTCGAGCGGTGGAAAGTTGCCCGGATGAACTGAAGCCTCTGGCAGAGCTACAGTACCAGGGTGTGATTTGGTCTCAGGTGAACGCCAAGGACTGGACTATTCTGGCGTATCTGAAATCGGACCAAGGTGGCCTGGGCCTCGATGTGGCCCAAGATAACGAAAGCCGCCACGCTATGCAACTCGCGCTATATCGCTTATTAGATGAAGAGGTGGAGCTGCTCGAAGGTAAACGCCTTGATAAAGACTATTTCAACACGCTGCTGACCGGGGGTGATCCGACCCGGGATTTGTTGTTGTGGCTGGACCAGGGTGAGGCCTTTCAGACTGCCCGTGGTGAAAACGAATGGCAGGCCTTTGTTGCGGTGTGTCAGTCGCAGTTGGCATTTAACCCCCAGCAAGACGGCGCTCTGACTGGTTGTACCAAACTGGCGAACCATGAAGGGCCGTGGCAGGCGGTGTGGGATCGCTTCCGTGAAGCTCCAAACCGTTATCCTCACATACCGGATCAGATTCGCAAGTGTCAGCCGCCTACGTTCGATTTGTTCGCTGATGAGGCTGTAGCCGGTGGCTGGCCCCAGTGGAATCAAAGCCAGGAAGATCAACTGCGGCGGGATCTGCTGGCACTAAGCAACGTGCCAGCCCATAAAGCCGGAACGCAGTTGAAGGAGCTTGAGCAAGTTCATGGTGGCCGGCGTTCGCTGGTATGGGCGGAACTGGGCGAAGCGCCCCTGGCGTTAGCGTTGGAGCACTTGGCCTTAATGGCAGACCATGCTCAAACGGTACTAGCGGCCGGTACAGTGACAGATCTTGCCAACGGGTATGCAAGTACGGGCTGGAAAGTGGATGACAGCGTGATGCGTGCGCTAGCCGACGTGAACAGCTCAGAGGATCTCGCAGCAGTGACCACAGCAATCCGGTCCGTTTATCTGCCTTGGATGGAGGACTCGGCGCGTTACCTGCAAAAACATGTAGATGGTGCCAGCTATCCGGGCGGTTCTTACCAGAGCACGCCGCCTTTCCCGGCGACCCAGGGCGATTGTGTGCTTTTTGTGGATGGCTTGCGATTCGATACCGGAAAACGCCTGGCCGAACGATTGGACGCGGCTGGCCTGGAGATTGCGGAAACGATGGTTTGGACAGCGCTGCCAAGCGTGACCGCCACCGGCAAGGTGGCCGTTTCTCCAGTACGGGACAAAATCAAAGGCGACGATACCAGTGCTGATTTCGAGCCGGCTGTGGCCGCGACAGGCCAGTCTCTGAAGGGTGGCTATCACCACAAGAAGCTCCTTAAAGATGCGGGCTGGCGAGTACTGGATCGAACTGATAATGGCGATGGTGAGGGCTACGCCTGGTGTGAGTTCGGCGACATTGATCATGAAGGCCACGACCGGGGCTGGAAGCTGGCTAAACACTTGGACAACCTGCTTCAGGAAGTTCAAACCCGAATTACAGAGTTACTGGCCGCCGGCTGGAAGCGTGTAAGGGTGGTAACGGACCATGGCTGGCTGTTGTTGCCCGGGGGCTTGCCGAAAACGCAATTACCCAGCGTACTTGCCGACAGTAGGTGGGGCCGCTGTGCCGCCCTCAAACCGGGCGTGGAGACACAAGAGCGCTTGTTCCCCTGGTATTGGAACCCAAGCCATTATTTCGCCTTTGCTGATGGTGTGAGTTGTTATAAAAAGGGTGAAGAATACGCCCATGGAGGCCTGAGCCTGCAGGAATGCTTGACATTGCAACTGGTTGTGACCGGCGGCGCAGCATCCCAGGCGGCGATTGAGTTTACCGATGTGGTTTGGAAGGGCCTTCGCTGCACAGTGGCGGTGGAGGGCCAGTTCAAAGGATTGAAACTGGATGTGCGTACCCGTGCAGGGGAAGCGGCCAGCAGCGTGGTGCTAAGCGCCAAATCACTGAAAGAAAGCGGTAGCGTATCGGTTGTAGTGGAAGATGAAGATCTGGAAGGCAGGAACGCCGTGGTGGTGTTATTGGATCATAACGGGGCTCTGGTAGCTCAAACCGACACAAGGATTGGCGGGGGAGATGTCTGATGGAATTGGACAATATTGATAACAAAGCAGTAGCCGCTCTAGACGGTTATCTGGTGCGCAAAGACCTGGTACGAACGTTTAGCCGCCAGTTTCCGGTGCCGACCTATGTGGTGGAGTTTCTGCTAGGGCGTTACTGCGCGAGTACCGACCAGGAAGAGATCGATGAAGGCCTGGAGATTGTTCAGCGGCAGCTCAAGTCTCGCACGGTAAGGGCGGGCGAAGAGGAGCTGTTCAAAGCCCGCGCTAGAGAGAATGGTGAGGTTAAGATCATCGACCTGATCACCGCTCGCCTGGATGCCAAAACCGACAGTTATATTGCGACATTGCCAAGCCTGCGCCTGACCGATGTTCGTATTTCGCCGGAGCTGGTAAATGAGCATGAGCGCATGCTGACCGGCGGTTTCTACGCTGAACTAACCCTCAGCTACGACGCCGCTATTGCCCAGGAAAATAAGGGCCGGCCTTTTGGACTGGAGTCTTTGCGGGAGATTCAGCTCTCCAAGCGAGATGTTTTGGATACCTTGGCAGACGCCCGTAAGAGTTTCACCACAGATGAATGGAAAACCTTCCTGCTGCGCTCCGTCGGTATCGAGATTGAAGGGCTATCCAACCGACAGGTCGATGCCATGCTGTTGCGTATGGTGCCTTTTGTGGAACGCAACTATAACCTGGTGGAGCTTGGCCCACGGGGCACTGGTAAAAGTCATCTTTTCCAGCAGGTTTCACCCTATGCGCACTTGATTTCCGGCGGTAAGGCGACGGTCGCCAAGATGTTTGTGAACAACTCTAACGGTCAGCGCGGGCTGGTCTGTCAGTACGATGTCGTTTGTTTTGACGAGGTTTCCGGCATCTCCTTCGACCAGAAAGATGGCGTGAACATCATGAAAGGTTACATGGAATCCGGTGAGTTCAGCCGTGGCAAGGAAAGTATCCGCGCAGACGGCAGCATCGTGTTGGTAGGCAACTTCGAAGTGGATGTAGAACATCAGCAACGCATCGGTCATCTGTTTGGCCCCATGCCACCGGAAATGAAGGACGATACCGCCTTCATGGATCGTATTCATGCCTTTTTGCCGGGCTGGGATGTGCCTAAAATCAGCAAGGAACTGCTGACCAATCATTTCGGCCTGGTGAGTGACTTTCTTTCCGAATGCTGGAGCCAACTCCGCAATCAGAGCCGCCTCAATGTGATTCAGAACCGGGTGTTCTTCGGCGGAGCTTTATCCGGACGAGACACGAATGCGGTTAACAAGACCATCAGTGGGCTGCTGAAACTGTTGTATCCCGGCGAAGGCCAGGTTCCCGATGAGGATGTTGAGTGGGCGGTGCGGATCGCTATGGAAGCCCGGCGACGGGTGAAAGAGCAGCAAAAACGTATTGGCGCTGCGGAGTTTCGCAACACTCACTTCAGCTATGTGATGGGCGAGGACGGTGTGGAGAAATTTGTATCCACACCCGAGCTGCATAGTGAAAATAGCATCGGCGACGATCCGTTGGAACCTGGACAAGTGTGGACCATCTCTCCCGGAACCGGAGAAGAACACCCAGGCCTTTACCGGATCGAAGTTAATGAAGGGCCAGGGTCTGGTGTGAAAGTTCTCAATAAGCCCGTGCCGCCAGCATTCAAAGAAAGCGTTGGCTACGCCGAACAGAACCTCTATGCCCGGTCAGTTCAGTTGGTGGGTGATAAAGATCCCCGCCAGCACGAATTCACCGTTCAACTACGGGCGTTTGATGCTTCAAAATCCGGAGCCAAACTTGGTATGGCCTCACTGTTGGCGTTGAGCACTGCACTGGTTAAAAAAAGCGTTCGTGGTGGCCTGATCATTGTAGGCGAAATCAATTTGGGTGGCTCAGTAGAGCCTGTGCATAACCCAGTGACCATTGCCGAAATAGCCGTGGAGAAAGGTGCAACTGCTTTATTGATGCCTGTGGCCTGCCGGAGGCAGTTGTTCGATCTTTCCGACGAGATGGCTACGAAGATTGATATCCAATTCTACTCCGATGCCCGAGATGCTCTGATCAGGGCGATGGTGGAGTAAAGCGTGTAAAAAATCTCGGAAAAGCGCGCTATTTTGAGTTTACCGTCTTTTTCAGAAGGTTGTTGCACGGAATATCAGTAGTCCCCTGTACTGAGTATTCAGGCCTCAATTTAACTATGACGATCCGACGTATTTTAGATCGACGATATACGTTCATTCAATTCCAACGGCATTAAGCGTCACAATAGAGTACACCCTTAGGGGATGGTTTGATGTGACACGGAAAAGTGTCACTATTAGGTATAAACTTATTTTTGTGACAGTATCTTTTTTCTAACCACTCTAATGTGACAAAACACTATGCCCCTTATCGGATATGCACGCGTTAGCAGTGCAAGTCAGGATCTCGACATTCAAATCAGAAAACTGACCGACGCAGGCTGCGAAGTCATTCGATCCGAGACGGTGTCTGGCGCTTCGCGCGATGGGCGAGGCGAGCTAGAAACTGTGCTTGAGTTCTTGCGTCGAGGTGATGAGCTCGTCGTTCATCGCCTAGACCGTCTGGGTCGCTCTACCCGTGACGTGCTGAATTTGGTCCATGAGCTGGATGCCCGGGGCGCATCGTTGCGCATTCTTGAGCCCGATATCACGACGAAAGGTGCAATGGGTCGCATGATGATCACTGTCTTGGGCGTGGTCGCGGACATGGAACTGACGTTTATAAAGGAGAGGCAACTTGCCGGCATTGAGGCTGCAAAGCGAAAAGGGACTTATAAGGGCCGCCCAAAAATGGTCGACGAAGCCGAAATCTGCAAACGGATGGCAAGCGGAAGCACTAAGGCCCAGATTGCCAGGGACATGGGTGTATCACGAATGACGGTTTACCGTGCCTTACAAAAGTTGCCGTCTACTGAAAAGATTATGCGCAGCAAATGACCCCGGACATTATTTGTGTCTTACAGCCCCCCCAAGATGAGAGCGCCTGCTGCAGTTGAGGCGTTCTCAGATTTTTTCAGAGTGATGATGCGTCGTAAGACTTTAAGGACGCCTCGCTGCCAGGATATTGCTCAGAGATCTGAATCTTGGTCCCATTTTTCGTATAGGTGATCTCCGCATCGTATTGGCCGTTACGCCAACGCCCCCATTTGCCATCGACCCAACCGGCCCAAATTATTTCGTTACCATCAACCTTACACCGATACCGCCAGGTTGAGTTGTCCACGCTCCGGACATAACTCAATTCGAAAGGCTCAGATGCCTTGTCCACAGAGATGATTGATGGTGACTGAAAGAACATTGTGGCTACTGCGGCTTTGCAGATCTGGCCATCGGAAATTTTGCCGGCTTCTACCGTTGTAGTTGCCTGCACCTTAGTATCAGAAAGCTGATCATCGTTAGCAATGATCGCAGGTCTTTGCAGGCTGCTTATCGTGTAAATCGTGATTTTTTCTGTCCCAGTTTCCGGCAGGTAAGCCCTTGATAGAAGCTCCACTTCGTTTCGGTAATACGTAAATGAAACGCTTTCGCTGGCGCTGGTCCAGCTTGTGGTTTCGGCATCTGGTGATTTCCAGAGCACTTTGTTGCCTTCCAGTTTGCAGCTTTTCCGGTGGAGGCCTCTTTCTCCTAGATCAATTTCGACCACGGCTGGATCACCACTATTGATCACCTTCACGGCTTCCAGCGGGCTATTGAGCCCATTTGCTACTGATGCTCGGCAGGCCAGCGAAACGGGAATAGATTGATCCCCCCTGTATTCGAAGCGGGTTACGGGCTTATCTGATTGCTCAACATTATCACCCGTCGCAGCATTTCCGTTTTGTTTCCGGTTCTCCGCATCGGGACCGATCACGCCAAGAGCAGTGAGTACGATGAGCAAAACAAAAAAGCCACCTATGAACTTCAGGATTCTTAGGCCGCTGCCGGGCCGGCGCTTGTAATAGCGTTTTTTCGCTCCGCAATGGGGGCAGGTTTTCGCCGTGGTGCTTACCGAGCCCTGACATTCACCGCATTTAATCAGTGCCAAAAGTTTGCTCCCTTTCTTTTTGCAGACATGCAGCTTATCGAACTTGTTGTGCGATCCGTTTGTTCAGTGGGCCATTAGAGACACAGCGCTCTCGTAAAGTGCGCCTAGAAACTCAACAACACCGTTTGCGTGTGTGTAAAGCTTGGCCGTGCCGGCTAATAAAGGCTTTATACGGTGGCGGGGTGGTTTCTCTGCGCTTTCCAATCCCTGTGCATGATAGCAATAAATGCGTTGTGTTCGGGCGGGTCCTTCTGGCCCTATGTCTTTGTGCCAGTCGGGCGCTTGCCTTCCTAACATGAGCCGGGTCGGCTTTTACCTCCTAAGCCTCAAGCAAAACACTTACCGTGGTCGGAGTGTCAATGGTGCCGGCTTAGTGGCGACGGACTGAAAGTGCGAGTTAGGTACCGACCCTTAAATCAACCTGATCCTGGCCATTTTTTCGCCCTCGGGCGGCCTGCAGTTCGATTATTATGGTCCGCTCTCGAATCAAGTCGTGTTAAAGCTCAGCCAGGGCACCGAAGATATGGAACCCCAAGCGGCCACCGGAACTGGTGGGGTCGATGGATTCCGCTAGTGACTTTTAGTCAATCTATCACTCATTAAGATCCCAGACTATTTCAACCAAACCTTTCAGTGAGCGGGCCAGCCGGTCCAGTTTCCAGACCACCAGAACGGAGAATGTCGCCCTTTCGAAGAGTGATCAAGCACTGCAACAGCTCAGGTCGCTTCCAGAGCTTGCGGGTAAACTTTTCTTGAAACATCTGATTGCACCGGGCTTCCTCCAGAGCATCGAATTGGAAATCCGGATTTTTGCCTTGGGTACTGACACGCGCATATCCTATGATCATCAAACGAGCCTTTTCTGGTCATAGTTTTTTGTACGTGATTCTTGGACGCAAAAAAATAGGAAAATCGGTGTTTTTGAGGCTATGAAGCGGACGTCCAGAAAACGACCGTTTTATGGACGCCGGGAAAATAACAAGCCGGTTTTGCCACTTACCGTACTAATTTCCATTGGCCACTTAGAATATTACATATTGTTGCGGGAGTAGAAAAAACCTGGAACTTTTGTGCAAGTGTTTATCGGATGGGGGACTCCCTATCCGATGCCGTATCATAGCGAGTCTAAATAAGATGTCACCTCATCCAGTCCCTCTGCAGTCTGCATTAGTTCTCTTGGGCTGCAGTCGAATCGCCTATTGGTTGTCGTCATCCACTGCGACATCGCAGCGTTGTCGTTTCCAGTGATGGCAGATAAACGCTGGTAGATTCGGATTAATTGCAGGGCCCGAAGTCCTGTGCAGCTCGCAGGTTCAATTGCAACGGCTAAAAAAGCTATATCAACGCCTAAAATGGCCGCAAGCTGATTTTCGTTGATGTCTAAGACAACCGCCGCCCGCGAAATTGCTTTAGCCAGCACCTCAGACGGGTTCACAGTGCTTCCTGACATCACACTACTCCTTCTCCATATAGCCATCGAGATCAGTATAGAAAACCTGAGGACGCTGAAGCGCTCTCGCCATAAAAATAACACCGACCGTAAATCGTGAGATAGATATAACTCTTGGAACGCCAACCTTCTAAGCCCGAGTTCCCTAAGTTATCCGATTTGCCAGATGCTTATCACGCGATAAATAATTTTACCGTTTTGAACTGTTAAATGGCGGACTTTGAGGCAAACTTGCTGCCCCGATAGGGTTCTGGCACCCTAATTTGAGCGCTTAACCGTAAATCCGAGACGAGATTGCCAGACAAGGCTCAACGCGAATCTAGTAGGCCGGTCGTAATGTGTATTCGCTTCTTGAGCAATAATAAAGGTGATGTGCGTATTCCAGACCAAGGTTGCCACTGATTCCAGACGAAGCCTGCCACTGATTCCACGCGAAAGCTGCCACTGATTCCACGGCAAAGCTGCCACCCCGGCAGGCTGCCTGACTCACCCCATCGAAACCGTCCGGCGCGGGATAACTTAACGGTACTCTGAGTCTTTTCATCCGGAGAAGACCAGATGCCTGCGAAGAGGTTATCCATGCGTAAGATCAAAGAAGTCCTCCGCCTCAAATGGGAGCGAGGGCTGAGCAACCGACAGATTGCAGCGGCCTGCGGCGTCAGCCGCCCCACGGTCAGCGAGTATCTTCGGCCACAGCGACTTAACCGCCGGCGCCTTCATGGCCAGCGCAGAACTCGCCAAACAACAAATGCACGGCTTCGGCGGCATGCTCAGCATTGATGTAGTCGGCGGCGGCAAAGCCGCAGAATGTGTCGAAGACCACCTGCAAGTCTTCCTGCTAGCCGCAGCCTGGGCGGCGTCGAAAGCCTCGTCAGCCAGCCAATCGCCACCAGCCACTACCGCCTGACACCCGAAGACCGGGCACAAAGGGGAATCAGCGATGGCCTACTGCGATTGTCAGTGGGGCTTGAAGATGCGGGGGATTTGATTGCGGATCTGGAGCAGGCGCTGGATAGTTTAGCGGACTAGCTGAGGCACTCCCGGGGACGGATTTCAAATCCGTCCCCTCTAGATTTTCCTGGGGGACAGATTTCAAATCTGTCCCCTTATCGCTACAAGCGCCTGTTCACGCTTCGAGTGCTTCGAGTTGGATCAGAGGGCTGCCCGTCGCCCCTTGAGGCCCAAAACGGCACAGACGATTCCGATGAGCACCATCACGGCGATTACCCAGGTCGGCACGAAGAAGGTGTGGTAGACGTCCCAGCCGAACAGTTTCAGCAGTTCGGAGAACTGGGTCGTTGCCCCCACCAAGTGGCCACCGATGGTGCCGGTCGTGGCAAAGATTGAGATGCCGATCAACGCCAGCAGCAGCAGTACCCAGCGCCTGGCGCCGTCAAAGGCCGCGCTGCCCGCCCGCCAGACGAGCACGGTCAACATGGTGAAGACACCCAGTGACCAGAGCGCCGTGAGAATGTGGTTGCGAGCCAAGGGGCTGGAGGTGCTGGCTTCGATGGGCCAGACCAGGAGGCCGCTGGCGATGGCAACCAGGGCGGCCAGCAGGCTCAGTACCAGCACCGGCAACAGGGCAGCGCGGCTGAGTTCGGCCATCCGGCCGGGCAGCAGGGCGCCGATCAGGACCATCAGAGTGGCGAGTGCCCAGAAGCCCAGGGGGAAGTGAACAAGCATATGGTGCAAGCCGCTCATGATGGTTCTCCTTTGCGGTTGTTGGAGGTGTTGCGGAAGGCTGGGAGCAACCCGACCATCACGCCGAACATGGCGATCAGTCCGGCGATCAGGGTCAGGATCCACTGGCGGATGATGGCGTCGTTAAACTCCATCTCTACGCCGTAGATCGCCAGCTGACGTTCGCTGTGCCGGGCGCGAACCGGGGTACCCTCGGCGATGTCAGGTGCGCCCGCGTGGGCGCGGCTGACCAACAATGGCCAGTTTACCTGCCCGGGGTAGAAAAGGGTCACCTCCTTCCAGTCATCCGCCCAGTCTGGCGTCCTGCCCTGGAACGGAATAGCCGTAAGATCGGCATCACGCCCCAGGCCCAACGAGACGGGTAGCGAGACGAGGTGCCAGCGTCCCCCGGTAGCGTTTCGGTGTACCGAGAAGGCCGCCGCATAAAGCCCCTGGTCGCGTAGGATCTTGTCGTCCAGTGGATTGCCGGTATCCAGGCGGCGGGAGAGGGTCACATCCCAGTAGCCATCGTTCCAGCGCCCCTCACCTAGCACGGTGATGTCGCCCCGGGAGCCTTCTGTCTGTCGAACGAGCCGGCGTGGGATGACATCTCCGTTCTGCCAGTCGTGGTTGGGATCGAAGTCGATCGCGGTGTCCTCCGCCAGGAAGTAGGGACTGTCGAAGTCTACCCGGCCGGCCTCGATGTCCTCCCAGCGCAGGGCGGCCTGGCCGGCTACTTCCGGATCGAGCATCCACAGCGGTTGGCCGGCATCGCCATCCCAGTTGGTCGTGTAGGGGCTGCGTCCCGCGTCACCGGAGCGTTCCGCGCCGACCCACTGGTCATCGGAAAGGTTCAGCGGGTTGGAGCGATGGCCGCGCCAGTGCCAGAGGTCGAGAAAGTAGCCGGCTTCGCGCTGGGCCTGGAGAGTCTCCGGCGCCTGGCGGCTGGCCCAGTCACCAAGGTCGATGCGAGTGCCGGGCATCGACTTGGTAACCTCTTCCGGGGCCTCGTCAGTGAAGCCAGCGGCCCCAGCCCCGATGGTCATGTAGCCACCGTAGCGGGCGAAGTCTGGCACACTGCCGTCATCGAGCATCATCGCGACGCGATCTTCGTGGAGGCCGTCCGGGTTGGAGCCGGGCACTGCGCTGCCTTTTTTCACCCAGTCGCCATTCTCGTAGACCAGCACGTCATGGAGGATATGCGGGCGTTCGGAGGGCCAGCGGTAGCGGAAAAAGATGTGTGAGTCGCTATAGGCAGCCTGAACCTGCAACGGCATGGTCAGCTCATCGGGGATTGCGATATTGCGCTCCGGGTCGTCCTCAATCACCCCGCTACCCTGGGTGACCCAGGCGAGCCCGAGCGCTATGGGTAGCCCTAGTGCCAGCCAAGGGATGCCAGTCTTGTCTTGACGTGCCATATGTGCTTCTGAATCAGAGGGTGTGGCGAACTTTCAGTGTAGCCTCAAACCGGCGGAATAATATGACATAGGTCATGTCGGGACCTGAATCCCGACTGCTGGAGCGAGCGGCCTAGCGTGTAGTGGTGAACTAAATTTGGTCGCCGCAGCCGTCATTATCTCCGCAGGATGGAGTAGGATTAAATCCTATCTTAATGAGGGAGACCCGTCATGCGTCGCACAAACGGACCTGGAGTTTTCTATGAAGACTGGCCGAAAACGTGACCACTCCCCTGCGGCCCCTGTTTTCAGAGACCTCCAGGGTGCCTGGCGTTCTCAGGGTTACGGCAAAATACTGCTGATAGAGAGCGACCAATACACCCTGTTTGAAGAAACCACCATCAGTTGCCGGAAGCTTTATACAGGCGCCATCGCAGAGCTCAATCATTATTACGAAGATCTGGTAGTATCCGCAACTGAGCGGGCGTTCAGTGCCCATCGTGTTAGCGGCGTGGCGCGCATCGGCTTTCGGCGCCTCAAAGCATTACCGGCGAATGCCACTGCAACCCGGAACCATGCCTCGAAGGATCCGGAATACAACTTCAAAATCTTTTGGAGAACGTTCGACGAGCAGTACGCCTTGTTCGAACTGAAAAGCGTGGCCTGGGACCAAGCGTACCACACCTATCACCCGCAAATTAACGCGTGCAGCTCACGAGAAACCCTGTTTGCAACCATGGCAGCCATGCTGCGGCCGCTGAAGGATGGCCACATCCGTTTGAATACACCCTGGGGCCATTACAATGCCGGCGCTCACCCCGCACTTTACCAGCGGCTGACACAGGAGCTTGAAGATGCCAACGATGACCGGGAACTCGCAAGCTATCTGGGGGATCTGAAAGAATGGCTGCACGATGTGATCCACGAGGACTACCTCGGGAATGGCGTTAGCCATGGCGGCAACCGGCTACTGGTGTGGGGGCACCTCAATGACGCCGCCGATTACCTGAATATCCGGGCCATGGCGGGTCAAAGCGGCAAGACGGGTAGGCCCGCGGCCGACCTGAGCGTTGTTGACAGCGTGATGCAGAAGGTGCTGGCCGATATTGGCGAGCCCACCCAAGGAATCCTTTCCGACACCCTTGAGCGCCACCTGCCAAATGGCTGGCACCTGACGTTATCCAACGAAATCTACCGGGCCTACGATGGCCAGCTGTACGAAGATGTCAGTATCCCGCCCCATATCCGCCTGCAATATCTTGGTCGAAAGGGTCGTGAAGAAGGGAAAGATCCGATGCTGGAGCGGGTGCTTAGGCTCGTTGGCGGATAAGGGGCAATGGGGACAGATTTCAAATCTGTCCCCGGTCGCGCTCACATCTGCCCCTCTTGCACTACTAAGCAGCTCTTTTCCTGTTGCGGCGGGTTTGGTCGCCGAAGCCTGCTAAGAGCCCCATTACGCTGATATCCTCATCCAGCGCGTCCCAATGAATGCCATGTACACTCAATTCAAAACCTTGCCGGCTCACTGGGCCCGCGTGCAGAAGGCTTGGAAACCATGCCAAAGGTGCACCGATAGTTCGCGCATCCGACAGCATTACCCAAAGGTTGTCTTCATCAAACCAGACTTTTTCAGGCGAAATAGTCATGCCATGCATCCTTGTTGCCGGTTGCCAGGGACAGACTTTAAGTCTGTCCCTGGGGTCTGTTGACGTTTCATTACCTCGGCAACCATAAAAACCCACAAACCATGGCGACGCCGCTCTGATAGTTGCGTTTCAATTTGTCATAGCGCGTCGCCAGCCCACGAAAATGTGTCAAGCGTGCAAACGCATTTTCCACCAAATGACGGTGGCGATATAACGACCCATCCATATCCGCATTACCGATGACCGAATTTGACCTTCTTGGAATCACGGCGTTGGCACCTTTGTTTTTAATCTGTTCGCGAATCTTTCCACTGTCACCGAGTTCCATCGACCGAAACAAGAAGGTAAATCTCGCCACGGACA
>NZ_KB889870.1 GCF_000372805.1 Marinobacter gelidimuriae | reverse complement strand
TCGAGGTCACGCTATCCATCCCCACCCAAATGTTAGGGAAGTCGCTCCCGCTCCACTTGAGTCAATTGGATGGGGTATTTCGCGACATCATAACCGCGCTCAGGGATGAAACGCCCTTGCCAAACCACAAGCTTGAGGCTTTGCGATCGCATCGCGCTGCGCTATAAGCGCGTTTTCGCCTTCTGCGACTTTGCGCCATCGACATCGTGTAGCCAGTGGCCAGGGAAGGTGGCGTCACTTTCCATGGCGCTATCCCTGGCGCGCGTAGCTGGCATTTCGTCAAGACGTTTCCAGTCGCCATGAAGGCTCGGCTGACTCTCAAGAAACGCCTTGGATGCCGTGCGAGCTTGTGCGACAGCCGTGTCCCGCAGAACAGGCGCCGCGCCATCACTTGTCACAACTGAGAGCTCCCGCCAGAGCCGGCCCCTGAAAAACACGTAAATCCAGCCGGTTCGGAGCGGTGCGCTAATGGTTTCCTCATAGCCACTCATGGGTCGCCGGTGCGCGCTCGGCATCTCCGGCACCTGTACCTTCTGCCCACTCCCCCCACTCGCCGCTCCACCGGCGTTCATTTTGATAGAGGCACCGCCCATGGACACGCCGCTTGGGTCGATCTTCACAAAGCTGCCGCCGGCCTTGAGGGTGATTTCGCCCTAACGAAAAAACCCCAGATTGTTTCCAATCTGGGGTTTTTAAATTTGGCGGAGCGGACGGGACTCGAACCCGCGACCCCCGGCGTGACAGGCCGGTATTCTAACCAACTGAACTACCGCTCCAAGCTGAAACCGTGTGTGCGATCTTTTCAGATTGCTCGGTGACAACGAGGGCGAATTATAGAGACACCCCACTTTATGTCAACGGTTTTTATGAATATTTTTTATTTTTTGGCATTGCGACGTCTGGTATGGCCGCCACAGAGCGCGCTCAATCAGATTCGGGCCGGGCAACGACTGCCACGGGCAGCGTGAAGTAAAAACGGGTGCCGCCGTCTATCGGGCGTTCAAAACCAATTTCACCGCCCTGGGCGTGAATCAGTGATTGGCAGGTGGTCAAGCCGATGCCCATGCCTTCACTTTTGGTGGTGTAGAACGGCAGGAACAGCTTTTCCTCGGCGTCGTCTTGCAGACCAATGCCATGGTCACGCACCTCGATGCGCACGAAGCCCTGTGCGGTGAGTGTTGCGTTCACCTCCACCGGTACTGCCGAGTCGACGCTGCGGGTAGCCTCCAGGCCGTTGCGGATCAGGTTAAGGGCTACCTGCTGAACCTGAATCGGATCTGCCAGCACGTCAGGCAGGTTTGGGGCCAGAGTCAGCTCTATTCCGCCCTCGTTATTACGCATGTCGACTTCCGCGAACTGGCGGGTATCTTCGAGCAAAGCGGC
Source organism: Marinobacter gelidimuriae (assembly GCF_000372805.1). GTDB lineage: Bacteria > Pseudomonadota > Gammaproteobacteria > Pseudomonadales > Oleiphilaceae > Marinobacter > Marinobacter gelidimuriae. The sequence goes on along the minus strand of NZ_KB889870.1, from coordinate 69,106 downwards.
GATAGCGACAATTTCTTTGCCGGTGGCGGGCTTTTTCATAAACCGGCGGATACGACGAATGATCTCACTGGCCCGGTGCGACTGGGCTTCTACTTTGTCCATGGTTTGCTGTAGCAGAACTAAATCCGGCTCTGCTTTGCCCACCAGGCGCTTGGCCACGCGAGCGTAATTGGTAATAGCGGTCAGCGGCTGGTTCACTTCGTGGGCAAAACCTGCGGCCATTTCGCCCATGGTGGTCATGCGCGAGGTATGGGCCAGCTGGTCGCGCTGTTCCTGCACCGTGGCGCGAGCTTCTTCCAGCGCCTGTTCATTAGCCAGTTCTGCGGTAATGTCGCGAAACACGACAACAGCGCCCTGCAACTCGTCGGCATCCTGTTTGGGCGAGGACCGATATTTTGCGCGAAACGCCGACCGGTCTACACGCAGCATCTGAATATCGCGCTGTGCCTCTGCAATGCCGTGACGACAGGTGGCCTGAACCGGCAGGGGGTCCTGGCTATCACCCGCGGCGGCAAAATGCAGGTCAAAAAAACATTGGCCAATCAACTCTTCCACCGGAGCGTTCATAATCTGGCCGGCGGCGGGATTGGCAAATTCGATGATGCCGTTTTCGTCGAGGCCGTAAATGCCCTCGCTGATGGCGTTAAGAATACGGGACTGATCGCTTTGTAATTCACGGTTGCGCGCCTGAAGTTCGCGCTCAAGGCGAATAACCCGGGCGTGGGTTTTTACCCTCGCGATCACTTCTTGTGACTGAAACGGCTTGGAAATGTAGTCGGCGCCACCCAGCGAGAACCCTCTTACCTTGGCGCTCAGGTCATCAAGGGCTGACAGGAAAACCACCGCGCAATCGGCGGTGGCCGGGTCAGCTTTCAAGCGCCGGCAGACTTCATAGCCGTCCATTTCCGGCATCATGATGTCCAGCAGAATCACTTCTGGCTGATGACAACAGGCCAGTTCCAGCGCTTTAGCGCCTCCGTTGGCGATCAGCAGCCAATAGCCTTTGTCTTTCAGAGTCTCATAAAGCACTTTCAGGTTCTGGGGATTGTCATCCACAAGCAGAACCGTTACCTCACGGTTGTCGATGACGGTATCAGTCATATGCAAGAAGCCGGTTACCAAAGTAACCGTATGATGCCGTTCGGATCATCGTGGGTCGATAAGGTTCTTTACTGACAGCACCATACGGACCAGATGTGCCAGTGAATGGGTGCCCATCTTGTGCATCACCCGGGAGCGGTGAATCTCTACCGTGCGCTGACTGATTTCCAGCTCTATGGCAATCACCTTGTTGGCCTGGCCGGCGATCATGCGATCCATAATTTCGTGCTCGCGGGGGGTCAGGCTTTTTACACGGCGCACGATTTCCTGCTTTTCACCCAGGGTTTTGCGCTGCTGGCGGTCTTGCACCAGGGCAGCTTCGATCTTTTCCAGCAGGGCTTCTTCGCGGTAGGGCTTCTGAATGAAGTCTATGGCGCCCTCTTTCATGGCGTCTACCGCCATGGGAACGTCGCCGTGCCCGGTTACAAAGATAATTGGCAGAATCGAGTGTTTGTCGCTAAGTTTTTTCTGTAGCTCCATACCATCCATACCCGGCATGCGGATATCCAGCACGATGCAGCCCGCCATGGCGTCAGAATAGCTTTCCAGAAACGCGGTAGCGCTGTCGTAGGTTTTTACCGGTTTGTCGTCTGACTGCAGCAGCAACTCCAGTGAATCGCGCACCGCTTCGTCGTCTTCAACCACGTATACCGTTTGTTGGATGTCCGTCATGGCGCTGTAATCTCCTGTCCGTTTTATAGTGCTGGTCAGTGAATGGACGGATCTTTGTTGTTATCCCGACTATGTTCCTGACGCTCGTGTTCACGCATTTTTTCAAACCGTTGCTGGATAATGCCAAAAACGGTGCCTTTAGGGTACCTGCCTTTGCTATCGGGCGTGCCCGCTGGCGTACCCATCAGCATGGCTACGGCTTCTTCCACGTGACTGACAGCGTAAACATGAAAGTCGCCGGCTTTCACCGCGGCAACCACTTCGCTGTCTAGCATCAGGTTTTGTACGTTGCTAGCCGGCATAATGACGCCCTGGTTGCCGCTAAGGCCACCCTTAAGCTGGCAGGTGGTGAAAAAGCCTTCTATTTTCTCGTTCACTCCACCAATCGGCTGCACTTCGCCAAACTGGTTGATAGAACCGGTAATGGCCAAATCCTGCCTGACTGGCAGTTGCGCTATAGACGACACCAAGGCGCACAGTTCTGCTAAAGAGGCACTGTCGCCGTCTACTTCGCCATAATTTTGCTCGAATGTAAGGCTGGCCGACAGGTGCATCGGGTCGTCTACGGCAAACCGCGACGCCAGCCAGGATGTCAGAATCATCACGCCTTTCGAGTGAATGCTGCCACCCAATTTTACGTCGCGTTCAATATCAATGACGTCGCCATCGCCATAATAGCTGCTGGCGGTGATGCGGTTCGACAAACCAAATTCGAAACCGCCGGTAGAAAGCACTGAAAGCGCGTTAACCTGGCCAACGCAGGTGCCGCCGGTGGTCACCAAGGTGGTGCCATCGCGGATGGAATCGTAAAAATGGTCGCGAATGCGGCTGTTGCGGTAACGGGCGCTCACCAGAGCACGCTCTACGTGCACATCCTGAATCTGTTTGGCCGCAGCTTGGCGCGCCCAGTAGTCTGACTCGCGCAGTAAATTTGCAATGTCGGCGGCGTGCAACGACAGGCGGTTCTGATGCTCAGCCATGCGGGCGCTTTGCTCGATCACTCGCGCCACGGCTTTATGGGTGCAGTGCAGCAGTTTTTTCTCGATTACCAGGCTGGCAATAAACTTGGCGTAAGCCAACTGGCTGTCGTTGTTGCGATACATTTCGTTTTCGAAATCTGCGGTCACGCGGAACAGTTCTGAAAACTCGGGATCGTATTCCTGCAGCAGCATCCAGGTTTCACGGTCACCAAACAGTACGATTTTCACATCCAGTGGCACCGGCTCGGGCTCAATGGAGATGGTGCCAGACAGGGTCAGCTCGCGCTCCAGGGAGTTAATCTGGATACAACGGGACTGCAACGCACGCTTCAGGGCGTCCCAGGCGAACGGCTGCTCCAGCACTTTTGTAGCGTCCATCAACAGGTAACCGCCGTTGGCGCGGTGCAGGCTGCCCGGGCGAATCAGCGAAAAGTCGGTAAACACCGTGCCTTTATAGGTCACGTTTTCGACGTAACCGAACAGGTTGTGATAAGTGGGGTTGTCTTCCACTTCTACCGGGATCTCTTTGGTTTTCTGATGGACCAGCAGATTCACCAAATAGCGCCGCGGCATTTTCTTATCCAGTGACGCGTAGGCAATCGTGGCCTGCTCATCATCGTCATCCAGAAAAATCTCCAGATTCTCGGACAGGTCTTTGCGCACGGCTTCAATAAATCCGGCCACCTCTGGCAGGTTTTTGTAACGTTCTTTCAACTCGTCAATCTGGTGACCGGTAACGCCCTCCAGAGTTTCCTGGTTCAGCGATTGTTGTTTGTCAGCGTATTCCTGTTCCCAGTCGGCCAGTTTGCGCAGGGCGCGGCGCAGGCGTTTTTCCAGATTATTGACAATCTCTTCGAACTTTTCGCGCTGAGCGTCCGTCAGGGCCTTAAAAGACTCTGCGGTATGAGCTTCATCACCACTCATAGCCACTAGCCGATAACCACCCGGGGTGCTTATGGTCAAGCTGACTTTTTGACGCTTGGCCTGCTTCGCGACTTTTTCCAGCTCGCCATCCTGAAGCGCGGTGTAATCGCTTTTTAACTTTTCAGCACGTTCCAAAAAGCCATCGCTATCGAAGGTTTGCGGAATCACCTTCACCAGCCGGCTCATCAGCTTTTCCATATCGCGCTTCAGCTGAATGCCCTGCCCGGCCGGCAGTTTCAGCAGCTTTGGCACCCGCGGCTCTTCAAAGTCGGCCACGTAGCACCAATCGTGGGACTGCTGGTCGGTATCTTTATGGTGTTCCAGGTACCGCAGCATCATGGTGCGTTTACCCAGGCCATTGATACCGACCGCATACACGTTGTAACCACCGTGAGGCATAGCCAGCGCAAAGCGCACCGCTTCCTGAGCACGGTTCTGACCCACAATTTCAGCCAGGGGTTCTAACTGGCGGGTACTTTTAAATGGCAGATCTTTCAGAACACAGGCTTTGTAGAGCTGATGCGGAGGCAATGACTTCAAGGTTTAATCCTGTAACAGTCGGAATACAAAGATGACTTACTGCGCACAGCAGCAAGTCCGATTTAATAATCGGGCCATTGTACATTTTTTAGAGGCAAGGGGCTGTTGCAAGCCGTTTAGATCAGACCGTTATCGAGACTGGCCGCAATGTACAAGCCCAACTCTTCGCACTGCTGTTCAAACTCATCGGCGTAACTGCCACGGCACAGCAGAGGCTCTTGCACCAGCTTCCAGCGCAGGCCGGTGGTGATGCTGTCAATCGCACGGCGGGTGCCAGTACCGTCATGGCCGGCACGAATATAAAAGGTAAATGGCAGGCCTTGGGTTTTTTCCAGGCACGGATAATAACAGCGATCAAAAAAATCTTTCAATGCGCCGCTCATGTAACCGAGATTTTCAGTGGTGCCGAGGATAATCGCGTTGCAAGCCAGAACATCGTCGGGGCCGGCATCCAGCGGGGCAAGAACCTTTACTTCAACGTTTTCAATATCTCTATGGCTAGCGCCAGCGACGACTGCGTTGCGCAATTTGCGGGTATTTGGCGAGGGAGCATGGGCAACAATCAATAGTTTTTTGGCGCTGGGCTTTTCGACTTCTGACTTTTCAGAGCCTGAACCTTTAGAGTCTGACCTTTTAGAGCCTGGCATAGCCGGCCTCACTTTTAGTGCTTGTCAGCGCACTGCCATCGACAGCGCGCTGACAAACTAACGGTCTTACAGTAGTTCGTCGCTGGATTCTGCAGGCGCCACTGCTGCATCCTTTCCTGAATCCTTTCCTGCATTTTTCCCTACATCTTTCCCTGCATTTTTCCCTGCATCTTTCCCTGCATCTTTTGCCGCGTCTTTTTTCTCTGGCTTGGGCATCAGCTTGTCGCGCACTTTGGCTTCAATTTCTTTCGCCATTTCCAGGTTTTCTTCCAGGAATTTGCAGGCGTTGGCTTTGCCTTGGCCAATTTTGTCACCGTTATATGCGTACCAGGCGCCAGCCTTATCCACAAAGCCTTCCTTTACACCCATGTCCACCACTTCGGCCATGCGGTAAATGCCCTTGCCGTACAAAATCTGGAATTCGGCCTGGCGGAACGGCGGTGCCACTTTGTTTTTAACCACTTTCACCCGGGTTTCGTTACCGGTCACTTCGTCGCCGTCTTTCACTGCGCCAATACGGCGGATATCCAGACGCACAGAGGCGTAGAATTTCAACGCATTGCCGCCGGTGGTGGTTTCGGGACTGCCGAACATCACGCCTATTTTCATGCGGATCTGGTTGATGAAAATCAGCAGGACGTTGGCATTCTTGACGTTGCCATTCAGTTTGCGCAGAGCCTGTGACATCAGGCGGGCCTGAAGACCAACATGGGAGTCGCCCATTTCGCCTTCAATTTCAGCTTTTGGCGTCAATGCGGCAACGGAGTCCACGATGATGACATCCACCGCGTTAGAGCGCACCAGCATGTCGCAGATTTCTAACGCCTGCTCACCGGTGTCGGGCTGGGAAACCAGCAGCTCATCAACGTTCACGCCCAGCTTTTCAGCATACTGAGGATCAAGGGCGTGCTCAGCATCAACAAAAGCACACGTTTTGCCCTGCTTCTGGGCTTCGGCAATAACCTGCAAAGCCAGCGTAGTTTTACCAGAGCTTTCAGGGCCGTAGATTTCACAAACCCGGCCATAAGGCAGGCCACCAATGCCAAGAGCAACGTCCAGACCAAGAGAACCGGTGGAAACGGACGGGATTGCCTCACGGGGGTGGTCGCCCATCTTCATGATGGCGCCTTTACCAAACTGGCGTTCAATCTGGGTCAGGGCGGCGGACAAAGCTTTCTTGCGGTTGTCTTCCATAGGTACGAACCTTCTTCAAAATGGTGCGTTAGAATAGTGCGCTGATATGGTGCGCCGGTAATGTAATGCGCTAATCTGAATTTGGGAACTGGCTGCTCCGGCACATTACTGTATATTTAACCAGCATTAAACCACATTAGACGAAGCAGACCAACCCTTGTGTAGGGGATTTTTTAGCCATTGCAAGTCAGATATCACTCGACAAGAAACGGCACACACTTTTAATCGCAAAGATCACAGCCTGGCGCCGCACCTGGTCGCGATCGCCGTCAAAATGCTTCAAACCGGTGCTGATATTCTCAGCGCTGCCCCAGGCGAACCACACCGTTCCTACCGGCTTGGCGTCGCTGCCGCCGCCAGGCCCGGCAACGCCGCTGATTGAAACGGCGACGCTTGCACCCGACGCTCGCAGCGCTCCGGCGACCATCTGCCGCACCACCGGCTCGCTCACCGCGCCGTGTTCCGCCAGGGCCTGTTCACTGACACCCAGCAACGCGTGTTTAGCGTGGTTGCTGTAGGTAACCAGCCCACCCGTGACGTAGGCCGAAGAGCCAGCCTGGTCGGTCATGGCCTTGGCCACCCAGCCGCCGGTGCAGCTTTCTGCCGTCACCAGCATGGCGCCGGCGCGGGTTAATACGCTACCCAGTTCTGCCGCCTGCTGGCGGATGTATTCATCAGTGATATCGGGCATGGTGACCTCATTTGTAATCCACGTTTCATCCTGCGGTGTAATTTTCTACAATCCACCGCCCGTTCCTCAAAACAGCCATCGCGGATGTCCCATGTCAGCAGCGCACACCGAAAGTCCAAAAATCACGCCCATGATGCAGCAGTACCTGAAAATAAAGGGCCAGCATCCCAATGAGCTGGTGTTCTACCGCATGGGGGATTTTTACGAGCTGTTTTATGACGACGCCAAAAAAGCCTCGGAACTGATGGATATCACCCTGACCGCCCGCGGCCAGTCAGGGGGCAATCCGATTCCCATGGCGGGCATTCCTTACCATGCGGCTGAGGGTTACATTGCCCGCCTGGTGCGCGCAGGTCAATCTATTGCAATTTGCGAGCAGATGGGTGACCCGGCCACCAGCAAAGGCCCGGTCGATCGCCAAGTGGTGCGCATTGTCACCCCCGGCACCCTCAGCGACGACGCCTACCTGGAAGACCGCCGTGACAACCTGCTGGTGGCGATTTATCACCATAAGCAGCACTTCGGTTTTTCCTCTCTGGATATTTCCAGTGGCCGCTTCGCAGTGTCAGAGCTGAACAGCCCTGAAGCCCTGCAAGGCGAACTGCAACGGCTGCGTCCGGCGGAAATTTTGATCAGCGAAGACTTTCCTTTTACCGATTTGCTGGAAGGTTTTACCGGCATTCGTCGCCAGGGGCCCTGGCTGTTCGAACCCGATACCGCGCGACGGGTGATTACCCAGCAATTGCAGGTGCGCGACCTGACCGGTTTTGGCTGTGAAGATATGCACTTAGCCGTGTGCGCCGCCGGTTGCCTGCTGCAATACGCACGGGAAACCCAGCGCACCGCCCTGCCCCACATTCGCAAACTCAGCCGCGAGCGCCGCGAAGACGCGGTCATTCTGGACGCTGCCAGCCGTCGCAACCTGGAAATTGACACCAACCTGATGGGTGGCACCCAGTACACTTTGGCCTGGGTGATGGACCGCACCGCCACCGCCATGGGTGGGCGCCAGCTGCGGCGCTGGTTGAACCGTCCGCTACGCGATGTGGCGGTAGTACGCCAGCGCCAGCAGGCGGTCAGTGCACTATTGAAAGATTTTGACTATGAGCCGATTCACGACCAGCTGAAAACCATTGGCGATATAGAACGCATTCTGGCTCGCGTCGCGCTGCGCTCAGCGCGGCCCCGTGACCTGGCACGGCTGCGGGATGCGTTTGCCGTATTACCCGATTTGCAAAAAGCCATGGCCGCGGTTGATTCCAACCACGTCGGCGAACTCGCCACGAATATCGGCGAATATCCGCAGTTAGCGGATTTGCTGGGCCGGGCAATCATTGATAACCCACCGGTAGTGATTCGCGAAGGCGGGGTGATTGCAGACGGGTTTGACGCCGAACTGGACGACTTGCGCAACATCAGCGAAAACGCCGGCCAATATCTGTTGGACGTGGAAACCCGCGAAAAACAGCGTACTGGCATCAGTACCCTGAAAGTGGGCTACAACCGGGTACATGGCTATTACATTGAAATCAGCCGCTTACAATCGGCCCAGGCGCCTGCGGATTATATTCGCCGGCAAACCCTGAAAAACGCCGAGCGTTTTATTACCCCGGAACTAAAAGAGTTTGAAGACAAGGCCCTAAGCGCCAAAAGTCGTGCCCTGGCCCGGGAAAAGGCCCTGTGGGATGAGGTTCTGGAGACGGTCGCGGCAGAACTTGCACCGCTGCAAGATGCCGCTCAGGCGCTAGCCGAGCTGGACGTGCTAAGCAACTTTGCCGAGAGCGCCACCAGTTTGCGCCTGTGCGCCCCGCAGTTCAGCGATCAGCCCGGCCTGCAGATTGAAGAAGGCCGACACCCGGTGGTAGAACAGCTATTAGACGATCCGTTCGTGCCCAACAACCTGCTGATAGACGCCAAACGCCGCATGCTGGTGATTACCGGCCCCAACATGGGGGGTAAATCCACCTATATGCGCCAGGTGGCGCTGATTGCTTTGCTAGCTTATACCGGTAGCTTTGTGCCGGCTAACAGCGCGGTGCTTGGGCCGGTAGACCGCATATTCACCCGCATGGGATCGTCTGACGACATTGCCGGCGGGCGCTCCACGTTTATGGTGGAGATGACCGAAACCGCCAACATTCTGCACAACGCCACCGAACACAGCCTGGTGCTGATGGATGAAGTAGGCCGCGGCACCAGCACCTTTGATGGTTTGTCGCTGGCCTGGGCCACGGCCGAGCATTTGGCGCGGGACATTCTGTGCTACACGCTTTTTGCCACCCACTATTTTGAGCTGACCCAGCTCGCGGATGAACTGGAACATGCCGTTAACGTCCACCTGACCGCAACCGAGCACGATGACAGCATTGTGTTTCTGCACAACGTACACGAAGGCCCTGCCAGCCAGAGCTACGGCTTGCAGGTGGCCAAACTGGCCGGCGTGCCGGTGGAGGTTATCCGCAATGCCAAAGCCCAACTGGCGAACCTGGAAGGCGCCAATGCAACGCCCGATGCAAAACGCCCAACCAACGGGTTGCCGCAAAAAGTGACGCGACGGGCGACGGCTATTGCGGATTCAACTGCGTTTCAGGGGGATATGTTCGCCAGGCTGGAGCCCAGCGCGTTAGAGCTAGCGGTGAGCGCGCTCGACCTGGATGACATGACTCCGCGCCAGGCGCTCGAACAGCTGTATCAGCTGAAACAGCGACTTGAAAAGTAGTGGCAAAAAAAGTGCGTATAAATTGATGTCAGTATAACGTTATAGAATACGGATGCTTGCGACCAGAGTAGTGGCTCCCTACAATATCGCGCATCAAACTATAATCTCGGGAGCCCGCATTCTAAGCTCCTGATGAGACAGACCAGCCAACCAGGAATATAAACATGACGTTTATCGTTACTGATAACTGCATCAAGTGCAAACACACCGACTGTGTGGAAGTTTGCCCGGTAGATTGCTTCTACGAGGGCCCGAACTTTTTGGTGATTGACCCTGACGAGTGCATCGACTGCGCCCTGTGCGAGCCCGAATGCCCGGTTGAGGCTATTTTCTCGGAAGACGAGCTGCCTGCCGACCAAAAAGTGTTTATCGAACTGAACGCAGATCTGGCCGGAAAATGGCCTAATATCACAGAGAAGAAAGAGGCGTTGCCTGACGCTGCAGAATGGGACGGCGTGCCCGACAAGCTTCAGTATCTGGAGAAGTAACACTTCTACCTCATCCGAAAGCAGATACGCGCAAGATAGAAACCATCAGTGCGATAGAAAACAGCCGGCTAACCGCCGGCTTTTTTATGCCTGGCAATCGCGTTTTTCAGACACAAAAAAGAGAGGCACTAAGGCCTCCCAAGGACACACATCGTTTTGCCGCCGGGGCCTTGTGACCCCGGTCAGCAGAGTTCTTTAGCTTTTTGGTTTGGTTTCCGGCTTAACGATCACATCATCGGCACCCGGGGAATCTGGATCCGGCGTGAAGCCCAGCAGCTTTGTGCGCTCAATCAGGAAGTAGAGCACCGCTCCGGTGGCCAGGCCCCAGCCCGCGCCGTATACCGCAAGCACCACACCCATGGTGCCGGCAATGCCGCGTTCGGTGTTGTTCTCTAGCTGCTCCAGGCCCACCATCAAACAGATGTAACCGGTCAGCAGCAGGGTCAGCGACAGCGCCTGAATAGCTTCAGGGCCGGGCTCATAGTCGCTCAAGAACAGCAGCACCACGGGAATACCCGGCGAACCGGGTGTAATGTTGTTCTTGTGTGTGCTCTTGTATAAGTCCCTGCAAGGCGCTTTCCAGCTACTTGATTTCCTTAGCCTGGTCGCGCAGCAGGAATTTCTGGACCTTGCCGGTCGAGGTTTTCGGCAGGTCCGAAAACACCACGGTTTTCGGAACTTTGAAACGGGCCATGTGCTTACGGCAGAAGTCGATCATTTCTGCTTCGGTCACGTTGCCGGCGTCGGGCTTTAGAGTCACAAAGGCGCAGGGTGTTTCGCCCCACTTTTCATCCGGGCGGGCAACAACGGCTGCCTCCAGAACCGCCGGGTGACGGTAAAGAACGTCTTCAATTTCAATGGTGGAAATGTTCTCGCCGCCGGAAATAATGATGTCTTTCAGGCGGTCCTTGATTTCCATGTAACCGTCTTCGTGCCAAACGGCCAGGTCGCCGGTGTGGAACCAGCCGCCGCGGAAGGCTTCTTCGGTGGCTTTCGGGCTCTTCAGGTAGCCCTTCATCACGGTGTTACCGCGCAGGAAGATTTCACCAATGGTTTTGCCGTCTTTCGGCGTCGGCTTCATGGTGCCCGGGTCTGCAATCATGGTGCCGCCCAGGGTGTGGTAACGAACGCCCTGGCGGGATTTGATGGCAGCGCGCTCTTCCAGCGGCAGATCGTTCCAACGATCTTTCCAGGCACAGACGGTCACAGGGCCGTATACTTCGGTCAGGCCGTAGGTGTGGGTCAACGCGATGCCCATTTCTTCTACTGCACCAATAACCTGGGCGGGAGGCGGAGCACCGGCAACCATGGCCTTCACAACGTGATCAATACCGGCTTTGGATGCAGGCGGCACGTTCAACAAGGCGTTCAGCACAATCGGGGCGCCGCACATATGGGTAACGCGGTGCTCGCGAATCAGTTGCAGAATCTTTTCCGGATCAACCCGGCGCAGGCACACGTGGGTACCGGCCATGGCGGTGATGGTCCAGGGGAAACACCAGCCGTTGCAGTGGAACATCGGCAGGGTCCACAGGTACACCGGATGCATGGCCATAGACCATACCGCAGTATTACCCAGTGAATTCAAGTAGGCCCCACGGTGGTGATACACCACCCCTTTAGGGTTGCCAGTGGTGCCAGAGGTGTAGTTCAGGGAAATGGCGTCCCATTCATCAGTCGGCATATCCCACTGGTACTCGGGGTCGCCTTCTTGCAAAAAGGCTTCGTAATCCAGATCGCTGACCTTAACGCCTTCACCGTATTCAGGGTCGTCTACATCAATTATCAGCGGCTTTTTGTCCAAACGGCTGACGGCGTCCAGAATCACTTCGCCAAATTCGCGATCAACCAGGATGACTTTGGCTTCTGCGTGCTCAAGCATGAAGGCAATCACTTCGGCATCTAGCCGAACGTTCAGGGCGTTCATGACGGCGCCGGTCATGGGCACACCAAAATGACACTCGACCATGGCTGGAATATTGGGCAGCATGACGGCGACGGTATCGCCTTTTTTGATGCCGCGGCCGACCAGCGCCGACGCCAGGCGCAAACTGCGCTCGTGGGTCTCGGCCCAGGTTCGGCGAATGGCACCGTGAATAATCGCAGGATAATCCGGATAAACACTGGCGGTGCGAGTGATAAAATCGATAGGTGTTTGAACGGCGTAATTGGCATCAACGGGCGTAAGGCCCTGGTCGTAGATCGAAGTCATTCTGTGTGGTCCTATAGGTAGGCATAACGCTGTTTTGCTTGGTATATTCTGACGAATCACCAAATTAGTTATAATTTACAGCTGAACAAATAGTATTAAATAGAAGTCTTACTATAAATTGCACCAACGTATTATAGTAAAAATACTATAAAATTGACCGCATATCGAAGATCTGCTTGCCATGAACGCAAATTGCTTTGACTTATCAATGGGCTTTGCCGCCACCGATCCGCAACCACTGCTGATTGTTGACCACAAAAGCCGCACGCTGAGTATGAATCCGGCCATGAAAAATCTGGTTGAAGCGATTGATGAGTCGCCCAATGCGGCTGACCATTCCGGCGCGATGGCCGACCCGGTACTGCTAGAGCAGGTGCTCATCAACCTGGTGCGCAACGCCATCGAAGCGAATGTGGAGGCCCGTGTTGATACCAGCTCCGAATCGGCCATCATCGTGACCATTCGGGTGAACAATCTGGGCGAAACCCTGGTCGAAGTGACGGACCAAGGGCCGGGGTTGAACGCCGATGTGCCCATTGTGGTGCGCGCGTTCAAATCCGGCGCCTTTGATTTTATTGAAAAGCCGTTTAACGAGCAGTTGCTGCTAGACAGCGTGCAGCAGGCACTGCAGGAGCGGCAACAGACCCGCCATCAACAGCAGGACAGCAGCCAGACCACAGCATTGCTGGATACCCTTACCCGTCGCGAGCGCGATGTATTTCTACCGCCGGCCAAAGGCTACACCAGCCGTGAAATCGCCGAACAGTTGGGGGTAGGCGTAAAAACCATCGACCTTTATCGTGCGCGGGTGATGAAACGGCTAGGGGCAGACAGGCTGCCAGACGTCACTGGCATCGCCCTTTCTGCGGGTTTGGTGGATGCGCTGGATTTGCGAGGCAATCAATAATGGCCATTACCGAATACGACGTCATTATCATCGGCGCCGGCGCGGCCGGGCTGATGTGCGCCGCTACCGCTGGTTATCGCGGCCGTAAAGTGCTGGTGCTGGACCATGCTAATAAGGCCGGCAAGAAAATTCTGATGAGCGGCGGCGGGCGTTGTAATTTCACTAATCTGAACAGCACCACCGCGAACTTTCTGTCAGACAACCCGCATTACTGCATTTCGGCGCTGAAACGCTACACCCCCAGGCATTTTCTGGAGCTGGTGGAACGGCACGGAGTGGAGTACGAAGAGAAGGCACCGGGCCAGTTATTCTGTCAGCACAGCGCCAAAGACATTCTGAACATGCTGCTGACTGAATGTGAATGGGCCGGCGCTGAAGTGCGCCTGAAAACCGGCGTAACGCAGGTGGCCAGAACGCCCAAAGGTTATTGCCTGACGGCGGGTGGCCAGGCATTAACCTGTGAGTCTTTGGTCGTTGCCTGTGGCGGGCTGTCTATCCCCACCCTGGGGGCTTCCGGCTTCGGCTACGACCTGGCCCGCCAATTCGGGCTGGAAATACTACCCACCCGCGCCGGGCTGGTGCCCTTTACCCTACACCCCGAGCTGAAGATGACACTGGCGCCGTTGGCTGGCATCAGCTGCCCGGTAAGCGCGGAGTGCAATCATGAACAGTTCCAGGAACCAATGCTGGTTACCCACCGCGGTTTAAGTGGCCCAAGCATGCTGCAAATTTCCAGCTTCTGGCAGCCCGGTGACGAACTGCACATCAACCTGCTACCGCAGCAGCAGGTTGAGCAAGATCTGCTAGGCCTGCGCAAGCTCAAACCGCAAAGCACGCTCGAACACTATCTGAACGCGCACCTGCCAAAACGCTTCGCGCAAGCCTTCAACGAGCTGCAGCGCTGGGCGGGCCCGCTTCAAAGCTACCGCAACCCGGATATCGAGCACATCAGCCGCACGCTGCAGCAGTGGACCATAAAGCCCGCAGGCACCGAAGGCTATCGCACCGCGGAAGTGACCCTGGGCGGCGTAGATACCCGCCAGCTGTCCTCTAAAACCATGGCGGTTCTGGAACAGCCGGATTTGTACTTTATCGGTGAAGTGGTAGACGTGACTGGCCACCTGGGCGGGCATAACTTTCAGTGGGCCTGGGCATCGGGGGTGGCGGCCGGGCAAGCGGCGTGAGTTTGGGAGCCAGACCGGGGACAGATTTGAAATCTGTCCCCTAGTGCGTAATTTCTCAGCGCAGAATAACCAATGGTTTTTTGGCCGTTTTCAGCATGTTGGTGGTGGTACTACCGAGCAGGAACCTGCGGATTTTTGAGTGGCCGTAGGCTCCCATCACCAGCAAATCGATGTTGTGCTCGTCCTGATAACTGTGCAGCACTGGCTCTACCTCACCACTGCGGATGGCCAGGGTTATTTCGGCTTCCAGCGGCGCCAGCATGGCTTCGGCTTTGCGCAACTGCACCATGGCCTCTGGGCTTTCCTCGCCCACCATCACCAGGTGCAGCGGCATGCCTTTCAAAACCTGGCTGGCGGCTAAGTGTTCTACTCCACGAAACGCGGTAGCACTGCCGTCAAAAGCCAACATGGAGCTTTGCGGCGCGGAAAAGTTGTCTGGAACCAGCAGAATTGGGCGGCTCATGCTGCGAATCACCGTCTCCAGCTGACTGCCAATGCGCACATCGCGGTCGGAGCTGCTTTCGCCATAAAGGCCCATCACCAATAAGCGCGTCTGTTCCTGAAGCGCCAGTAGGGATTCGGTTAGGTCGCCGTGGCGCTGACGCTTTTTGATGTCGCTGATGCCCGCCTGCTTAACTCGCTGCTCGGCGTTTTCCAGCATGTGATTGCCGTGCTCCAAAGCGAGTTTAGAGCGTTTGCGATCCAGTTCGGCCAGTTCGTCCAGCAAATGCTCGCGGCTGCCCAGGCCAATGTTGCCGGCCAGGTCCGGCTCTGACGGGTAGCGCTCTTCGTCCAGCACGTGCAGCAGGGTCAGCGGCGAGTCCATATATTTGCTCGCCCAGGCAGCGTAGTCACACACCGCCGGCGCAGCGCGTGAGCCGTCAATGCAGGCCACCACGTACAAGGTGTCTTGCGGCGCGTTTTGCTGCGTCTCTTGTGACGCTTGTTGTGACGCCTGTTGTGAAGGATGCTTGGCGTTCGGTGTCGTATTTTGCATATTAATGGCCTATAAGCTGGTCAACGCCTTCCGGCTTGTCGTGCACACCAAAGCGGTCAACGATGGTGGCACTGGCTTCGTTCATGCCAATGACTTCTACCTCGGCGCCTTCGCGACGGAACTTGATAACAACCTTGTCTAGCGCACCCACGGCGGTAATGTCCCAGAAGTGAGCGCGACTCACATCTATTACTACCTTATCGACCACTTCACGGAAGTCAAAGGCGGCTACAAACTTTTCCGACGAACTGAAGAATACTTGCCCGGTAACCGTGTAGGTACGAGTGCTGTCGGCCTCGTTCAGAGCACTATCCACGCCCATGTAATGGCCAATTTTGTTGGCGAAAAACAGCGCCGCCAACAACACACCGGCAAATACGCCCAGTGCCAGGTTGTGAGTGAACACGACAACCACGACCGTCACCAGCATCACGATGTTGGACGACAACGGATGGGTTTTCAGATTGCGGATAGACTCCCATGAGAAGGTGCCGATGGACACCATAATCATCACCGCCACCAACGCGGCCATGGGAATGCGCACCAGAAAGTCGTCCAACACCAGAATCAACACCATCAGAAAAACACCCGCGAACAGCGTCGACAGGCGGCCACGGCCACCGGATTTTATATTGATGATCGACTGGCCAATCATGGCGCAGCCCGCCATACCGCCCAGCAAGCCAGAACCGATGTTGGCAATACCCTGCCCCTTGCATTCGCGGTTACGGTCGCTTTCGGTATCGGTCAGGTCGTCCACGATGGTGGCTGTCATCATCGATTCCAGCAGGCCCACTGACGCCAGCGGTATGGCGTAGGGCAAAATAATCATCAGGGTTTCAAGATTCAGCGGCACATCTGGCCACAGGAAAATCGGCAGTGTGTCCGGCAGATCGCCCATATCACCCACGGTACGCACGTCGATATCAAACAGGAACGCCACAACCGTCAGCCCCACAATGCAAACCAACGGCGACGGCAGCACCTTGCCCAGCTTCGGTATATAAGGAAACAAATAGATGATGCCCAGGCCCGCCGCTGTGAGTGCGTAGACGTGCCAGGTAACGTTGGTCAGTTCCGGTAACTGTGCCATGAAAATCAGGATGGCCAAGGCGTTGACGAAGCCGGTCACCACCGAGCGTGATACAAAGCGCATCAGGCTGCCGAGCTTTAAATAGCCGGCCACCAGCTGAATAAGGCCTGTTAGCAAGGTGGCTGCCATCAGATATTCCAGGCCGTGTTCTTTTACCAGGGTGACCATTAACAGCGCCATGGCGCCGGTGGCGGCAGAAATCATGCCCGGCCGGCCGCCAACAAAGGCGATGATCACGGCAATGCAGAATGACGCGTAAAGCCCTACTTTCGGGTCTACGCCGGCAATAATGGAAAAGGCAATGGCTTCGGGAATCAGCGCCAGCGCCACCACCACGCCCGCGAGTAAATCGCCGCGCACATTCGACAGCCATTGATGTTTAAGGGTGTTCACCATATCGGGTTCCGTTTTTACTTAAGAGCTTCTTAAGAGTTGCTTAAGGGTTACTCAGGTCGGGTCATTGCGACAGCCGCTATCGCCAGCAACCGTCTGCGGTTGTGGTAATGGGTTGTAAGCGTGAAAATAGCTGTGAAAAGGCGACAGAGTTTAGCAGATTGTGTTGCCTGGCAAAAACCGCTGTGCAGGACAGTTATTACCATGGACAACGTAACCACCGATTTTTTGGCCACTAATCAATCCACTATCCGTTTGGCCATTGCTTTGTTGCTGGGCGCCATTGTGGGCCTGGAACGGGGCTGGGATGCCCGCGAACAGAAATCCGGCGATCGTATTGCGGGTATTCGCACCTTTGCGCTCGTCGGCTTACTGGGCGGGGTGGCCGCGCTGATTACCCGCGAACTTTCAGCCTGGGCATTCCCGGTATTGCTGATTGCCGTGGTTGCGACAGGCCTGGTTGCCTACAACAGCCGTTTGCAGTACATCCGCAACTTCAGCATTACCGGAATCATCGGCATGGTGCTGACCTTTTGTTTTGGCGCCATTGCGGTGGCCATAGATCCTGTGATTGCCACGGCAGCAGCGGTGGTCACGGCTATCATTCTGGACAATAAGGAAGAGATTCACAGCCTGGTACATAAACTTCAGGCCAGCGAGCTGGACGCAGCGCTGAAGCTACTGCTGATTTCCGTGGTGATGCTGCCCTTGTTACCCAATCAAAGCATGGGCCCCGGCGGTGTGCTGAACCCGCGGGAAATCTGGTGGATGGTGGTGATGATTGCCTCCATTTCCTTTGTCGGCTATTTCGCTATGCGTTTGGCCGGCACTCAAAAGGGTATTCTGTTCACCAGTCTGTTCGCCGGCTTGAGCTCGTCTACCGCGCTGACCCTGCACTTTGCGCGGCAGTCTGCAAAGGCGCCGCAAATAGCGCCGCAACTGGCGGCCGGCATTTTGATTGCTTGCGGCACCATGTTTCCGCGCATTCTGATTTACTGCTTTGTGATTGCGCCGGCTCTGCTTCCCAGCCTGGTGCTCCCGGTTCTGGTGATGACGGCGCTGCTTTACGGCCCGGCCCTGATAATCTGGTATCGGCACAGCCACAACAGCAATGTCAGCCAGCCGGTGCTAAGCCAGAATCCGTTGGACTTAACCTCGGCCCTGGTTTTTGGTGCTCTTCTGACCGGCATCCTGCTGTTGGGTGAGTTCCTGAAAAACTGGCTGGGCGATACCGGCATCTATGTGCTGGCCGCCAGTTCAGGCATCGCAGATGTGGATGCCATTACTCTGTCGCTCACCCGCATGTCCCTCGCTGGTCTGGACAGCAATACCGCGGTAATAGGCATTGTGATCGCCGCGGCGGTGAACAATCTGGTGAAATCCGGCATGGCACTGGGTATTGGCAGCCGCCAGACTGGATTGCTGGTGACGGTGCCCATGGTATTGTCGCTGGCGGCCGGTTTGCTAACGGCATTGTTACAAGCGCCTTAAACCCGGTCCAGAAGCCGAGAATTGTGCGAAAAAATACCCTTGTAACGCGCTATTCATGTATTAAGTGGCAAAAACCCGTATATTTCCACGATCTAAATCTTTTACAAAGGATACCTTAATGCTGTTTGCAATCATTCTGGGTGGCCTGATTGGCTCGGCCTTTGGCGGCTTCGCCGGCTTCGTTATTGGCGGCGCGATTGGTGCATTTTTACTGAACCGAATAAAAAGCCGGTTAATCGGAAAACTGCAAAATATTCAAAGCGGTTTTGTTGAGTCTGTGTTCGCGGTCATGGGTGCGGTGTGCAAAGCCGACGGCGTGGTTTCACAAAATGAAATCGCCGTGGCAGAAGCCATGTTTACCCGCTTTCGCCTGAACGAAAGCCAGAAGACCAACGCCCGCGCCGCGTTCAACCGCGGCAAAGCACCAGAGTTTGATCTGGACGCCGAACTGCAACGCTTTATGCGCGTCAGCGGCGGCCAGCCGGCTTTGCTGCAGATGTTTCTGCAGGTTCAGGTATCGGCTGTAGCCGCCGATGGCGTAGTGCACCCGGCCGAGCACGAGATGCTGGTTAAAATTGCCCGTGGCCTGGGGTTGCCGGAAAGCCAGGTTGACCAGCTGGAAGCCATGCTGCGTGGTGCCCATTACAGCCAGACCGGCGGCGGCCAGCGCTCCAGCGTCCAACAGACCGACGACGCCTATAAAGTGCTGGGCGTGTCGCCCCAAGACAGCGATGACGACATCAAAAAGGTGTACCGCAAATTGATGAGCGAGAACCATCCGGACAAACTGGCCGGCCGCGGATTACCGGAAAGCATGCGCGAGATGGCCGAAGAGCGCACCGGTGAAATCACCCATGCTTATGACGTAATCAAAGACGCCCGCAGTGCAAATGGATAGTGCGACTCCCGGGGACAGGCTCTAGGGGACGGATTTGAAACCCGCCCCCTAGCTCCCAGCAACTGTTTCACTTTTTGCCCGCTTTGCTCACCCAATACCAGCAGCGCCGGTGTTAGCAGCAGCGTAAGCAGGGTTGCGAACGTCAGCCCGCCGGCAATGGCGCTGGACATCTGGGTCCACCATTGGGTGGATGGCGCGTTTAGCCCTAGTGACGGCGTAATCAAATCTACGTTTATGCCCAGCACAATGGCCGACAAAATCAAAAAGCTTTGGTACAGCGAGTTGAACTGGGTCACCAGAATCAGCAGCATCAGCCCTATGGCCACCAGCCGCACGGCATTGCCGATGCTGGCCACGTCGGTACCGAAACGGGCAGCCGCTTCGCGATTCACCTTCAGGCGCCATTCAATGCCGTCAAGGCTGCGGTCGTCGGTGAGGGTGAGGGTGAGGGTGAGTAATGTTTGCCCCTGGCTGACGGTGTCACCCAGTTCCACCACCAGTGATTTCACCGTTGCGGATACCCGGGCCGACACCATAACGGATCGCCACGGTAAGACCTGCCCTTGTACCAACAATTCGGGCTGATAATTACGAGCGTTCAGGGTTGTGACCTCTACCCGGCTCAACTCGGTGTTCTGCTGTGCCGATCGTTCCGGCGCTTTGGTTTCTGTCTGTTTGATTTCGCCGCTGGCCATCCAGACTAGCAACGCCACAATTAACACGACGGACAGGCCGACAGAGCTCCATTTGAATTTGTTCATACTGCTCTCATAGAAAAAACCGGTTGTTGCGAACACCACTGAAAAAACAGGTTGCCAGGCGCATAAAAATCAGGTTAGATTCTACACAGATTCGGTAAATGAATTTTAAAGAGACACGTATTAAATGAACTTTAACGTTGTTGTTGTCCTCGTGAAGCTAGTCCTGGTGGTGATGGTATCCCCCGGGGGCTTTTGCGTGGATACACAGTTGAGGCGAGATTTCTAAACCGATACTGCAAACACCAAAGCCCCCGGCACCGAAAGGTCCCGGGGGCTTTTTTTTGGCCTTTTTGAAAACACTTTAAACGGTAAACCAACACTCGCAGGGACTCAGACCATGAACGGCGCGCAGCACATACTTCAGACTTTCCAGCAGCACAGTATTGCCACGGTATTTGGCTATCCCGGCGGTTGCATCATGCCGCTATACGATGCTCTGGTGGGTGATGTGAGTGTGGAACATGTGCTGTGCCGCCATGAGCAAGGCTGCGCCCTGGCCGCCGACGGCTACGCCCGCGCAAGCGGCAACTTGGGCGTGTGCATTGCCACGTCCGGCCCGGGCGCTACCAACCTGATTACCGGCGTGGCCAACGCGTTTCAGGATTCGGTGCCGCTGCTGGTCATCACCGGCCAGGTGCCCTCCGAGCTGATTGGCACCGATGCGTTTCAAGAGACCGATGTACTGGGCATGACTCTGGGCATTGTTAAACACAGCTATCTGGTGGATGACGCCGACAGCCTGCCCGGCATTCTTATTGAAGCGATTACTTTGGCGCAAAGCGGTCGGCCAGGACCGGTATGGATCGATATTCCCAAAGATATTCTGCTGACTCAGGTAAACCCGGAAACAGCTGATCATGAAGGGTGCGAACATTCTGAGAGTACAGAGCCACGAACCGATTCAGCCACACATAACGCCGCTATTGATAAAGGTATCAACGAGACTCTGCGCCTGCTGCGCGAGGCCCGTCAGCCATTATTGTACAGCGGCGGTGGCATCACGTTAGCCGGCGCTGAGGACAGCTTTCGCGAGTTTGCTGAACACTCTGCCCTGCCCGGTGTTGTAACTCTAAAGGGCATTGGCAACCCGGGCCGGCACAACCCGAACCACTTGGGCATGCTAGGCATGCACGGCTGTCGTGCGGCCAATCGCGCGGTGGACGAATGTGATCTGCTTCTGGTGTTCGGCGCCCGCCTGGATGACCGTGCGACCGGCAAGCCGGAAACCTTTGCTCCCAACGCAAAGATTATTCACATCGATGCCGACAGCGCCGAGTTCAACAAGATAAAAGCCGCGGCTGTGACCATCAACGCCAATTTAAATGACGTGTTGCGCGCCCTTACCCGCGAGGTACAAGCACAGCCGCTGAATATTGAAGCCTGGCAGAAGCAATGCCGCACCTGGCTCACCACCGGTGGCTTTCAGGCGGCGGATAACGAGGAAGCCCTGGCACCCATCACCGGCCCGGCGTTTGTTCGCCAGCTGTCCCGCATTGCCGGTGATGACACGATTATTTCTTGCGACGTGGGCCAGCACCAGATGTGGGTG
Organism: Marinobacter gelidimuriae; assembly: GCF_000372805.1. Taxonomy (GTDB): domain Bacteria; phylum Pseudomonadota; class Gammaproteobacteria; order Pseudomonadales; family Oleiphilaceae; genus Marinobacter; species Marinobacter gelidimuriae. The sequence goes on along the minus strand of NZ_KB889870.1, from coordinate 47,665 downwards.
GCACAGCACTACCAGTTCAATCACCCGCGCCAGCACCTGACCAGCGGCGGCCTGGGCACCATGGGTTTTGGCCTGCCGGCGGCCATAGGCGCGCAGTTCGCAAAGCCTGGTACCGCGGTTATCAACGTAGCCGGCGACGGCTCGTTCATGATGAACGCCCAGGAGCTGGCTACTATTCGCCGTTATCGCTTGCCGCTGAAAATAATCATTCTGGATAACCAGTGCCTGGGCATGGTGCGCCAGCAGCAGGAGCTGTTTTACGGCAACCGCGAAAGCCACATTAACCTGGACGACAACCCGGATTTTGTCGCTATGGCGCGGGCTTTTGATATTCCAGCGTTGCACATCAACCGCACCGATCAGATTCGCCGGGGCATCGAGACTATTTTTGCTTACAAGGGCCCGATGCTGTTGCACGTGGCTATTGCTCGCGAAGAGAACGTTTGGCCGACGGTAAAACCCGGCGGTAGCAACCGAGACATGATGGAAAATACCAAACCAGCGAAGAAGAAAACCGAGGAGAATGCAGCATGAGCCAGGCCATCACATCCAGCATAACGACATCCGGAACAACTATATCCAACCGGCATGTTTTGCATTGTCGTATGCAGTCAGAGCCGGCTGGCCTTGAACGCTTGTGCCGCGTGGTGCGGGTTCGGGGTTTTCGGATTGCGGGTATGTCAGTTGAGAGCAGCGGGGAGCATTTTGATATTGCTCTGACTCTGGAGGGTAGCCGGCCGATTTCTATGCTTCAGTCGCAGTTGCTGAAGCTGCATACGGTGGGTGAGGTTGTTCTGGGCGCTCAGCAGGCTCGCTCTGTTGCGTGAGCATTTACACTCGGTAGCCTGTTGATTTGGTGGCGGGTACGCGGAGTGGAGGTGTCTTTCTGTCAGGGAAAAGGTGTCTGAGCGAAGCGAGTTCTTTTCCCAGAAGAAAGGTACCCCCGCCTCGCTGCCCTCCACCACTGTCAAAATACGGAAAAAACAACCCAAGGTCAGACCAATTCAATGGCGACCGCCGTGGCCTCGCCACCGCCAATACACAGTGCCGCAACGCCACGTTTCAGGCCTTTTTGCTTCAATGCGTTGATCAGGGTGACCAGGATGCGGGAGCCGGAGGAACCGATTGGGTGGCCAAGGGCGCAGGCGCCGCCGTACACGTTCACTTTATTGGCATCCAGGCCCAGTTCGTTGATGGCCAGCAGGGAGACTACCGCGAAGGCTTCGTTGATTTCGTAGAGATCTACGTCGTCTTTGCCCCAGCCGGCTTTTTTCAGGACTTTGTCGATGGCGCCGATGGGGGCCAGAGTGAACTCTGCGGGTAGCTGGGCGTGGGTGGCGTGGGCGATGATTTTTGCCTGTGGGTGCAAACCACGAGCTTTGGCTTCTTTTGCAGAAGCCAGTACCAATACTGAGGCGCCGTCGCTGATGGAGCTGGCGTTGGCGGCGGTTACGGTGCCGTCTTTTTTGAACGCGGGCTTCAGCGTGGGGATTTTGTCCGGGCGGGCATTGCCGGGCTGTTCGTCTGTATCTACCACTGAATCGCCACCGCGACCAGCGACGCTAACCGCACAGATTTCCGGCGCGAACCAGCCGTTGTCGATGGCGGCATTGGCACGGTTGAGGGATTCAATGGCAAAGTTGTCCATTTGCTCGCGGGTGATTTTGTAGTCATCCGCGCTCTTTTGTGCAAAAACGCCCATCAGACTGCCTTCGTAGGCGTCTTCCAGGCCGTCCAGGAACATGCTGTCCATTACCTGGCCATGGCCCATGCGCATTCCGCCGCGGGCTTTGGGCAGAAGGTACGGTGCCTGGCTCATGTTTTCCATGCCACCGGCAATCATGATGTTGTTGGTGCCGGCTTTGATCTGGTCGTGGGCGATCATCACCGCCTGCATGCCCGATCCGCACATTTTGTTGACGGTGGTGCAGCCAGAGCTGTCTGGTATACCGGCACCGCGGGAGGCCTGGCGCGCGGGTGCCTGGCCCAAGCCGGCCGGTAATACGCAACCCATGATGACTTCGTCAATGTCAGCCGGCTTCAGGCCGGAACGCTCGATGGCGGCTTTTATCGCAACCGCGCCCAACTGCGGCGAAGGTACGCTGCTCAGCGAACCCATCATGCCGCCCATGGGTGTGCGGGCGGCGCCGGCTATGACTACGAAATTATCATTAGAGGTGTCAGTCATCATTGCTTGTCCCCGTTTTATTGAAAGGTTTGGTTGTTATTGGCCATCGTTAATCAGGCGCGCCCGAAAATTGAGCGTGCAATAATTTCCTTCATAATTTCCGACGTACCGCCGTAAATGCGCTGCACGCGGGCATCCGCAAAGGCCCGTGAAATCGGGTACTCACTGGTATAGCCGTAACCGCCAAACAATTGCAGGCAGCCATCGGTCACCCGGCACTGCATTTCAGTCGCGCTGTATTTGGCCATAGACGCCGTCGCAGCATCCAGAGTGCCGGCGACGTATTCGTTGATGCACTGATCCACAAAAGCCTTGTTGATGCGGTATTCGGTTTCCATGCGGGCCATTTCGAAACGGGTGTTCTGCAGCTGCGCCAACTTCTGGCCGAACAGCACCCGCTCCTGGCAGTAAGCAACGGTCAGGTCGAGGGCTCCACGGGCAGCCGCAACGCCCAGCGCGCCAATTACCAGGCGTTCACGGGGTAGCTCCTGCATCAAGTAGGTAAAGCCTTTACCGGCCTCGCCCAATAACGCCGACGCCGGCACCCGCATATCCGCAAAGAACAATTCGGAGGTGTCACCGGCATGCTGGCCAATCTTGTCCAGATTGCGACCAACGCCATAACCTTCCAGCTTGGCGTCCACCAAAAACAGGCTGACGCCCTTGGCACCGGCGGAAGGATCGGTTTTGGCGGCCACGATCACCATATCGGCGTGCTGGCCATTGGTAATGAACGTTTTGGAGCCGTTCAGAATGTAGTCGTCGCTCTCTTTTACGGCACGGGTGCGCATGGCCTGCAAATCACTGCCGGCGCCGGGTTCGGTCATGGCGATGGCGCCCACGGCTTCACCGGAAACCATTTTTGGTAGCCACTGCTGTTTTTGCCCGTCGTTGCCCAAGTGGCTCAGGTAAGGCGCGACAATGTCGGAGTGCACCATCACATTGGTGGACAGCGCACCAAAGCCCATCCGCGCCAATTCCTCGCCCACCACCACCGAATACTGAAACGGCGCGTCGCAGCCGCCACAGTCCTCGGGCACGTCTACGCACAGCATGCCGGCGTCGCCCAGGGTGTTCCAAAGCTTGCGTGGGGCAATGCCGTCTTTTTCCCACTGCTCGTAGTGGGGTTTGATTTCTTTTTCCAGTGCCTTGATTACCGACTCACGGAACAACGCTAACTCTTCTTGATCGACAGTCGCAGTCATACAGACTCCTGCTTATGACGAATTGCTGAAAGACCGCTTATCGCGGGGCCATACGCAAAGCGCTATCAAGACGGATGACTTCACCGTTTAACACCGGGTTCCGCACCATCTGGTCCACCATCATGCCGAACTCTTCCGGCTTACCCAGGCGCTTGGGAAACACCAAGGTTGCCGCCAGGCTGTCTTGTACTTCCTGGGGCATGCCGGCAATCATCGGCGTCATAAACAGCCCAGGGGCAATGGTGTTCACCCGAATACCCTCACGCGCCAGCTCACGGGCGGCCTGCAGCGTTAGGGCAACAACGCCGCCCTTAGACGCACTATACGCTGTCTGGCCAACCTGGCCTTCATAAGCGGCAATAGACGCGGTATTGATAATAACGCCCCGTTCACCGTCGGCATTGGGTTCACGCTGGGCCATATCCGCAGCGGCCAATCGCAATATGTTAAAGGTTCCGATCAGATTGACTTGCACCACCTTACTGAAATTTTCCAGTGGCAGCACACCCTCGCGCCCCAGAATTTTGCCTGCGGTGGCGACGCCTGCACAGTTTACAGCAACGCCGCAAAGCCCATGGGCCTCACGGGCTTTAGCAAATGCCGCTTCAGCACTTGCGGCGGAACTGACGTCGCACTCAACAAAGATTCCGCCCAACTCTTTTGCAACGGCTTCACCGCGTTCTTTCTGTAAATCGAAGATCGCTATTTTACAGCCGGCTGCCGCCAGCGCCCGCGCTGCACCTTCGCCAAGGCCAGATGCACCACCTGTTACAATAGCCGCTACGTTCTGAAATTCCATCGGATACTCCCGTTGCTGTGGATAACAATACAATCAAATGCTTTACGTTTACGTAAACTTTAACTAACCTGACAAAAAAAGGAAATACTCAATGGTCCAAAAGAAAACCTACAGCATCAGCGAACTGGCTCAGGAGTTCGATGTAACAACCCGTAGCGTTCGCTTTTACGAAGATCAGGGCTTGCTAAAGCCCAGCCGTAGGGGCCAGACCCGCATCTTTAGCTCCAAAGACCGGGTGCGCCTGAAGCTGATCCTGCGCGGTAAGCGCATGGGGCTGTCGCTGGCCGAGACCAAAGAGTTGTTTGACCTGTGGGATGAAACCACCAGTGGTAATGAAAAACAGCTGTTGCTGATGCTGCAAACCATCAAACGCCGCCGTGAGGCGCTGGCGCAGCAGAAAGAAGACATCGCGATCGTTGAGATGGAAATGGAAAACGCCGAGGCCCGCTGCCTCGAAGCATTAAGCGAACTGCAAATTAAAAAACAGACGGCAACACAGCGCTGACGCCCCAACAACAAGGTGACCATCATGAAATCGCAATACTCGGAACTGAACTTCGGCCTTGGCGAAACCCTGGACATGCTGCGCGAACAAATCAACGGTTTCGCCACCCGCGAAATTGCACCGCGTGCGGCAGACATTGACCAGTCCAACGAATTCCCCATGGATTTGTGGAAAAAGTTTGGCGACATGGGCCTGCTCGGCATCACCGTCGACGAAGCCTACGGCGGTTCCGGCATGGGCTACCTGGCCCACGTAATTGCGATGGAAGAAATCAGCCGCGCCTCCGCATCGGTAGGTTTGTCCTATGGTGCCCACTCTAACTTGTGTGTGAACCAGGTTCACAACAACGGCACCGAAGAGCAGAAACAGCACTATCTGCCCAAGCTGCTCAGCGGCGAACACATAGGCGCTTTGGCGATGTCTGAACCCAACGCCGGTTCCGACGTCATCTCCATGAAACTGAGCGCCAAAGACGCCGGTGACCACTACGTGCTGAACGGCAACAAAATGTGGATCACCAACGGCCCGGACGCTCACGTTTACGTGATATACGCCAAAACTGACGTGAAAGCCGGTTCCAAAGGCATCACCGCCTTCATCGTAGAACGCGACGCACCTGGCTTCAGCCGCCACCAGAAACTCGACAAACTGGGCATGCGCGGCTCCAACACCTGCGAACTGGTGTTTCAAGATTGCAAAGTACCCAAAGAAAACATCCTCGGCCAACTCGGTGGCGGTGCCCGGGTGCTGATGAGCGGCCTCGACTACGAACGCCTGGTACTTGCAGGTGGCCCGCTGGGCATTATGCAAGCTGCTATGGACGTGGTTGTGCCCTACATCCGCGAACGCAAACAGTTCGGCCAGGCCATCGGCGAATTCGAACTGGTACAAGGCAAAGTGGCCGACATGTACACCTACATGAACACCGCCAAATCCTATGTCTACATGGTTGCCCAATCTGCCGACCGCGGTGAAACCACCCGCAAAGACGCCGCCGGTGCAATCCTCTACTCCGCCGAAATGGCCACAAAACTGGCCCTGGACGCAATCCAGCTGCTGGGCGGCAACGGCTACATCAACGACTACCCCACCGGCCGCCTGCTGCGCGACGCCAAGCTGTATGAAATCGGTGCCGGCACCTCGGAAATCCGCCGCATGTTGATTGGACGAGAGCTGTTTCTGAACAAGTGAAACACCGGGGAATTCAGCAACCAATCTACAACGAGGGTCTGGGGTGTTTGGCGTTCCGGGAATTTCTGTGGCCATGGATGGCCACAGCGAAGCGCACATGGATGTGCTCGTAGCGTTTCCCGGAACGCCAAACGCCCCAGACCCGATGCACCGAAACCCGATGCACGGGAACCAAGGCTATGACAATACTCCAAAGCAAAATCAACTCCAGATCTGAAGAATTTCAGGCCAAACACCAATCCATGGCCGACGCCGTAGCCGACCTGCGGGACAAAGTGGCCACCATCCAGCAAGGCGGCGGCCCCAGCTACCAGGAACGCCACATCGCCCGTGGCAAACTGCTGCCCCGGGAACGCATTAACCGCTTGCTGGACGACGGCTCGCCGTTCCTCGAAATCGGCCAGCTCGCCGCCTATGACGTCTATGAAGACGACATACCCGCCGCCGGTCTGATCGCCGGTGTCGGCCGCGTTAACGGCACCGAATGCATGATCATCGCGAACGACGCCACCGTAAAAGGCGGCACCTACTACCCGCTGACCGTTAAGAAACACCTGCGGGCCCAGGAAATCGCCCTCGCCAACCGCCTGCCCTGCATCTACCTGGTAGACTCCGGCGGCGCCTACCTGCCGCGCCAGGATGAAGTGTTCCCCGATCGTGATCACTTCGGGCGCATCTTCTACAACCAGGCCCGCATGTCCGCCGAAGACATCCCCCAGATTGCCGTGGTGATGGGCCTGTGCACCGCCGGCGGCGCCTACGTACCGGCCATGGCCGACGAATCCATCATCGTGCGCAACCAGGGAACCATCTTTCTGGCCGGCCCACCTCTGGTCAAAGCCGCCACCGGTGAAGTGGTCAGCGCCGAAGATCTGGGCGGTGCCGACGTACACTGCAAAGTGTCCGGTGTGGCCGACCATTACGCCGAAAACGACGCCCACGCTTTAGACATCGCGCGCCGCTGCGTGTCTAACCTGAACCGCCGTAAACCCGCAGACGTGCAAATTCGCAAACCCAAAGCGCCCCTGTTCGACGCTAGCGAAATTTACGGCATTGTCGGCACCGACCTGCGCAAACAGTTTGACGTGCGCGACGTTATCGCCCGCGTTGTCGACGGCTCGGAATTCGACGAATTCAAACGCTATTACGGTCAGACTCTGGTCACCGGCTTTGCCCATGTGCACGGCTATCCCGTAGGCATTATTGCCAACAACGGCATACTGTTCAGCGAATCCGCCCAAAAAGGCGCGCACTTCATAGAGCTTTGCTGCCAGCGCAATATTCCGCTGCTGTTCCTGCAAAATGTGACCGGCTTTATGGTGGGCCAGAAGCACGAAGCCGAAGGCATTGCCAAACACGGCGCCAAAATGGTGATGGCCGTCGCCTGCGCCAACGTGCCAAAAATTACCGTACTGATCGGCGGCAGCTTCGGCGCCGGCAACTACGGCATGTGCGGCCGCGCCTACAGCCCTGATTTCCTGTGGATGTGGCCTAACGCCCGCATTTCCGTAATGGGTGGCGAACAGGCTGCCGGTGTGCTGGCACAGGTTCGCCGCGACGGCATGGAACGCGATGGCGAAACCTGGAGCCGGGACGACGAAGCCGCCTTCAAACAACCCATTATTGACACCTACGAACACCAGGGCCACCCCTACTTCGCCAGTGCCCGCCTGTGGGACGACGGCGTGATAGACCCAGCCCAAACCCGCGAAGTAGTGGCTCTTAGCCTGTCGGCCACACTCAACCGCCCCGCCCAGCCAACACGCTTCGGCGTGTTCCGCATGTAACGGGGGGATGACCATGACCGAACCAAATTCTGTCCCAAATTCTGTCTCAAACTTGGCGCCAAACTCTGCCGTTGTGATCAACACCCGCAGCTCCGGCGTGACCGAGGTGGTGTTAAACCGCCCCGAAAAACGCAACGCCTTTGACGACGTGATCATCGGCCAGCTGATTGCCGCGTTCGAACAGATCGGGCAAGACAGCAGCACTAACGTGGTGGTACTGCGCTCCGAAGGCAAACACTTTTCCGCCGGAGCCGATCTGGGCTGGATGCGGCGCATGGCCGACAACAGCCAACAGGAAAACCTGAACGATTCGCGGCAGCTCGCGCGCCTGATGTCGGTGCTGAACAGCCTGCCACAGCCAGTGATTGGACTGGTTCAGGGTGCCGCTTTTGGCGGTGCCGTGGGCCTGGCAGCCTGCTGCGATATGGTGATTGCGACCGAACAAAGCAAGTTCTGCTTAAGCGAAGTGAAGCTGGGGCTGATTCCAGCGGTGATCAGCCCTTACGTGGTGCGTGCCATCGGCGAACGCCAGGCGCGGCGCTATTTTCTGACGGCGGAAGTATTCGATGCCCAGCAGGCCTGCGAGTTCGGGCTGGTCCACATTGTTGCGAGCGACAACGACGACCTGCAAACCCGCTGCGACCAGATGCTGCGGCAGCTTGCCGGCAATGGCCCGCAAGCCATGGGCGCCGCCAAAGCGCTCATTTTTGCCGTCAGCCAACAGCCACTAAGTGCAGATGTGATTGAAGACACGGCCCGGCGCATTGCCGATATCCGCGTGGGACAAGAAGGCCAGGAAGGCCTTGCCGCTTTCCTTGAAAAACGTGCCGCCAGCTGGGTTCCGGAGGACCAACACTGATGTTTACAAAACTACTGATCGCCAACCGCGGCGAAATCGCCTGCCGGATCATAGAAACCGCACACGCCATGGGCATCCGCTGCGTGGCTGTCTATTCCGATGCCGACGCCAACGCCCGCCACGTGGCCATGGCCGACGAGGCCTTTCGTATTGGCCCCGCTGCCAGCTCTGAAAGCTATTTACGCGGTGATATCATTATTGAGGTCGCGCTGAAAAGCGGCGCCCAGGCCATTCACCCCGGTTACGGATTTCTGTCCGAAAACACCGGCTTTGCCGAGTCCTGCGAGGCTAATAATCTGGTATTTATTGGCCCGCCCTCCTCGGCCATCGCCGCCATGGGTTCCAAATCCGCCGCCAAGGAGATTATGGGCAAAGCCGGCGTGCCGTTGGTGCCCGGCTACCACGGTGCCGACCAGGCACTGGCAACCCTGCGCGCCGAAGCCGAAAAGTGCGGTTTTCCGCTGCTACTGAAAGCCGTCGCCGGCGGCGGTGGCAAAGGCATGCGAGTAGTGGAGCACATAGGCGAGTTTGATGAAGCCCTGGCCGCCGCCCAGCGTGAGTCCAAAAACGCGTTCGGCAACCCGGATATGCTGATCGAGCGCTATCTGACCCAGCCCCGCCACGTGGAAATCCAGGTGTTTTGCGACCAGCACGGCAACGGCGTGTACCTGGCCGAGCGCGACTGCTCGGTACAACGGCGCCACCAGAAAGTGCTGGAAGAAGCCCCCGCGCCCGGTCTGAGTGATGAAACCCGCAAAGCCATGGGCGAAGCCGCGGTCACTGCCGCTAAGGCAATCCACTATGTCGGCGCCGGCACCGTTGAATTCCTCTACGACGTCGACGGCTCGTTCTTCTTTATGGAAATGAACACCCGGCTGCAAGTAGAGCACCCGGTCACCGAAATGGTCACCGGCCAGGATCTGGTGGAATGGCAATTGAAAGTGGCCTGGGGCGACCTGCTGCCACTGGCGCAGGACGACGTAAAAACCCGTGGCCACGCACTGGAAGCGCGGATTTACGCCGAAGACCCGGACCAGGACTTTCTGCCCGCCACTGGCACCCTGCGCTATTTGACCACGCCCGATGAAAACGCCCACGTACGGGTAGACACCGGTGTGACCGAAGGCGACGAAATCAGCATTCATTACGACCCGATGATTGCCAAACTGATTGTGTGGGATGAAACCCGGGAACAGGCCATCAACCGCATGGTGCAGGCGCTGGAGAGCTACCGCATCGCAGGGGTGAAAACCAACATCCGCTTTTTGCACGCTCTGGCCGACGCCCAGCCCTTCCGCGAGGCCAAGCTAACGACCGGGTTCATCGACGACCACCACGATTTGCTGTTCCCGAAATCACGGTTAGACACTCAAAAAGCCCTGGTACTGGCCGCTGGCTTCGTACTGGAGCAGCGTAAAGCCGGTGAAGTGAACGCCCAGGATCCCTGGTCGCCGTTCGGTCGCCAGAACAGCTGGCGCATGAACTCGGAATACGCCCAACCCTTGCAGTTCAAAGTGGGCGACGACATCCACGAATTGAAGGTGTTGGAGCAAGACGACGGCTATCAGGTAACGGTTAACGGTAGCCTATACAACCTGACTGCCCGGCTCGACGATGATCACCTGCAAGCGGTGGTTAACGGCCACCGTCTGAGCGTGCACGGCAACCTGCATAACGATCAGCTGGTGCTGTTCCATCAAGGGCAGACTTTCCCGTGTGTGGTCTATCGTGAAACTTACGGCTTTGAAGAAATGGCCAGCGAGGGCAGCTTGGCCGCACCCATGAACGGCGCAGTAGTGGCGATTCAGGCCAAAGTAGGCGATAAAGTAGTCAGCGGCCAAACTCTGGTAATTATGGAAGCCATGAAAATGGAGCACGCCATTAAGGCGCCAGCCGATGGCGTAGTCACCGACATCTTCTACGCCGAGGGTGATCAGGTGGCGGAAGGCGCAGAATTGATCGCAGTGCAAGTAGAGACTGAAAGCGAGCAACAGGAGGCAGGCTAATGGCCTTTCCCAAGCGTGTAAGACTGGTAGAAATGAGCCCCCGCGATGGCTTGCAGAACGAGCCCGGCCCGGTGATTCCCACCGCGGTCAAGGCGCGGCTGATCAAGCGTTTGGTAGACTGCGGGCTTACCCATGTGGAAGCCGCCAGCTTTGTATCACCACGCTGGGTGCCGCAAATGGCTGACGCCAGCGACGTGATGGCACTGATCGAGCGCAAGCCCGGTGTGTGTTATGCAGTGCTGACGCCCAACTTGCGTGGCTTTGAAGGCGCTCTGGCCGCGGGTGCCAGCGAAGTGGCCGTGTTTGGCGCGGCTTCAGAATCGTTCAGCCAGAAAAACATTAACTGCTCCATCGCCGAAAGCCTTGAGCGCTTTGTTCCGGTCATGGAAGCCGCAAAGCACAACGGCATTCCGGTGCGTGGTTACGTGTCCACCGTGCTGGGCTGCCCTTACGAAGGCGAGGTTGCCCCGGCCAAAGTGGCCGAAGTAGCCAAAGCCCTGTTTGACATGGGCTGCCATGAAATTTCACTGGGCGACACCATTGGTACCGGCACCCCGGCCAAGGCCAAGCGTATGCTCGAAGCCGTTGCCCGTCATGTGCCGGTTGAACACCTGGCGGCACACTTTCACGACACCTACGGCCAGGCCCTGGCCAATTTGTACGCGGTGTTGGAAGAAGGCGTTGCGGTCATAGATGCCTCGGTAGCCGGCCTGGGTGGCTGCCCCTACGCCAAGGGTGCGTCTGGCAATGTAGCCACCGAAGACGTGCTGTACATGCTGGACGGACTGGGCATTGAAACCGGCGTTGATTTGCGCCAGCTGGTGGCGACAGGAAACTGGATCAGCCATCGCCTGAAGCGCCGCAACGGCTCCAAGGTCGGACTGGCTCTGGCAGAACCTGACGCTCGCTAATGGCACCTTGAACTTAATAAAAGGATCTGACATGAATCATAAAAACAACGCTGTCGCTCTTGATCTTCCTATTCCCGAGCTTGCTGAGTTACCGGACGACGTTCGCAAGTACTTTGAGATCTGCCAGCAAAAGCTGGGCATGATTCCAAACGTGCTGACCGCCTACAGCCAGAACCTGAAACAGCTGGATGGTTTTTCCCGCCTTTACAACGAGCTGATGATGGGCGAAGGCGAGCTCAGCAAACTCGAGCGGGAAATGATCGCCGTGGTGGTGTCCTCGGAAAACAAATGCTTTTACTGCCTGGTGGCCCACGGCGCCGCGGTGCGTGTTATGAGTGGCGACCCGACTTTAGGCGAGCACCTGGTGATGAACTACCGAACCGCAACGCTGGATAAACGCCAGCGAGCCATGCTGGATTACGCCTCGCTCCTGACCCGCTCACCCGCCACCGTCGGCGAAGAGCAGGTGCAAGCCTTGCGCGATGCTGGTTTTAGTGACGGCGGCATCTGGGATTTAGGCAACGTGATCGGTTTCTACAACATGTCGAACCGCGTAGCGATCACCAGCGATATGCGACCTAATCCCGAATACCACAGCCAGGCCCGCTAACGGTACCGTTAACTTTTTTAGCCGGTGCGCCGGCCCGGCCTAGACAACAATAATCGGAGGCAAACAATGAGCCAGACACTTTCAAGTAATCCTTTACCTAGTTATAGCAGCGGCCCATCCACCACCCCACTGCTGGGCATGACCATCGGTGAAATGCTCGACCGCACCGCTGAGAAGTTTCCCGATAACGAAGCCCTGGTGTGCCTGCATCAAGACATTCGCTGGACCTATAAAGAATTCTTGGCCAAGGTCAACCAGGCCGCGCGAGCTTTCCTGGCCATCGACGTCAAGCGTGGCGATCGGGTGGGCATCTGGTCACCCAACCGTTACGAATGGACCGTTACCCAGTTTGCCACCGCCAAAATAGGCGCCATTCTGGTGAATATAAACCCGGCCTACGGTGCCCATGAGCTGGAATACGCCATGAACCTGTCGGGCATCAGCGTGCTGGTCACCGCTGACCGATTCAAAGCGTCTGATTACCGCAAAACACTCTATGAACTGGCGCCCGAACTGAAAGCCAGCACCGCTGGCAAGATCAAAGCCCGGCGCCTGGCGGACTTGCGTGTAGTGATCAATATGGACACAGAACAACACGCAGGCATGTGGAGCTGGGACGAATTTATTGGGTTTGCCGATCAGGTCGACCAGAAAAACGTCGACAAGATCCAAAGCCAACTCCAATTCGACGACCCTATCAACATCCAGTTCACCTCTGGCACCACCGGCAGCCCGAAAGGCGCCGCCCTTACCCACCACAACATCCTTAACAACGGCTTTTTTGTCGGCGAAAGCCAGCGCCTGAGCGAGAAGGACCGGTTGGTCATTCCGGTGCCCCTGTACCACTGCTTTGGCATGGTGATGGGCAACCTTGGCTGCGTCACTCACGGTTCTACCATGATCTACCCCGGCGAAGGCTTCGAGCCAAAAGCCGTGTTGCAGGCCGTGCACCAGGAAAAAGCGACTGCGCTTTACGGCGTGCCCACCATGTTCATTGCGGAATTGGCTGAGCCAGAGTTTGAAACCTACGACTTGTCGACCCTGCGCACCGGCATTATGGCCGGCTCTATCTGCCCGGCCGAGGTGATGAAAAAGGTCAACGGCAAGATGAACATGAAGGAAGTTCAAATTGCCTACGGCATGACCGAAACCAGCCCGGTATCTACCCAGACCAGCGCCCAGGATCCGTTCGAAAAGCAGGTGACCACCGTAGGCCGCACCCAGCCCCACCTGGAAAGCAAAATTGTTGAGCCGGCCAGTGGCAATATAGTGCCCCGCGGCGAGATTGGAGAGCTGTGCACCCGCGGTTACAGCGTCATGCTGAAATACTGGAACAACGCCGAAAAAACCCGCGAAACCATAGACGATGCAGGCTGGATGCACACCGGCGACCTGGCCACCATGGATGAGGACGGCTATATCCAGATTGTTGGCCGAATAAAAGACATGGTGATTCGCGGCGGTGAGAACATCTATCCGAAAGAAGTTGAAGAGTTTTTGTACACCCACCCTGCCATTGAAGAAGTTCAGGTAACCGGCGTTCCAGACGAAAAATTCGGTGAAAAACTGGTGGCCTGGGTGAAACTCCGGCCCGATGCAGACCCGGTCGATGCCGATGACCTGATCGCATTCTGCAAAGGCAAAATCGCCCACTACAAGATTCCGCGGAACTACAAATTTGTGGAGGCGTTCCCGATGACAGTGACCGGCAAGATCCAGAAGTTCAAAATGCGGGAAATGTCCATCGAAGAAATGGGGTTAAAAAAATAACACCGATGCCATTGTGATTGGCTCTGGCATTGGCGGGCTAGCCGCGGCGGCTTGCATGAGCAAACTGGGTAAAAAGGTGGCAGTGTTTGAACAGCACTACACCGCCGGCCTATACCTGACAGGCCAGGACATCATGACGTGCGGCGTAGTAGGCGCCATGATTGACGGGCTATTAACGGCAGTGGCAGTGAGCGGTTTACGCGGCCTGCCACTGGCCAAAAAGATGTTTGTAGGCTGACACCGTCTTTGCCTGAGACACGCACTCATTATTTTACGCCCAGGAAACCGGCGCCTTGTTAACAAGGAGGTTACATGAAAACCATTGGCCTTATCGGCGGTATGAGCTGGGAATCAACTCAGACTTATTACCGCCTGATTAACCAGAAAGTACGCGAACAGCTCGGCGGGCTCCACTCGGCAAAACTCATACTCTACAGCGTGGACTTTTCCGAGATTGAAGCGCTCCAGCACCAGGACGACTGGGAGGGAGCGGCCAAAATACTGGTAGCCGCAGCGCAATCCGTGCAATCCGCCGGGGCCGATTTTCTGGTTATTTGCACCAACACCATGCACAAGGTTGCCCCGCAAATTGAGCAGACCACGGCCATGCCCCTGCTTCATATTGCCGACGCCACCGCTAAAGCGCTGCTCAACGATGGAATAACCTCGGTGGGACTGCTTGGCACCCAATTCACGATGGAACAGGCGTTCTACCGGGAACGGCTTGAGCAAAAGGGCATCACCGTTATCATTCCAAGTGATAACGAACGGGCTGTGGTCCACCGAATAATCTACGACGAACTGTGTCAGGGCATCGTTAATCCTGAGTCAAAGGCCTGGTATCTTGATGTGGTCGCTGCATTGGCCGCTCGAGGGGCGCAGGCCGTTATTTTAGGGTGCACCGAGATCGGCCTGCTCATCCAAGCCTCCGACACACAGGTTGCGCTTTATGACACAACAGACATTCATGCCGACCAGGCTGTTACGCTCGCACTGAATTGAACGTATCGAGCCTGACCCTAAAATACTCACCAAAATGCCCCGGGAAGGCTGAGAACCTGCGATCACCCTCAGTCGCCAGGACGAGAAACACACCGATCCGTACAAACCTAAAGCCCGCAACTAAAATTTTTGTAGCGCTCCGTGCGTCCTCGTGGTGAAGTCATTTATGACGTGTACGACAGCAACGAAGTGCTGGAAGCCGCCCTCTTGTCGGGCCGCTCCGGCTACGATTTGGTGGTGCCATCCAACCACTGCGTGGCCAGGCAGATTTCGGCCAAAGCCTTTGACCGGCTGGCCTGCCGACCGAGGCATGGTGACCATCTGGATTGCCCACACCACCTTTTGCAGCGCTTATGTGGCTGTGGTGGTTAGCGCGCGCTTGCAGGAAGTGGACCGCTCGATTGAAGAAGCCGCCATGGATTTGGGCTGCACGCCGTTGAAAACGTTTTTTGTGGTGACACTGCCGGTGATTACCCCGGCGCTGGCGTCTGGCTGGTTGCTGGCGTTTACCCTATCGTTGGACGATCTGGTGATTGCCAAAACCGGGGACCGATTTTGGGGACAGATTTGAAATCTGTCCCCTACTTTATATCTCCTATCTTATGATTAACCGATATTTTTCTTCATGAACTTCTGTACCTGGCCAACAATCCCGCTCTGGAACATCAGCACGGTCAGTACAAAGATAGCGCCAAGAATCGCATCTACCCAGTCACCCAGCGGGCCTTGCGACAGCTGATATTCCAGGTTAACCACAAAAGCCGCGCCCACCACCGGGCCCAACAGGGTTCCGGTGCCGCCCAGCAACGTCATCAGAATGACTTCGCCGGACATGTGCCAATGAGCATCATTGAGAGAGGCCAGCTGGAATACCACGGTTTTCATGGATCCGGCCAAACCTGCCAGGCCTGCTGAAATCACAAAAGCGATGATCTTGTAACGGTTGACGTTATAGCCCAGGGAAATCGCCCGTGGCTCATTCTGCTTGATGGCTTTGAGCACCTGGCCAAAAGGGCTGCCCACAATCCGCTGAACAAAAAGATACCCGGCTAGAAACACCGCCAGCACAAAATAGTACATGTTGAGATTATCATTCAAATCGATCAGCCCCAGGAACTGACCACGGGGTATGCCGTGCAAGCCGTCTTCGCCGCCGGTGAAACTCGATTGCACAAAGAAGAAAAAAACCAGTTGTGACAGCGCCAGGGTGATCATCGCAAAGTAAATACCCTGGCGGCGAATAGCCACCAGTGCAAAGCCAAGACCCAGTAAGGTTGCCACCAGTGTGCCGGCGATAATGCCAAGCTCAGTACTCAAACCCGAAAAAGTGGTTAACAGATAACCGGTGGTATAGGCACCACTGGCCAAGAAGGCTGCATGGCCAAACGACAGCAAACCGGTGAAGCCCAGCAGCAAGTTAAACGCGACCGCAAATAAGGCAAAGCACAGGATTTTCATCAGAAACACCGGGTACATCACCATCGGTGCCGCCACAAGCAGCGCTAGCAACACCAGATTCAATATCAAGCGTCTACGATGATCTGATTTTTGCTGATCAAGCATGGTTTTGTGAATATCCGCCGGATTTACGGAATTGCTCATGGTTACGCCTCCTTTCCAAACAAGCCGGATGGGCGCACCAACAGCACAACCACCATCACCAGAAAAATCACTGCCGACGAGGCCGGTGGGTAGAATGTTTTGGTCAGCCCTTCCACCACCCCCATCAGAATCCCGGTAATGATTGCACCGGAAATCGAGCCCATGCCGCCGATCACCACCACCGCAAACACCACAATGAGGATATGCGAGCCCATCACCGGTGTGACCGAGTAAATCGGTGCCGCCAGCGCGCCGGCAAAAGCCGCCAGCATCACCCCAAAGCCGAAGGTAAGGCTGACCAGCAAGGGCACGTTGATGCCAAAGCCCTGCATCAGTTGCGAATCTTCGGTGCCGGCCCGCAGATAAGCACCGAGCTTGGTTTTTTCAATCATGAACCAGGTACCAAAGCACACCAATAGCGCAATCACGATCACCCAGGCGCGATAATAAGGCAGGAACATGAAGCCCAGATTCATGCCGCCTTTGAACACGTCAGGCATGGAGTAACGCAAGCCAGACACGCCGTACATGTTGGTCAGCACGCCCTGAATGATCAGCGCGACGCCAAAGGTCAACAAGAGACTGTAAATATGATCCTGACCCGCGATTTTACGCAGCAGGAAATACTCAATGGCAACACCCACACAGCCCACCAGAATCGGCGCGACAAACAGCGCCGCCCAATAGCTGATACCCAGGGTATCGAACAGAATGACTGTGGCCATGGCGCCGAGCATATACAGGGCGCCGTGGGCAAAGTTGATAATTTTCAGAAGACCAAAAATGACAGCGAGGCCCAGGCTCAACAGCGCGTAAAAGCCTCCGTTAATCAGCCCAAGCAGTAACTGGCCGAAGAGCACAGCGACGGGGACTCCCAGAATCATGGACATGTAGCTAACTCCAAAAGCAATGCAGGGGGCACCAGGGACTGGTGCCCGTTCTGCTTGATTCCGAGGGCTCCCCGCCGGGAATGCCGGGAGCCCCATGGTTCAACCGCTTACTTGCTGGTTACCAGCGGGCACTGGCTTTCAGACAGCGGGCGGAAAGCTTCCTCAGCCGGAATGGTGCGCACGATGTTGTACAGATCCCATTCGTTTGTGGACTCGGCCGGGGTTTTCACCTGCGCCAGGTACATATCGTGGACCATGCGGCCGTCTTCACGAATGCGGCCGTTGGTGGCGAACATATCGTTGATGGGCGTTGCTATCATCTGCTTGCGCACTGCTTGAGCTTCGTCCGAACCCGTGGCTTTTACCGCATTCAGATATTGAATGGTGCTGGAGTAGATGCCGGCATGAACCATGGTTGGGCGCACTCCGGTTTCTTCCATAAAGCGATCGGACCAGGCACGGGCGTCGGCATTCATATCCCAGTACCAGCCGGTGGTCAGCTGAATACCCTGGGCCGCTTCAGCGCCGAGTGCGTGTACGTCGGTGAGGAACAGCAGCAAGGCGGCCAACGTCTGGCCCGACTGGGTGAGCCCAAACTCGCCAGCCGTAGTGATAGCGTTGGTCGTGTCCGCACCGGCATTGGCAAGCGCTACAACGTCGGCGCCAGAGCCCTGTGCCTGCAGAATAAACGAGGAGAAGTCCGGTGTCGGGAATGGGTGGCGAATATTACCGATGACTTCACCGCCGTTGGCTTCCACTACCTTTGTTACGTCTGCCTCCAGAGCGTGGCCAAAGGCGTAATCGGCGGCGAGGATAAACCAGGTTTTGCCACCCTCTTTTACGATGGCGCTGGCGGTGCCGTTGGCCAGTGGGTAGGTGTCATACACATAGTGAATGTGGTTAGGCGTGCAATGCTCGTTGGTAATGCTGGAGGCCGCAGACCCGGACACAATGCCCAGTTTGCCACTTTCTTCCAGAATGTCGCTGACCGCGATGCTGACCGACGATGCCACCAGGCCGGCAATCATGTCGACGTTGTCATTTTCAACCCAGCGACGCGCCGTGCTGGAGGCAACGTCCGGGCTGTTGCGGTCATCTGCGCTGACGATTTCAATTTTTTTGCCGTTCACCTGGCCACCAACGTCGGCCACAGCCATTTCCAGGGCTATCAGGCCATTTGGACCCGCCAGGTCACGATAGGTGCCTGACATATCGGCCAAGTAGCCGATTTTAACCATATCATTGGAAATTTCTGCCTGGGCAGCGCCTGCCATCAAGGTAGTTGCTATGGCGGTGGTCAGCAGCTTTTTTATCATTGTCATTGTTATTTCTCCACTACGTTCATGCGTGATTTTTATTGGTTTTCGACGTCGATTACTGCACTTACACTTGTTTTTACTGAACCCCGTTCCTCAAGTTTTTGTGATTACACCCCCAGATAGCCGTTCAGCAAAGAGCGCTTGGAGTCCAGCTCTGAGGCACTTACTTCCTCCGCAATCTGGCCATGCTCGACCACGTAGTGCCGATCCGCCAGAGGCGCAGTGAAGTGGAAATTCTGCTCTACCAGAATAATAGTCAGACCTTTACTTTTGAGATTCATAAGAACCTCACCCAGCTTTTCCACAATCACCGGGGCCAGGCCCTCGGTAATCTCATCAAGCAGCAGCATATTGGCACCGGTGCGAAGAATGCGTGCCAAAGCCAGCATCTGTTGCTCGCCGCCTGACAGTTTGGTGCCAGGGCTGGCGCGGCGCTGATACAGGTTAGGAAACATGGTGTAAATTTCTTCCAGACTCATACCACCACTGCGCACAACAGGCGGCAACGTCAGGTTTTCCTCTACGTTCAGCGCCGCGAAAATTCCGCGGTGTTCGGGACAGAACCCCACGCCCAGATGCGCTATGTGGCGGGGCGCGCAACTCATGGTTTCTTCACCGTTGATCATGATCGAACCGGTGCGCCGGCCCACCATGTTCATAATAGCTTTGAGCGTGGTGCTACGCCCGGCGCCATTGCGCCCGAGCAGGGTAACCAGCTCACCCCGATTCACCACCAGATCAATACCGTGAAGGATGTGGGATTCGCCGTAAAACGCATGCAAGCCAGAAACACGGAGCTGTTCGTAGTCTTTTTTTCCAACTTGGTTTGGGACAGCCGGGCTCATGCGTTTACCTCCTTTTCTGACGCCTTAGAATCGCTGGCGCTGCCCATATAAACTTCCCGCACCCGCGGGTCTGCCGACACGGTTTTGTAGTCGCCTTCGGTAAGCACCGCCCCCTGGGCCAGCACAGTGATGCAGTCGCAGAGTTTACTGACAACCCCAAGATTGTGTTCCACCATCAGCACGGTGCGGCCCACGGCCGCTTTGCGCACCAGTTCGACCACCTGATCAACATCCTCAGCACCCATTCCCTGGGTGGGCTCGTCCAGCAACATCAACTGCGGTTCCATCGCTAGAGTGGTGGCCAGTTCCAACGCGCGCTTGCGGCCGTAGGCCAGCTCGACGGTGGTAATGTGGGCGAACTCTGCGAGCCCTACCGAATCCAGCAACTCCATTGCGCGATGGTTCAATTTGTTCAGGCAGTTGCCGGATTTCCAAAAACTGAATGAGTTGCCTTCAAAGCTTTGCAACGCCACCCGGATGTTCTCCAGGGCCGTCATGTGAGGGAACACCGCCGAAATCTGAAACGACCGCACCACGCCTTCGCGGGCAATAGCGGCGGATTTCATCGTGGTGATATCGCGACCATTGAATAAAATCTGGCCTCGAGTAGGAATCAGGAATTTTGTGAGCAGGTTAAACACCGTGGTCTTTCCTGCGCCATTAGGCCCTATCAGCGCGTGAATATGGCCTTTGCGGATGTTCAGGTTAACGTCGTCAACGGCGACAAAGCCTTTGAATTCCTTAACGAGGTTGCGCGTTTCCAGCACGTACTCTTCGCTCATGAGCCAATCTGCCTTTGTTATTGTTGTACATCAGAACTAATCATAGATTGGATTGACGTATACGTAAACGTCAATTTTTAATTCCGCGATTTTTCCGTGTTTTTTGCTGACCAACTGTGGGCACAATGCTGGAGCCCCTCTGTCAGCGTTGCGGCGGTATAGAGTAGGTCATCGTAGAGTGCGCGACTGGCTCCTCGACTCCGCGCGAGTATATAAACACCTCCCCTACCGCCATTGTTTTACCCACCTTAAGCATGGTGGCACGGGCCCATATGGCCTGGTGCGCCACTGGCTTGCGTAGAAAATTAATATTCAGGTTGGTGGTAACCGCCAGCGGCACCAAGCCGATTTTGGACAGCAGCGCCGCGTAGAGCGTGACATCCGCCAGCCCCATCATCACCGGCCCAGACACGGTGCCGCCTGGGCGCAAATGGGTTTCGTCTACGTCGAGCATCATTTCGGCGGTGCCATCGCCCAGCTCGCACAGGGTGCCGAACGCGGCGCCTTGCGGAAACTGCTCGTCCAGAAAAGCCTGCAACTGCTCCATTGTCACCATCATTCGCTGGCGTCTTCCCTGGCGCGATCGCGCAGAATAAAGCGCTGTATCTTGCCGCTCGGCGTTTTTGGCAGCTCGTCAACAAACTCAATTTCCCGTGGGAAAGCGTGGGTGGACAGACGCCGGCGCACATGGTTCTGCAGTTCTTCTCTCAAAACCTGGTCATCGGCTGGAATCTGGTCGCTTTTGATCACTACGTAGGCCTTGATGATGGCGCCACGCTTTTCATCGGGCTTGGCTACCACACCAGATTCCGCCACAGCCGGATGCTCCAACAATGAGCTTTCAACATCGGCTGGCCCCACTCGATAACCTGAGGTGGTAATGATGTCGTCGTCGCGCCCACTGAACGAGAAACTGCCGTCGCCGTTGTTAATGGCCATATCGCCGGTCAGGTAGTAACCATGGGCGAACGGATCTTTTTCACTCCAGGTGTAGCCATCGAAATGAAACAAAGGTGATGCAGCCACATCAATGGCGACCTGCCCGGCTTCACCGGCACCCACCTCTTCGTGCTTTTCATTCAGCGCTACCACACGATGGCCTAGCGATGAGAAACCCATGGCACCCTCTTTTACCGGGTGCGCCAAACCATGGAAGTTGCAGCAGGTCATGCCCGTTTCAGTCTGGCCGTAGTGATCTTTTACCTCGCAGAAATGACGACGGCGAATCCAGTTAACCACTTCTGGGTTCAAGGGCTCACCGGCGCTACTCGCTACCCGTAGCCCGAGATTTTCACCTTCAGGCAGCACGTGATCATTCGCTTTTAACAACCGATAGGCCGTGGGCGCCGCCGCAAGATTTGTGATTTTGTACTTGCGGATCATGTCGTAGGTGCTTTCAGGGGTGAACGCGTTGGGATTGAAGTGGGTAGCGTGACCCATCAGCAGCGGCCCGATAACCGCATAGTACAAGCCGTAGGCCCAACCCGGGTCTGCCACGTTCCAGAATGTGTCGCTGTCACGAAGGCCTACGGCATCGCGCATGTAAACGTAGAATGACAACAATGCCCGGGCTGGAACAGACACTCCTTTGGGCTTGCCCACGGTGCCCGAAGTAAACATTTGCAGGAAAGGATCAGTGCCTTTAATCAGCACCGGCTCACAGTGATCGGACTGCTCGCCCAGCGCCTGGTAAAAATCAGCGTCACCATGGCCAGCTTCCGCCGAATCGACACACAATACCGGCGGGCAGTTTTGAACATCGTCCAGTTTTGAACGGTTTGCCGGGTTGGTAACAATCAATTTGGTGCTCGCCCGTTCCAGGCGGTATTCGATGGATCCAGATCCGAACGCCGTAAACAGCGGTTGATAGACAGCGCCAATGCGCCAAGCGCCCGCCATAACAATGAGCAGCTCCGGTGTGCGCGGTAACAAACCCGCAACACGGTCGCCCTTGCCCACCCCCTGCAACTTCAGGTAATTGGCAAAACGGGCGGACGCCTGTCTCAGCTCGGCAAAGGTAAGAACGCCGTCACCGCCGTCTTCCGTCTCGTAATACAGCACAACTTTTTCGGCATTGGCTGCCCATTTATCGCAAATTTCATGGCAAACATTCAGCCCGCTGTCCAGACGACCATCCAATACCTCGGCCTCCAGAGCAGCAAGGTCAAAATTGTTGTACGCATCGACGTATTCCGGAAGGCTCATTTTTTGCTCCTGTTATTTTTGTCTATGACTCTACATACACCAGATTTATCACAGGTACTAGTTTACGTAAAGGTAAACTTTAGGCCAAGACCCCGCCGGGCAACCGTTATCTGCTTCTTAGCGTGCAATAATTTTATAAACTGTAAACTGGACGGAGGCGTGGAATCTGTTTTAGTACAACTTGAATGACTGTCATCAGCGGCACAGCCAGTACTACACCAACAGGCCCCACACTGCCGGGTCGGGCAGGCCAATAGCCCGTAAATGGGGGTCGCCAAATCGGCGATGGTTTTCTGCCGCGACGGCTCGGGCTCCCAGGGACTCACTGTGTGTTTTTCTTCCATGCTCGCAATAGGCCTGCTGCCGTGCGGCAAAGCCCCCTGAAGAGGCCACTGCCGGCAAATGTGTGGACGCCTCATAAACCACATGGAACACCGGCGGCTAACAAAGCTTACAGACAGTTTACCTGCGCCGCTGAGCTGGCGCATTACCGTAATATATAAGCTCTTCCACTTTACTCAGGACTGTAAAGCCGCTGAATACTGGAAAAATCCAGATCCGCGTTGCCCTGCCCCGCGTGCAGCGAGAACAGGTTACGAGCCAGTGAACCCATGGGAATCGACGCCTGGTTTTTCACCGCGTTGTCGAACGCCAGGCCCAGGTCTTTGGTCATCAGCTTTACCAAAAAACCGCCTTCGTAGTTGCGTGATGCCGGCGCCGCTTCCATCACTCCCGGCCAGGGGTTATACACGTTCAACGCCCAGTTACCGCCAGAGCTTTGCTTCATGATTTCCGACAGTACAGCTGGGTCCAGCCCGTTCTTAACACCCAGAGCCAGTGCTTCGCTGGTGCCCGCCATCAGAATGGCCAGCAACATATTGTTGCAGATTTTGGCCACCTGCCCCGAACCGTGTTCACCAGCTCGAAAAATATTCTTACCCATGTCCTGCAGAATGGGCTGGGCCGCCGCGTAATCGGCCTCGGAGCCTCCGCAGATAAACGTTAGCGTGCCGGCCTTTGCGCCACCGACGCCACCGGACACCGGTGCATCCAGAAAGCGAACTTTGTGTTCTGAGGCTTGCGCCGCTACTTTTTTGGCCGTTTCCGGGGCAATGGTCGAAGAATCAATCACCAGGGTGCCTTCAGGCAGAGCTGCCAGTAAGCCTTCAGCGCCCAGGTAAACCGCTTCTACGTGCTGGCCAGCGGGCAGCATAGTGATCACGCACTCAGCGCCTTTTACGGCTTCATGAGCGGTGTCGGCGCTGCTTGCACCTTCGGCTTTCAGCGCGCTAACGGCGTCTGCCGACAAATCAAACACGGTGACCTGGTGGCCGGCTTTCAGCAGATTGCTGGCCATAGGGCCGCCCATATTACCAAGGCCAATAAATGAAATAATTGCCATCGTATTTCCCTCTTTTGTTTTAGTGTGGCTTCTTTTGTTAAGTGCTGTTAAGTGCCCTGCTCATGGCGGCTCTAACAGGCTCAAACAAACAAAAAAGCCGTTAATCCATTCGTTATCGATGTCCGCCAGGGTGGCGTAACGCCATCTTGGTTGCTGGTCTTTGTCGATCAGCAGAGCCCGCACGCCCTCGGCAAACTCACCTTTGCTAAGGCAGTTGGTCGACAGCAGCAATTCTTTGTCAAATACCTGCTTCAGGCCATCCAGGCGGCAGCGGTGCAGGTGCTCCCACACCAACGCGAGAGCCACCGGCGACGCTGCCGCGAGTGGCTTCACGGCTTTGGCCAGCCAGCCATCGCCAGACGCCAGTTCCTTCAACTGGGCAATGGTCTGCCCCAGGGTGTCGGCGTCGGTGGCACGGTTGATCTCGTCAAAGTGATCGCGAACGGGTGAAGCCGGCTGCGCCTCGGCGCTCTGCAGCTCAAACTGACGCAATACCGAGCCTACGACCTCTTCGCCGTGACGGTTGTGCCAATCGGCGCCAGTCAGCTCAGCGACAACCTGAGCCTTCAACTCGTGCTTTATAAAACGGTCAGCCAACCCGGTGAAAAGCGCATCAGCGCCGTTCATTCGGGCGCCCGTCAGGCCCAAAAACAGGCCGGTGCGGCCGGGGCAGCGATTGAGAAACCAGCCGCCGCCCACATCCGGGTAAAGCCCGATGGTGGTTTCAGGCATTGCCAGTTTTGAGCTTTCGGTCACTACCCGATGGGAAGCGCCCTGCATGATGCCCATGCCGCCACCCATCACAATGCCGTGGCCCCAGCACACAACCGGTTTGGGGTAGCTGTGAATCAGATAGTCCAGTTCGTATTCTTCGGTAAAGAACGCCTTGCCAATATCAGCGCTTCCGGCCTCCGTCATACTGCGATACAGCGCAACAATGTCGCCGCCGGCACAAAACGCACTGTCGCCTTCGGCTTCCAGCCACACAGCGCGTACCCGGTCATCTTCAGCCCAGGCTTTCAGCTGTGGCGTCAGCAGGCGAATCATTTCCAGTGACAGAGAGTTCAGCGAGCGCGGCGCGTTCAGGCGCACGACTCCGATGGTGGCGTCGCCTGACGTTTGCCACTGCTCAAATACAATCGGTTGATCCCTCATGGTGAATCCTTTGGCCCATGTGTCGGATTGGCGTTAGCGGTTTTTCCACTGCGGCTTGCGCTTGCCTAAAAACGCAGTGACGCCTTCTTTCTGGTCTTCAGTAGAAAACAGCTCGATGAACAGTTCCCGCTCCAAGCGCCAGCCGTCCTCATGGTTATGACCGTCGCGCACGTTCATGATCAGATTCTTACAGCGAGCAATGGACGACGGACTTTGCTTGCAAGCGCCTTCTGCCAGCTCCATAGCTTTCGCCAAGCCTTGGCCGGTGGGAACCACTTCTTCCACCAGACCAATGCTCAGGGCTTTGTCGGCTTTCAGGCGCTCACCACACAGAATCATGCGCTTGGCCCAACCTTCGCCCACCAGCCATGGCAGGTTTTGAGTGCCGCCAGCGCAGGGCAGCAGGCCGACGGCTGCTTCTGGCAGAGCCATTTGCGCGTGCTCTTCAGCAATTCGGATATCACAGGCCAACGCGCATTCCAGGCCGCCACCCATGGCGTAACCGTTAATGGCCGCAATGGACACGCCGCGGAAGTGGGTTAGCGCGTCAAACGCTGCGCCAAAAGCCCGGGACAGTTCTGTGGCGCGGGCAATGTCGCCGTCGGCAAAGGCATTCAGATCCGCTCCGGCAGAGAAAAATTTCTCGCCTTGGCCGGTAACCACCAACGCAAAAATGTCTTTGTCAGCGTTCAATTCAGCGATGGTGTGTTGTAGTTTGCTTAACGAATCGCGGGTCCAGGTGTTCGCCGGTGGGTTGCTGATCGTCAGCACGGCAATGTGGCCGCGCTTTTCCAGTTGCAGCTTATCGCTCTTAAATTCGAGTGTGTCGCTCATAAGATCTCCGCAATGTGATGTTGAATGGTTTCTGCTACTGAATCGCTTCCGCGACGCCCTGCTCCAGAATGCGGCGAGCCACAATCAGGCGCATGACTTCGTTGGTGCCTTCCAGAATCTGGTGCACCCGCAAGTCCCGTAGGTATCGCTCAAGGGGGTATTCCCGAATATAGCCGTAGCCACCGTGCAGTTGTAGGGCGTCGTTGACCACGTCGAAACACACGTCGGTGGCAAAGCGTTTGGCCATGGCGCAGTGCAGTGTGGCTTCAGGGTCGCCGTTGTCTAATTTGAACGCGCCCAGGCGCACCATTTGCCGCGCTGCAACCAGATTGGTGGCCATATCCGCCAGTTTAAATTGCAGAGCCTGAAACGCCGCCAGCGGTTTACCAAACTGGGCGCGGGCGTGCATGTAGTCACGGGCACGTAGCAACGCCGCCTGGGCACCGCCCAGGGAACAGGTGGCAATGTTCAAGCGGCCACCGTCAAGGCCCTTCATGGCAATGGCAAAACCCTCGCCTTCGGCGCCAAGGCGGTTCGCCACCGGCACCCGCACATTTTCAAGTGTGACCGAGCGGGTCGGTTGGCTGTGCCAGCCCATTTTTTTTTCATTTTTGCCATAGGACACGCCGTCGGCGTCCGCCGGAATCAAAAACGCAGAAATGCCTTTGGCACCGCTGTCCGGGCCGCCGGTACGAGCCAGCAGAATCAACACATCGGTTGCGCCAGCACCGGAAATAAAAACCTTGCTGCCGTTAATGACGTAATCATCGCCATCCCGTTCGGCTTTGGTGCGCAGGCTTGCTGCATCGGAACCTGCGCCGGGCTCGGTCAGGCAATAAGACGCCAGTTTTTCACCGCTGGCCAGGGTAGGCACCACATTCTGCTTGACCTCGTCTGTGCCAAAACTGGCCAGCATCCAGGTCGCCATGTTGTGAATGGTGATGAACGCTGCGGTAGAGGGACAAGCCGCGGCCAGCTCCTCTACAATCACCGCGGTATCTTGGCGCGAAAGCCCCATGCCACCAAAGGCTTCGGGCGTATAGAGCCCACAAAAACCCATTTCTCCCGCCTGACGCAGCACGTCTCTCGGGAAAATACTCTCCTCGTCCCAATGCGCGGCGAAAGGCGCCATGGATTTTTGCGCAAATGCCCGAGCCGCTTCGCGAAACGCCTGTTGGTCTTCGGTCAGGTCAAAGTTCATAGCTGGCTCCTGTTACCGACAAAATCAATGCAACTGAATAGAAAAGTTGGCTTCGGTGCTGGTGGCTTCCGAACTGAACCAGCGCGAGGTGACGGTTTTGGTTTCGGTGTAGAAACGCACGGCCTGCTTGCCGTAGGCATGCTGATCACCGTAGAAAGAACCTTTCCAGCCGGTGAACGAGAAGAACGGCAGGGGCACCGGAATGGGGATATTCACACCCACCTGGCCGACTTCAATTTCGTGCTGGAAGCGACGGGCTGCACCGCCAGAACCGGTAAAGATAGACGTACCATTGCCGTAAGGGCTGCGGTTGATGAAGTCGATGGCTTCGCCCAGGGAATCTACTTCGGAACAGCACAGCACCGGGCCGAAGATCTCTTCGTTGTAAATGTCCATTTCGCTGGTCACACCGGCGAACAGTGTAGGGCCTACCCAGTTGCCATTCGGCAAACCGTCCACGGTGCAATTGCGGCCGTCCAGCAGCAGCTGGGCACCCTGGGCTTCACCCGTTGCGATCAGCGCCTCGACACGCTCTTTGGCTTTCGGGCTGATAACCGGGCCGTAGCTGGCGCCGGAATCGTTCCAGGCGCCGGGGCGCACTTTGGCCATAGCTTCTTTTAATTGCGGAATCCACTGGCGGGCTTCGCCTACGAACACGGCAACGGAAATGGCCATGCAGCGCTGCCCTGCGGCGCCTACAGAGGCGCCTACAAGAGCGTTGAGCACCTGCTGCTTGTCGGCATCCGGCATGATAACCATGTGGTTTTTAGCGCCTGCGAAAGACTGCACACGCTTCATATTGCGGGTGCCGGTTTCATAGATGTAGCGCCCAACAGGCACAGAACCAACAAAGGAAATCGCTTTGACGGCAGGGTCGTTCAGCAGGGTATCTACCTGCTCTTTACCACCGTGAACGACCTGCAAAACGCCCTTGGGCGCGCCGGCCTGTTCGAACAACTCAGCAAGACGTGTCGGTGTCAGGGGATCCTGTT
The DNA here is from genome assembly GCF_000372805.1 of Marinobacter gelidimuriae. Taxonomy (GTDB): domain Bacteria; phylum Pseudomonadota; class Gammaproteobacteria; order Pseudomonadales; family Oleiphilaceae; genus Marinobacter; species Marinobacter gelidimuriae. The sequence continues at coordinate 19,605 of NZ_KB889870.1, read as the reverse complement.
CCGACGGCTTCAGAATAAAGGTGTTACCACAGGCAATGGCCATGGGGAACATCCACAGGGGAATCATTGCGGGGAAGTTGAACGGAGTAATACCTGTGCACACGCCCAAGGGCTGAATCCAGGAATGGGTGTCGACTCCGCGGGCCACGTTTTCAACGGTTTCGCCCATCATCATCGACGCTACGTTGGCGGCGTGCTCAACCACTTCGATACCGCGCCACACATCGCCCTTTGCATCATCAAATGTTTTACCGGTTTCCTGGGCCAGGATTTCGGCAATTTCATCGTGGTGTTCTTTCAGCAACGCCTGATAGCGCAGCATCACCCTTGCCCGCTCTGACACTGGCACTTCTTTCCAGGTTTTGAAGGTTTCAGCCGCAAAATCGATGGCCTTGCGCATCTCTGCAGGCGTGGTACTAGGGGCCCTGGCGATGACTTCATTGGTGGCGGGATTGGTCACGTCAATCCAGCTGTCGGTCTGGCTTTGAACAAATTCACCTGCAAGGTACAGAGGGACATTTTTCATGGGGCGGATCCTGCGTGTTGTGTAGATCGAGAGTTTTGTTGTTGTGCAAATGTTGAGCGATGCCGGATTATTGTGCGGATTAGCTCAAGCGTGTCATTCAGACTAGCACGGTAATTGGGGCCGTGTGATTGACTAAGTTTCGCCAATAATGGACTATCTTTCGATCACGAAAAGTGGGAATTCCATATGGCCCTAACGTCGCAATGGCCGGCGCCGCCCGACAGCGTGCGCTACTTGCTACCCGAGCCCAGTGTTCAACTTCTAAGCTCGCACCCGCTTACCCGCGAGCTCTATCCCATCGCTTTCGGCCACTATCGGCGGGCGAGCGGGCACCACATGCACCGGGAGCAGCCTGCGGATCATTTGCTGATCTATTGCAGCGATGGCCAGGCTTTTCTTAATGTGAATGGCGAAGCTTTTACCGTTAGCGCGGGAGACCTGGTGTTGCTGCCGGCCGGCGTTAGCCACCGCTATACCGCCGATCCGGCTAACCCCTGGACGATTCACTGGGTACATTACACCGGCCCGTTGGCCGATGCTTTTACTGGCCACATGGGATTCGACCAGCAAACACCGCTGATTTATATCGGCCGCCAGCCAAGGCTGCTGGTGGATTTCAACGGTTTGCTGTCGGTGCGGCAAACCGGCTTTCGCACCAGCGGATTGATTCACGTAGCCAATCGCCTGCGCCAACTGCTGGCGGCAATACCCATGATTGCGGAACACAGCGAACAAGACGCCGGTCCGGATCTGGAAGTGTTGAATAGTTATATGCGGGAAAATCTGGAACAAAGGCTGACACTGGAGCAGCTGGCGGAATTGGCGGGTTTGTCGCCGGCGCATTTCGCTACCCGCTATCGCGAGCGCACGGGCATTTCACCCATCCAGCACTTTTTGCGTTTAAAAGTGGAGCGCTCTTGCCAGTTGCTGGATAGCACAACGCTGCCGTTCGCGGCTATAAGCCGCCAGTTGGGCTACGATGACGCCTACTACTTTTCACGACTGTTCAAGAAAATCATGGGGAAATCACCGCGGGATTATAGACACACCGCACGGCACTAACTTGCGGCTTAAGATACGCTTGAGAGTGGGCACCAGTGTCTTGTGGATTATATATAAGGAAAATAACTCCTGTTGCATCCCTGCGTTGTCCAGTAAAATCTTCACTTCTTCAAAGAGCCCCACTCAGCAATCAACGAGGCAGCGCACATGGGCAGAGCCTATCAGAACCGCAAACAATCCATGGCCAAAACGGCCGACGCCAAGACCAAGGTTTACAGCAAGTACGGTCGTGAAATCTATATGTCGGCTAAATCCGGCGGCACCGACCCAGACGGCAACCTGTCCCTTCGCGGGCTGATCGATCGCGCCAAAAAAGACCAGGTCCCCAGCCACGTTATTGAAAAGGCCATCGACAAGGCTCGCGGCGGTACTGGCGAAGACTACTCACCAGCGCGCTATGAAGGCTATGGCCCAGGCAACTGCATGGTGATTGTGGACTGCCTGACCGACAACCCCAACCGCACATTTGGTGATGTGCGCCTGGCGTTTACCAAAACCAAAGCCAGAATCGGCACGCCGGGCACCGTTGCCCACATGTTCGACCATTGCGCGATTTTTGCCTTCAAGGGGCAAGATGAAGACGCTGTTCTGGAAGCGTTGATGGATGCGGATGTAGACGTAACCGACATCGAAACGGAAGACGAACTGATCACTGTGTTCGCGCCCCACAACGAATACGCCAAAGCCCGGCAAGCGCTGGTAGACGCGTTCGAAGGCATTGATTTCGACGCTGACGACATTCAGTTTCTTGCAAAAACCACCACAGAGGTGAGCGGCGACGACATTCCGATGTTCGAGAAATTCCTGGATATGCTGAATGACCTGGACGATGTTCAGAACGTGTTCCACAACGCGGAACTGCCGCCAGAACAAACATCTTAAGCAGGAAATTTTTCGCCTATGACGACTCCGCTCGCTGACACGCGCAAGCCCCGCGTTATTATTGTGAAAACTGGCGAAACCTACCCACAGATTCGCGAACGCTGCGGTGATTTTGAATCTTGGTTTGTTCGCGGGCTGTCTTCGGCACTGGAATTGTCTGTGGTGAACGTGGTGGCCGGCGAATCACCGGGCGAACCTTCAGACTGGGACGGCATTGTGATCACCGGCTCTCCGGCCATGGTGAGCAACCGCGACCCCTGGAGCGAGCAAACCGCGCAGTGGCTGGCCGCTGCGGTGACGGCAAAGGTGCCGCTGCTGGGTGTGTGCTATGGCCACCAATTGTTGGCTCACGCCCTTGGTGGCACAGTGGATTACCATCCTGAAGGCCGTGAAAGTGGCACTCATACCGTTACACTCACAGAATCAGCCGCAAGCGACGCGCTTTTTGGCACCATGCCCTCCCAGTTTTCAGCCCAGCTAACTCACAAGCAGTCGGTGTTGAGTTTGCCGCCACAGGCGGTGCTGTTGGGTACTTCGGATTTCGAGCCGCATCAGGCTTTTCGGATTGGTGAATGCGCCTGGGGTGTGCAGTTTCATCCGGAGTTTACCGATGAGGTGATGCGCGTTTATCTGGCGGTTCAGGCTTTGGATATAGAGTCTGAAGGAAGCGATGCGGCGGCTTTACTGGCCGCGGTTAAACCTGCGCCGGAAGCCAGCAGTTTGCTGCAACGGTTTTCGGAACTGGTTCTTTCGGGGCGGTATTAGAACACTGCAGCTGGCATTTACACTTCGGTGATAGGTTTTATGGTGGGCACCTTCACTGGTCAAAGAACAATTCTGCATAGTGGGCTTACGCGTTGAGTTTGGCCATTGTAATATTCGGCGTGCTGGGCGCGGCTCTGCTACACGCAATCTGGAACACTATCGTTAAAGGGCATTCTGACAAACTTACGATGATGCTTACCATCGCCATCGTACAATTCTCAATAGCTGTGATGATGGTTCCTTTTCTTGGATATCCTGCTCCAGAAGCATGGATTTGGTTGAGCTTGGCCGCCGTGCCGCATACAACATATAAAATCGCTCTGGCAAAGGCCTATGAACGTGGCGAGATGACTAAAATCTATCCAATATCGCGCGGGTTCAGTATTGTATTGGTTACATCCGTAAGTATGTTGGTTCTTCAAGAAGAATTAACAGGTGTAATGCTTCTAGGTATCCTAATTATCGTTCTTGGTGCTTTCGGTCTATCAGTGCCTGAAAACAGCAGTGCTGTACGGCTTAGTGGTGTTGCCCTAACGTTGTGTCTTGGGGCCGGATTGAGCGTAGCCGCATACACCCTGCTCGACGGGGTCGGGGTTCGAGTCGGTGAAAATGCGACCACCCTCAAGTCCATCGCTACTTTTGCAGCTTGGCTCTTTATACTTGATGGATTGGGTATGATGACCTTCATGTACTTTTATCGTGGCCGGTCCGCATTTATAGCAGCAGTCGAAACCCGGGGCCGTGGCTTGCTCGCCGGTTTCGCAGCTTTTGCATGTTTTTGGATCGCGATCTGGGCGTTCGCCCACGCGCCTATTGCTTTGGTAGCAGTACTGCGCGAGACCAGTGTTTTGTTCTCTTTGATCCTTGGCAAACTTTTCCTCTCCGAAAAAATAGGCGTTCGCCGTTCATTCTTTGCGCTAGTCACTTTTTTTGGAATTGCTGTCCTACAATTTTCTTAGATCTAAGGAGCGAGAAGCGGTCAGCATGACCCCGGCAGCTTGTGCACAAGATTACAGCTGCTTGTTCCCCCTGTCTTCCCGCTCCACTAAAGCGTGATTAGCCCAAAATCCTCTGGCCTGGTATAGGCCGCGCCCGACTTGTGCCTTTCCAAATAGACACGAAGATCGACAATATTCCCAAAGTTCTCCTGAGACACATCGAATCGGCCGATACTATTACTGACTCCGGCTGGCCCTCGATCCAATTCCAGCGCCTGGATCATCGTAGAGGCCACCTGATTGGCGTGATATCCGATATCGACTGCGGGAAACGCATCATTTGAATTATCCGTGTCTTCGCCACTTCAGGGCTTTCTTGCGGCATCTTATAAATTTTATCAACGATATAGCCACCAGTATCCGGTAGGCTATTCTTTGCTCCATGATAAACCACGATTAGTTGAAGGATGTCCATTTTGCTGTTTCCTTCTAAACTCTTTCCTTAACTGGGCCATCTTTGTCGTCAATCACGGAAGCTATCTGCTCAACAGATTTTCCGTCGGTATTCGGCTTCGCGTCTGCGATCCGAGATTCGCCATTATCAAAATTCGCTGCTGCTCCTGAGTTGAAGCAAATGCATCTATTTTCATCCGTTGAGCAACCGGCGTCTCATTTCACCCAACGCTACGTTCAGACCTCCTCATTCTGCTTTGGTAAAAATAGCCACATCCTTTCTCGGTATTTCCAGCGCCCATTTATACTGTTCAGCGATTAACACTAGGGTTTCTTCTTTGTAAAACACCACATGAGTGGGATCGCGCCGGTAATGCCAGCTTGCAAAACGGGTGTCGTCAGTCTGAAAGCAGGTCATCACAGCCAGCAAGCCGCCAGGCTTTAACAGGCCATCCAGCTGACGTAACACCGCGGCGGGCTGATGAAGGTGTTCCAGCACTTCAGTGCAGGTGATGAAGTCGTATTGTTGCTGCAAGCCATCAGGCTGCGGATGGAAGAACGGATCGTAAAGCACCATGGTCATACCCGCTTCCTCCAGCATGCCAGCCAGCACCGGGCCGGGACCACAGCCGAAATCCAGGCCGTGAGCTCCGCGGGGAAGTCGGGCCAATAAGGGATCTGCTACCTTAGACAGGAAACGACGATAACCGGAATCACCCGGGTTGTTGTCGTGGTATTGGTAGATGGCTTTTTCCTGCTCGGCACTTAAACGGCAGTCAGGATCCATCGCGGTGCACTGGCATTCCGGGCAGCGCAAATAGTGCTGTTTTTTGATGGCCTGGAAGTGTTGTAACTCGGCCTGCTCGCAGACAGGGCAAATTATTGAAAGCGTTGAGGGCATAGGGCGGTTCTAGGTGGTTTAAGCGGGCGTTATCGGGCAACAATGGCAGAGGCGGGTATTCACGTCCAGCGCTCTGGTTAACACTCTGACGATTAAACCCTTGCCTGCTGTCGGCTGCTACCGGCGCGCTCGCCTGTTATGATGCACGGCTTAACTGAACCCACACCCAGCCGGTGCCCTGCATGACCCAGTCTTCTTCCACACGCCTGAACAAATACATCAGCGAGAGCGGCATTTGTTCGCGGCGTGAGGCCGACCGATACATCGAGCAGGGTAATGTGCGAATCAACGGCAAGCGCGCCAGCGTTGGCGATCAGGTATCGCCGACGGATACGGTCATGGTCAACGGCCAAATCATTGAGCCCCGTGCTGAGGAAGATCAGGTATTCATCGCTCTGAACAAGCCGGTGGGCATTGTCAGCACCACCGACAGCGCCGAGCGCGACAATATTCAGCGCTTTGTCGGGCACACGGTGAGAATTTTCCCTATCGGCCGGCTAGACAAGGATTCTCAAGGGCTGATTTTTATGACCAGCAACGGCGATCTGGTCAACAAGATCCTGCGGGCGGGTAATAATCACGAGAAAGAGTATTTGGTCACCGTTGATAAGCCCATCACCAAGACCTTTATTGATGGTATGGCCGGCGGAGTGCCAATTCTGGGTACGGTTACAAAAAAATGCCGGGTGTCGCAGGAATCGCGCTTTGTGTTCCGCATTGTTCTGGTACAAGGCCTGAACCGGCAGATTCGACGCATGGCGGAACATTTTGGCTTTGACGTAACGCGCCTGGAACGGCAGCGCATTATGAATATTAGCCTGGGCAATCTGCCCGTAGGCCAATGGCGGGATTTAACATCGAAAGAACTGGCGGTGCTGATGGACAGCATTCGGGATTCGTCATCCGATGCCCCGGCTGCGCCTCAAAAGCCCGCCGGTAAGACGAAGCCGGCCACTGCTTCGGCACAAAAGCGCGAGAGCCACAAGCCACGCGCCGGCAATAGGCCCCCTTCCCGGCCAAGCGCCAAATCTGCAGGAAAGCCCGGCGGACGGCCCGATAACCGCCCCGGCTCAAAGCCTGCGGCGCGGCCAAAACCCAAGCCGAAGAAACAGCGCCAGCGCAGCACTAAACGCTAACGCAGGCTTTCATCTGTTTTCTCTATCTGCACTATTTTCGGCAATCTTTCCGGCACTATTTTCGGTCTACGCGTCTTTGATCGCAGGCGTAGGCCGCACCAGTATTTCGTTAACGTCTACATGTGCCGGCTGGGCCACGGCGTACATGACCGCGTTGGCAATGTCGTCTGGCTGCAGCGCGTTGTCTGGCTGTTGGTCAAAGAAGGGCGTGTCTACCATGCCCGGCTCGATCAGGGTTACTCGAATACCGGAGCCCCGCAGTTCTTCGCGAGCGCCATAGCCAATGGCCGACACGGCCCACTTGGTGGCGCTGTACATAGATCCCGGAATGGTTACCCGTCCCGCGGCAGAGCCCGTCAATAACAGGTGCCCACGGCTCTCCCTCAGCGCCGGCAGGCAATGCTGCACAGTCAGGCCAACACCGTAGATGTTGGTCAGAATCATATCTTTCCAGACTTCCGCATCTGCACCACTGAAGCCGCCGGGTTCACCCCCGCGGCCGGCGTTGGCGAATACGGCATCGATGCGACCAAAACTGGCCAGCGCCTTTTTCACCATTTCACGCTGGTCTGTGTCGCTTTGCACGTCGCAGCGCACCGTTAATACCTGCTCTTTACCGCCAAGTTCCTGTTGCAACTTGTGCAGTTTAGCCTCCGAACGAGCCGCCAGAACCAGGCGATAGCCCTGTTTGGCCGCTGCCCGTGCGGTAGCCGCCCCAATACCTGAAGATGCGCCTGTAATCAGCAGTACGGGTTGATCGCTCATGATTCGCTTCACCGTGGTCATTGAATGTTGATAGCCCTTACTTACTTTAGGCCGCCGGCTCACAGTTTCAACCGCGAGCGGTATTGAATCTGGCAACCAACGCGTGCTTATGCAATGCTTAAAACAGAAACTGCAAGCGGCTGGCGAGGCATTTTTATGATGTGGGCTCTGTATTTACTGATCTTCATCGGTCTGTCTTTGCTGGTTTTTTTAGCCGTGTCGTTCGTGCTGTTCCGGCCAGAAGACTATTCGACGTTTGATAGTCATGAGTTCAAATCGCGGACCGCACTGCCTAGCATCGCCAACAAAGAGGTGATCGAGCGCGTACGCAATATGGGGCAAAAGCTGCATGGCGTTAGGGGGCGGGCGCGACTTCTTGCCATGCGCGATTATATGGACAGCATTAGCGATGACCTGCACATGGTGTCTACCGTGACTGCGACCGACCAGCCCCGCGGTGAGTGGGTGGTAGCCCCCGGCGCCGATACCCGTCGGCGTATTCTGTACATTCATGGCGGCGCCTGGATGGCAGGTAGCCCGCGCAGCCATCGCAGCATGACCGACCAGCTGTCGCAAATTGGCAAGGCTGCGGTGTTTGCGGTGGACTATCGGCTGATGCCGGAATATCGCTATATGGCCGGCGTGGAAGACTGCCGCAAGGCCTATGAGTGGCTGTTAGAAAACGGCCCGGAGGGCAAGCAGGAGGCTCAGATTATGGTGATTGCGGGTGATTCGGCCGGGGGCAGCCATACCTTGGCTCTGATTGCCTGGCTGCGCGACCAGAAGCTGCGCCAGGCCGATGCGGCCATTGCGCTGTCGCCGTCCACTGACATGACCATGACCGCGCCCAGCAATCGAAGCAATATAGCCACCGACCCCATGCTAGGCCCAATGTTTGGTGGCCTGCAAAAAGTGCCGCTGCCGGTTTTGTGGTGGTTCAGTACGGCAACTTTCCGCATGCGACCGGCCAGCCCCGTGGCTTCGCCACTACGCGGGCCGCTGCATGACCTGCCGCCCACCCTGATTCAGGCCAGTGACTGCGAAATGCTGGTAGATAACGCAAGGCGCTACGCCGCCAAGGCGCAAGCAGAAGGCTCACCGGTGGAACTGCATATCTGGCAGGGAATGGTGCACGTGTGGCAGATTTTCGGCCCGATGCTGCCAGAAGCAGACGAGGCTTTTGACGATATGGCGGAGTTTCTAAGAGTTCACACCGGCGCGGCAGAACAGACTCGAGCGGGCTAAACCTGAACCTTTCCCCGCAACGCTTTGGTACGGCCCTTTTGCACTTTACCGTCGGTGCGCTTGCGCTTGGCGGATTTGCTGGGTTTTGTGGCGCGGCGAGCTTTTTGCGGTTTTGCGGCTTGCAGAATCAACGCCTTCAGGCGCTGCAGAGCATCGTCCTTATTAAGCTCTAACGTTCGGTGCGACTGCGCCTTGAGCATGAGCACGCCGTCTTTGCTGATACGCTGATCGCTCAGCGCCATCAAACGTTCTTTATAAAACGGTGGCAGCGACGAGTTCAGAATGTCGAAGCGAAGGTGCACCGCAGAGGAGACCTTGTTGACATTCTGCCCACCGGCACCCTGAGCGCGAATCTGGGTAATTTCGATCTCCCAGTCCGCAAGTTCAACAGCATTAGTTAATTTAAGCATGACTTACTTTACCACGCCAGCCAGCGAATTTTGCTCTTAATCCTGGCAAACACGCGGCGAATGGATTTATTCATGAACACGCTCAAAGTGGTGTTTTGAACGCTGCGTTGATCACGGCTGGTTTCAGGGCAGCGTAATACGCATTCGGGGTAAAGGTAAAAGGGCGCTACAGACTGCCATTAAGGGCCAATTGCAACGCTATCGCCGCCATCATTAAACCAATCAGGCCGTCAATAACGCGCCAGGCCAGTGGCCGCGACAGCACGGGTGCCAAAGCTGCACCGCCCCACGCCAGCAGGCTAAACCACACCACCGAAGCGGTGCTGGCGCCGATCACAAAAGCCACGGCACTGCTCTGCTGGGCACCAATCGCCGGCACCAGCAACAATGTGTCGAGGTAAACCTGAGGGTTCAGAAGAGTGACCGCCAGCGCGGTCAATACAACCTTGCGCAAACTGCCTCGAGTGGCCGCGCCAATTTTTAACGCAGCGCGGCCCCTCCAGACACGCACGGCCGCCTGAAGCGCCAGCCAGCCCAAAAACATCACGCCTAGCCAGCGCAAAAACTCCAGCGCCTGGGGCACCGCCATCAGCGCCGCGCTAACGCCGAACATGCCCAGGGTGAACAGACTGGCATCGCACACGGCACAAATAGCCGCCACCGGCCAATGGTGCTCCCGGCGAATGGCCTGGCTCAACAAGTACGCATTTTGAGCGCCAATGGCAATAATTAAACCGCCACACACCAGTAAGCCGGTTAGGTAACTTTCAAGCACACGCAGATTCCTTAAAAAACTTGGTTTTTTAGAAGCTGCGCAGAATATCGGCTTTACCCCACAATCGCCATTAATGATCCATATCGGAGTGGTTCATGCTGGAATGATCTATTGCGGAGTGATTCATCGTCGAATGGTCCACTCCACCATCGTCTTCGCCACTGTTATCCAGCGACCTGACGTCCAGTACGGCGTTCTGCGCCGGGATGCGTTCAAATTTAAGCGTCACAGGAATTTTCTGCCCGACCTTTAACGGCTGTTTTAAACCTTCCAGCATCAGGTGATAGCTCAGGGGCTTGAACTCCACGCTCTGACCAGAGTCTATGCTCACGCCATCCGGTAGCGGTTTCATACGCATCATGCCGTTGTCTGCGAGGGTTTCATGAATGGAAACGTCTGTGGCAACCTCGCTGGTGGCGCCGGTGAGGCGTACCGCTGCGTCAGTGTGGTTGTGAATGACCATGTAGCCAACCCCGACCGCTGCGCCCGGCGGCGTTGGCCGGCTCCAACCGTGCTCCACCATGACACCGCTAACATGGGGATTGGGAGCGGTGTGGGCGGCAGCCATCAGCGGAATGCAACTGGCGACCGCGGCAACAACAGCGACCGTACTAACATGACGGGCAAAGCGACGAATCAAGGAAGAAGGTTCCATCAAAAGCTCCTGCAAGGTCAAAATCAATAGTCAGCATAGCCTGCCACAAACAGCCACAGCAACGCTGCGACCAATTGTCGCTGGGCCAAATCAGCCAGACGAAACACTATTAGTGGGGGGCTTTGGCCCAACAGAAAGAGCGGCCGGACGGCCAAAATAGTAGCCCTGAAACAATTTGCAACCCATTGCCATTAACGCCAGGTATTGGCCTTCGGTTTCTACGCCTTCGGCAACAAGTTCAAGCTGATGACTGCGGGCAATGCTGATAATGCTGGCGACCATGTTTTGAACTTTGTGATCATCTAACAGGCCGTCAATGAAGCTCTTGTCAATTTTCAGCTCGTCAAGCGGCAGGGTTCTCAGCAAGCTTAGCGACGAGTAACCGGTACCAAAATCGTCCATCGATACCCGCACACCCTGTTTGCGCAATTCGTTGAGTACGGCCAGTACATCGTCAAAATTGGAAATAAACAGACTCTCGGTTATTTCCAACACCAACTGCTTGGGCGACAGCCCATATCGCGATAGCAAAGACAAAACATCATTGGCAAAACCCGGCTGCAAAAATTGCAATACCGATATGTTCACCGCCAGTTTTCGCATTTCACCCTGAGCACCCACAAACTCGGAAAACTCGCGAACGCTGGTTTCCATTACAAACTGACCCAACGCTGGCATAAGTCCGCTGGACTCGGCAACCCCGACAAATTCATCAGGGCCGACCTGACCGAGTTCCTCGTCGTACCAGCGCACCAGCGCTTCGTATCCATAAACGACTTTGACGTGATCAACCTGGGGCTGAAACACCATGGTCAGCTGCCCAAGGCTCAACGCTTGGCGCAAGCGTTGTTCAAGCTGCACCCGGCGGATGTAGGCCTGTTCGAGTTCTTCCCGATACAGACACCAGTCATTACGGCTCTTCTTGGCCTGATACAGGGCCAGGTGCGCGCTGCGTAAAAGTGTGTTCACCGAATCACCATCGCGGGGGTACACCGCGACACCGATGCTAGCGCCCAGCTGCAGGGGAAACTGTCCCAGTTCCAGAGGCTTGTCCAGTTGGCGGCTAAGCTGGCGCGCATGACTCTCGAGCGCCTGTAAATTCACCGCCTTAATCAGTAACACAAACTCATCGGCGCCCAAACGAGCCACTACGTCCTTTTCGTCGACTACGCTGAGCAGCCTGCGTGCAAATGCGCAGAGCACCTGGTCACCGTATTCTTGCCCAAAGCGGTCATTAACACCGCGAAAGTGGTCGATATTGACGACAGCCACCATAAAGCTCTGTTTGCGCCCAAGCAGGCTGTCGATGCTAACGCTCAGCCCCGAACGATTGTCCACTCCGGTCAGTTCATCGTGCCGCTACAGGTACATCAGCTCTTTGAGGCGCTTGGCTTCGGCTACCGCGATAATACGAAAGATGATAAACAAAGCCAGAAAACTGCCGAAGAAAATGCTGACGTATAACAGTGCGGTTTTAAAAAACGTCACCCACAACGGGCGCATCAGGGTTTCAGACATCACCCACATTTGGAACCGGTTGTTGAATTGGGCAGCTCCCAGATAGTTTTTCTGATCACGATGAATGCGATAGGTATAGGGTGTATCTGACTGCTGCGTGTCTGCCGGGGACAAATTCTCCGACTGAGGAATTTGGCCCACAAGCGTTTGGGCCTGATAATGGAGTTTGGAATACTGCTCCGGACCCATGCCCCGCTCTGAAATAAACGGCACATAGCCGTCTGACGCCCGCGTCAGCGTGACCCGATCGTAAGCGCCGCTGTGTAAGGAGTTGCTCAGGACACCGGCGGGCCGTCAATACGAAGGCCAGCCGTCATTACCGCAACCACCTCACCCTGTGGGTTGCGCAGCGCTTTGCGCACTGGAATTATCCACTTGTCCATGGCGCTCATAAAATAAGTGCGCCCCAATACCATGGTGTCGGTTGCCACAGCTTCTTGAAAACTGTCTTGCGAGGTTTCGGATCGCAGTAGGTTCGGCAACAAATCCAGATCCAGATTAGAGCTCACCAGCATTAACTGTCCGTCTGCACGGGCCATTCCCAAGCCAGTAGCAACAGGATTTTCCAGCAGGATGCGGTCCAGTTCAGGTGAATGCTGGGGCGTCTGTGGCAGATCGCCAGCGCGAAGAATTTCGCGACCAACAACCGTCAGCAATAGCTCTTGGGTACGCAAAACGCTGTCCATAGACTGCGCCACCAATGCCACCCGCGCGCTATGGACTGATTTGTGCTCGGCAACAATCGATTGCCAGGACGACAACAGAAGCAGAACAAGAATCACACTTCCCGCTGTCAGCGTCAGCAGAAAGAGTGTCCATAAATTGCGTTTTAATAGGGCCAAAGAAAAAACTTCCGCTGGGACTGCAGATTTTGACGTATTTTCACGATGATCATTTGAGGTTAGCCATCTGCGAATATTCCTTCTTATTAATCCGCATATTAACAGCTAAACCTCAGATTTTCATAACCTGGCGCACAAACCCGGCATCAGGCTTTCTTGACAAACTCCGACTTCAGTTTCATCTGCCCAATTCCGTCTACTTTGCAATCAATGTCGTGATCACCGCCAACCAACCTTATACTTTTAACCTTTGTGCCCACTTTCACCACCAGCGAAGAACCCTTCACTTTAAGGTCTTTGATCACCGTTACGCTGTCGCCGTCTTGCAGTTCATTGCCGTTAGCGTCACGAATGGCTTTCTCTGATTCTGCGGCGGCCTCAGTTTCGCTCCACTCGTGGCCGCACTCGGGACACACCAGCTGGGCGCCGTCTTCGTAGGTAAATTCAGAGGCGCATTGGGGACAAGGTGGCAACTGTGACATGGCAGGTTTCCTCGGTGATTGGATAGGGTGCGCATTATAGCAGAATTGCCCATGCAGCTCAGTGGGGGTCGTTCGTGCGCTCCGTTTTATCAAACTGTGGTAGCGAATCGGTGATCTTAAACCAGTCTGACTGCGCGGCTACATACACGTGTTGGGCCGCGACTTTACCCAGAGGCTTTTCCAGCGCGCCTACCCGCAGCCGCAAAATAGCGGGAATGGCGTCTACCCTGCTATACAGCTGAGAGCCGCAGCGACCACAAAAACCGCGGTATTTGCCCGGACTGGAAGCGTATTCTTTTAGTTGGTCTACGCCGGTCAACCACTGCATGTGAATTGCCTGTGCCGGCGCGCTGGCAGAAAACGCACTCCCGTGCGCCCGCTGACACTGTTTGCAGTGGCACAAGACCACCGGGCCCAAAGGGCCGTCATACTGGAACTGGATATCGCCGCAAAGACATCGGCCGCTGTACGCCATTAATAAAAACCTCTCATCATCGAGTCGCCGCGTAACATCCTCAGTGAGCGCGCTGAAGGCCTGGTACGAAAGACTGTTGGTATAAATGTCGTAACCGCACCAAGAACGCTGAATGTGTGCGTCAAAGTGTTGCTCATTCGATGTCCTTTTATAAAAAAATAACGAGCTAGGAATAATATTTAATGTTTTCCCGAGCTTTGTGAATGGTAGCTGTGGGGAAAATAGGCTACTGTTTAACGTGTCAAAAGTTTAATCAACAAGCAACGCCCGCCATGGCACTTCGGACCCTATTATGCACTGCTCGTTTCCCACTGTGAACGCGTTTACTGCCCTGCCGGCTCCGGCTCGCCGCCTACGCGGAATGGCCTTAGCTGCACTGCTGGCATGGCCTGGGACCCAGGCACTGGCCGCAGACACGAATGGCCAAAGCGCGATGGCGCAGGCAGGTGCATGGAACGGCACCATGAGGGCCTATGCCAGCAAATCACTGAACAGCGACAGCGCCTTGAGCATGGCGGCGCTGCCTATGAACGGGCCGGGCGTAGAGCAGTTTATTAACGCCGACACCCTGATGAGCCCTGGCTCCATCATGAAAGTCCTGACTACCTACGCCGCCTTGGAGATCCTTGGTCCCAATTACACTTGGGACACGGATTTTCTCACCAACGGTGACATGTCCGACAGCACCCTCAATGGCAACCTTTATGTGCGCTTCGGCGGCGACCCGAAACTGACCTACGAGCGATTATGGTCAACGCTAAGAGAACTGCGGGACATGGGCATCACCAGAGTCAACGGCGACCTGATTCTAGACGGTAGCTATTTCCAGATTGACGGCGGTTTTCCACCTTTTCACGATAACGGCAGCAACCCCTACGCCCCGTTTCTGGTGGAACCCTCTGCGTATTTGACCAACCTCAATCTGAGCCAGCTGGAGGTTCGTTCAGACGAACGCGGCACCCGCGCATGGAGCACCCCGAACCTGGCTGAGGTGGTGATCGACAACCAGGTGATCAGCTCGGCCGAAGGCAACTGCCCGGGCCGCGGTTCATTCACCTGGACGCCGGTTTTTCACAGCGACCAAAGCGTGACTGTGACGGTTAAAGGCACATTGCCCAAAGGCTGTCGAACTACACGCTACTTGTCTCTGCAATCCCATGAGCGCTATAGCGCATCCTTGATTCGCTCGCTACTGGCAGAAATGAGTGTGGAAATCAGCGGCATCAACAGCGTAGGCATTACGCCTGAGAACGCCAAACTGGTTATGCGCACCACATCGCCAGATCTGGTAACCATGGTGCGCGACATCAATAAATGGAGCAGTAACGTGATGGCGCGTCAGCTGCTACTGGGTATTGGTGCAGAAAAACGCACAGCTGCCGACAACGATGACCGGGTAACTGGCATTCGTGCCATTTACAGCTGGCTGGAAGATAAAGGTATTAACACCACCGGTATGGTGATCGATAACGGGGCCGGTTTGACCCGACATGGTCGCATCAGCGCACGCCAAGGCGTGGACATTCTGAGAAATGCCTGGAACAGCCGCTATGCAGCGGACTTGATGGCGTCTATGCCATTGATTGCGATGGATGGCACTATGGCCCGCAGGCTGCGGAATACGGGTATGAAGGGCGAAGGCAGGATCAAAACCGGTTACCTGGAAAATGTGCGCTCCATTGCCGGTTTTACTCGTGACGAGGACAACACCACCTGGGCCGTGGTGGGCATGGTTAATCACAACCCTGCCTGGAACGGCCAAGCAGTGCTCGACCGCATTTTATATTCACTGCATCACAAACCGCCAGTGCCGACGACCCTGTCACAATCCGCAGGCCAGAGCGAAAACCGTATTGTGCAGTGATGAACAACTAGCCGGAAAACCAGCAGCGCTTAGTAACGTCTGAAAGCAAGCGGCTGTCGTAAGAATGATAACCGCTATGAGCGTGTTCCAGTGCCATACGCATAGTAATAAGTAAGCGATCTTTTAGGTAGCTTTTAATGTTTACATCCCCCCGACCACAACGCATTACACCCGCCACCTTATTGCGTTTGGCAACCACGATGGTGCTGGTGCTGGCCTTTCTTAAAACATTGAGTGACGAGCAGGTTCAGGAATTGGCGGCTAATGTGCGGGCGATGCTCTCGCCAATACCGCGGCTGGCACCGGTGATTAACGCGATTTTTCCGTTCAGATCAAACAGATTCGTGCTCATGAATTTCCCTGTTTTTAGCGAAGTTTTTGGCGAAATTATTAGCGAAAGGTTACCAGGGCGGGATCTTCCGCCTCCAGGTGACTGTAATTGTTGAACACCGCCAAACTGCGCCTGCGGCTACTATAGAGCACTCGGGTAACGCTGGTGTTGGCGATCATGCTGTTCAAGTCCAGAGTGCGTCCATCGCTCAGATCGAGCAGCGCTTGCACTATTACTGCGATGGGGCCGCCTGAGGTCGCAACCAACAGATTTTTACCCGCGGCGCAGCTGACTGCCTCGTCCAACGCCGCCAAAACCCGTGCTTTGAACCCAGGCCAGCTTTCCGCGTATTCGTGATCAAAGCGGCCACTGGCCCAGCGCTGGACCGCCGCAACAAATTCCACTTGAAACGTCTTGGCCGGCGCGATGGACGCAGCCAGATCCCGCGCCATCACGCTATGGCCCGCCATAGACGCACGTTATCAAACGCCACCACGCCATGGCCGTAAGGCTCATCGTAGGCGCCAAATACCGGCAACATGCGCTCAATGCTGACACCCGGCGCGTCTATCGGTACCAACACCATCGAATGGCGACGGTGCTTGGCAGCATCTGTATCGGTTACGCCCATAAAAATGGCGACCTTGCAGTCCGGATGGCCCACACCTGTGCTCCACCACTTACGCCCGTTCAGAACCACCTCATCGCCGTCCACCGTGGCGGTGGCCACCATAGTCGTCGCGTCTGACGAGGCCACGTCGGGTTCGGTCATACAAAAGGCCGAGCGAACTTCACCACTAAGCAGACGCGGCAGCCATTCTGCTTTCTGCTGATCTGAACCGTAATGGATCAGCACCTCCATGTTCCCGGTGTCTGGCGCGTTGCAGTTGAAGATCTCCGGCGCAATAAAGCTGCGACCGGTCTCCTCGGCAATCAGCGCGTAGTCGGAATTCAGCAGGCCACAACCGTAGGTGTCATCAGGGAAAAACAGATTCCACAGACCTTGCTCACGGGCTTTGGCCTTCAGTTCGCGGATAACGGGCAGCACCACCCAACGGTTATCCAGCGCCGCCAACTCCCGGTGGTACTGTGCCTCTACCGGAACAATCTCGTCGGCCATGAAGCGTTTTACCCGCTCCAGGTAATCCTGGCCCTTGGCTGAAATTGAAAAATCCATTGCTTTACCTCCTACGCTGGCTCTGCGCGACATTTTGGAATCGACATTTTTGCCCCAGCTGATGACCCAGCTGGCGCCCTACCCGGATCTGGACATTGTTAGCCAAAGAGTGGCGCGCCGGGACATGGAAAGCCAACTGGCGGCGGGAAAACTGGATTTTGCAATTGACGTGCTGCTGCCGGTGAGCGAACACACCGGCCACCAATGGTTGCACCAGGACCCGCTTGTGGTTCTGGCGCGCAAAGACCACTCGTGGGTGACTATGGCGCCGACCGAGACCAGTGGCGAGTTATCGGCTGAGCGCTATTTGGAAGCGTACCTGCAAGCACAGCACGTACTGGTGTCGTCGCGGGCCACAGGTTCGGGAGTGGAGGATTTCGAGTTATCAAGATTGGAGCTGCAGCGGGATATACGTTTGCGCTGTCAGCACTATTTTGCGGCCTGCCGGGTGGTGGCCAACACCGGCGCCACTGCCGCCGGTGAATGTTCATTTGTACTGGCACAAAGCCTACGAACAAGAACCAGCGCTGGTGTGGTTCCGCCAAAAACTGATAGGTGACCAGCCTTAATAGGCGCCCACCAATCCCAGAAAACCGAAGAAACCGGCTGCGGTAATGCCCAATGAGGCAACCACAATCGCAAACCCCCACCAAATTGCCTTACCCGAGTCCACGGCCAGATCATACCCCTGCAGGGTCCGGTAAAACGCCCAGGGCCCTAATACAAAAGCGCCCACAATGGCGAACACCAGGCCCACACTGATACCCACAAAAGTCCAGGTGGCCAAGTTGTTGGCGCGCTCCTGCAACTGTTCGGTAACACCCTGACGCTGCAAAAACAGTCGGCAAAACAGCCAAACCAGAGCGAACAAAATGGCCACAAAAACGGCGCCACCAATAACGGTCAAAATACGATAAAACACACACACCTGCCTTGGTAGAAAGAAATAAACAACACGCTTGTGCAGTGCACAGGCGCAAGTTTGAGCGAATTACTCCTCCATGATTTCCACGCCCTAGGCGATCACTTGGCTAACCCGTTGGTCCAACATGACCAGCATACCGGTAACCACTGCCTGTTGGTTATCATTATGCTCAATACCACGCAACAGAGTAATATCCAGCTTAGTGAACTACTCGTGACTCAAGCCACGAGCTTCTGAAGGACAAGAATTTTCTCTCGTCCGTCGAGAATTCAGAGCATCACTGATTACCGCCTGAACGTCAGGTCTTACACAATCTCCGCTTCCTGAAGACGCCAGCTCTTGCGCCTTATTCGTTTTCTTTCGTCGCACTTTGAGGGTTCGGGGTGTTTTCTCTATCGAAAACGCCTCACTCCGAACGTGCGTGATGCCTCGTTTTTTGATAACACCCGCGGCGTTATCATCGGCGTTGGCGGCAAAACCGCAATTCAGGCACTGGAACGTCGCTTGCGACGGTCGGTTGCCTTTTTCAGTGTGGCCACACTGAGAGCATTCTTGGCTGGAATAGTGCGGTTTTACCCGCACCATCAGCTTGCCACGGTCTTTCAGTTTGTACGCGGTGAACTGGCGAATCTGGCCCATGTTCACTGAGTGGATGGCTTTATTAAGCCCACGCTTCGCGCTGGCCCCGCTGGCCAGCCAGCGCCCGGTGTCTTCACAGAGTTTCGCTTTGGGTTTGCGCACCATATTGCTGATCTTGATGTCTTCAAAAGCCGCAATGAGCGGGGTGTTATCCGCAATTTTCTTGGCAATGTGGTGCGAGTTGTTGTTCTGAATGTGTGCTCTTTTTTCACTACAGCGGGCTATGTGTTGCTGAGTCCTTTTCTCGCCACCGGTACGCTTTCGCTTCACGGTGCTGGCTGTGCGGTCGTTGGCGCGGGCCATTCGAGCGTATCGACGTTGATACCGAGCGCGGCGATCTTCCAGTTTAGCCAAAGCCACAAGAGCCTCGCCCGGCAAGTGATACACATCGCCCGATGACCCTGTGACCTGGCGTTTCACGCCCAAGTCAAAGCCTTCTACTTGGCTTTTCAGTTCTTCATCGGTGAGCAAGGCGGCGTACTGCCGAACGGCGCTCTCGCTCTTCACCTCCAGCTCTTTGTCGAAACTCATCGACAACCAGAATCGGCGTCCTTTGCGTGACACATACAAGGCCTTGCCCGCGGCTTTCGCCGCGAACGGCATGACCACGCCGGTCAGGTACTGACCGCGATGGCGTTTGCCAGAATTAACCTTCAACTGAATCAGGCAGCGGTCTTCGTCTAACGNNTGAACGTCGAACAACTCATTGGTGACGTAACAGTTCCGCTTTTTGTGCTTCGCCCGAACGGTGGGCCGGCTGCGTAGACCTTTGAGCGAGGCCTGATAAGACTCAAACCATTTGGCTCCGGCATTGCGGCGGATTTGCGCGGGAAGGTCTT
>NZ_KB889869.1 GCF_000372805.1 Marinobacter gelidimuriae | reverse complement strand
GAGAGGGGATGTTTACAAATGAGTGCGCAAATTATTGAGCGTGAAGGAAAACCAGAGTATGCCGTGCTGCCCTATGATGAGTATTTGAAGCTCGTAGAGCTGGCGGAAGACGTACGGGATCTCGCGGATGCCAAAAAAGCNACGCTTGAGCTCGCCAGCGGGGAAGANGAAGCCATACCCGTCGAGACAGTTAACCGCTTGATGGCTGGTAACGATCATCCGCTGAAAATCTGGCGGGAGTATCGCCAGCTTACCCAAGAAGTTTTAGGGACTACTGCTGGCGTCGGCAAGTCTTATATCAGTCAGATTGAATCGGGCAGTAAGTCTGGCTCGGCTAAAGTACTGAAAGCTCTCGCAGAGGTGTTACAGGTGGATATGGACGATTTGATGGTAGACTGAGTAAGCCACAAGTCGATCATGGACAGGCACACAAGATTCCTCGCCCGTGTAAAAATCGAAACCCAGGCCGACCAGCTGGCCGAAATCAAAAGCCAGTGGGGCGAGCAGGTGGCTAGTTTGAAGGCCGAGATTGGCCGCTACCATGAACGGCTAGAGGTGGTACGAGACACCGCTCAGCAGGCAACGGCTGGCGAGGCTGAAAAATGGCGCGAAACGGTGGCTCTGGAGCACAAGCGCAACGCGGAATTACAGAGCGAACGCGACAATCTAGCCGAACGCCTGGCGGCGCTGGAAGCGACAGAAAAGGGGCCACATCGGCTGTGACCCCTTCGGCTAATGGCCTCAGGCCACGGCCGCCTCCTCGTCCTCCAGCGTCAGCTCCACGTGGAAGTGCGCCGGACCGGTCAGGTTGACCAAGGCGTCGAGGCCAAACTTGTTGATGCGGCCGTTCAGCAGGTCGTTCAGGCGGGGTTGGGTGATACCCAGGCGCATGTTCAGGGCTTCTTCAGGGGTGTCTTCAATCAATGGCTGACCTCGATCTTCCATAAAATCGTCTGTGACGCTTTCGTCAGAATCAACGTACTCGTCCCAGACGGGATCGGTTGGCCGGTCGTAACGTGTGACTGACCCCCGGAGCCGTTCTAGAGGTTCTAGTTCCTGCGGAAGTGGTTCAGCCAGTTCGTCCGCGTGGGCGCCTTTAGCGTCGAGGCCGTCGAGAAGCTCCTGCTCTGTTATGCGTTTTATGCTCATGCGATTCTCCGGTAAGACTGTAAATTTAGCTTGCCAGTCATCCGTTTTTAAACCTCACAGTTTTAGCCTGGGGAGCTCAAAACTCGAAGAGATGCCTCCATATATCCATCCGCTGATGGAGTATTCTGATTACCAAAATATCGTGCTCACGTTGCCGGTAAAAAATGGCATGCTTTTGATGATCATGGCGGCGAACACTGACTGCAATTTCTGGGCATTCGCAGCCCATCAATGGCGAACCAGATAAAAGCTGAAAAGTTCTGTCCAAATCGTCGGTATAAATGTCAGCTTTAAGAGCTCCAAAATTAAGCAGGGTGTACTCGTAGATAGCGGCAAAATCTTCAGCCGCCAGATTTGAAAGTTTATACAGGGTGTTGCTGTTTTACTCGGGCGGCAATATCGTGCAAAGACAGAACGCTTTCTCCACTATGCTCGCCAGCATCCACTGCAGCTCTTAACGCGGCTAGCTGGTTTTCCTGGCGCTCGAGCAATCGCAAAGCTGAGCGAACAACCTCGCTGGTTGAGCCAAACCGTCCAGACTCAATAAGTTTCCCTATAAAGTCATCTAACGGAGCCCCGATAGTAATGCTGGTTGTTCTGGCCATGACACCACCCCCTTGTGTTAATAGTTAGCACAATTATAGAGCCTCAAATATTTATCAACAAGTTGTCATTTTCTCTCGCAATCAGTTCAGCCGAGCGTGGCTGAAGCCGGTACGTTTTAACAATTCGCACAAATCTGGCCACATAATCGCATTGGCCGGCAGGCGGCAGCCATTGATCTGGGCCTTTGGCGCCCTTGCAGGTTCAAGCTGGTCTCGACTGGCCAAAGGTTTACTGAATCATTCGCAAACCGCTCTCGCTTTTCACGTGACCACTGCCATCAAACGTATTTCCGGACGGAATCTTGGGTACAAGACCAACCCTCTGACTCTTTTACTGTTCAATTGGTGGCGGCCAGTTCGGAGGCGACTGTAAAGCAGTACATTGAGCGGCATCAGATAAAACACACGGCCGCTTATGTGCGTACTTCGCGTCTAGGCTTGCGTTGGGCCGGAATTCTGTTGGTCGGCGCTCAATCAACAAGTGAGCTTACGCGGTTACGCCCCGTTTCCTTTGCCTTATAAAGCTGTTGGTCGGCGCGTTTTATGGCCGGTTTCAGTGAGCTCTCTTCGGGATGGACAACCGTCACGCCCAGTGACGCGGTGTATGCCACCTGCCCACCGTCGACCAGATCGGCTCCGATATCAACGGGGGTGGTTTCTACTGCCTGGCGCTGGCGTTCGGCAATCATGCCAGCCTGTTCTATATTGGTGCCAGGGAGCAGTACGGTGAATTCTTCGCCGCCCATCCGGCACAGTACATCTCCATCCCGTAACTGCTCTTGTGCGGTTTGTGCGAAGGCCTGCAGAACCAGATCACCCACATCGTGACCATAGCGGTCGTTAATGCGCTTGAAGCGGTCCAGATCAATGGCGATCAGGCACAGGGGTTCGCCGTTTCGTTGGGCTCGGGCCATTTCCATGTCCGCCTGGTTTTCCAGGTACCTTCGGTTACCGAGCCCCGTCAGCAGGTCGGTCATGGTCTGTTGGGTCAACAGGTCTTCCAGCTGCTTTCGTTCGGTCAGGTCGAACACCATGGCCCGGCTGTACTGAAAACCATCGGAGTTTGTCTGGGCGGTGGCTTCGATCGCGACCTGGAGGGTGCTGCCATCACGGCACATCAGTTCACACTCCGCTGAGCCCTCATGGCCGTCCCCCAGAACTTGCCGGAAGGCTTCATCAAAGGCGTCCCGGGTTTCTGAGGTAACCAGTTCACGATACAGCTGTTTGCCAATGAGTTCGTCAGCGCTGTAGCCCAGCCATTGCAGTTCGGTACGGTTGATCTTGAGGATCACGCCGTGTTTATTCAGGGAGTGGTATCCGCAGGGCGCGTGTTCGTAGAGATCGAGGAGTTCCCGGGCGTCATCTCTTGTTTCCAGGGACAGTTTCTGCGCACCGGCCCTCAGAGTTCGCTGGTGGTGATTGGTCAGTACCCAGCCAATACCAAAGGCAATCGCCAGCACATAAACGAGCACCACCAACGCCCCGGTCCAAGGGCTTTCAGCCAGTAGGTAGGTGAAGCCTGGCCTCGGAACGATGATTGCGAGACGCCATGGCTGAGTGCCCGGCAGCCCCAGGACTTGCTCGGCCTGGCTGCGGGCATGGTGAGTGCGGAAGTCCTGGGTATGGAAAAAAATCAGGCGGTCACCGAGACGCACTTCGCCCCGGTTGGAGGAAATCATAGCCTGCCAGGCCTCCGGCCACTGTATCGGCAGGGAACTGCCAAAGGAAAGGGCGCCGCTCCCGTTCGGCAACAGCGAGGTGCCCTGGGCATTAACAAGCAGTGCCTGGGTCTGCGAATACATGCCCTCGGCGTGCGGCAAGCGGCTGGCCAGAGAGTGCCAGTCCAGTGTGAGCAGCAGTACCCCCAAACGCTCACCGTCTTGCCCGAACACGGGCGCGGTAATGTCCACCACCGCCGTGGTGATTTCCGGGCCGGTAGCTCCTGGCCTAAGATAGGGAGGTGAGACATAGAGACTGCGCGCCTTCAGTGTCATGGCCTCCCGGAAGTACAGGGCATCTGCATGGCCCGGATCAGCTGCTGGTGATGTGGGACTCTGTGTAGGTAAGTGTTCATTGCCGTTTGTGTCAATCAGGGCCAGGCGGGTATAGCGGCCGAAGTGGGTCAATAGGGTGTTGAACATCACCCCCAACTGGTCCTCATTCTGTTTTAGCAGGCGTTCCTGATAGGGCGATTGGGTTTCTTGCGCATGGCTGAGGTACTGCACCACAGAAGGAAACTCTGCAATGGCCAAAGAGAGATTCAGGCTCTCGTTCATGTCCTGAAGGAGCACATCGTATTCAGCCTCCAGCAGCGCCCGGGCCGTGATACGGGCACTCTCCACCCGACTTTCAATGTTCGACCAGAAAAGCGGCACCAGTGTCGAGGTGATCAGCAACGCAGGTATAAGTGTGGCCAGGGCCAGGCGTATGCTCAGTCTCTTCATGATGTCGCGGGATCCACCGGCAAGAGGTCAGGCAGCTTTTTCAACTCGGCCAGAGGCATCGGCCGGGCAAACAGGTACCCCTGCAGGATATCGCAGTGCCGGCGGGCCA
The DNA here is from genome assembly GCF_000372805.1 of Marinobacter gelidimuriae. Taxonomy (GTDB): domain Bacteria; phylum Pseudomonadota; class Gammaproteobacteria; order Pseudomonadales; family Oleiphilaceae; genus Marinobacter; species Marinobacter gelidimuriae. The sequence continues at coordinate 67,857 of NZ_KB889869.1, read as the reverse complement.
GGTCTTCCTGCTGCTCCCGGGTTTCTATCCCTTCCGCAACCACCATCATGTCCATGTGGTGGGCCATGGTGATCACGGCCTGAATGATGGCGGCCATCCGGTGATCTGTTGTGGTTTTCTCCACAAAGCTGCGGTCAAGTTTCACTTTGTGAACGGGCAGGTCCCGCAGATAACTCAGGCTGGAATAGCCCGTCCCGAAATCATCCAGGACCATGCGTACGCCCAGGGTTTTCAGGGTTTCCATCAGCTCGATCACCGGCTTGGCTCCGTCCAACAAGACGCTTTCAGTCACTTCCATTTCCAACAGTTGTGGCGGCAGGCCGGTTTCGTTGAGCACCCGGCGGACGTCGTCAAGGAAGCCGTCACGCACAAACTGCAGGGAGGATATGTTGACCGCAACCTGCAATGGCCGCTCCCGGTGGGCATTGAAGTCTGCCATTTCTGTGCAGGCCTGCTTGAGAATCCAGAGGCCCAGGGGCACGATCTGGCCGGTTTGCTCGGTCAGTGGAATGAATTCATCGGGGGAGACCATTCCCCGGGTAGGGTGATGCCACCGCACCAAAGCTTCCACACTGCGCAGGCGCCCGGTGACGGCATCCACCAGGGGCTGGTAATAGATTTCAAACTGGTTTTCCTGCAGCGCGACGTGAAGATCGTGCCTCAGGCTCACGTTGTTCCGGCTGCGCTCGGCTTTATGACCGCTGTGCCATTGCCAGGTGTTTCTGCCCTGCTGCTTGGCCCGCTCCAGGGCAAGATCGGCAAACTGGAGCAGTTCATGGGGGGCGTCCAGAGGCCCGCCGTTACTGGCAATCCCGATACTGGCACTGATGTGAACCCTCTGGCCATCCACGTCGATCGGCTGTGCAAGGTGTACTAATATGCGCTCGGCAAGTTGGATGACCTCGTTCCGGTTCGTGTAGCCGGGTATCAGCAGGCCAAATTCATCCCCAACCAACCGGGCAACGGTCGCCTCAGGCGCCGTCAGATCTGTCAGGCGCTGGGCAATGGTGATGAGTACCTGGTTGCCGACATGGCGTCCCAGTTCGTCATTGATGGGCTTGAACCCGTCCAGGTCCAGATGCATGGCGGCCAACGATCCACGCTCACCATCCGCAGTCAGTGCGTCACGCAGTGTCTGTTGAAACGAGGCCTCGTTAGGTGAGCCGGTCAGCAGGTCATGGGTTGCCTGGTAGGTAATCAGAGCTTGCTGCTCTTTTTGGTGGCTAATATCCTGCTGGCTGCTGATGAAGTGAGTGCAGAGGCCGTCATTATCAAACACCGGGCTGATCCACAGGTGGTTCCAGAAAGGCGTGCCATCCTTTCGGTAGTTAATCAGTTCGACGTTGACCTCGGTTTGATGGCGCAGCCCATGCCGTATGGCTTCGAGGGTTTCCGGGTCGGTGTCGTCGCCATGAAGAAAGCGACGGTTGTGTCCGATAAGGTCGTTCTGGGTATAGCCGGTCATATCTGCGTACGCCAGGTTGGCATAGACCGTCGGCATGTCTGGACTGCGTGCGTCCACGATGAGCATACCGGTGGGGCTTGCCTCAATGCCACGCTTGAGCAGGCGCAGTTCCGCATCCTGATCTTTGCGATCGGTAATGTCCCGGCAGATACCGTAGACGCCCACAATCTCACCCCGGATGGTGATCGGGAAATTGGTGACCTCCAGAAAGTAGGGGTGGCCGGGTGCATGGGTGCGCATGGTTTCGTAGGTGATGGCCTCACCGTTTCGGGCTCTGTCAAACGCCTTCTGGGTTAGTGCGCGGTACTCGGGTTTAACAAGGCGATTGAAGTGTAGGCCATGCAAGCGATCTGCCGTATAGCCGGCAATGCGTTCCATCGCCGTGTTACAGCTCTGGAAGTGGCCATCCAGATCAAAGGTGTAGACACCATACGGATGGTTATTGAACAGGGCTTGGTGCCACTCGGAGAGGGCCAGATGGTCTTCAGCATCTCGTTGGCGGAGAATGGCCAGGGTAGCCAGGGCAGCGCCGTGGGTGAGATTGTGCTGAGCTTCCGCGGTCGGGGTGATCGGGGCGTTGTAGTAGGTTGAGAAGGTGCCCAGGAGCTCTCTCTTCGAGGTTAGAATTGGCATTGACCAGCAGGCAATCACTCCCTCTGCCTCGGCAATGTCATGGTAACCGTCCCAGCGGGGGTCCTTCTGAATATTTTCAGTAATAACCAGGTTTTTGGTGAAGGCCGCCGTGCCGCAGGTGCCCATGTTCTCAGCCACTGGAACATCCTGCATGGCCCGGAAAAAATCATCAGAAAACCGGCTGGTGGGCATCAGGCTCAAACTGTTGGTGTCCGGATGAAACCGCATGATGGAAACCAACGCGCCGGGCATCATGCTGCCGACCCAGTCGGTTATCGCGTCCAGGGTTTGTTCCAGTGGGCGTTGCTGTGCGATCAATTCATGGATTTCCTGCTGCGCTTCCAGCACAGAAAACTCAATGTCGCTCATGATGCTGCACTCCGTTCTAAGATGGGGCTCGCCGCAGGAAGTTGCCCTCCAAGTCATCAACGAGCGGAATCGTAGTGAGATGTTCAGACAAGCGCACCCAAGGACCTGACTTGGCAGGCTTACCGTAATGGCTTTGCCTGAAAATGGGTGACCTACACCGTGCCATCAAGCGTTCATTAAACCGAGTGTTGCACTTGGAGTTGGAGACCGCCCGTCCAGCCTCACCTCGTTGATTACTTAAATAAACTCGTTAGAAGACTGTGAAGCTTAGTCAATTTTGTCGCACTTTGCACAGATTACGGGGTGACTGGAATGCTGTTCGGGAGTCAGTTGACCACTACAAAATCCCATTCGCGATTTTCTGAGTTTACCCTTAAACCACTTCCAACTTTGGCAGATTCCTTACGATTTCTTGAGCCTTTAAGCTGGGCTGGTTCTGCGCGGCGAGACTCGACCAGGCGAGTTAACTCGTGATCGTTCAGGCGCTCCAGTATGGCTTCATAGACATCGGCCGGCACGCAATAGAAGGCCGGTTTGTTCCGATTTAGCACAGCAATCGGAAATCCCTCGCCGGCGTTCACAACGGCCATCGGATTTTTTTTCAACTCGGAAATGCTAGCTGTAATTTCGGTGTAAACGGGCTGTGTCATAAGCAAACCTCTAAGACCTATTAATAGGTCTTAGAGTATCATAAGCTAGCCTCTGGAAAATGATTTGTTCAAATGATCATGGGCAGGCACACATCCCGGGGACAGATTTAAAATCTGTCCCCTAACGGCCCACGAACAGCCACACAGGCCCCAAACCGGCGCGTTAGGAGGTTTTATCAACTTCAGTACGCTGTATTCTTTTGCCGCTGACGCGATACTTGTCACGCATGTATTGTTCGTGGCTTTTGTCGTTTTCGGGCTGATACTGGTTTATGCGGGCTTTTTTCTGAAGTGGCAGTGGGTGAGAAATGTGTGGTTCCGTAGTGTGCACCTGGATGTAGTGGTTCACTGAGGACCTTAAAAACGCCTATTTCTCGTTTGTGTCGTCATCTTCCACCTCATCCGGATGCTCCAGCTTATATCGCTCCCAATCTTCCCAGTCATGAGGCGTTCCGGCATGTGGCTTTTTTAGGTGCTTGGCATGCTCCTTCGCGTTATGTTGCAGGCTGTGGTCACCCTTTTCTTCCTCGTCGTAGCCGTGCTTCTTCAGAAAATCCGTCGCGCTGATTGGCATCTTGAAATACCTCCGGGGTTACCTATTCTTCAAATAATATTACGCTGGCTTTCCAGCGGCAAGCAAACGTTAGCGTGGACATGCCTATCGACTCCTCGTCAGCCCTATCTTTTGCTGCCGTTGCCGCCAGCAATATGGGTAAAGACAAAGAAACCGGATTGGCGATAACTGGCCATTACAGCAAGTATTGAGCTGGGTGTTCTTACAAATAGAGTGTGCCAACATCAACCCGCCGCACAAACAAAAGATACTATATCAGCCAACTAACATCAGGCTTCCATTCACCCACCCATGCAGGAACATCACCCGCAGGCATCGGCCTTGCAATGCCATAGCCTTGTGCCAATTCACAGCCCAGCTGCAATAGTGCAGTGCCATGCTCAATGGTTTCTACCCCTTCGGCAATCATTTCACGTTGGAAGGTTTTCGCCAAGCTAATAACGCCTGCAACAATGGCTAAATCATCAGAGTCAGTGAGCATATCTTGTATAAAACTCTGGTCTATTTTAATCAGGCGCGCTGGTAAGCGTCTGAGGTAAGTCAGTGATGAATAGCCAGTACCAAAGTCATCTAAAGCAAAGTGCACACCAAGATCGATGCAAGCTCTCATGGTAGCGGCAACCTGGCTGACATCACTTAAGGCACTGGTTTCCAGTATCTCTAATTCCAAATTGTGGGGTGACACATCAGGATGCGCTGCCAATAGTGCTGCCAAGCGTTCTACAAAATCAGTTTGCTGAAGTTGATAAGCACTGATGTTGACGCTAATGGGGAGTGTTAATCCCATACTTTGCCATTGGCTTATTTGGCTCAGTGCCGTGTCGATGACCCATTCACCTATATCGAGGCTAATGGCATGCCCTTCAATGACAGGTAAGAAATCCAGTGGTGGGACTAAGCCACGTACAGGGTGTTGCCAACGAATTAAAGCTTCTACGCCCACGACTTCTCCCGTAGACATATTCACTTTGGGTTGATAGTGCAAGACGAATTCACGTCTATCGAGTGCCGCACTGATATCGCCGAGGTTTTCCCGTTGAATGTAAATTGCTTCATCCTGTGCGGCATCAAAAAAGTGATAACAATTCTTACCCTCTTGTTTCGCCACATACATTGATTGGTCGGCATGACGTATGAGTATACTTTCATCTTCGCCATCTTGAGGATAGAGCGCAACGCCGATGCTGGCTGATACCTTTAATACCACATCACCGACTGTGATAGGTTCTGACACTGCCAATAAAAATCGATCCAATACCGCCTGACAATCTTCAGTTTTGGCTAAATCGGTTAATACCGCAACAAATTCATCACCACCAAAACGGGCAAGCGAATCCACCTCACGTAACGCCTCCTTCATTCGCTGAGACACTATAATGAGTAGTTCATCACCCACAGCATGACCATGGGTATCATTGACCGCTTTAAATCCATCTAAATCCAGAAATGCCACGGCGAGTGAATTATGATTGCGATTGCTTTGCAATATGGCTTGGTTTAGTCGGTCAGCGAGCAATGCGCGATTGGGTAGCTTGGTTAACACATCATAATGGGCCATCCGTTCGAGCTGAGCTTGATGGTCTTTCTGCTGACTAATATCATTAAAGAGTGCGACATAATGGGTGACTTCTCCAGCAGCATCTTTTACGGCACTGATGGTGAGGATTTCGGGATAGTCTTCGCCATCTTTACGACGATTCCAGATTTCACCTCTCCAGTAGCCTTTTGTGTTAATGGTTTGCCACATCGAGACATAGAACTCAGGTGATTGTCTGCCTGATTGGAAGATGCGTGGATTCTGACCGATGACCTCTTCGCGGGAGTAACCCGTGATGTCGGTGAAACTGTCGTTGGCTTCGATGATGTTGCCTGCAACATCGGTGATGGTGATGCCTTCACGGGCGTTAGAGAATACACTGGCGGCTAGTATTAACTCATCTGCCCGTTTATCTTTCTCTTCGTTGGCAAGAACCAACATCTTGTCTGCTTTGGCTACAAATAGATAAAGAACCCAATACAGAATGCCAAGAATCAATAATATAATACTGATGAATCTAAACAGTTTGCTCTCAATACTCGACATTGATTGAGTAACATCAGAATATATTTCAATTACACCGACAATTTCATTCTCTGAACCTTTCTTTATAGGGAGGTAACTGGACAACACTGTACGATTAGTTACCTCGCTGCCATCAATTCTAATAAATTTGTCTCTATCCGACATATTGCTGATTGCATTGCCTGTAAGTGCAACTTGGCTTCCAGGATAGTCTATCGGTTTGATTGTACCTGTCTGTGTTAAATTAGTGGAAAATAGGACTTTGCCTTTAGTATCAAATATTTTAATCTTGAGTATAACTAGACCTTGCACCATCTGAGCCAGATCATTGTGTAATGATTTTGATAACGGGTGTTTTACTAACTCCGACCTTGATAAGGATTCAGCATTTTTAAGAAAATCACTATATTGAGGCCAGAGTATATTAGCGATCGTATGAGTCAGGGCTAAATAGTTTCGTTCTTCTAGTTCAGTTAATTGTTCAACCGTAGTGCGGTAATAATAGCTGCTCAAGATCGCAGCAGAAGTGACAATAGCGATAAGGCTAACAATAGAAAAATAATATTTAAGTCTAAACATAATTTGCCTTTAAGCCGTATGGCTTCTGCATCAATTTCGCCCCAGCTTTTGTAAATTTTGCAAACCAGGGACAGATTTCAAATCTGTCCCTTATTCAAACAGGCACGGACCTGTTTATTGAAAAATAAATCAGGAAAAGGTCAGCGGCCTTTCACCTTCTTCATCACGAATACAGGTGGGCAAGCCCATTTTGTTAAGTAGATTCAGAAAAGGCCGGGGTGGCAGTTCTTCCACATTGGCCATGGTGCCTATATCCCAGGTGCCATCAGCAATCAACAGGGCAGCCGCCACGGGTGGAACCCCTGCGGTATAGGAAATGCCCTGGCTGCCCACTTCTTCGTAAGCGTCTTTATGGTCGGCCACATTGAAAATAAACACCTCCCTTTCCTTACCATCTTTTTGACCTTTGACCAGGTCACCAATACACGTCTTGCCCGTGTAATTCGGTGCCAGGGATGAAGGGTCGGGTAAAATGGCTTTCACCAGCTTCAAGGGAACCACCTCCAGGCCTTCTGCCGTTTTCACGGGTTGCTCAGACAGTAATCCCAGGCTATTGAGTACCGTAAACACCGTGATGTAGTGCTCGCCAAAACCCATCCAGAAACGAATGTTGGGCACATCCAGGTTTTTGGACAGGGAATGAATTTCATCATGCCCGGTCATGTAGCTGGTATGTTCACCCACCACAGGCAGATTATCTGTGCGCTTATTCTCGAACATCTTGTTTTTGGTCCACTGGCGATTCTGCCAGGACCAAACGCGCCCGGTAAATTCACGGAAGTTGATTTCGGGATCAAAGTTGGTGGCAAAATAACGGTCATGATCCCCGGCATTGATGTCGATAATGTCGATGGAATCAACCGTGTCAAAATATTCATCAACCGCCAGCCTGGCATAGGCATTAACGACACCCGGATCAAATCCCACGCCTAGAATGGCCGTGGTTTTGGCCTTGGCAAACTCATGTTTGCGCGTCCATTCATAGTTACCGTACCAGGGCGGCTCTTCGCAAATCTTGTCCGGCTCTTCGTGAATGGCGGTGTCCAGATACGCAGCGCCGGTATTGATGCAGGCGGTCATCACCGACATATTGATAAACGCCGAGCCAACATTAATGACAATCTGGGATTCTGTCTGATAGATCAGTTCTTCAGTGGCGGGAATATCCAGGGCATCCAGCGCAAAGGTCTGAATTTTGCCCGGCACTTTCATGCTGCCTTTTTCTTCCACGCTTTTAACAATGGCATCACACTTGGATTGGGTACGTGAAGCCAAAGTGATTTGACCCAGAACGTCATTATTCTGAGCGCATTTATGGGCGACCACCTGAGCAACGCCCCCACCTCCGATAATCAAGACATTTTTTTTCATTTCCAGACAAAACTCCACTGTTGAAACCGCTGTTCATTCGTTGAGAGCGAGATGTTGTCAGGTCAGGCTGCCCACGGCAAACTCTACGACAATGCCTGCACAAAATCCTCGTAGCCAAACGACTTGACGAGTTCAATGCGCCCATCCAGTTGTTTAACGGCAATAGACGGCATCTTCACGCCGTTAAACCAGCTCTTCTTGACCATCGTATAGCCAGCTGCATCCTGAAAAGAGAGACAGTCACCGATCTGCAAAGGCTTTTCAAATTGAAATTCGCCAAAAATATCACCGGCCAGGCAAGACGTTCCACAAATCTGATACGTGTAATTACCACGGTTGGGCTCAAGTTTTGCGCTTTCCCGGTAGATCAATAGATCTGGCATATGGGCTTCAATGGACGAATCAACAATCGCCAGGTCTTTGTCGTTGTTGAGCAGGTCAAGAACAGTCACTTCCAGGCTGGTAGAATGGCTGATGGCAGCCTCGCCGGGTTCCAGATAAACCTGCACAGCATAACGCTCAGCAAAGGCCTTCAGCCTCTGGCAGAAACGTTCCAGCGGGTAGCCTTCTCCGGTAAAGTGAATGCCACCACCCAGACTGACCCAGCTGACCTTTTCCAGCAGGTGCCCAAAACGTGTTTCGATGACCTGCAGGAGTTCATCAAAGCGCTCGAAGGAGGCATTTTCACAGTTGTTGTGAAACATGAAGCCTGAGACCTGATCCAGAATGCCCGCGATTTTTTCCGGGTCGTGCTCACCCAGACGGCTGTGCGGGCGGGCCGGATCGGCAAGGGTGAAGTCCGAGGAGCTGACACCGGGATTGACTCTCAGCCCCCGGGTTTGGTTTGCAGATGCCCCAGAGAAGCGCTGTAGCTGGCTGATGGAGTTAAAGATGATTTTATCGCTGTGAGCCAGAACTTCTTCAATCTCATCATCAGCGTAGGCGACACTGTAGGCGTGTGTTTCCCCAGCAAATTTCTGCTTACCCAGTTTGACTTCATTGAGCGAAGAAGACGTTGTGCCATCCATGTACGCCTGCATCAAGTCAAAGACACCCCAGGTGGCAAAGCACTTGAGCGCCAGCAAGGATTTGGCACCGGATTCTTCCCGCACCCTGGCAATGATTTCCAGGTTACGCAGAAGTTTGCTTTTATCGATCAGATAATAGGGCGTTTTGAGCATTTTCTTCCCTCAAAAACGCGCGATTATATACGATAAACACTCTTGGTCATTACTTTTGACATCTGTCTCCACCAACATCCTGTATTCAAGGACTTTTATCAATATGGAAACACTACTGATCATACTGGCGGTGCTGTTTGTGGCGCTGATCGTTATTCTGCCGCTGGTTGAGAAATATGCGCCGAAAGGTGAATCCCGTGATTATGGCAACCTCACGCGATTCATTTTCCCGCTTATGGCCGTGTTGATTTTGGCGCAAATGATTCGGCATTTCTTTTTCTGAGTTTCAGGGTACAGCACAGCTGATTTTAGCCTTCCATTTCTGCTTTATACTCCCCGGTGCTGGCCGCGCCGTTAAGCCTGGCCCGCTTGAGCATGGCGTTTTGGGCAGCGTGTTTGTTGTCCAGTTTGCCGGCCCAAGCTTTCTGTGCCGGTTCTTGCAGGGCACGTCCATAAGAAAAACTCAGGCTCCAGGGTTGCTGGCCAAGGCTGTTCATCGCGTTCAGATTGAGGGTAGCTTCTTCGGGAGTCTGTCCGCCGGAGAGGAAATTGATACCCGGAACGGCCGCCGGCACAACTCGGCGTAATACCCCCAAAGTGGCTTCTGCTACTGCTGCCGGAGATGCCTTTGCACACGCTTTGCCGGGCGTTACCATGCTGGGCTTCAGGATTATGGTTTCCAGTTGCACGCGGTGGCGGCGCAGGGCGTTGAAAACCTCCGCAATCACGGCTTCATTTACTTCTGCAGACCGTTCGATGGTGTGGTTGCCATCAATCAGCACCTCTGGCTCTACAATGGGCACAATACCTTTGGACTGGCATAACGCGGCATACCGGGCCAGCATTTCAGCGTTGGCTTCCACCGCCTGGCGTGAGGGCAGTGTGCCGGAGACGTTGTACACAGCACGCCACTTGGCGAAACGGGCGCCCTGGTTCTTGTAGATTTCCAACCGGTCATCCAGTCCGTCGAGGCCATAGGTTATTTCATCGCCCGGAGCATTGATCAGGGGCTTTTTCCCCGTATCTACCTTGATGCCCGGCACAATTCCCTGGCTTTCCAGCAGCTTGGTGATCGGTACATTATCCAGGCTGTTCTGACCCAGGGTTTCCTCAAAAAGAATCACACCGCTGACGAATTCTCCAAGCCCGGGTGTGGCAAAGATCAGGCTGCGGTACTCCCGGCGTTTATCTTCTGTGGATTCAACACCCACCGCATCGAAGCGTTTCGCGATAGTCGGGAGGCTTTCGTCCGCAGCAAGAATCCCCTTGCCTGGCTGAACAAGATCCTGAATCGTTGAACGTAATTCGGCGTGAATATCCATGCCCGCTCCTATGCCCTATTGAATGTTGTAATCTTTTTCGGTTTTCTTTGCTCAACAGTATAGCCCGCCCATTGGCCGTGGGTGCTGAAGTGCCGCTCACATTCAAGGTAGGGGACAGATTTCCGCAAGGTAGGGGCCAGATTTCAAATCTGTCCCCGGATTCAAAGCTCAGCTCAGCTCGGCTCCGGCCGGGTGTGCAGGTGAATGTCACGCTGCGGGAACGGAATGTCTATGTTCGCTTTGGCTAAGGCTTTTGTGATGGACGCGTGAAGTTCGTGAGACAGCGGCATCATGTCTACTAGCAGGTCTTTTACAAACACCCAAACCTCGAAATTAATGCAGCTGTCGCCAAATCCGACACAGAAAGCCGACGGTGCCGGGTCATCCGCAACGCGTTCGTTACTTTGCGCTACCTCGGTGAGTATGGTTTGAACCTCGTCCACATCAGAGCCGTAAGCGACACCCACCTTCACGACGATTCGGGTGATCGGGTCTGACAGTGTCCAGTTTGTAAGATCCTGGGTGACGAAGGTTTTGTTAGGAATAATCTGCTCTTTGCGATCCCAGTCGACCAACGTCGTTGCGCGAATGCGTATGCGTGACACAGTGCCGGTAATGCCGCCAATCGTTACGGTATCACCCACCCGAATAGGGCGCTCGAAAAGCAGGATGATGCCCGATACAAAATTGGCGACGATTTCCTGAAGCCCGAACCCAAGGCCAACCCCGAGGGCCGCGATCAGCCACTGCAGTTTGGACCACTGAACACCAATCACCCCTAGGCAGAACACCACGCCCAGAAGCACCACTACATAGGTGGTGATGGTTGTGATGGCGTAACCGGAGCCAGGTTGAAGATGCATTCTGCTTAAAATGGTGACTTCCAGCGTGCCCGGAAGGTTTTTTGCAGCAATAACGGTGCCCGCAGCAATCAGCACCGCCAGCAGCGCATCTGCCAGCGTAATAGGCAGTGGGTCACCACCGTCCAGGTCGGTTGCAATGGTCCAAAGGGTGATGTTGTTAAACAGTTGCAGGGCGGGAATAACATCGGCCCACAGAAACAGAAGGCCGGTCAGGGCTAGCACGAAAACCATAACCCGGAGCAGGGAAGAGCTTTGCTGGCTGATGTCTGCAAGGTCCATTTCTGGCATATCCGGAGTCAGTGGAAGTGCGTCGCCGGGTGCGTGTGCTGCTGCTTTGGCTTCCGCTATTTTGTGTTCGGCCGCGCGCTGTTCTACCAGGCGTTCCAGAGTGATCCTGCGTTCACGCACGGAAAGCGCTCGTAAGCCGAGGTAATAAAGCACCGCATTAAACGCCAGCCAGCAAATAGAAATGAGCAGGCTGCGTTCAAGCTGAAGCGCGGTGTAGTGGTAACCCATCAGCGATGCCGCGGCCAACGCAAGCGGAGTAGCAACGGCAATGATGTGAAGGAAATGCAAAAATCGGCTGTGGGGTCTGTGCGCTCTTACCGCGGCCATAATGCGCTGGGCGAATATCGCCAGTACAACGGATACCACCATAAACAGCAGGCGCCCAAGGCTGTCATCAAACTGTGCGCCAGCCTGTGTTGAGCTGTACGTTATGGTCACAATGGCAACGGGTATAACAAACGCCATAAGAATGGGGAGTGCCTGGCGAATTGCCTGCAGGGAGCTGGTGTTCCAGTGGAAGTGGCTTTCTCCAAGCCCCTGTTTACGGGCAACGTTACGAATAAACGCCAGCAAGAACATAATAAAAGCGGCCGCGGTAAAGCCTTTGGATAACGCCGAAAAGAACGCGTTGCCTTCCATAAGTACAAGCGCCGCCAGGGAGAATACAAGAACGCCGGGCAGCGCCAGAAGAACGCTGTTCATCAGCGCCAGCAGTGTAGAGGCTGTGCGGTCGTGCCCCACATTGCCGATAAACTGGCCGTTGGCGAGCAGGTTTTCTATGATCGCATGTCGTTTGATGATCAGTACGATAAGCAGCAACACGATTAGCCCAATGCGGCCGGCACGTTCAGCCAGCGACGTGGAAACGGCGTCTTTCAACGGGGCATATTTGAGCTCCGAAGGCAGCCACTGGATTGCCTGATAAAGCTCACTGAAGGTTTCGGTACCCACCCGCGAGGCACTCGGAAGCCAGAACAGCCTTTGCTGCAAAAGCGCCTGGTACTCCAGCACCTGGCCCTGAAGTGCGGTCACGGTGCCGTAATAATCATTCAGCACGTCGATATGCTCGGTAACCGATTTGTGAAGCGCCCGCAGTAAATCCGACCGGCGGCTGCGCAGTTGGCCCCGTACATCGTCGCTGGGCCCGGTAATGGCTTCGAACTCTTCAAGCTTGAGCTGTTCCTCCCGTGCTGCGGAGAGTTTGTCTTGTATGTCTTCAATCAGATCGCTGGCAACACTCTGCCGCTGAAGCCGTTCAAGCCGCTGTTTTAAAAGGCTGGCATAGTTAGACGTCAGGTTCAGCCCTGCGGTTTCAAGCCTCAGTTCGAAGCTTTCGTATTCGTCTTGCAGGCGGCTGAGTAAAGATTCGGCATACATCAGCCGTTGGCGGCTGGATGCGACGGCAATGCGGCGCTGTTCCAGCGAGAGGCCTAGCGCCCGGACTTGCTGCTGAATGTCGGCGTTAACGGCGTCGGGTAGTTCAATCTCGGGAGTTGCATCTGAGCCGGTCTGCAGCTGAGGTTGCACGGCCGGGCGGGCTTCTTCTGGCTTCTGAGGCGTATCTTCCGCTTGTTCTGGGGCTGGCTCAGCGGCTTTGTCGGTGTCTGCGGCAAGAGCGGACGACGTTGAAAAGCAGAGCAGAAACATCCCGGCCAGCCATACTGTCAAAAATGCGTGTCGGGAAAATCGTTGCTTCATGAACGTGCGATCCTAGCGGTAAAAGGTAGGGGACAGATTTCAAATCTGTCCCCGGTTTGGCAAAGTTGAGCATAGAAAGTTGAACATGGACACGCACCGCAGAGGCGCGCAGGATATAACCAACTTCATTCATTTTGAAATTGTAGCCTAATGACTCTGACTCTTGTTTTTTTTACCGCTTTTATCGTGTTGGCAACGCTATTGCCGTTATGGCGGGTTCTGCCGTACACGCCGCTGTGGCCTAAAGAAGTTAAATCTGCGGCTACTGGCGATTCGGCGCGGGTTATTACGATTATGACCTCGAACGTGTTAACGCCCAACCGCAACGCAGGGGCCTTGATTGCGTTGGTCAAGCAGCACCAGCCCGATGTGCTGGTAATCCTGGAATCGGACCAGTGGTGGGAGGATCAGCTTGCGTGACCGTCTACCAACAGGCGCGGCCCGTCGGAATTAGCAGCGTCATCGTAGGCGCGTTTCAGGCGAATTTCTGTCATGGTATCCTCCAACAGGCTTTTATGTGGCGATATGGGGTGAATTTTAATTTCCAATTTCAATCGCCGCTGATCTGGCGGAATCGGAAGTGTCGTATATACTCTGGTACACAACAACAGTAACAATAATAGGTGGTGCCCATGCTTCTTTCACACGCTTTTGGATTATTCACGAAACCGGGCGCCGAATGGGCTGCCATTCGTAACGAGCACGAAACACCCCGCCGGCTTTACGTTGCCTACGTTGTGATTCTGGCGGCGATAGCGCCGATTTGTGCTTATATATCAACAGCTATTTTTGGTTGGACAGTGGGCAGCGAAAGGATTGTCAAGCTGACCGAAATCAGCGCGGCCCAACTCAGTGTGCTAACGTATATTGCCATGCTGGTGGGCGTTTTTGCACTGGGTTACGCCGTGAACTGGATGGCTAAAACCTACGGCGCCAAAGAAGAGATAACGCCGTCTAACGGCATTGCACTGGCGGCGTACTCCTGCACACCGATGTTTCTGGCAGGCTTCGCTCTGCTGTATCCGGTGCCCTGGTTCAATGCGATGGTATTTTTGGCGGCCGCCTGCTACGGCGCCTGGTTAATGTACGACGGTTTGCCCATTGTGATGGGTATTGATCAGGACAGAGCCGTATTTTATGGCGGCGCACTGCTGACCGTGGCTCTTGTTATTCTGGTGGCTACTCGCGTGGGTTCGGTGATTATCTGGAACTTCGTTGCGTCCCCTGTTTTCGTGGGGTAACGCGACTCGCCGTCACGCTAGCTCACCATGATTGCATTGAGCCTCGAAGCTGGAAACTTTGGGACTCAATGCGTTAAGGTCAAAGGAGGTTGCAAACATCACTAAAGGAGCTTCGTGATGCCCTCTTCCACGTCCAATTTCCGCCCGATGCCAGCACTTATTGCGATCGTCATCGGGATCGCGATCTGATTCCCACGCTCGAAGGCGTCTTCGGCCAAGTCTGGCCTTGGTGAATCATCACGCCCACCCCATTACCTCGACGATGTTCATCACCATCACCGCTTTTGTTGGGATATCGATTCTGCTAATGACCGGGATCTCCTGGGGTATCGAACACCGGCAGAGATATTTTGGGGAGAGTACTCAGGCGTCCTCAAAACAAGTGGTGCTGCACTTAGTGTGTAAGCTACGGTTTTTACATTCATCAAGGTGAGACATGCGTTTATGACGTCGTTATGGACAGCCGTTATTTTAGCAACGCTGGCTGGAGCCGCCATTCCAATCGGCGCGGTTCTGGCAAAGTTTGAGCATATTGGGCCAAGCTGGCTGGAAAGCGAATTCCGCCACGGTGTGATTGCCTTCGGTGGCGGCGCGTTATTATCGGCGGTTGCGTTGGTGTTGGTGCCAGAAAGCGTTGAATTGTTAAACGCTTGGTGGATAGCACTGGCGATGATAATCGGCGGGCTGGGATTTGGCTTGCTGGATGTGGTGCTGGCGAAGGCTCAGGGCTCGGTGTCGCAGTTGATCGCGATGCTGGCGGATTTCATACCGGAAGCGCTGGCGCTGGGGGCTATGTTTGCGGTGGGCGGCCAGGGCGGCATGCTGCTGGCGCTGCTGATTGCGGTGCAAAATTTACCGGAAGGCTTCAACGCCTATCGCGAGATGACCGCGGCGGAAAATCCGCTCACCATTCATCGCAGCCGCAAAGCCCAGGGTATCGAAGGTAAAAAGGTGTTGCTGATATTCTGCTGCCTGGTGCCTTTGGGGCCGGCGGCAGGTGTTGTCGGGCACGTCTGGCTGGCGCAATACGATGAGGTTCTGGACTTTATTATGCTGTTTGCGTCTGGCGGTATTTTGTATCTGGTGTTTCAGGACATTGCTCCGCAGGCAAAGTTAGAAAAACACTGGCTGCCGCCTATGGGCGCAGTTCTAGGGTTTTTGTTCGGGGTGTTGGGCCAATTGGCGGTAGGTTGAAAAAAGCCCGGTCAGTAAAGGAACTGACCGGGCTTTTTTATTCAGGTTTTAACCACTTGGCAGGCGGTATTGTCTTCATAGTTTACAGGTTGGCTTCCGCAAATTCCGCCAATGCCGAACGGGGCACGCCTTGCAGGTGTATGTGGCCACCGTGGCGAAACGTTTTGAAGCGTTCGGTCATGTAGGTCAGGCCGGAGCTCAGAGCGCTCAAGTAAGGGGTGTCAATCTGCGCCAGATTACCCAGGCAGATCACCTTCGAGCCGTTTCCGGCGCGGGTGATGATGGTTTTAATCTGGTGCGGGGTCAGGTTCTGGGATTCGTCAATAATGATCAGGCTGTGCTGGAAGCTGCGGCCCCGAATGTAGTTCAGGGATTTAAAGTGCAGGGGCACTTTGCTGAGGATGTAATCCACGCTGGCGGTCATGTTCTCGTCGTCTTCGTGCAGCGCCTCCAGGTTGTCCACAATGGCGCCAAGCCAGGGCTCCATTTTTTCCGCTTCGGTGCCCGGCAGAAAGCCAATGTCTTCGTCTAACCCCTGGATGCTGCGGGTAGCAATAATACGCTTGTAGAGTTTGCTGGCCACGGTCAGTTCAATGCAGGCCGCCAGCGCAAGAATGGTTTTTCCAGAGCCGGCGGCGCCGGTCAGGTTCACCAGGTGAATGTCTGGGTCTAGCAGCAGGTTCAGGGCAATGGCCTGATAGATATCGCGGGGAATCAGCCCCCAGACTTCTTCGTTCATCAGGTCGTGCTGGTGCAGGTCGCGAATGACCAGGTAGTCGTCGCCCAGCTCGCACACTTTGCCTACAAAGCCCTGTTGGTCCAGCACAAACTCGTTGATGTTCAGCCGCGCCAGTTCGCCTTCGCGCTTGAATCTGTGCTCGGTGGCGCCATCCCGCTGCTTGGTTTCCACTTTGCTGATGGTGTCCCAGAACGAACCGGGGAACTCGATATAGCCCCGGGGCAGCAGGCCTATGTCGTCTACCAGCTGGTCGTTGTGGTAAACCTCGGCTTCTACGCCAAAGCCGCGGGCTTTCAGCCGCATGTTGATGTCGTTGCTAACCAGAATGATGTCGCGGTTGGTGTGGCGTTCCTGCAGGGCGGCCAGGCTGTTGATGATTTTGTTATCGTTCAGGTGCTCGGGCAGGGCGTGGCCGCTTACCAGTTCCGAGCTCATCAGGATTGACAGCGTTCCCATGGGCTCTGCTTTTTCGCCCCGTGCAATAGGCACACCGCTTTCAATCTGCTTCGGGCTGGCGTCGCCTAACAGCCGGTCAATGGTGCGAATGGCCTGGCGACAATCGGCCGCTACCGCCTGCTTGCCGGATTTCAGGCTGTCGAGCTCCTCCAGCACGGTCATCGGAATGATGACCTGGTGCTCTTCAAAATTCAGCAGGGCGTTGGGGTCGTGAATCAGGACATTGGTGTCTAGTACGTACATTTTGAGGCGGTCTTGCGATGCTGCGGGCATAAGGGGCAGTACCTCTAAAACGGGCGAATCGGATGGCGGATACGGGCTGGCCGGTTCAGTCTTGCATCGCGCAGCGCTGGGTCATATCGCGGTCGGCAATGATCTTGAGAAGATCATAAGTGGTTATGATTCCGGTGATTTTTCCATCAAGGATGACAAATATACGGTGCAAATGCTCGGCCATCATGGTTTTGGCAATGTCGCGCACCGGCGTGTCTTCGTCAACCGACAGCAGAATAGGGGTCATTATGTCCCTGACCTCCACCGGCAGTTTACCCATACCCTTGTAAATAACCATGCGCAGGCGCCGGGCCTCGCGGGCCTCGTCTTCCGTTAGCTGGGCCTCGGTTTCCGGGCGGCTGGCGTTCCAGCGAAATTCGGTAATATCCTTCAGGGTAACAATGCCGATGATGTCGCCGCTGTCATCGGTAACCGGGCTGCCGGCAATTTCGTTGTCGGTCAGAAAGCGGGCCAACCTGTCCATAGTCCAGGACTGGGGCACCGCTTTGATACTCGGGGTCATTATCTCGCGTGCAAGCAACGGCATGGTTCAGGCAGCCTATTTTAAAAGAGGGTAAAAGCGTAGCCCGAACCCGTGCCGGCGTCACTTCTCGGGCAGCGTTACGTTCAGTTCAAGCACCGAACACGTGTCGGTGCGGTCTATCTCTACTTGTACCATGTCGTCGCTGATGTCCACATACTTGCGGATAACTGCCAGCAGTTCCTGCTGCAGCGCCGGCAGGTAATCCGGCTGTTTGCGGTGGCCCCGCTCGTGGGCCACAATAATCTGTAGTCGTTCTTTGGCCACGTTAGCGGTATTAGTATTGGTTTTTTTGCCCCTGAAATAGTCCAGAAAACTCATGCTTTAGCCCCCCTTGAACATCCGTGAAAAGAAGCCCTTCTTATGGGCTGTCATAAAACGGTGTTCCCGTTCTTCTCCTAGCAGGCGCGCCACGGCGTCATCATAAGCCTGGCCAGCATCGGTTTCGGTCTCCAGAATGACCGGTAAGCCTTGGTTAGAGGCGTTCAGCACCACTTGGCTTTCGGGGATAATGCCCAGCAGAGGTATCGCCAGAATTTCTTCCACATCGGCCACCGACAGCATTTCCCCGCGTTCTACCCGAGCCGGGTTGTAGCGGGTAACCAGCAGGTGTTCTTTTACTGGGTCCTGGCCCTTTTCGGCACGGCGTGACTTGCTCTGCAGAATGCCCAGAATGCGGTCAGAGTCGCGCACGGATGACACTTCCGGGTTGGTCACCACAATCGCTTCGTCTGCAAAATACAGAGCCATTTGAGCGCCGTGTTCAATGCCGGCGGGCGAATCACAGATGATGTAGTCGAAGGTTTGTGACAGCTCGTTGATGACCTTCTCTACGCCTTCTTTGGTCAGCGCTTCTTTTTCCCGGGTTTGCGAGGCCGGCAGAATGAACAGGGTGTCTACCCGCTTGTCGCGGATCAATGCCTGGCTCAGTGAAGCTTCGCCCTGAATGACGTTAACGAAGTCGTACACCACCCGGCGCTCGCAGTTCATGATCAGGTCCAGATTACGCAGGCCAACATCAAAATCGATGACCACGGTTTTGTGGCCACGTTTGGCTATGCCGGTGCTGATCGAAGCGCTGGTGGTGGTTTTGCCAACGCCGCCTTTTCCTGAGGTTACTACAATAATTCTAGCCAAAATTTGGTTCCCGCATTGCGATGTCGTGGTTGTCGAGGCCTGGCAAACCGGTTACTGCTGGCAAACCCGGGTCTGATCAGGCCTTTTCCAGTGGCGTTACCACCATCAGATTGTCCGTGAGCTGAAGTTGCACGGCGCTTTTCCAGCCGCTTCCTTGCAAGTCTTCAAAGATTTTATATTGCCCGGCGATAGATACAAGTTCGGCTTCTAACGACTGGCAGAAAATGCGCGCGTTCTCGTCGCCGTTTACACCCGCCAGTGCGCGACCGCGCAGCGGGCCGTACACGTGAATATTACCGGCTGCCATCACTTCGGCGCCGGGTTGCACTGGCGCTAAAATCACCAGGTCACCCCCTGCGGCACAAACCTGCTGGCCGGAACGTACCGGCTGGCTGATGATTTTGGCGGGCACCGCCACCGATGGCACAGGTATGGGTTCTGCAACGGGTTCGGGGGTAGGCGCTTCGGTGGTCGGCTCGCTGGCATGATCTTTATCGCGCGCGTTGGTGCCGGGTATTAATGCCAGCGACGCACCGCGGGCCATGCGGCGGTGGTTTTCATTGCCACCACGCACGCCCACCACATGAATATTGTGGCGCCGGCAGGTGCCAATAATGCTGAAAAAATCCAGATCACTGTCCAGGCCTTCGTACTTTTCAAGACTTATAATCAGCGGAACGTCTTTGAAAAAGCCGGGCGCCTGGCTGATTTTGTCCCGCAGGGTGGCTTCAAAATCTTCGCTCTCGAAATAATAAAGCGCCAGAGCTGTCATCGACACACTGGCGCTTTTCAGCTGAAAGCCTTGTTTAGCGCCGGTGGCTGGGGTATCGGTCATTAATGGTAATCCTGCTTTGGGCCGCTCTGGTAGCGTTGTTTCCATTCATCGTAGGGCATGCCGTAAATGGCTTCGCGCGCTTGCGGGTCGGTCATATTTACACCCTGCTCCTGTGCTGCGGCAAGATACCATTTTGACAGACAGTTGCGACAAAAATCGGCCAGGTTCATCAGGTCACTATTTTGCACCTCGGTATGTTCACGCAAGTGGCTAATAAGGCAACGGAAAGCGGCCGCTTCCAGTTCGGTGCGCTGGGCGTCTGAAATGGGTTGGGTCATGATATAGATGGCCTTTTTCGATGTCAGAAAGATGGATAGAAATTCCTGCAATACGGCTTTATAAGCGGCTTGCCGTGGACAATCCTGACATTTTGAGCAACTGGAGGTAAGATACAAGGCTGTATGCATATACAGCGGGTGTGGTTAAGCGGGGTTTTATGTCTCAACGCAAGATAATTCACGTAGATTGCGACTGCTTTTATGCCGCCGTGGAGATGCGTGATGACCCTTCCCTACGGCATGTTCCTCTGGCGGTGGGCGGGCAGGGTGGGCGCGGCGTGGTGACCACCTGCAATTACCAGGCCCGCGCTTACGGCGTGCGCTCAGCCATGCCGGGCGGCGAGGCTCGGCGCCTGTGCCCGGACCTGGTGACCGTGCCGGTGGATATGCCGCGCTACCGGGCGGTGTCGCAGCAGGTGATGGCCATATTGCGCGAGGTGACCGATTTGGTAGAGCCGCTGTCGCTGGATGAAGCTTTTTTGGATGTGTCTGACGTTACTGAACACCAGGGCAGCGCTACGCTGATTGCCCGCCACCTGCGCGAGCGGGTAAGGCAGCAAACCGGCATTGTTATTTCCGCCGGGGTGGCGCCCAACAAATTTTTGGCCAAAATTGCCAGCGATTGGGAAAAACCCGACGGCTTGTTTGTGATTCGTCCACAGGACATTGCCGGGTTTGTGGCCAATCTGCCGGTGCAAAAGTTGTTTGGTGTGGGCCAGGTAACAGCGGGCAAGCTCCACTCCATGGGAGCCCAAACCTGTGGCGACCTGCAGCAGCTGGGCGCTGAAATTCTGATAGAGCGTTTTGGCAAGCAGGGTTACCGCCTGCACGAAATGGCCCATGGCCGCGACGAACGCCCGGTGGTGGTGTCGCGCATTGCGAAATCCCTGAGCGTTGAGCGCACCTTTGCGCAGGATTTGCCAGACAAAGCCGCTTGTGACGCAGTGCTGGTGAACCTTCTGGATGACTTACACGCGCGCCTTGCCCGTAAGGCAGAGCACAAGCCCTTACACAAACTGTTTGTAAAAATCCGTTACAGCGATTTTTCCACGCACACCTTGGAACGGGTGCGTGAATCCGCGGCGCTGCCCGTTATTGCGGACTACCAACAATTGTTGAATGAACTGATGACCGACACTCAGCGGCCGGTGCGGCTGCTGGGAATGGGAGTAAGGTTTCGAAATGATGAGGCACCGGTCACACAACTGCGGTTGTTTGACTGATCAGGCAATAAACGATGTGACAATGTGCGCTGAAACACAGCGCAGATGCTGAAGTGTATTAAACTTTGGCTTATTCAATTCGTATAATTTCTGACTAGCCAACAATTGTTTCCCGATATGATTCTTCGACTATTCTTCACATTGCTCGTTATCAACATTGCCATTTTTGCGGTCGGCGCAGATGCGTCCGAGCAAATAGGCGTTAGCGATCGTGGCTTTTCCCTGATTGACGAAGGCGCCTGCCTGAATCTGAAGTGGACCTTCTGAAACCGCTGAATCAGCCTGGCGGGACACCCGATTGCTGATTTGACGCATTGTTTGGCCGTGCTACCCGTGTGATGATTCTGTTAACAGAATTCATTATGGGTTAACGGGAACCGGAAAATGGCCGAAGATTGCACGATGCGAATGGACGACGCAGACGCCTGTGTCGAAGAAGTAATCCGCCGTGTTGGCAACAAGATTATTCTTGGTTTGCCTCTGGGTTTGGGCAAGCCACTGCGCTTTGCAAATGCCCTCTATCAGCGCGCCAAGCGCGACCCCCAAATCGAACTGCACATTTTTACCGCCTTGTCGCTGGTGAAACCCAGTGGCCGTTCGGCCCTGGAAAAGCGCTTCCTCGAACCTTTTTCAGAGCGCTTGTACGGCGCGATCCCGGATCTGGAATACGCTCTGGATTTGCGGGCCAACAAACTGCCGCCGAATGTGAAAGTGTCGGAGTTCTTTTTCAAGGCCGGCAGTTTTATGCACAATTCGTCGCAGCAGCGCCACTATATCAGCCTGAATTATACTCATGCGGTGCGCGATTTGATGGCTAAGGGTATCAACGTGGTGGCTCAAATGGTGGCGCCAGGTGATCAAAACGGTGAGCCGGGGCAGGTGAGCCTGAGCTGCAATCCGGACCTGACCCTGGACATTATCCCGCTGTTGCGTGCGCGCCAGCGCGAAGAAGGCGTGCCCACCGTATTGGTGGGTGAGCTGAACCGGCATTTGCCCTGGCTGGGCCGTGATGCCCAGATGGCCGAAGCCGATATAGACGTGGTTTTGGCGCAACCGCAAAGCGATTACCCGATGTTTCCGGCGCCACAAATGGCCATCAGTCCGCCGGACCATCTCATTGGTTTCTATGCCAGCACCTTGGTAAAAGACGGCGGCACGTTGCAGGTGGGTATCGGTTCCCTGGGGTCTGCGTTAATCAATAGCACCATTTTGCGCCACCGCCATAACGACGCCTGGAAACGCTTATATCAGCAGCTGGACATCGCCGCCCGCTATCCGGCCGTCGATGGTATTGGTGGCACCGGCACGTTTGATCAGGGCCTTTACGGTTGCAGCGAAATGATCATTGACGGCTTTTTGCACCTGGTGGAAGCCGGGGTGTTAAAGCGTGAAGTGTTTGCTCATCAAGGGCTGCAGGAGTTGCTGAACCGCGGTGACATCAGCGCGCAGATCAACCTGGAGTCACTTGATGTGCTATTGCGTGAGCACATTATTGCCTCGCCGCTGAGGCCGCAGGATTTGAAGTTCCTGCAGCGATTCGGGATTGTGCATTCTGAACTGCGTTTGCAGGATGGCCAGCTTGGGCTGCAGCAGCGCACCGTGCCTGCCGACATCAACCACCCCGACACCCGCCGGCTACTGCAAGACGGCGGCTTGGGCGACAAGCTGAGCGACGGCGTGGTGATGCACGGCGGCTTCTACATCGGCCCCGAATCTTTCTACCAGGCACTGCGTGACCTGTCGCCACAGCAGCGCCAGCGTATCTGCATGACCAGCGTGAACTACATCAATGACCTGTACGACCACCGCTTCGGCAATCAGGCGTTGAAAGCCGCCCAGCGCCGGCACGGTCGTTTTATAAACACCACCATGATGTACACCCTGGCGGGCGCGGCGGTGTCTGACGGCCTGGAAGACGGCCGCGTGGTCAGCGGCGTAGGCGGTCAGTACAACTTTGTGGCCATGGGTATGGATTTAGCGGGCGCGCGTTCCATTTTGTGTTTACGCAGCACTCGCAAAGCGGCTGGCAAAGTATTGTCGAATATTGTGTTCAGTTACGGCCATTGCACCATCCCTCGCCACTTGCGGGACATTGTGATCACCGAATATGGCATTGCCGATTTGCGGGGCCAGTCTGACGAGCAGGTATACCTGCGGCTGATCGCGATTGCCGACGCCCGCTTCCAGACCGGCCTTTTGCAGCAGGCGAAAAAGGCCGGCAAGGTGGCGAAGAGTTTCAAACCGCCAAAAGCTTGGGCCGATAATACGCCGGCACACATCCACAAAGCCTTGGCAGCGGTGCCGGGCAACAACCGTTTTCCACCGTTTCCCTTTGGCTGTGACTTTACCGCTGAAGAGTTGGTGATTGCTAAAGCACTGAAACGCATACAGGCTGAAACGACCACAGGTCGTGGTAAACTGATGACCCTGGTGCGGGCCGCCCGTACCCGCGACGACCAAAGCCGCTTCCAATCGCTGCTGGAACGCATGCAACTGGCCGCGCCTAAAGGGCTTCGCCAGAAGCTGGACCAGCGGTTACTGATTTACGGCCTGCAACTGACCAATACACCCCAATAAGAGCAATGACGCAACCTATGCAAGATTCTTCTCCTACAATTGATGTGTTCACCGTTCACTATGTACTTAAAAATGCCGTTGGTGAGCTGGTAGATACTTCTGAAGGCAGTGAGCCGCTGCACTTTGTGTACGGCAGCCCGGACATTGTTGAGGGCATTCAGCGTGCAGTGAAAGACCGTCACGTGGGCGACTGCCTGGAAGTCACCGTGCCGCCGGCGATGGCCTACGGTGAACACCAGGCCGACCTGGTGCGTAAAGTACCGCGCTCGATGTTCGAAGGCGTAGAGAACTTACAAGCGGGCATGAAGTTTCAGACCAACACGGGCACCGAGGCGCAGATTGTCCAGGTGATGGGTTTTGACGGAAATTTGGTGCGTATTGATGCCAATCATCCGCTGGCTGGTCTAACCTTGTATTTTGATTTGGAAATTGTTGGCCGCCGCAGCGCCAGTGCAGAGGAAATTGCCCAGGGCCGGCCCTTGTCATAGCCTGAAGTTAGGAAAGACTGTTATGGAACGGACGACTGACAACTGGCGAATCCTGATTGTAGAAGACGACGAACGGCTGGCCAGCCTGACCCGCGATTACCTGCAGAATAACGGGCTTACGGTGTCTATTGAGTCCCACGGCGGGGCCGCAATACAGCGGCCCGATACTGATGCTAACCGCCAGAACCGATGACATGGACCAGATACTGGGTCTGGAAATGGGCGCCGATGACTACATTGGCAAACCGGTTCAACTGCGGGTGCAGTTCAACGAGTTGGTGACGACCCCATGCCCCCTGATTTACTTTCTAAAACTTTATGCCCGCCTAGCGGGTTTTGTGCTGTTGATCGCAGTGCTCTGTATGTTGCTGTTCCAAGGTTTGAACGGTATTCGCCAGCAAATGTGGCCCTGCGCATTGCCCAGCAGCAGCTCTTGCACCCAACCGTCGTTATGGAGCTGGATGTGGATGGCGCCAGTGAGGCACTGGCCAAGGTATACCGCGTTCAAACGCAATCAGGTGGTCTGCATCAACCCGCACAGGAACAAGATCACCCACATTGAAATCCAGGTGGCTGCGGAACAGCGCCTCGAACTCAGTGGATTCGGCACAGCGAAAACGATAGAGCGTGGATGTACCGGCAAAGGTTTTTTCAATCACCCTGGGCCGTAAAGGCGAATGTTCATCGTAAACGATGTCATCGGGCCGAATCAGCACATCGACCGGTGTGCCTGCTTCCCATCTGTAAGCCCGGTTACCGTGAATAACGCCGAGTTCTGACTGTATGGCGTCTGGCCCCAGGGTGCTGCCAAGTACAAAGCTACCCTGGCCCACAAAGCTGGCAACAAAACGATTGGTTGGCTCGTGATACAGGTTAAACGGCACGTCCCATTGCTGAATTCGGCCTTTTTGCAGCACCGCCACCTGATCGCACATTGCAAAGGCTTCTTGCTGGTCGTGGGTCACCAGAATGGCGCTGATGCCCAGGGTTTTCAGAATGTCACGCACATCCAGGCTCAGCCGCCGGCGCAAATCTGCGTCCAGATTTGAAAACGGTTCGTCCAGCAAAATCAGCGTGGGTTCTGGCGCCAGCGCGCGAGCCAGCGCAACCCGCTGTTGCTGCCCGCCCGACAATTCGTGAGGGTAGCCGTTGGCAAGATCCTGCAGTTGCACCAGTTCCAGTAATTCAGTGACCTTGCGTTGGCGCTCGGCTTTGCTCAGGCGGTTCAAACCAAAACCCACGTTGTCGGCAATGCTCAGGTGCGGGAAGAGCGCGTAATCCTGAAACACCATGCCAATACGGCGTTTTTCCGGCGGCAGAGCGCGGCCGGGCAGGCTGATGGCCTGGCCCTGAAGGCTGATTTTACCGTCGCTAAGCGGTAAAAAGCCGGCCAGCGCGCGCAAAATAGTGCTTTTGCCACAGCCGCTTGGGCCCAGCAGGCAGCCAATGTCGCCTTGGTGCAGCGCAAAACTGACGTTCTTCACCACAGCTTCGCCGCCATAGCCGCAGCACAGATTGTTGACTTCAAGCAACCAGTCAGATGCGATTGCGGGCTTGTTCATCATTCAATCCAGACGTTTAAGAATCAGGAATTCCAGCAGGGTTTTTTGAGCGTGCAAGCGGTTTTCCGCTTCCTGCCACACTACCGAGCCCGAATGCTCCATCATGTCTTGCGAGATTTCTTCGCCGCGATGCGCCGGCAGGCAGTGCATAAACAAAGCGTCTTTAGCGGCCAGTGCCATCAACTGCGGATTAATCTGGTAGCTCGAAAACGCCAGGTTACGGGCTTTCTGCTCGCTTTCCTGGCCCATGGAAGCCCACACATCGGTTACCAGCAGGTTGGCGTCGCGGGCGGCGTCCGCCGGCTCGCGCATCACGGTGACATGTTCTTTGTGTGCTTCAAATACGGCGGCGTCAGGCTCATAGCCTTTCGGGCAGGCCACGTTCAGATGAAAGCCGAACATTACCGCAGCGTTGATGTAGGAATGGCACATATTGTTACCATCGCCGATCCAGGCCACCGTGGCGCCGCGAATGCTGCCGCGGTTTTCGCGATAGGTTTGCATATCGGCCAGCAGTTGGCAGGGGTGGAAGTCGTCAGTCAGCGCGTTGATCACGGGCGCTGAGGAGGCAGCCGCAAAGCGCTCCACGGTATTGTGGGCGAAGGTGCGAATCATCACCGCATCGACCATGCTGGAGATAACAATGGCCGAATCTTCAATCGGTTCGCCACGGCCCAACTGGGTGTCGCGGGGCGACAAAAACAACGCCGAGCCGCCAAGCTGCATCATGCCTGCTTCGAAGGATACCCGGGTGCGGGTAGATGACTTTTCAAAAATCATCGCCAGCACACGATTTTTCAAGGTGTCGCGGGTAACGCCCTGGTGCCATTCACGACGCAGGCGCGAGCCGTGGTCCAGCAGCGCTTCCAGTTCATCGGGTGTCAGGTCGTTCAGTGTTAAAAAATGTCGTACTGCCATGAAATGGCCCTTACCTCGCTGGAGGCCCGGGTTGCCGGGGCTTCTAGCCTGATGATTGTGGATGTAGAGTGAAAAAATAGGGGCAATCAGTCTAGCCGCTCTGCGGTGGCATGACAACGATCAGGGCCCGCCGGTGCCCCGTCTTTAGCGATAAGGGACAGATTTCAAATCTGTCCCTGGTTTTCGAAAGCGCGGCAACCGGCGACGGTTGGTAGGTCTGCCGGGGCCGTGTACAATGACTAAAATCGATTGCCCCAAGGCAAGCTTTCCTTTTTCATTTTAGCTTCCAGCACAGAGGTAGATAACATGGATATGAACGACACCATTAAAAGCCAACTCGAAGAAAACCCGGCTATTCTGTATATGAAGGGTTCTCCTCAAGCGCCGCAGTGCGGTTTTTCGGCAAAAACAGTCCAGGCCTTAATGGCCTGCGGCGAGAAATTTGCGTTTGTAAACATTCTGGACAACCCGGAACTGCGTGAAGCGCTGAAAGTGCACTCTAGCTGGCCTACTTACCCGCAGCTGTATATTAGCGGCGAATTGGTTGGCGGCTGCGACATCATTATGGAAATGTCGGAAAACGGCGAACTGGCCACAGCTGTAAAAGCTGCGTGTAAGAAAACAGAAGCCTGAAGCGAAATTTTCAGTGCCAAGAAAAGCTGCGCAGGGCGAATGAAACCTGCGCAGTTGGAATAAAACTCGCGCAATTGAAAAAATGCGCAGTGAAAATAAAAAATGCCGGCTACACGCCGGCATTTTTCGTTTGAGCAGACACCCGGTGTACCGGGCGGCTATCGGAACGTTGCTGCGGAATACCGGCGTTGCTACGCTGGTGCGCAAGCATGCATCAACGGTTACTGAGGCCGGCGTGATGTTCAGCGGCCAAGCCCGCGTTTCTTGCGTTTTTTTGGATGCACAATGGCCGCCTTCACAACATTATCTTTAATCTGTAGCACTTCAACTCGATGCCCGCCAACTCTCAGGCACACGTTGCTGTCGGGAATGTTCTCCAGAGTTTCGGTAATCAACCCGTTCAGGGTTTTAGGGCCATCTATTGGCAATTTCCAGGACAAGCTTTTGTTAATGACCCGCAGCGAAGCTGTGCCGTCAATAATATAGGTACCATTATCCTGGGGAATAATGTCTGGGCTGGTGGATGCATAGTCGGTGGTGAATTCGCCCACAATTTCTTCAAGAATGTCTTCCAGCGTGGCCAGGCCCAGCACTTCGCCGTATTCGTCTACTACAATGCCAAAGCGACGGCGACCCTTCTGAAAGTTAATCAGCTGGGTGTTCAAAGGTGTGCTTTCCGGAACAAAGTAAGGCTCGGTGCACAGCTGTGCAATCATGTCTTTGTTTAAGTCATCTTTTTGCAGCAGTTTGGTGGTATTGCGCAAATGCAGAATGCCCTGAATGTCATTGATATCGCCTTTATAAACCGGTAAGCGGGTGTGCTGGCTGTTGCGTAGCAGGCGCAGAATGCTGTCCAGGTCGTCATCCAGATCAATCCCGACGACTTCGTTGCGGGGCACCATAATGTCCGTCACGGTCACTTTTTCCAGGTCCAGTATGCTTACCAGCATATCTTTGTGCTTGGCTGGAATCAGCGCGCCGGCTTCGTTCACCAGGGTGCGCAGCTCCTCGCGGCTGAGGTGATCGTTGGCGATGTCTTCCGACGACACCCGCAGCACTTTCAAAATGCCACCGGTGAGCAGGTTTACCGCCCATACCACCGGGTAAAGCATTTTTAGCAGCGGAGCCAGCACATAGCTGGCAGGAAAGGCGATTTTTTCTGGAAACAGCGCGGCCAGGGTTTTGGGCGTCACTTCCGCAAAAATCAAGATAACAATGGTCAGCAACACCGTCGCTATGGCAATACCGGCGTCGCCCCAGATGCGTATCGCAATCACCGTGGCAATGGCCGAGGCAAAGATGTTAACGAAGTTGTTGCCAATCAGGATAACGCCGATCAGCTGATCGGTTCGTTGCAGAAGTCTGTGGGCGCGCTTGGCACCTTTGTGACCGGTTTGCGCCATGTGCTTCAGGCGATACCGGTTCAGCGACATCATTCCGGTTTCAGAGCTGGAAAAGAAGGCCGATAGTAGAATCAGTCCGGCTAGTGTAATAAACAGCGCGGTCAGCGATGTTTCGTTCAAGCGAGGTGTCCTTGTATTTGTGGAGAGCGTCGAAGGCGCGGGAAGTAAAGCGGCATAGCCAGCTTTGGCGGTGCGCGCGTTAGCGTCCTGGTTACCTTACTAAAGGCCACGATGGAAAATCAGTTCCAGCACCAGCTTGCTGCCATAGAACGCTACCATTAATAGCGCGCAGCCTGCCAGTGTCCAGCGGCTAGCGGTCACTCCGCGCCAGCCTTTGGTGTGGCGGCCAATCAGCAAGGCCACAAACACCAGCAGCGAGAGTACCGAAAACAGAGTCTTGTGGGCAATGTCCTGGGCGAACAGGTCTTCCACAAAAAGAGCGCCGGTAACAATGGCCAGAATCAGTAGCACAACTCCGGCCCACACCAGTTCGAACAGTACCGACTCCATGGTTTGCAGGGGGGGCAGGTTGCGCAACAGGCGGCTGTTGTAGTTGCTTTTAAGTTGGCGGTTCTGGATGGACAACAGCACGGCTTGAATGGCTGCCAGGCTGAACAGGCTGTAAGCGGTTACTGACAGGGCAATGTGGGTAAGCATGCCGTAGCTGTGCTCTGGCACCAGCCGCGCCGGAGTGGGCGCTGCCAGCGCAACAATAATCGTCATGCCGGCCAGGGGGTATACGCCCAATAGAAGGTTTTGCAGGGGCTTGGTAAGATTTAGCCCCAATAGTAAGAAGGTGATCAGCCAGGAGATAACCAGCGAGCTGCGCACAATGCTGAAATCGAAGCCGCCGTCATGATGCACAATCTGAGTGATCAGCAGTGCGTGGCCCACCAAAGCAAGAACGCCCACCAAAGTGGTCATTGCCAAGCTGCTTTGCACCCGGCCGCGGAAATGAAGAGCCTGCAAGGCCGTGCCAATGCTGTATAACAGAAGTGAGGTAACCGCGAGAATCAGCGTTCCCATAAAGTGTTAATCCTGGGCTGCCCTATATGCCGCTGTTCAGGCTGAGGTTTACGGCGCATTAAAAGTGATTTCACTGAGCTGGTCGTTTCGGGACGATAGTCTGGTTATAATGTGCTAATTATGCAACCGGAATCAACAGACCCCGGGGTCTGTTGATTCCTGAATACTCTTATCCGGGTACGGAAGAACCGCATGTTTGAAAATCTACAGGACCGACTCTCCGGCAGTCTGCGCAAAATCACGGGTCAGGCGCGGCTTACCGAAGACAATATCAAAGATACGCTACGTGAAGTTCGCATGGCGCTGCTTGAAGCCGACGTTGCTTTGCCGGTGGTTAAGGACTTCGTAGAGAGTGTTCGCCAGCGCGCCATTGGCCAGGAAGTTCAGCGTAGCCTGACACCCGGCCAAGTATTTGTAAAAGTGGTGCAGCAGGAGATGGAGCGGGTGATGGGCGAGGCCAACACCGGCTTGAACCTGTCGGTTGCCCCGCCTGCGGTCATTATGATGGCGGGTCTGCAGGGTGCCGGTAAAACCACCACCGTTGCCAAACTGGCGCGATTCCTGAAAGAGCGCCAAAAGAAAAGCGTTATGGTGGTCAGTGCCGACATCTACCGCCCGGCCGCTATTAAACAGCTGGAGACCCTGGCCAACGAGGTAGGCGTAGAGTTCTTCCCCAGCTCCGCCGATCAAGACCCGGTCGCCATTGCCGAAGGCGCCATCAGCGCAGCGCGCAAAAAACACATTGATGTGGTGATACTGGATACCGCCGGCCGCCTTGCCATTGATGAAATGATGATGGGCGAAATCAGCCGCCTGCACGCCGCGGTAAAACCGATAGAAACGCTGTTCGTGGTAGACGCCATGACCGGGCAAGACGCCGCCAACACCGCCAAGGCTTTTAACGAAGCCCTGCCGCTGACCGGCGTGGTGCTCACCAAAACCGACGGCGATGCCCGCGGTGGTGCAGCCCTGTCGGTACGCCACATTACCGGCAAGCCGATCAAGTTCCTGGGTGTGGGTGAAAAATCCGACGCTTTGGAGCTGTTCCATCCAGACCGCGTGGCGTCACGCATTCTGGGTATGGGCGATGTGCTCTCCCTTATAGAGGAAGCCGAGCGCAAGCTGGACCAGAGCAAAGCCGAGAAGCTCACCAAAAAGATCAAGAAAGGCAAAAGTTTTGATCTTGAAGACTTTCGCGACCAGCTCCAGCAAATGAAAAGCATGGGCGGTATTGGTGGCCTGATGGACAAGCTGCCGGGTATGGGCCAGATGGCCAAAGTAGCCCAGCAGCAGGTAAACGATAAGTCTATGGGGCAAATGGAAGCGATTATCTGTTCCATGACATCCAAAGAGCGCCGTTACCCGGACACCGTCAATAACTCCCGCAAGCGCCGTATTGCCAATGGTTCCGGTTCGCAGATTCAAGATGTGAACCGGCTGCTGAAGCAGCACAAGCAAATGCAGAAGATGATGAAAAAATTCGGTAAGAAAGGCGGAATGGCCAACATGATGCGCGGTTTGGGTGGTATGATGCCGCCCGGCGGTGGAGGCGGTCAGCCTCCCTTTGGTCGTATGTAAAATGCCTTACGCCTAAAACAGGGAAACCGGTTTCGCTGTTTTCTTTGGCGCTTTTTTAGCATAGAATAGCGCCCCTTTCGAGTATGGGTCTTCATGTCAGCCGCTTCTGGCTGCATTGAATCGTACAAAGTTCGTACAACAGAACAGGATATTGGTTAAATGGTAAAAATCCGTTTGGCTCGCGGCGGCTCCAAGAAGCGCCCGTTCTACCATCTGACAGTGACCGACAGCCGCAAAGCACGCGACAGTCGTTTTATTGAACGTGTCGGCTTCTTCAACCCGATCGCCCGTGGACAAGAAGAGCGTCTGCGCGTTGATCGTGAGCGTGTTGCGCACTGGATCAGCCAAGGCGCACAGCCTAGCGATCGTGTTGCCCAACTGCTGAAAACCGCAGACTAGTCTATTAGAGCAATCTGAAGATTAGCCTGACACGCACCGGGGTGACACACATGGCAGAATCCTCGCAGGAAACTGTTATCGGCCGTATTACCGCGGTGTTTGGGATCAAGGGTTGGCTAAAAGTCTACTCTTTCACCGATCCCAGAGACGGAGTACTGAGCTACCGCAACTGGACCCTGGTTCAGGACGGCAAGCGTATTCCCGTCAAGCTTGAAGAGGGTCGTCGCCAAGGGCAGGGGATCGTCATCAGGCTGAAGGGTATTGACGACCGTGATGTTGCCCAGCGTTACTGCGGGGCTGACATTCATGTGCCAACCGAACAGTTACCAGAGCTGCCTAAGGGCGACTATTACTGGTATCAGTTGGAAGGCCTTGAAGTGTTCACGGTTGAAGATGAATGCCTGGGAATAATGCATCATATGCTGGAAACTGGCGCCAACGACGTATTGGTGGTGCAGGCAAGCCCTGCTTCTATTGATCAGCGCGAACGGTTGATTCCTTACTTGCCTGACGAAATCGTTATGCAGGTGGATTTAGCCAACAAGCGTATGGTGGTTGACTGGGATCCGGAGTTTTAGGGTGTGGATTGGCGCTGTCAGTCTGTTCCCGGAAATGTTTGCAGCGGTAACCGATTATGGCATCACCAGCAGGGCCGTACGTGACGGGTTAATAACCTTTCACAGCTGGAACCCGCGGGATTTTACCTATGATCGTCATCGCACGGTAGACGACCGCCCCTACGGTGGCGGCCCCGGTATGGTGATGAAAATTCAGCCGCTACGGGACGCTATTCACGCTGCACGGCAAGCGGCTCCGGGCCCGGCTTGTGTGGTGTATTTATCGCCCCAGGGTGAAACCCTGAATCAGGCAGTTGTGGAATCTTTGGCAGCAGAGCAACGGCTAATACTGGTGGCGGGCCGTTATGAAGGTGTGGATGAACGCCTGATTACGGCAGAAGTAGATCGTGAAGTGTCGCTGGGAGACTTTGTGCTTTCCGGCGGTGAACTGGCAGCCATGGCTGTGATTGATGCGGTTACGCGCCTCATCCCCGGAGCGCTGGGTCATGCGCAGTCGGCAGAGCAGGATTCGTTCGCCGACGGTTTACTGGATTGTCCGCACTATACCCGGCCCGAAGTGTATGAAGGTCAGGCGGTGCCGGATGTTTTGTTGGGCGGTCACCATGATCAGATCCGGCGTTGGCGGCTTAAACAGTCGTTGAGGCGAACCAGCGAGCGACGCCCCGACCTGCTTGAAAAGCGGGAGTTTTCGGAAGAAGAGCGCAAGCTGCTGGCAGAGATTTTAAACGAACCGTGTGCCTCTGAATCCTCAGGGCATTAAAAGATTGGGAATCAGGAGCATAACGATGAGCGGCAAGAACAACATCATCAATCAAATTGAAACAGAACAGATGACCAAGGAAATTCCGCCGTTCGCGCCGGGTGATACCGTGGTCGTTCAGGTTCGCGTAACTGAAGGCACCCGTGAGCGTCTGCAGGCGTTTGAAGGCGTTGTCATTGGTAAGCGCAACCGTGGCATGAACTCTTCTTTCATCGTACGTAAGATCTCTTACGGCGTGGGCGTAGAACGTACATTCCAGAGTTTTTCCAAGTTGATTGAAAGCATTACAGTGAAGCGTCGCGGCGTTGTTCGCCAGGCCAAGCTGTACTACCTGCGCGACCTGTCTGGTAAGAAAGCTCGTATCAAGGAAAAGCTGGGCTGATTGGCCTTTCGCCATGCTCAGTGTTAAAAAAGGTAGCCACGGCTGCCTTTTTTGCGTTTCGGCAGAAGACGACGCAATCATCGCACGCTTCTGCGACTTCTTTGCTACCCTAAGCCCGTGCTGAATTAACTCGGTCTGTTTTTACCCACATTGCGGACACCCCTATGTCTTTTTCTCTGCCTGTTATCTCCCGCCTTGATCCAGTACGCCGCCAAAGGCGAACAAAAAGCGGTGATTGACGTGTTTACCGACATCGATTGCGGTTACTGCCGCAAATTACACGGCGAAATGGACGAACTTAACGAACTGGGCATTACCGTGAATTACTACGGCTTCCCCCGTTCCGGTCCGGGCACTGAATCCTTCCGCAAGTACGTGCCCGCCAAAACCCTGGCGCGCGGTTTGGGTATTCTTTAGATAATGTGCATTCTTTAGGCAATCAGCCGCCGCCAGGTCTTATTCCGCAAGCTGTGAATCGGTATACTGTGCGGCCTTAACCATCAGCTATCAGCAGCCATCGTCATCAGAGGTAAAAGAGTGAAACAGGTCAGTGTCGGAATTTGCGGACTCGGAACCGTGGGCAGCGGAACCTTCAAGGTACTCACTCGTAACGCGGCGATCATTGCCGGCAGAACAGGGTGCAACATCCAGATTACCCGCATCGCCAGCCGAACCCCTCGCTCAGACATTGACCTGGGCGGGGTTCCTTTTAGTACCGACGTCTATGACGTGGTGAACGATCCCGCTATTGATATCGTGGTGGAAGTGATTGGCGGCTACGATGCCGCTAAAGAGCTGGTGCTGACCGCGATCAAAAACGGCAAGCACGTGGTCACCGCCAACAAAGCGCTGATTGCAGAGCACGGCACCGAAATTTTCGCCGCAGCTGAAAAAGCCGGCGTCATCGTGGCTTATGAAGCTGGCGTGGCCGGTGGTATTCCGGTTATCAAAGCCATTCGTGAAGGCCTGGCGGGTAACCGCATTGACTGGATTGCCGGCATCATCAACGGCACCGGTAACTACATTCTGACCGAAATGCGCGCCGGCCGTGAATTCGCCGGCGTGTTGGCAGAAGCCCAGGCTCTGGGCTACGCCGAAGCTGACCCGACCTTTGACGTGGAAGGCATAGATGCGGCCCACAAGCTCACCATTCTGGCCTCGGCCGGCTTCGGTGTGCCGCTGCAGTTCAACAAAGCCTACACCGAAGGCATCTCCAAAATTACCCCCTACGACATCGCCCACGCCGAACAGTTGGGTTATCGCATCAAGCATCTGGGCATTGCCCGCCGCCGCGAGGACGGCATAGAGCTGCGAGTTCACCCCACGCTGGTGCCCCAGAGCCACCTGATTGCACAGGTAGACGGCGTACTGAACGCCATTCTGGTAGACGGCGACGCCGTTGGCCAAACCATGTACTACGGCCCCGGTGCCGGCGACGAAGCCACCGGTTCCGCCGTGGTTGCCGACATTATCGACGTTGCCCGCATAGTCGCCAGCGGCAGCAGCTTGCGCGTACCCTTCCTGGGTTTTGCACCGGAAGCGATGGAAGACCTGCCTGTACTGGAAATGGAAGACGTGCAGTCGGCGTATTATCTGCGTATCACCGCGTTTGATCGCCCGGGTGTGCTGGCCAATATCGCGGCTATTTTGAGCGACAGCGGCATCAACATCGAATCCATCATGCAAAAAGAATTCGAAGTGAAAGACGGCCGCATCCCGGTGATTATCCTGACTCACACAGTGCAGGAACGGCAGATGAACGGCGCCATTGCAGAATTGGAAAACCTGCCAGACATAGACGGCCAGGTGGTTCGTATTCGCGCTGAAAACTTTAACTAACAGGGTGTCCACGTGAGATACATCAGCACGCGGGGTGAAGCGCCCGCACTGGGTTTTGAAGACGTTCTGCTGACCGGCCTGGCGCCAGACGGCGGTTTGTACGTGCCCGAAAGCCTGCCCCAGTTCAATCTGGAAGAAATTCGCAGCTGGCGCGGCCTGAGCTACAGCGAACTGGCGTTTAAGGTGATGTACCCGTTTGTGGAAGGCGCTATTCCCGCCGACGATTTCCGCACCATGCTGGACGACACCTACGGCGTGTTCGCTCACAAAGCCATCGCCCCGCTGGTACAGATCGACAGCAACGAATGGGTGTTGGAGCTGTTTCGCGGGCCGACCCTGGCGTTCAAGGACTTCGCACTGCAACTGCTGGGCCGCCTGTTGGATTACGTGCTGGAACGGCGTAAGCAGCACGTGGTGATTATGGGCGCTACCTCTGGTGATACCGGTTCGGCCGCCATCGAAGGCTGCCGCCGCTGCGAACACGTGGATATCTTCATACTGCACCCCTACCAGCGCGTGTCCGAAGTACAGCGTCGGCAGATGACTACGGTGCAAGGCGACAATATTTACAATATTGCCGTGCGTGGCAATTTTGATGACTGCCAGCGCATGGTCAAAGCCAGCTTTGGCGACCAGTCATTCCTGGGTGGCAAAACCCAGCTGGCGGCGGTGAATTCCATCAACTGGGCGCGCATCATGGCCCAGATTGTGTACTATTTTCATGCCTCTCTGGCTCTGGGTGGGCCGGACCGCAGCATGGCGTTCTCGGTGCCCACCGGCAACTTTGGCGATATTTTCGCCGGTTACCTGGCGCGGAAAATGGGCCTGCCCATTTCCCAGCTGGTGATTGCCACCAACCGCAACGACATACTGCATCGCTTTATGAGCGGCAACAAATACGAACAGCACCAGCTGGAGCACACGCTGTCCCCAAGTATGGACATTATGGTGTCCAGCAACTTTGAGCGCCTGCTGTTTGATCTGCACGGCCGTGATGGCCATGCCGTGAAAACGCTGCTGGAAGACGCCTCCAAAGGCCCGGTCAGCATCGACGACTTCCGTTGGAAGCAGGCCCGCAGTCTTTTTAACAGCAGTGCTGTAGACGACAAAGACACCTGCGACACCATCCGCGACGTGTTCCAACAGAACGCATATCTGCTAGACCCGCACACCGCCATTGGCGTGCGCGCCGCCCGCAACTGCCGCCGCGATGCCAGCATACCGATGATTACCCTGGGCACCGCCCACCCGGCGAAATTTCCCGATGCGATAGCAGCATCTGGCGTGAGCGCCAAGCCCGAACTGCCGGCGCACCTGGCCGACCTGTTCGAGCGGGAAGAGAAATACACCGTGCTGGACAACAACATCGCCGACGTTCAGGGCTTTATTGCCAAACACTGGAAAAACACCTGAGCGGCATGACCCCCAAAAAAATCCTGCGTCGCCCCCAGCCAGCCAACGTGCCCGGCTGGGGGCAAGATTTGCCGCCCATATTACGCCGCCTGTACGCCGCCCGTGGTGTTACCTCTGACGACCAACTCAGCTACACCCTGCGCCACCTGGCATCGCCGCTGCAATTACGGGGCATAGACCGTGCCGTTGAATTGCTCGCCGAAGCCATCGAAAAACAGCAGCGGGTGCTGATACTCGGGGATTTTGATGCCGACGGCGCTACCAGCACCGCCGTCGCCCTATTGGGCCTGGGCATGCTGGGCTTAAAGCAGGTGGATTTTAAAGTTCCAAGCCGGTTTTCGGACGGTTACGGGTTAACCCCCGGCATTATTTACCGTTTGCAGGAAGACGGCCCGCTGCCAGATTTGATTGTGACGGTGGATAACGGTATAGCCGCCGTGGAAGGCGTGCGCGCCGCCCGCGAACTGGGCATGCTGGTGGTCGTAACCGACCACCACCTGGCGGGCGACGAACTGCCGCAGGCCGACGCCATTGTGAACCCCAACCAGCCAGGTTGTGAGTTCATCAGCAAAAACGCCGCCGGCGTAGGCGTGATGTTCTACGTGCTAACCGCCCTGCGCAAACACCTGCGCGAACAGGGCCGGTTGCCAGACCCCGAACCCAACCTTGGCACCTTGCTGGACTTGGTCGCCTTGGGAACCGTGGCCGACGTAGTGCCGCTAGACCACAACAACCGCATATTTGTAGAACAGGGCCTGCGCCGTATACGTCAGGGCAAAACCCGCCCCGGTATACTGGCGCTGCTGGAAGTAGCGGGCCGCGACCACACGGCCATCAGCAGCACCGATTTAGGCTTCGTAGTGGGCCCGCGCCTGAACGCCGCCGGCCGCCTGGACGATATGAGCGTGGGCATCGCCTGCCTGCTGGCTTCAAGCCCAGACGAAGCCCGCCGTTTGGCCCAAGAGCTGGACACCTTCAACCGCGAACGCCGCACCATCGAAAAAGACATGAAAACCCAGGCCCAGGATTTGTTGGCGTCTATGTCGTTGGATCTGGAAGGCTTGCCCTGGGGTCTGGCACTGTTCGACCCGGACTGGCACCAAGGCGTGATCGGCATACTGGCCGCCCGCATCCGCGAGCAAACCAACCGGCCCACGGTGGCTTTCGCGTCAGATGAAAACGGCGAAGACATAAAAGGCTCCGCCCGCTCCATTCCCGGCCTGCACATTCGCGATGCTCTGGTCGTCGTCGATGCCCGCCACCCCGGCCTGCTGAAAAAATACGGTGGCCACGCCATGGCCGCCGGAATGACCCTGGCCGCCGGCGACCTGGAAGCCTTTTCCAACGCCTTCGACAAAGCCGTACGCGACAAGCTAACAGCCGCAGACCTGGAAGCCGCCATCACCACCGACGGCCCCCTAAGCGCCAGCGAACTCAACCTGGACACCGCAGCCCTGTTAAAACGCGCCGGCCCCTGGGGCCAGCACTTCCCCGAACCCCTGTTCGACGGTGAATTCAGCGTAGTCAGCCAGCGTATCGTAGGCCAGAACCACCTAAAGCTGGTGTTACAGCCCACCGACGGCGGCAATATCATCGACGGCATAGCCTTCAATACCGGCCCCGAAGTGCCGGACTATACCCATACGGGTGTGAGGGTGGTGTACAAACCAGACGCCAACACCTTCCGCGGCAGAACCAACTTACAGCTGATGATTGATTACCTGGAGCCGCGCTGACCCGGAGGGCGGGGACGGATTTCAATTCCGTCCCCGTTCTGTCGTTCTCCATCCGCCCAAACGCCGCTTGAGGGGACAGATTTTAAATCTGTCCCCGTTTTCGTTTGCCAATGCTCCTGAACATCTTCCTCTGAATAAAGCTCTGGCTCGTCTTCTATGTCACGCATAGCCTGCTCCACGCGCACCGTCTTAAATTCTTTTTCTGTCCAGACGGCCAGTGCTGTTTGATTATTTTTTCCAAACTAGCCTTGGGCTGGCTGCAGTGCGCGAATCGGCGGTTGAACGTGTAGCTTAGCTTGGGCAAGGTCATAGTTCACCTGCATGGCAAGCCAGGCGCGGGCAGTACTTACGCCGGCCATTTCCAGGCGCAAAGCCAGATCAGGGCTAATTGCGGCGCGGCCATTCAATACGCGAGACAGGGCGACGCGAGACATACCAAGTCGGGCAGCGGTTTCGGTGACTGACAAGCCAAGTTCCGAGACCACGTCCTCTCGCAGTAGTTCGCCGGGGTGTGGAGGGTTCATCATCATGGTGTAATCTCCTTTAGTGATAATCAACATAATTGACCAGCTCGACATCAACGCCGATAAAACGGAAGGTCACTCGCCAGTTGCCATTTACCCAAAGTGACCAATACCCCTTCAAATCGCCTTTCAACTGATGCAGTTTGAACGAAGGTATATTGAGATCACCTGGGCCTGCGGCAACGTCTAATAAAGCAAGAATTCGCCGTGCCTGGACGCCTCGGGTTGTCCCTGTTTTATAAAAGGCCTCGAGCCCCTTGTGTCGAAATCCTATAATCATGGCGAGAGTGTATCTTGTAGCGTTACGGGATGCAATTTGAGTTGGATGATAATTTCTTTCAGAATGCAGAACTTCGCGTGCCAGCATAACAGCCAGTGACCCTGCGCATTGATGAAGATGTCCTGGTTTGGTTCAAAGCGCAGTGGCGAGGATATCAGGCCCCAATTAATAAGCTGTTGAGACTTGCCACCTTTGCTTGAAAGGGCTTTAGTTATCAATTATGATAACTAAAGCTAAGGAAGGGCTATAGTATGACCTGGAAAATTCAATTCTACGCTGGAGTGCAGGGCGACATTCTTGCAATACCACCGATGATACAGGCGCGGATGATCAGGCTCCTGGAAATGATTGAAATGCACGGTGCCAATCTTGGGGAACCGCACACCAAATCAATAGGAGCTGGGCTCTTCGAGATACGCGCCAAGGCCAAGGAGGGTATTGGGCGAGGGATTTTCTGTTATATGGACAATGAGGCGGTAACCGTTTTGCATGCCTTTGTGAAGAAGGATCAGAAAATCCCGAAAAAAGAGTTGAAGCTAGCACTAGATAGATTGCGGGAGGTTAAACAATCATGAGCTTAAAAGCACTGAAACAGAAAGCGCTCCAGAACGACATGGTTCGCATTGAATATGAAAAGCTGGCGGGTGAGTTTGACCTTATGAATCAATTAATCACCATGCGAACAAGCGCCGGCTTAACTCAAGAACAGTTGGCCAAGCGAATTGGGACTGCAAAAGGCAACATTTCAAGGCTCGAACGCGGTAAAGGAAACCCTAGTTGGGCGACATTGGAAAAGTACGCCAACGCCTGCGGCTATCAAGTGAAGCTGCAAACTGTTTTGGACAAGCTCTCGTCTGCGTGATAGTCAGGTTACATGAGGCTGATACAAGGGGACAGATTTCAAATCTGTCCCGGCTTTAAGCACTGAACTCCGTGCCCTCCCGGGACAGATTTCAAATCTGTCCCGGCTTTCTTTCCATCACTGTGGAGGTTTCATGACGAAAACAAGTAACAATCTATACCAAATAAAAATATCACTCACCGGCGCAAAACCACCCATCTGGCGCCGATTACTGATTGATCCAGACACAACCTTTCAAGACCTCCACCGCATCATCCAGCTGGCAATGGGCTGGCAGGTTTCGCACCTGCATTTATTCCAGGCCCAAGATGGCCGCTTGCTGGGCGACCTGGCCGAAGACGAAGACGGCATGATGAATTTTGAAGACGAGTCCACTGTGCCAGTCTCCAGCCTGCTGACCAGAGAAGGGCAGGCGCTGAAGTACGAGTATGACTTTGGCGACAGTTGGGAGCATGAAGTGGAGCTTGAAAAAATTCTGCCGGGCAACCAAGAAGAGCCACTGCCCCGGTGCATAAAAGCTGTGCGGCAGTGCCCGCCAGAGGATGTAGGCGGGCTACCGGGCTTTTATAATTTTCTCGAAGCCATGGAAGATGCCACGCACCCCGAGCACGCTGCGATGCGGGAATGGCGTGGCGGCGAGTGGTTTGACCCCGAATATGTAAACCTGAATCAGATCAACGAAGATCTTCTCGAACGCGACGCTCTGTTTGCTCAATACGCTTGTGATGAACCGCCGATGGCAGCCATCGATTTCTGCGGCCTCAGCCCAAACCAGATGCACGAATTATTACAAAACCCTTTCAATTGCCCCTCAGTATTCAAACCTTTGTTCAATGCAGAAGCCGTGAACCAGGTGCTCGATACCGCCCCGATAATCCGCATGGCCAAGGTGCTGGTGACCGCGATGGAAGGCAAAGGCATTCGCCTGACCGGAAAGGGAAATCTGCCTTTGAAACAGGTTCAAGCCATGATTCAAGCCGGTGGCGAAGAGATTGTTTTTCCCATGGCCAGGTTTGGCAAAGCACGTTCAGAGGAACACGTTTTGGCCGTCCATCTTACCCGCGTGCTGCTGGAGCTTGCCGGTTTTACAAAAACGCAAAAAGGCCACCTGTTGCTGAAAAAGACAGCGGAAACCCGCTTGGCGAAAAAAGGCTGGCTGACTTTTTATCAGGACATCTTCTCCGCAGCACTGTCACAGTTAAACTGGGCCTGGATAGATAACCGTGAAGGCATGGAAGGGGTTCAACACGTTGCCCCGTTCTGTTTCTGGTTGCTGTCAGAAAAGGGTGGCCAGTGGCAGCCGGTGCACGACTACCTGGCTGACATGCTTAAAGCCTTTCCGCAGTTGCCGCTGACCGCCCAGCCCAGCGCTTACATAAGTGGGGAACAGCAGGCTAAATGGGCGCTAGATGCCAGAATGCTGACCCTTTACCGGATACTCGGCCTTATAGAGCGAAACCCGGAGCAGGCCGAGTTTCAGGAAGCATATAAACAAACGATGCGACGAACGGCGTTGTTTGAAACGATGTTTGTTCGGGCGTAAAAAAAGGGGACAGATTTCAAATCTGTCCCCGCTTTTCCCATCCCGGCTTCGTCTGTCCGGCTTTAACCCTGCAGCAGCTGCAATACCTGCTGCGGCCGCGCATTGGCTTGGGCCAAAACCGACAAACCAGCCTGCTGCAACACCTGGGGCCGCTCGCGCGGCGGCTAAATTGGCTTTCGTCTCGAATGGTATAGTTTACCCTATCCACGATGGCTGCCTTACGCGGACAGATTACCCGCAGGATCGCGTACTCAGCGATGCAGAAACCGCCCATGCGATGGGGCGTCTCTCAAGCCTCGGACGATCGGGCGATGGAGTCGCAGCAGGCTTCCGCACTAAAACTCATTTCGGGTGGCATTTTTCATGCATCGAACATGGTAACCCTACCTACAGCGATATTGCGCAAGCTGATTATCGGCGATTCACCCGACCCTTTACCCATTGGCCTCACACC
Organism: Marinobacter gelidimuriae; assembly: GCF_000372805.1. Taxonomy (GTDB): domain Bacteria; phylum Pseudomonadota; class Gammaproteobacteria; order Pseudomonadales; family Oleiphilaceae; genus Marinobacter; species Marinobacter gelidimuriae. Next base: position 25,930 of record NZ_KB889869.1, on the reverse strand, counting down.
TCCGACAGTGAGCGGGTCAAGGTCTTGAAAACGCAAGCGTGCGCAGTTTAGCCGATGTGGGCGTAAGCACCGATCCGAAAACGGGCGCGTTAGCCACTCAGGGAAAGCTAACAAGGGCCCGGCATCTGGCTTGCAAGTGCGGATTTTAGGTAACCAGACCGGCAGCCGTGGCTCTATCAATTTTGTGCAGGGTTTGGGCAAAAACACCGTCAATCTGGTTAATAGCTTTGTGGGTGCCGATGGCAAATTAGAATCCCGCACCAGCAGCCTGAGCCGCGATCTGAGAGAGATTCAGGAAAACCAGATAAAGCTGGATGTTCGCATCGAATCCTACCGCGAGTGCTTGGTGAAGCAGTTTAGCGCCGCCGATTCGCTGATTTCCCAGCTCAACAACACCCGCGATTTTGTAACCCAGCAGCTTGAAGTGCTGGCACCCCAGAATTTCAACAAGTAGTCATTCCGGCTAACGCTTTGATAAGTCCGGCGCAGCCGGCGAGAAACGAGGTTACCCATGAAAGGTTTAAAAGCGTACCAGCAGGTAAACACCCAAACCAGCATCACCGATGCGGACCCGCACCGGCTAATTCAGCTGCTTTACAATGGTGCGCTGGAGCGCATCAATATGGCCAAGGCCCGCATGCAAGCCAAGGATTTTGAAGGCAAGGGCAAGCTGATCAGCAAAGCCATAGAGATTATTGGCGGGCTGCGCAGTTTTCTGGACTTTGAAAAAGGCGGCGAGCTGTCGGCCAGGCTGTATAAGGCCTAATAGCCAAGGCCACCTTGCTGCCGTACACTGTGTCGCTTAATTTCGATACATCCATAGTATTGTGTGGAGCAAGGGCATGTCTGATATTAACAAAGTAGTACTGGCCTATTCCGGTGGCCTGGATACCTCGGTTATCGTCCGGTGGCTGCAAGACACCTACGGCTGTGAAGTGGTTACCTTTACGGCTGACATCGGCCAGGGCGAAGAAGTAGAACCGGCGCGGGTAAAAGCCAAGGCGCTGGGCGTAAAAGAAATCTACATTGAAGATCTGCGCGAAGAGTTCGTGCGCGACTACGTATTCCCCATGTTCCGCGCTAACACCGTTTATGAAGGCGAGTACCTGATGGGCACGTCCATTGCCCGCCCGCTGATTGCCAAGCGCCTGATTGAAATCGCCAACTCCACCGGTGCCGACGCCATTTCCCACGGTGCGACCGGTAAAGGTAATGACCAGGTTCGTTTCGAGCTAGGCGCTTACGCCCTGAAGCCCGGCGTGAAAGTGATTGCGCCCTGGCGTGAGTGGGATCTGAATTCCCGCGAAAAACTGCTGGCCTACTGCGCCGAACGCGACATTCCGGTCGACATGAAGAAGGGCAAGTCGCCTTATTCCATGGACGCCAACCTGCTGCATATTTCCTACGAAGGCATGAACCTGGAAGACCCCTGGTGCGAAGCCGAGGACGACATGTGGCGTTGGAGCGTATCGCCGGAAGAAGCCCCGAATACCCCGACCTACATTGAAGTCACCTACGCCAAAGGCGATATTGTTGCCGTAGACGGCCAGGCTATGAAAGCCCACGAGGTACTGGAACATCTGAACAAGGTTGGCGGCGACAACGGCATTGGCCGCCTGGACATCGTAGAGAACCGTTACGTGGGCATGAAGTCCCGCGGCTGCTACGAAACCCCGGGTGGCACCATTATGCTGCGCGCTCACCGCGCCATTGAGTCCCTGACTCTTGACCGTGAAGTAGCGCACCTGAAAGACAGCCTGATGCCGCGCTATGCCGAGGTAATCTACAACGGTTACTGGTGGTCGCCGGAGCGCGAAGCTCTGCAGGCGCTGATTGACCAGACCCAAACCTACGTGAACGGCACCGTGCGCCTGAAATTGTACAAGGGCAACGTAGACGTAGTCGGCCGTAAGTCAGACGACTCCCTGTTTGACGAGAAGATTGCCACCTTTGAAGAAGACGAAGGCGCTTACAATCAGAAAGACGCCGAAGGCTTCATCAAACTGAACGCTCTGCGCCTGCGCATTGCGGCTAGCAAGGGCCGTAAGCTTTAAGTCTGTATCAGACTGAACGACAGGGCAGCGCCAAGCCGCTGCCCTGCGTAAGCTTCACAACACGCCCACCATTTCCACTGCGGGCGTTTCATTTCCCGTAACAACACCAGAACAGGTTCCCCATGCCTTCTTTTGATATTGTTTCTGAAATCGACATGCACGAAGTGACCAACGCGGTTGACCAAACCAAGCGCGATCTTGGCAATCGTTGGGACTTCAAAAATGTAGACGCTGATGTAGAGCTGGACGACAAGGGCATTACCATCAGCGCCCCGCAGGAATTTCAGTTGGAGCAGCTGCTGGACATGCTGCGTATGGCCTTCGCCAAGCGCAACATTGACGGCCGCGCGCTGTCTGAAAACGGTGACAGTAAAGCCGGCAAGTTGGTGAAGCAACACCTGGAGCTGAAACAGGGCCTTGAAACTGACATGGCCAAAAAGATCGTGAAACTGATTAAAGACCAGAAGATGAAGGTTCAGTCCAGCATTCAGGGCGACAAGGTGCGGGTAACCGGCAAGAAGCGTGATGACCTGCAAGAAGCCATGGCCATGCTGCGCGAAGCCGAGCTGGACGTACCCCTGCAATTTAACAACTTCCGCGATTAAGGTGGCTCATCATTTTTGCTGAACCCCGGCGGGCCGCGTGGCGGGAAACCCTGCGACTTTATTCCCGCTGGCAGGTGGTTGCCCTGTTGTTTCTGGGGTTCTCGGCTGGCCTGCCATTTCTGCTGGTTTTTTCCACGCTGAACGCCCGATTAGCAGATGTGGGCGTGGAAACCGCCACCATCGGCTTTTTCAGCTGGCTGGGCATTACTTATTCCATAAAGGTGTTCTGGGCACCGGTGGTCGACCGCCTGAAATTGCCCATTTTGGACAAACTGCTGGGTAAGCGCCGCAGCTGGATGTTGCTGGCCCAGGTAGGCATAGCCGCTGGCCTGTATCTGATGGCCCACACCGATGCCACTAGCGCGCCTGAAATGATGGCCCTGTGTGGCCTGCTGGTGGCTTTCTCGTCGGCCACTCAAGACGTGGCCATAGACGCCTATCGTATTGAAATCGCCGAACAACGCCTGCAAGCCGCGCTGGCTGCCACCTATATTTTCGGCTACCGGCTGGCGTTATTGGTAGCCGGTGCCGGCGCTTTGTATCTGGCGGAATTCTGGTCTTGGCAGGTGTCTTACGAGGTGATGGCGGCGCTGGTGGGCGTGGGTATGGCGACGGTTCTAATCGTGCGTGAGCCGACCGTAAATCACTTTAAGGCCGCGCAGGATATTGCCGAAAAAATTCAGCTGCAGGCCGCACATCATGCCCATCTTCCGCCACGCCTGGCCAGGTTCGCAAGCTGGTTCTACGTGGCGATTGCCGGGCCGTTTGTGGACTTCTTTAAACGCTATCGCGAACTGGCGGTGGCGATTCTGCTTCTGGTGGCGGTGTACCGTATTTCCGACATCGCCATGGGCGTGATGGCCAACCCGTTTTATTTGACCTTTATGGGCTTCAGTAAAACCGAGGTTGCGGACGTCACAAAAATCTTTGGATTTTTTATGACCATCGGTGGTTCGCTGCTGGGTGGGCTTCTGGTAATACGTTACGGCGTGCGGCGTATATTGCTGCTGGGCGCCATTATGACGGCGCTGACCAACCTGCTGTTTGTGGTGCTGGCACAATATCCACCGAATCTTGCAACTCTTGCCGTCGTGGTCAGCGCTGATAACTTAAGCGGCGGCATCGCCAACGTGGCGCTGATTGCCTGGTTGTCCAGCATGACCAGCGCTTCCTTCACGGCCACCCAATACGCGCTGTTCAGTTCGTTGATGACCCTGCCGGGCAAATTCTTGGGCGGTTTCTCGGGCATGGTGGTGGCCAGCTACGGCTACGCTGAATTTTTCCTGGTGGCGGGATTGCTGGGCGTGCCGGCCATCGTGCTGACTATGATAATGATGCGCCACGGCGAACGCCTGGATGCGCTGGCGCCGGACAACTCGGGCAGCGAGGATACGCCTGCGAGCGAGACAGCAAGGGAATAGGGCTATGAAAGGTAGTTCTGTGGAAAGTAAGACGATAAAGCCTGATAGCGTTGCAGAGCCCAACAAAGACCAGAAAATCTGGTTAGTAGTGATGGCAATACCGGCGGGCAAGGTGGCAAGTTATGGCCAGGTTGCTGCAATGGCCGGCCTGGGCCGCCAGGCGCGTTATATTGGCCGGGCTTTGGGTAAGCTTCCACAAGGCCACAGTGTGCCCTGGTATCGCGTAATCCGCAGTAACGGCCAGATAGCGTTTGCACCAGGCTCAGAGACTTACCAAGAGCAGGTCAGCTGCTTACAGGAAGAAGGCGTCGAAGTGATTAACGGCCGGGTTTCGATGTCGCAATTTGGTTGGTAATCAGAGTCTGCAGATGTTCCAGCACCCTGAGCTGGTCGCTGTCGGGATTCTGGTTCAGCCGTGTGGCCAGGTAGGGCAACAGCCTCCCCAGTGCATTCAGGCACTCTTCAAACAAGTCCCCGGCGCGGGACGCACTCAAATCACAGGCTTGCACACCAAATCGCTCAAGATGTACGCGGGAAAACCACTTCTTACTGCCAGTGAGCGTCAGCGCGGGAATGTCCTGCTGAATATAAGCCGTGGTGCACACAACATCGTAGGCAGGCGCCAGGCGGATGTTGTTGATATCACTGTATAGCATGCCAAAATTCTTGAGATGGGCATCTCCGTTGTGTAACGCATTGCTAAGCACGATGACTTTGAAGAACTGCTCCAAAGAGGCCTGCTTATGGGCAGGGCTGGCAAAGGTCTTGATGGTTTTGGCGACTTGCTCGTAGCTGCCGTTGTATTTGTCGTCGCGGGTTTTTGCCTGAAGTACGCACATGTCTTCAAAGCCCAGGGCCGTGCCGTCGTCATTCAGATCAAATCGCTTCATGATGAACAGCGATTCGTCATCAGACAGGTAAAACTCTGGCACGGAAACACCCGCGTATTGGCAAGCCAGCATGCAGCAGTACTCGTTCAGCGCCAGGGCAGGGTAGTCATGCCCCCAGGCTTTAACGATAAAATCGTCCAGGCTCAGAGTGGCTTTGTTTTCGAGTTGTGCCAAAACCTTGGGCTGCACACCGCTCAGCGCCGAGCGCAGGGCAAAACGTGTCACCAGCTCTTTGAACAAATCCGGATTGGCCGAATGCAGTAGCGTGTCCAGATTGAGCGACGGCTTTTCAGAATGCTTGTTGCCTGCGTATTCAACGCGACCGCGAATATTGGGCGCCAGCAATGTTAGTAGCCCGAAGTCACCGGTGTCGGTGATTTTGGCAAATTGCTTTTTGATGATGGAGAGTAAATAGCCTTCGGGCAGGTGCATTTCGAATAAAGGGGGTAGGCGGTGATGACTGTAGTCTTTTTTGCGCACGGGCATAGACAGCGACACACACTGATGGGGAAGCGCTGACTCGTTATAACGAAAAATACAGCCACCAGCTTCCTGAAACAGTGTGCCGGCCTGCGTGCCGTTCACCTGAACATTCAGTTCATTGGCCATCGCGCAGCTCCTCAAACGTCGGGAACGGCGATTTGTCTCGAATAACCAGCTCTTTGCCCAGGTAATCGAGTATCTTCATGACTTTGCGGATGCCGATATCGCCTGATCGGTTATTTTCAACAGCATTGATGGTGGCGCGAGAAATGTCGAGGTGGTTTGCCAGCGTTTGCTGGGATACGCCGTTTTGCTGGCGCAGTGTTGAGAGGGTTTGACCTAAGCTTTGATAATCCACGATGTACCTCGGCTGGCTAATATACTTTACATTTAAGCTGTAATTGCACTTTTTGTAAAGTATTTTAGCCAGCCGAGGCGATTATTTCAGCTAATCGACTATTTAACTGTTCAGTTAGCCAGAATCCAGCTAACACACTACAGACGCATGGCGCCGTCGACTTCAATGACGCGGCCGCTGACGTAATCGTTCTCAAGAATGAACGCTACAGTCTGGGCGATTTCGTAAGGCTGGCCCATACGCTTGGCCGGGATGCCTGCGCACAATTTTTCCAGAGCTTCCTGCTTCATAGACGCGGTCATATCGGTTTCGATAAAGCCCGGTGCAATGGCCATGCTGCGGATGTTGTAACGGGCCAGTTCCTTCGCCCATACGGTGGCCAGTGCGGCTACGCCGGCTTTTGCGGCTGAGTAGTTGCTCTGGCCCATGTTGCCTGCGCGGGCAATGGATGAAATGTTGATGATCGCGCCCCGGCTGCCGGTCTTGATCATCTGCGTGGCGGCTTCACGGCCACACAGGAATACGCCGGTCAGGTTGACGTCGATAACGGCCTGCCAGCTTGCCAGTTCCATGCGCTTAACGATTTCGCCGTCTTTTGCTTTAACCATCAAGCCATCGCGCAGAATGCCGGCGTTGTTGACCAGTCCGTTAAGCTGACCAAAATCTTCAGCGATTTGCGCGAAGGTTTTCTCAACGTCTTCTTCTTTTGCTACGTTGCAAACGTAGGCTTTTACTTCAACCCCGGCTTCCTTGCAGGCGGCAACGGCTTCTTCCAGCTTTTCCGGCATCAGATCGATCAGCGCCAGACGGACGCCTTTGGACGCCAGAAATTCAGCCATGGTGCGCCCCAAACCCTGGCCACCGCCGGTAATTGCAACTACGGAATCTTGAAGTATCATAATTTGCCCTAAAATAGTGAGTGAACAGTACGGTTGCGGATACTGTGTGCCCGCTGAGCAGTTATAAGTATTTTGCGAAGCAGTATAACAGGTCGTTATATGTACGTTGCTATCGAAATTACGCTTGAAGGAGAGTTCGGTGCCATTTTTTTTGTTGCTATTTGTTGCTGTGCCCGTTGCAGAACTGGTTGTGCTGATAAAGGTAGGCACCATGATCGGTGCTTTGCAGACGGTGGCATTGGTATTCCTGACGGCGATTCTGGGCGCCTGGCTGCTTAAGCAGCAGGGCCTGGCCACGCTGCTAAGAGCCCGCCAACGCATGAATTCTGGCGAGTTGCCTGCTCAGGAAGTGGCTGAGGGGCTGATTCTGGCGGCCGGCGGCGCGATGCTGTTAACGCCGGGGTTCATTACGGATTTCTTCGGTTTTATGTGTTTGCTGCCGTTCACCCGCCAGTGGCTGGTGGGGCAAGCGATAAAGCGGTTGACGGTTGTTGGTTCTGCCAGTGGCTTCTCGTTTAATGGCCAGCCCGGTCAGTTTGGTGGTGAGCAGGGTCCGTTCGGGCGCCAAAAACCGTTTGACCGCGACGCCAACGGCGACATCATTGAAGGCGAGTACCGCGACGAAACTGAAACCCACCACGATCGTATAGATAAAAAATAAAAATTTTTTCGTGCGGGCGTTGAAAACCCCTACGCACTACCCCAAATACCCTTTACAAGTTCACCGCAGGCAGGCAGCCGCTGATACGTTAGCAGGCGAGCAGGCGAGCAGGCCGGGTAATCCGGGGCTGATTTTAATCTGACTATTGGAGCATTCGAGCAATGAAAATTCGTCCGCTACACGACCGTGTTGTCGTGCGCCGTAAAGAAGAAGAAGAGAAAACCGCAGGCGGCATCGTGCTGCCGGGTAATGCCAAAGAAAAGCCGTCCCAGGGTGAAGTGATCGCTGTGGGCAATGGCCGCGTTCAAGACAACGGCGAAGTTCGCCCTCTGGCTGTTAAGGCTGGTGACACCGTGGTATTCGGCCAGTATGCCGGTAACACCGTGAAAATCGACGGCGAAGACCTGCTTATCATGAGTGAAAGCGACATTTACGGCGTGCTTGAGTGATCTGAAAGCTCTGGCATATTGCGCACATTTTCATTAACCCGGTGATTTCATCATTTCGGTTTAACGGACAGGAACAGAAGACATGGCAGCTAAAGAAATTAAGTTTGGTGACAGCGCACGCAAGCGCATGGTTAAAGGCGTTAACGTTCTGGCCGACGCAGTACGAGTCACCCTGGGCCCCAAAGGCCGTAACGTGGTACTGGAAAAGTCATACGGCGCACCTGTAGTCACTAAAGACGGCGTATCTGTAGCCAAAGAAATCGAACTGAAAGACAAGTTCGAAAACATGGGCGCGCAGATGGTGAAGGAAGTTGCTTCACAGGCCAACGAAACAGCCGGTGACGGCACCACCACCGCTACCGGTCTGGCCCAGGCCATCGTTAACGAAGGCCTGAAAGCCGTTACTTCTGGCATGAACCCGATGGACCTGAAGCGCGGCATCGACAAAGCCACTATCGTTGCGGTTAAAGCGATTGGTGATATGTCCAAGCCCTGCGGCGATAGCCGCAGCATTGCCCAGGTAGCGACCATTTCTGCCAACGGCGACGAAACCATTGGCCAGCTGATTGCTGACGCCATGCAGCGCGTGGGTAAAGAAGGCGTTATCACCGTTGAAGAAGGCCGTGGCCTGGAAGACGAGCTGGACGTAGTTGAAGGTATGCAGTTCGACCGCGGCTATTTGTCGCCGTACTTCATCAACAACCAGGACAACATGAGCGTCGAGCTGGATGACCCGTACATCCTGCTGGTAGACAAGAAAATCTCTAACATCCGCGAATTGCTGCCGGTGCTGGAAGCTGTTGCCAAATCGGGCAAGCCGCTGATGATCATCGCTGAAGACATTGAAGGCGAAGCGTTGGCTACTCTGGTCGTCAACAACATGCGCGGCATTGTGAAAGTAGCCGCTGTGAAGGCGCCTGGTTTCGGCGATCGTCGCAAGGAAATGCTGCAGGACATCGCCATCTTGTCTGGCGGAACTGTGATTTCCGAAGAAGTGGGTCTGAGCCTGGAGAACATCACTCTGGACGATCTGGGTACCGCCAAGCGTGTGAACCTGACCAAAGAAAACACCACCATTATTGACGGTGCCGGCGCACAGGCTGATATTAAGTCCCGCGTTGAGCAAATCCGTAAGCAGATCAAAGACAGCACGTCAGACTACGACAAAGAAAAGCTGCAGGAACGTGTAGCCAAGCTGGCTGGCGGTGTTGCCGTTATCAAGATTGGTGCCGGTTCCGAAGTAGAAATGAAAGAAAAGAAAGCCCGCGTTGAAGACGCATTGCACTCCACCCGCGCAGCGGTTGAAGAGGGCATTGTGCCTGGTGGCGGCGTAACTCTGATCCGTGCGATTGCGGCTTTGGATAACGTTGAGGTCTTTAACGACGAGCAAAGAGCCGGTGTGAACATTCTGCGCCGTGCGATGGAAGCTCCGTTGCGCCAGATCGTATACAACGCGGGCGGCGAAGCCTCTGTTGTTGTTGCGAAAGTACGTGAAGGCACCGGTGCTTACGGCTACAACGCAGCCACCGAAGAGTACGGCGACATGCTGGAGATGGGTATTCTTGACCCGGCCAAAGTCACCCGCTCTGCGCTGCAGGCAGCGGCTTCCGTAGCCAGCCTGATCATCACTACCGAAGCGATGATTGCCGACGAGCCAGAAGACGAGAAGTCTGGCGGCGCCGCGCCCGATATGGGTGGAATGGGTGGAATGGGAGGCATGGGCGGCATGATGTAATGCCCCCGGCCGCTGGTTAACAGCGGCCAGCCTGCTATACCCATAGCTTAAAACCCTCGAATGGTGTCCCGCATAAAACTGCGGCCACCTTCGGGGTTTTTTTATGGCCTCGCATTTAACCATGTAGCCCACCACGCACACCGACAGCGTAATCAGCATGACTGCGGTTGAAAACAGCGCCACCAACAGTAAGGTGTTACGCCGGGCTTTTGGCCTGGCGCTGAAAGAAAGGCGAATGGGCCATGGGTGTCGGCGCCGCTTAAAACGAGACTTTGGGTACGTAGCGAGCTTCCGGGGTTTCCAGCTGCAGCTGCGAGGTTTCTTGAAAGGCGAACAACCCGGCAATCACGTTGTTGGGGATGTTGTAGGTCATCACTGTGTCGTTATAGGCCTGGCGCGCGAATGACACGCGGTTTTCGGTGCTGGACAACTCTTCCATCAATTGCTGAATGGTTTCGTTGGCCTTCAGATCCGGGTAGTTTTCGGCCACGGCGTAAAAGTTGGCGAGGGCTTTTTGGTCAGCATGTTTCGGCGCCGCCCAGGCGTTGAATGCGCTTGCCGTCATCGGGATTTTTAGCCGCTTCCTGTTGTGCATCAACGGCGTTGTTACGGGCGTTCATCACTTGGGTGAGGGTGTTCTTTTCATGGCTTAAATAGGCTTTGGCGGATTCTACCAAATTAGGGATCAGGTCGTGGCGGCGCTGCAGCTGCACGTCAATTTGGGCAAATCCGTTGCGGAACTGATTGCGCAAAGCCACCAGCCGGTTGTAGATAATGACCAGGAACAGGGCAATGGCGGCAATAATAATCAGGCCGATCGTAGTTGTCATGGTGTGTCCTTTCGGTGTTTTTAAAGCAGGGACAAAAACGGGGACGGATTTCAAATCCGTCCCCGGTTTGACCTGCTTAAGCCAGATTTTTGTTCACGAAGTCCCAGTTTACCAGCTTCCAGAAAGCGGCCAGGTAATCTGGACGTGAGTTGCGGTAATCCACGTAATAGGCGTGTTCCCAAACGTCGACCGTCAGCACAGGCTTGTCTGCGCCAGTCAGTGGCGTCTCTGCGTTGCTGGTGTTTGCGATGGCAACGCTGCCGTCGGATTTTTTCACCAGCCAGGTCCAGCCAGAACCGAAGTTGTTGGCGGCTTTGTCGTTGAATTCTTTTTTGAAGTCATCGAAAGAACCGAAGGCTTTTTCAATAGCTTCTTTAGCTGCGCCGGTTGGCTCGTTGCCACCGTTCGGGCTTAGGCAGTGCCAGTAGAAGGTGTGGTTCCACACCTGGGCTGCGTTGTTGAACAGCGGGCCGCTGGCGCTTTTAATGATGTCTTCCAGCGACTTGTTGGCGTCGTCAGTACCTTCAACCAGGCCGTTTAGCTTGGTGACATAGGTGTTGTGATGCTTGCCGTAGTGATAATCCAGAGTTTCCGCAGAAATGTGCGGTTCCAGGGCGTTTTTTGCGTACGGCAGTGCAGGTAGTTCAAAGGCCATGAGGTCGTTCTCCGTTTTCTCTCGATTTTATATGAATAGCTTCGTTATCAGAGCTTCGTTATTAGTGCTTCGCTACAACTACTAACTATAGGTCCGGTTTGGGCCAGATCAACCCTTTGAAATTAAGGAACTGTTAAATTCCGGGCAACCGGGCAAAAATTGAGCGCAATTACGCACCCGCCATACCAGCTCTTGGTAACTGTCGGCCAGAATATTGACGTGGCCCAGTTTGCGGCCAGGACGCTCCTGCTTGTTGTACAGGTGAACATGGGCGTAGGGCAGTTGTAAAATCCGCTCGATCTCGCCGTGCTCGCCAATAATGTTGATCATGCAGCTAACGCCCCGCGGTTCTACGTTACCCAGAGCGTGTCCACTGACGGCACGTATATGATTTTCGAACTGGCTGGTCATGGCGCCTTCTATGGTCCAGTGCCCGGAGTTGTGCACTCGCGGCGCCATTTCATTCGCTACCAGGCCGTTTGATGTTTCAAACAGTTCAAGTGTCAATACGCCCACGTAGTCCAATTCGGTCAGTAAGCCGCGGATATAGTCTTCTGCTTCGCTTTGCAGGTGGGGTTGCAGTTTTGGCGCCGGGGCAACGGAGTAGCGCAGAATGCCCTGATGGTGGTCGTTATCCGCCATGAGGTAAAACGCCACATCGCCGCATTCGGCGCGCACCGCAATAATCGACAGTTCGCGGCTGAAGTCGACAAGCTTTTCGACCATCAGGCGTGAGTGGCCAATGCTCTTCCAGGCGGCCGCGGCGTCTTCCGGGCTTTTCAATACGGCCTGGCCTTTGCCGTCGTAGCCTTCGGTGTTGGACTTGGCTACAACAGGGCAGCCGAGTTCTTTAGCGGCGGCTTTTAGGGCTTCGGCGCTGTCTGCGATTTTCCATTGCGGTGTAGGAATGCCGAGCTGGCCAAACAGTGTTTTTTCGGCTTCACGGTTTTGGCATATCTGCAGTGCACGGGGGCAGGGGTGCACGATGGTTTTCGCTGCAATGCGCTCCGCTACTTCTACCGGCAGGTGTTCAAATTCGTAAGTTACGCGGTCAACCTTGCTTAGGAACTCGTCCAGCCTTTGGCCATTGGGGTCGCTGATGGTTTCGCCTATGCCGCCGCTGGGGCTGCCTGACATGTCGTAGAATACAAAGTCTTTGGCCAGTGGGTAACCTGCCAGGGCGAGCATTCTTCCCAGTTGGCCGGCGCCTAGTACGCCAATTCTCATTTGTGTTCTCCTGTCATTTTGTGGCATTGAGTTTTCGCACAGCTCGCTAGCTTTGATGGTGCCACCATTGACTCACGGAACTGCCGGGTCCGGGTTGTCCAGAATCGTTTGTGTTTGCGTGCTGCGGAATTCGTCAACAGCCTGGCGCACGGTCTGGTCAAAGGTGCCGATAATCTGCGCGGCGAGCAAACCTGCGTTGGTGGCGCCGGCGTTGCCGATGGCCAGGGTGCCCACGGCGATGCCGCCGGGCATTTGTACGATAGACAGCAATGAGTCTAGTCCGTTCAGGGCTTTGGACTGTACGGGCACGCCCAGCACCGGTAAGGATGTCTGCGAGGCTACCATGCCCGGTAGGTGGGCTGCACCGCCGGCGCCGGCTATGATAACTTTCAGGCCGCGATCGGCTGCAGTTTTGGCGTATTCGAACAGCAGGTCGGGGGTACGGTGGGCGGAGACGACTTTGGTTTCATAGGCCACGCCAAGCTTGTCGAGCATGTTGGCGGCGTTTTCCATGGTGGGCCAGTCGGATTTGGAGCCCATGATGAGTCCTACCAGCGGTTGCATAAGCAACAATCCTTCGATGATTGGAAAGCCGGCTATTGTATAATGTGGCCCAAAGCCATGCAATCAGCGCGGCGCAAGCACAGAACAGCTACTCAGATAAGGACGCAATATGGAACCTATTCGACCAGAGAGAGATGAATTAAGAGCCGAGCGGCCGGATAGCCCAATGGGCTCTGCCAAGGCGGGCAACGCCAAAGCTACGCCAGCCAGCCAGAGCAAGTCTGCGAAGGCCCCGGAAACCCCGAAAGCCTCGGCTGGCAGCGGATCGCAGGGTAATAGTAATGGCAACGGTGGCGCGGGAATTTTGTGGCTGCTGGTTATTGTGTTGGCGTGCGTGGCCGGTGGCGGCTGGTACATTCAGGGTCAGCGTATTCAGGCACTGGAAATCCAGGTGGAGGAAGCCGACAGCTGGGTACGCCAAAGTAAGCTGGCGCTGGCGCGATTTGAAGGTACCTTGTCTGAAACTGGCGAAAACCTCCAGCAAGCCGGTGTGTCTTTGGATGAACAACTGGCGTCACAGAAGACGCGGCTGGACAACGCCGATAGTGAAATCCGCAAGCTGTGGGTTATTGCCAATGAGCGCAACAAGCAGCAGCTAGAGCAGCAAGCGGCTGCGATTAGCGAACTTGAAACGGCACTTGGCAAAAATCGTAATGATTTGGTGAGCGTTCAGGTCTCGGTGGCGAGCGCAGAAACGGCTTTGAGCGAAGCCGTAAAACTGCAACAGAGTGAGCGCGCCGAGCTGGCGGCCAGAGTAAGTGCTGTTCAGACCAGTGCATCGTCGCTTAAAACTGAATTATCTGCGGCAAATCAGAAAACTGAGACCTTAGCCAAGAGTGTTGGCGAGCGCATTGCGACGTCCATCCGCCGTTTCGAACAAGAGCAGAAACTGACCACCAGCAGTATTGAAAGCCGTATTGCTGCCCTGGAAAAAGAGGTTGCAAGCACAGCCAGTGGTAACGGGCTGGACGCCGTGCAGAGGGAAATCGCCGGGCTGAAAAAAACCGTTGAGGTGATTGATTCGTCGCGTTCGCAAATGACATCGCGCCTGGTGCGATTGTCGCAGGAAGTGAATGACGTGCAGACAAAGCTTGCAGGTCAGTAGGCGCATCAGTAAACGGGTCGGTAAGTGAACGGTTTTCCGGCGAGACGGCTTTTTAAGGGAATTTTCAGCAAAACATTTGACACCGGGGCAGAAATACTTAGAATGCGCAGCTCACTTGTTTGAGACACGTTTGCCAAGTGGCAGATGCAGACAGTGAATCTTTGAAAGGCCAAAGCGGGCGGTTAGCTCAGCTGGGAGAGCATCGCCCTTACAAGGCGAGGGTCACTGGTTCGATCCCAGTACCGCCCACCACTTACCCTTCAAAGATCGGTCAGGCACACTGCCTGACATTGCATTCGGGTAAATCCGGATGGCTGCGGAGCGGTAGTTCAGTTGGTTAGAATACCGGCCTGTCACGCCGGGGGTCGCGGGTTCGAGTCCCGTCCGCTCCGCCAACTATCTGGGTGGTTAGCTCAGCTGGGAGAGCATCGCCCTTACAAGGCGGGGGTCACTGGTTCGATCCCAGTACCACCCACCATTTCTGGTTTTTGCAGTACCTTCTCGGAACTCAAAACACCCCGTCAAACCGCGCCAAATGGCGCTTTCGCACAAAATACCATCCTGTTAGTTCCACACTGTACCGCTAGAATCCGGCAATAGTTGCGGGTATGGTTGTGGGTATCGTTTGGCCATACCCGTTTTTGGCCAGATTCATACCCACAGTGTGAGCCGCAACCCATGAGCAAAGCCACCAACAAGCTAACAGCCGCCGCAGTAAAGAACGCCACCGCCGAAGGCCAAGCGCAACGCAAGTTGGCGGACGGGGGAGGGCTAACCCTAGTCGTCCGGCCTGATTCTAAAGTCTGGTGGATGCGCTACCGCTACAACGGCAAAGAACGCACCTACACGTTGGGCAAGTATCCTGCTGTATCGTTGAAAGATGCCCGCGCCGGACGTGAGGAAGCCAAGCGCCTGATTGATGAAGGGCAAGATCCCGTAACCCAGCGCGCCACCGGCAAGACCGACCGCCAGGACGCCAGCGCCAACACGTTTCAGGCCATAGCCCTGGAATGGCTGGAGACCGTTCACAAAAAGACCGTTGGGCCTAACACCTACCCGAAAAACAAACGCCGCTTTGAAATGCACGCTTTCCCGAAGTTGGGCCGCCGCCCGATTACCGAGATTAAGCCAATGGAAGTGTTGGACGTTCTTCGCATTGTTGAAAACAAAGGGCAGGCCGACAACGCCAACCGGCTGAAAACCCTGATTGGCCAGGTGTTCCGCTACGCCGTGAGCCTAGGCCGCACTCCGAACGACATCACCGCCGACCTACGCGGGCTACTCGCACCACCGGACGTCAAACATTACCCGGCCATAGTAACCCCTGACGAAATCGCCAAGCTGCTGAAAGAGCTTCACACCTACTGGGGCCACCCCACCGTTTGCGCCGCGCTGAGAGTTGCGCCATATGTGTTCTTGCGCCCCGGCAACCTACGGCAAATGCGCTGGAGTGAGATTGATTGGGACGCCGCCACCTGGACAACGGAAACCACAAAGAACGGGGAACCTCTGGTGGTTCCGTTGGCCAGCCAGGTTGTGGGTATCTTGCGTGAGATGCATACCCTCAACGGCCATGAGTTGTGGGTATTCCCCAGTGGACATGGCAGGGGCCGACCGATGAGCGAGAACACCGTCTCTGCTGCACTGAATCGAATGGGATTCAAAGGGCTGATGACTGGCCACGGCTTTCGGGCAATGGCCACCACCGTGCTCACAGAGCGCCTAGGCTTTCGCGCTGAAATCATAGAAATGCAAATGGCCCACCGTGTTCGTGACGTTCACGGCAGAGCCTACAACCGCACCACCTGGCTACCAGAGCGCAAAGAGATGATGCAGCAATGGGCCGATTACCTGGACAACCTGAGAACCGGCGGAAACGTGGTGGCCATAGGTCAGACCGCCAGCAAATAACCCAAGGGGTGAATCATGAGTCTACAAACCGAAATAGCCGAATACCGAAAACAGCACGCTGATGGTTTTGTTGTCGTTTCAGGCGATGCCGTAGCCGGTTGGGTGTCCAGTCTGGACAATGCCGCAGGCTGGCAACCTGGATGTGTAGCGATTGCACCGAACGGCTGTGAGTGGGTAGCTGCTGGCGGCAATGACTACGATGGAGCTACAGCATGGGAGACGCGGCAATGAAGATCACCAGACCCAGCGGCGCGTAAGCCATAACCGTTTTGGCCATGCCTATCCCGGCCAGGAGAAAAGCGGGAACCCTACCCGCCTGGCATGGCCTACCTTCTCATAGGGGCGCTAATGGGTGCGCAACGACAATGAAACCTTTAATTCGCAAACTCTGGTACACCCTCACCGAGGCCGCAAACTATCTGACGCGAAACACCGAGGGTGATTCAGAAGTAACCGTATCTGATGTTCTGCAACTGGCTGTGAACGAACAAATCGCCCTTTCGATTAAAGTTACTGGGGTGAGCGACTACTCGGTACCCTTCGGGCATCTAATACCGCTTGGCGTACTATCCGATGGTGAGAGAATGGATGCTCTAAACCGAGAAGTCGAAATAAGCGGTTTAACATCGCCAACAATAATAAACAGTGAGAAATTTCACGTAGCCTATCAAGGAAACGTAATGCTTGACGTTGGGTTATGGGATCTCGAATTTCAATCGGCCAAACGGATATTAAACAAGCTGTGGGGCGACTCCAAGACATCGATAGATTCAGATATCGACCGGCTCAACCCTTGGACTTTTAAATCGCTTTACTACGGGCCCTACGATGACAAGATAGTGATTTTCGATATAGATTTAAACGTCATCATAAGTGTGCCACCTGAAAGGATCCCCGAAGGTACCTATCTTGTCGTTAAACAAAGCGAACTTTCAAGGCTACTTTCAGAGGACACCAGCACCGCAGCCACCGGACAAGCCGATGACGACCGCAAGGAATACCCGTCCCAATTGGAAGCCCTTACCCTTGCCTGGCGGAAGAACTGGAAGAACGCAGACCCCGCCGACCGGAGCACCTGCCCAAAGAAAGAGAGCGTAAAAGACTGGCTGATGGGGCAGGGGTTTAGCGCCAAAAATGCAGACGCCGGGGCCACGATAATCAAACCGCAATGGGCCACAGACAAGGGGTGGTAAATTCACCCCTGCACCCCCTTTAGGCCATACGCCCCAACGCTTGGAGCCGTGGCCTATACCCCTACCCCTGCAACCCTTACACCTGCATAAAGCTAATCAGACAGTTCAGGCTTGCCCCGAATCCAACAGGAACCACGGGGTAATCCATGACCGCACAGACACAGACCGCACAGACCGACCACCAGCAACTTGACCGCATGTTACGCCGCAAGGAAGTGGAGCAGATAACCGCCCGCAGCCGCAGCGCAATCTATGAAGGCATGGCCGCCGGTACCTTTCCCAAGCCCGTCAAAATCGGCGCACGAGCCGTTGCCTGGCCGGAGTCTTCAATCCGTAATTGGATCGCTGAACGCATGGAAGGGGGCCGGGCATGAAAAACGGATTGTTAACCCCGAGCATTAACGCGATCTGCAAAGCTGGCGGTGAAGCTATGCACGGCAGGTACAAGCTGCCCGCCATGGCCAAAAGCATTGGCCGTAGGAAAATGCGAAAGGTACTAGCAAAGCAAGGCGTGCCAGAGGATCAGGCGCGGGCAATGCTCAAGACAATGGGATTTGCAGAGCCGGTAGAGAAAGGAGGCAAGGCATGAAAAAAGCGCCCGCCACCACAGCAAGACGCTATACCCAGTGCGATTATACCACCACCGCTGGCGGATACGCTGAACGCATAGACGCCATACGCGCCGCCCTGCTGAATGCAGGCATAGAGCCGCACGACTTGGGTGCACTGTTAGCCGCGCTGCCTGGTGCCGATGGCAAGCTGCTACGCTTTCCGACCGCCAGCAAGCCCCGCAGCAAAAACGGCTGGCTGATTGTTTACCACGACCGGGGCTTACCGTTCGTTGTTGTCGCTGGAGACTGGAGCACCGGAGCCGAAACCAAGTGGGTAGCCGACACTGGCGAAACCCTGACCGATGCCGAACGCCGTGAACTGAAACGCCGGATGGCAGACGCCAAGCAAGCCAGGGAAACAGAGCAGGCCAGCCAATGGGAACAGGCAGCCACCAGAGCCGCCCGTGTCTGGCGTGATAGCGTTCCAGCCGACCAAGGCCACCCGTATCTATTACGCAAGCGCACACAGCCCCACAGCGCCCGCCAGCGAGGCCAAGAACTTGTATTGCTGCTGACTGACTTCACCGGCAAAGCCTGGAGCCTGCAAACAGTAAACGAAGCCGGGGGTAAACGCCTGATGGCTGGCGGACGCAAGGCCGGGAACTTTATTGTGGTAAATGGCCCGGACTACCCCGCCCGCATTCTGATATGCGAGGGCTACGCCACCGGCTGCACCCTGGCAGAGAGTGACCCCGCCGCCCTGGTACTGGCCGCCGTTGATGCTGGCAACCTTTACGCCGTGACAACCGAAGCCCGCAAACGCTGGCCTGATGCTGACATCGTTGTTTGCGGTGACGATGACCGCCAGACCGAAGGCAACCCCGGAGCCACCAAAGCCCGCGCCGCAGCAATCGCAGCCGGGGCACGTTACGCCTTGCCAGAATGGCCGCCAGCCGCACCGCTGAACCTTTCCGACTTCAACGATTTGCATACCTGGCTAAAGGGGGCCTTATGACACAGCAACCGCCTATCCGCGCCACAGACCCGAGAACCGGCATTACTGCCCCGCTGCCTGCTATCGACTTCAATCCACTGCCGCTGGCCAATAGAGCGCCCGCGCCACCCTATCCGGTAGACGCCTTGGGGGATCTGCTGGGCAACGCGGCAAAGGCCCTGGCCTATTACGTTCAAGCTCCAATTGGCATGGCCGCGCAATCTATCCTGGCGGTAGCTTCGCTGGCGGTTCAGGGCCACGTGAACATTCAGAAAGGAAACATTGGCACCAGTCCAACAACCCTGTATTGCCTGACGATTGCGGGCAGTGGGGAGCGTAAAAGTTCGGTTGATGGCCTAGCCATGAAACCCGTTTATGAGTATCAGGCAGAGCGCCGGGCAGAATATGAAACCCTACAGGCAGAGCACCGGACCGAACTGGACGCGCACGAATTGCGGTATGACAGTATTGTAAAAAGCTACAAGGGCAAGGGTAGCAACCCAAAGCCCATGAGTCATGACCAACAGCAAGCCCTTGCCGCAGAGCTGGCAGAGTTGGAGAAAACAAAGCCGAAGCCACCGACGCGCCCGCATATCCTGATGGAAGAACCCACGGCGGAAGGTGTCTATAAGCATTTGCTGGAAGGCTTGCCAAACGCTGGATTATTTTCTGATGAAGGCGGGGGATTCTTTAGCGGGCATGGCATGGCAGACGAAGCCAAGGGCCGCACCATTACCATGCTTTCCCAACTATGGGACGGAAAGCCCCTGAGCCGCACCAGAGCCGGGGCCGGGGAGTCTGGCGTACTGGCGGGCCGCCGCCTGGCTGCGCATCTTATGGTTCAACCCGTGATAGCTGACAAGGCATTGTCTGACCCGCTGATGATGGGGCAAGGCTTTTTAGCTCGGTTCCTGATAGGCATGGATACATCATTGGCAGGAACTCGAATGCTGGCCAGCCGCCCGTATGATGAAGACCCAAGGCGTGATCCTGACGTTACCCGGTTCTGGGATGCCCTGGGGGAGCTTATCCGCCAGCCCCTCACCACTAGTGATGCAGGGGAACTTGAACCGGAAACCCTGACGATTACAGGCCCCGCGTATGACGCATGGGTAATCACCCACGATGCGATAGAGGAACAGTTATCACGCCATGGTGAGCTATCCGAAATCAAAGAGTTCGCCGCCAAAGCTGCCGACAATGCCGCCCGGATAGCAGCGGTTCTGGCCTACTTTGAAACTCGCGCAGACCCAACGCCGGAGCATATCAACCGGGCTTCAGAGCTTATTAACTACTACTTGCAAACGATGATTCAACGCACACAGGAAGCCGCCCAAAGCATAGCCGAACAGGAGGCGGGGGAGTTGTTCGACTGGATCCACCAGACCGGCGGGGAACTGAGCGCGGACAACTTCAAAAAGCTACCCCCAGCCTACCGCAAGGCAACGAAGGCGCGCGCCTTGTTATCTCTGCTGGTGGAGTATGGCCATGCAGTCGTTTCAGCCAATGGCCCGAACGGCAAGCCCCGCGCCTGGAAACTGCGGAAGGAATCGAGCGATGTTTGACCTGATGGGAGCCATACGCAAAAAACAGCAAGCGCCACCCCCTGCGGATTCTGCGGAAACTGCGGAAAGCCCACAACCACGCGGCTTAGAACTTGCGGATAATTTGCGGAAAACTGCGGATTTTTCAGCGGGTGAATATTTTTCCGCAACTATCCGCAAAAATCCGCAAACGCTAAATGTCTGTAAAGCCCCTATTGGCGGGGGCTTCGCTGATTTATCCGCAGATCCGCAGAATCCGCAGCCCCCCGTAGAACAGAAACAGCAAAACCCTGATGCCCTACTGCTGGATATTGCCGTAATGCTTCAGGCCAGCCCCGGCCAGTTACGCGCCCTGCTGAGTACAGACGACCTTCAGGACATAGCCGATGGGGCGAACAGCCGGGCCTATATGCTGGAATACTTCCGACTGATGCGAGCTGATGGAACGCTACCCGTTTGCACAGACCCACTGCCAGCCAAGGCCACCGAACCACCGCAGAGCTACCTAGAGAGCGCACAGGCATGGAAGCCAGCGCACGAAGCCATGATGAACCACGTTACGGGCTGCACCGCTTGCCGTGCCCCACAGGGCCGGTATTGCAACGAGGGGGCAGGCTTGCGCCGGGTTTACTTGGAGGCTCACCAGAGCGCCACCAGCCCGCCAGGTGTTGATAAAACTTGAAACCAAAAAACCCTTTACCAGAGAGAGCCGCATTTATGAGCAATAACCCCGTAACCGTCACAGACATTTTTGCACTTGAGGCAGAGCCGCCGATTGACTTCACAGCACCGGCTTTTGATCTGGAGTTGCCGCTGATTGATTTTGAGTTGCCGGATATTGACCTGGAGTTGCCAGCGCCAACGGAAGGGGTGAAGCGATGAGTAGTAATCCCCGCAAGTTTCGAGAACCCGTCCGCCTCATCGTTTCAGTGGAAGCCGTTACAGTGAACGCGATTGATGCCTTGATGAAGTCCGGCTATCACTGCCACCGCAACCGTTCGGAATTCGTCCGCCTTGCTGTAGAGCGTGAGCTTAGACGATGCCAGTTTGATGATTTTCGGACCAGTAACGCGCGCGAGGCTGATTAGGTCGCAAATCCCTGGAGCAGGGAATATGTCAGAACAGGTAACGCGCGCGAGGCTGATTAGAATTTCGGAACAAGTATCGCGCGCACGTGAAGCTGATGATTTTTGCACACGTTAGCTACACCGCCAGCCATAGCCTGTAAACCTTATTGATAACCACCGTTGGGCTGACCTAATGCGAATGACCGAGAACAAACGCCGTATGCTGGAAGCCTTGCGAGGCGATGGCGAATTTATAGAGTACGGCCCGCCGCCCTATTGCGCCGCTGATGTGGTGTTAATGATTGGCGGCAACGTGCCCAACACGTCCAGAACGCTGCGGCTGATGACTGGCCAGGGGCTGGCAGTGAGTGAAACGCGATTACGTGACCAGTGGTGTAGCGTACCGAAGCCAGGGCATTACCCGCGCGCCGTCGCCTGCTACTGGAACGCGGAAACAATGGAGCAGGATAAAGCGCGGGCTGATGAATGGCTGGCTGGATCCACTGCAAGGTCGGAAGCCGCACTTGACTCAATGATGCGGAAGTTCTACCCGAGTCCATACGAGTGAAAAAAGTAGCTACACCGCCAGCCATTGATAATTTTTGCGTATCTTTACGCGAGGGCTTGATGATTTCGAGTAACCGTAAAGGGGGGAGCCGGCCAAGTTGCCGGTTTTTTTGTGTCTGATGATATTTCCCGACTATAAAAAAGGCACTGGGACTTTCGGCGCAGTACGTGGGTGCGCGTGAAGACGTAGGGGTCTAGGATGCTGAGAAATGCTAAGGTTCAAGCTAGTACGCGGCATTGGTGCGCACTGGAATATTGTAAGCAATCGTAGGCATTTGAACCTGATAAAACCTGAAAACCAAATCACTGGTGACGCTGCTGAAAAGCTGGCAGTGTTCCCCCAGTGGGGGAAGCTGGCCAACATTGTGACGGAAACCAAACAGGCCCGCGAAATTTCAACAAGGAAGAAACACATGAAAAAATGGGTTGCAATACTAGTGGCGGCTCTGCTTACGGCCTGTGCCGGTAGTGGAACAATAAAGTGGGATCAAGCTCGTTCACTTAAAGTGGGTATGACGGAGGCACAGGTGGCTTCACTTATGGGTCGGCCGTATCAAGCCCAAGTAGTGGGGAACGATGGTACTTACCGATGGGTATGGGTGAATGTCAATATGCTGACTGGCGGTAGTCCTGAAAAAATGAGCGCCGAGTTTAAAGAGGGCGTTGTGGTTAGTGTTCCAATGATACCCGCGTCGTTTGGCAAGTAAGCGCGCTAATCGGGTAGCCGAGGGTATCTAACTCTGAGCCCCCACAACACCCTGCATGCGGGTGCAGTTTCTGCGCAATACGCGCCCGTGAGCGTCCCCAAAAGTTCGGGAGCGTTGCTTACCTGCATACAGGCCATAACAGGCAGGACGCCCCAGAGAGCCCGCCAGCAAGCCGCAATCAGAACCCTGTATGTTTTCACATGCAATTCGGACAAGGACGCTGGAAAAGGCCGTGGGGGCGGTAGAGCTTTGAGTGTGTGGACCGTGTAAGCCAGCGCCTACACCACCTGTAAGTGATTGCTGACAAGCCTGTAAGCCGAAACTTACACAACTTGTAAGCCACAGCCTACAAAGCCTGTACGCTATCGCTGACAACCTTGTAAGCCAAAGCCTACACGGGAGCGCATATCCGCAACGCCTGAGAGTTTACCCGCTGGCCACGGGGCATCCGAAATCTTCGCACACCCCGCTGCCGGTTTTTTTGTGTCTGATGATATTTACCGACTATAAAAGGGCTGCTGCTGGCGGTCTGGGGTAGGGGCTGCAATAACTTTGCACACCCACAACGTCGCGGCTGGCGGATTGCCTGGCAGCGAGCGGACGGGGAGGGTATTCTTATAAGTAATTTCCGCACCGTGAAAAAGTTTCTGAGCCTGCCATTGCTCTTTTAACTGCCTGTAAGTTCCACGGGGTATAGGTGTTCAGTTGTGGGTATCGTTGTGGGTATGAAACTGAAGTAATTTTTATATGGCTTTCAAATTCAATTACTTAGGTAGTCTATGTGGGGGCAGTACCACCCACCATATTTGAAAAACGGGCAGTCTCATTGAGGCTGCCCGTTTTTTATGTGCAATGATAATTGCCGGCGCTAAGCGCCCAGTAAAGACTGCCCGCAAGCCCGCACCACATTGCCGTTTAAGCCACCCGACCCCGGGCTGCAAAGCCAGCTGACGGTTTCGGCCACATCCACAGGCTGCCCACCTTGGGACAGCCTGTACATGGCCAATAAGCCCGCTTTTTGCCGCAGCGTAATTGCTTTGCCCGCGATTGCCGGCAATACCGCTAACCGATGACAGGCACACAATGTGCCCGTTGGTGTGCAATAACTGATGCCTTTGAATTCTTTCGGTAATGGCCATGGCCGCTGTCAAATTCACACTAATGGCTGCGTCCCAGGACTGTTCTGGCATATTACCCAGGGTTTTGTCGCGGGCAAGTCCACTCCGATGACGGTAGCGCCGTCGCGGCTTAGGGTTTGTGCGATGGCCAAGCCAATACCGCGGGCCGCGCCGGTAACCAGGGCCAGCTTGCCGGTAAGAGGTGCTACAGGGTTGGTGGCTGCTGCGCTGGTACTTTTATCGATCTGTACAATCTGTCCGGACACATACGCTGATTTCGCGGACAGAAAAACCGCAGGCTGGAGTTCAGGTTGTTTTGGGCGCCCGTGGTTACCCTCAACACGAAAAGGACGACGCATGGACAGGCACTCGTTCTTGCTGCGTTCTCGGAAGTCATCTTGGTCGGCAGCGTCAACTGCGGCATCAATATAGGGGACAGATTTCAAATCTGTCCCCGGTCCGTATAAAGATTTAACAATCAGCTGCACAATGACCGATTTTACGCCGCTCCGCGGCTTCAGACCGGCGTGTGAACCGGGCGTTAGGGCTTCTTGACGCCGCACATTTCCATACATACAATGTACAAATGATTAAATTCGAGTGGGGTTCCGTCAAGGCAGCTTCAAACCTGAAGAAACATGGCGTCTCCTTCGGAGAGGCACAGTCGGTGTTCTATGACGAGTTCGCCCTTCAGTTTTTTGATGCGGAGAATTCAGCAACTGAAGATCGCTTTTTCATGCTCGGCATGAGTGGTGAGGCTAAGCTTCTCCTCGTTTGTCACTGCGAGCGTGACGGTGGCGATACGATTCGCATTATCTCTGCTCGCAAAGCCACTAGCAACGAATGTATGCATTACCACGGTGGGCTATCATGAAAACTGAATATGATCTTTCGAAAATGAGTTCCCGCAAGAATCCTTATGCCTCCAAACTCAAGAAGCCTGTCACTATGCGCTTGAGCGAAGATGTCATTGCTTATTTCAAGGGCATGGCAGATGAGTCTGGAGTTCCTTATCAAAGCCTTATCAATCTGTATCTCAGAGATTGTGTGGCTCAACATCGCAAGTTGAGTATCGACTGGCCATCACAGCCCTAACAATACGCGCGCGTCCGGATGATTCAATATAGGGGACAGATTTCAAATCTGTCCCCGGTCAGCCCCAGCCATCGTCATCTGAAATGGTGCGCACCGCGGTCAGTTGGGTAACGTCTGCACCGAAGCTGCCGCCTTGAGGTCAGTAAGTCATGGACAGGCACTCCTTCCTCATGCATTCCTGTTCCCTCTAATGAAAAACCTTGGCGTGGTATAGTGGAATTCGTTGAATCAGGAGGATGCATGGCAACGAACCACCACGATACCGGTTACAAGGAATTGTTCAGTCACCCGGAATTTGTTCAGCAGCTGGTAGAGGGCTTTGCGCCGAACGAGATTGCGAGCCTGATGGATTTCAGCACACTCAGGAGCCATTTGGTGGAGGACAGAGATATGTTGGCAGAGAACTTAGAGAATTTGGTTAAGAAAGAACGGCTTGAAGGCATGCTGGCAGAGCGCCAGGAAGGCCGTCAAGAAGGTCGCCAAGAAGGTGAACACATGAAGGCTGAACAAATCGCCCGCAACCTGATCAACCGCACCGAAATGGATGATCAGATGATTGCAGAGATTGCTGGTTTGACAGTTGATGAAGTCAGTCGGTTAAGGCCAGAGATCAAGCACTGACCGATATTCAATGTGAGTTACAAACATGACAAGGGCAGCCCATTGGCTGCCCTTGCTGTATCTATATGGAGGTAACGGCCCTCAGGCTGCTACAAGGGGCATCCCAGGATCCAGTTTGATACCCAGCAGGTAGTGCTTGCCAAGCGAGCCAGTGGTACGACAGAGCTTGCTGTGTTGGCAGCGGCTACTAGGGATTCCTGGCTCAAGTGACTTTAGCGTTGTGTGGTTTTCACTTGGGTCGTGAGCCTCGCAGTGTTGGCGCACGACGCATCGACGCATGGACAGGCACTCGTTCTTGCTGCGTTCTCGGAAGTCATCTTGGTCGGCAGCGTCAACTGCGGCATCAATCCCAAATCCCCAGATAGAGCCCCGCTAGCGCCTCAAGGGCCTCTGAGTCCCTCTTTCACGTCTTATTGCTGGCCAGCACAGCGGATATGGCAGAGAGGTTTAGTCAAAAACCGTTCCTCGGCGCATATTCAGTGCCTATTTGGCCATTTTGGACGGACCTATCCTGTATAAGCCGTCATTCCTGTTCGGTATTGGGTTAAATGGGCGGCGGCTCAAACTCCTTCAGTGCAAGTAGCACCTGTTCTAACAGTGTTCGATTGTTTTCTTTCAGCTTTACA
>NZ_KB889868.1 GCF_000372805.1 Marinobacter gelidimuriae | reverse complement strand
CTGTCGCCAGTAAGCCATTCTGACCCTGCGCCGAATCCATTGATCTAGATCGACACAGAGTTGATAGCCTTTGGCGATACCAAAGTAATTGATCCAGCCACGTAAGTACTGGCTCAGCTTGAAGAGTTGGTATCGCATTGATACACCCCAGTTGCGATTCGTTAGTTTCCGAACTTGTTGTTTGAACTTATTCAACGTATTCGGGTGCCAATGAATGTTCCCTGCTCGGAAAGTGAATCCCAGGAACTTACTATCATTGGTTTTAACGACGCGGCTTTTGATCGTGTTAACGATCAATTTCAAACGGCGTTGCAGGTATCTACTGATACTATGAAGTACACGTTCGCCTGCTCGCTTACTCTTCACTAAGATCGTAAAGTCGTCTGCGTATCGGGCGAATTTGTGGCCTCGCTTCTCAAGTTCTTTGTCTAGTGGGTCGAGCATGATGTTCGCCAATAGTGGCGAAAGAGGCCCACCTTGAGGAACACCCTCATGACTTTCACTATAGAGCTGGTTATCGATAACCCCAGCTCGGAGATAACGCTTAATCAATTTAAGAAGCCGTTTATCCTTCACTTTGTAGCCAAGGTACGTCATCAGTAAATCATGGTTAACTCGATCAAAGAACTTAGACAGATCAACATCAACAGAAAAACGGCGACCCGTTTTGATGATGCCTTGAACCTGCTTAACCGCTTGCTGCCCATTACGATTTGGACGGAACCCGAAGCTATTGTTCGAGAAGTCTGGATCGAAGATGGGAGTTAGTATTTGGGCAATGGCTTGCTGAATAACACGATCAGTGACCGTGGGTATCCCTAATTGGCGTTTGCCGCCATCAGGTTTATCTATTTCAACACGTCTGACCGGAAAGGGATAATAGAGACCTGTTTCCAGTTCTTCAACGATCTCTTTCCAACGGCCACACCTTGCCCAAGAGGGGAACTCATCAACGGTCATCCCGTCGATGCCAGCCGCCCCTTTATTGGCTCGAACGCGTTTCCATGCCGCCTGAAGG
>NZ_KB889867.1 GCF_000372805.1 Marinobacter gelidimuriae | reverse complement strand
CGCACCCGCTCGCCATACTGGAGGCGGATCGGATCCGCGTCCTCATATTTGACGCCGTTGATGCTCCAGGTGTACCGCTCCATGTTGCCCGTCAGCTTCAGTTCGATTTCCCGGGTTGGTTCGCGTTCGTCATAGAGCGGTTTTTGCGCTCTCAGGTCGGAATAAGACAGAAATTTGCCACCATTGGCCGCCGTTGGAACCAGGCCACTGCCTGCCGCATAAAAGGGATCGCTGGCACCACCCGCCGATGCCATTGAGCCCTCGCCCATCGCAGAATGATCCATGCCTTCCATGCCTTCCATTCCCTTCATGTCAGACTGGGCCATACCGGTCATCTTGGAGTGATCCATGCCTTCCATGCCTTCCATGCCGCCCATGTCGGCCATGGTCAATCGGGCCGCTTCGCGCAATTCTGGCACTGCAGCAACCATTCCCGCCTCAGGAGCCAGTATTCCCCTCGCATACCCTGAACGCCCCATGGATTCGGCAAAAATCGTATAAGCCTGTTCCTCTTTGGGCCGCACAATCACGTCGTAGGTTTCCGCCACACCCATGCGGAACTCATCCACATTAACCGGCTGAACATTGTTTCCATCCGCTTGCACAACGGTCATTTCAAGGCCCGGAATGCGGATATCAAAATAGGTCATGGCAGACGAGTTAATAAAACGCAGCCGAATCCGCTCGCCGGGCTCGAACATGCCGGTCCAGTTCTGGTCGGGACCTTTGCCGTTGATCAAGCCGGTAAAACCCTGCAGGTCTTCAACATCGGCTTTCATCATGCGCATGTCGCCCCAGGCCATCCGATCCTTCACGGTGGCCATCAGACCGTTTTCAGAAGCGTCCGAAAAGAAATCTCCGACGGTTTGTTGTTCACGGTTGTAATAATCCGGCATTATTTTGAGGTTGCGCATGATGCGATCGCCGGAATGGGGGTGCTTGTCGGTCAGCTGAACCACGTAATCGCGATCGTAACGAAACGGCTCGCGGCCTTCGGGTTCAATCACAATGGCACCGTAGGCGCCATCGGGCTCCTGAAAACCAGCGTGACTGTGATACCAGAAGGTGCCCGACTGAGT
>NZ_KB889866.1 GCF_000372805.1 Marinobacter gelidimuriae | reverse complement strand
CGCACCCGCTCGCCATACTGGAGGCGGATCGGATCCGCGTCCTCATATTTGACGCCGTTGATGCTCCAGGTGTACCGCTCCATGTTGCCCGTCAGTTTCAGTTCGATTTCCCGGGTTGGTTCGCGTTCGTCATAGAGCGGTTTTTGCGCTCTCAGATCGGAATAAGACAGAAACTTGCCGCCATTGGCCGCCGTTGGAACCAGGCCGCTGCCCGCCGCATAAAAGGGATCGCTGGCACCACCCATCGACGCCATTGAATCCTGGCCCATCGCAGAATGATCCATGCCTTCCATTCCCTTCATGTCAGACTTATCCATACCGGCCATTTTGGAGTGATCCATGCCCTCCATTCCTTTCATGTCAGACTGGGCCATACCGGTCATCTTGGAGTGATCCATGCCTTCCATCCCTTCCATGCCGGCCATGCTCGAATGATCCATACCTTCCATACCTTCCATACCGCCCATGTCGGCCATGGTCAATCGGGCCGCTTCACGCAGCTCTGGCACTGCAGCGACCATTCCCGCCTCAGGAGCCAGTGTTCCCCTCGCATACCCTGAACGCCCCATGGATTCGGCAAAAATCGTATAAGCCTGTTCCTCTTTGGGCCGCACAATCACGTCGTAAGTTTCCGCCACACCCATGCGAAACTCATCCACAGTCACCGGCTGAACATTGTTTCCATCCGCTTGTACAACGGTCATTTGAAGGCCCGGAATGCGGATATCAAAATAGGTCATAGCAGACGAGTTAATAAAACGCAGCCGTATCCGCTCGCCGGGCTCGAAAATGCCGGTCCAGTTCTGGTCGGGACCTTTGCCGTTCATCAAGCCGGTGAATCCTTGCAGGTCTTCAACATCGGCTTTCATCATGCGCATGTCGCCCCAGGCCATCCGATCCTTAACGGTGGCCATCAGACCGTTTTCAGAAGCGTCTGAAAAGAAATCTCCGACGGTTTGTTGTTCACGGTTGTAATAATCCGGCATTATTTTGAGGTTACGCATGATGCGACCGCCGGAATGGGGGTGCTTGTCGGTCAGCTGAACCACGTAATCGCGATCGTAACGAAACGGTTCGCGGCCTTCGGGTTCAATCACAATGGCACCGTAGGCGCCATCGGGCTCCTGAAAACCAGCGTGACTGTGATACCAGAAGGTGCCCGACTGAGT
>NZ_KB889865.1 GCF_000372805.1 Marinobacter gelidimuriae | reverse complement strand
ATTGTGGTAAAATACTTGTTATCTAGACAACGTAAAAAACCACAAGAGACATCGAATGAATTCTGTCACAAAGACTTTGGGCTTACCACCATTAACGGCTGATCTACTTAACCAAGAAGACCTTAAAATTGACAATACTTTCAGCACCACATGGAAGAGCATTGGGTTTAACAACGTTTTACGTCAGGCTAAGTTTTCTAAGCGCTCGGGTACGCCAGTGGGTGACGTCACCTACCTCTTAATGCTTTGGGTCTGGCTAAAAGTAGACTCTGTTGCCATGTTTTCAAGGGATGCCTTATTGAGTTTTTCAGCTGCAAAGAAGGATGCGTTATATGATCTGCTTAACCGAGAAGATCTAGATTGGCGAAAGCTACAACGATTGACGGCTAAAAAAGTGCTTAATGCCAACAGTAAAAACCAACTCAACGCCTTTGTCATTGATGACACAGTAAAAACAAGGCGGGGTAAAAAGATGCCTGGTGTTTCAAGTCATTTCGATCACTTAACCGCTCGCTGCGTGATGGGCCAGCAGGTTGTAACCCTTGGTGTCGCTAATGATGAGCAGTTTGTTCCCGTTGATAATGAAATATTCATCAGCCAGACTAAGCAGCAAGCAGTAGACTACCCATTCAATGACGGTCGTAGTATTGCGGCCAAACGCTACCAACAATCAAAGCAACAAACCAAACCACAAATGGTCTGTGACATGGTAGCCAGAGCTATCCGTGGTGGCATTAATGCGGATTACTTTTTAGCCGATGCATGGTTTGCGACCAAGCATATTCTTAGAATGACGATAACCCACTCGCTTATTGCCATTGTCAGAATGAAAAAGAATAAGATGAAGTACCGCCTAACGACGAACGGCATGACTCACTTATTGTGTGCTCAGGAGCTATACAAGCAGCACGTTAAAGGCCACTGGCAGGCGCTTAATAATGCGCCTTACCAAAGTAAATCCATTGTGGTTGAGCTCAACCTCACCAGTTCAGATCAAGAGCCCGCGCAATGGGTTAAGGTTAAATTGCTCTTTGTTCGCTCAGTCAATGAAGCCAAGCAGCAAGCGAGCAAACACGATTGGGCGTTATTTTTAACGACTGATAGTCAACTTGAAGATGAAAAAATACTAGAGGTCTATGCGCTGCGCTGGGGGATTGAAGTTTACTTCAAGGAAGCCAAGCAAAAGCTCG
>NZ_KB889864.1 GCF_000372805.1 Marinobacter gelidimuriae | reverse complement strand
AGGAACGTTGGCGCAAAATCAGAAGCCATCATTGGGGTAGGAGGCCGTAATCGGCCATCTTACTCTGAACGTTTTCGGGAAACGCCCTGTGCGGACCCGCATGCAGGGTGTTGTGGGGGCTGGGGGTTAGATACCCTCGGCTACCCGATTAGCTTTCGTTATCACGGAGTACCTCACTAAGTTGCTGAGCAATTTCACTGACGCTGGATATAGCCGTATTAAGTGCCACCTTGTCTGCTAAGGTTGGGCTATAACTGAGAACTTCATCTTTCGAAACCTTATGCCAAATAGGCAGTATAACTTTGCCACCAGCCATTTCTCTAGCGACTAACCCATTCAACTCATATTGCGGCCAATTTTTAGCAAAAAAAGCGCCCGATAAAACCACGACTCCATATCTAGACGAAGACAATCCTTGATCTATTTTCTGCCTAAGACTATCTCCGACTTTCAATGTGCCCTCGTCATACCAAACTTTAAACCCCATACCAGTTAGCTCTTGTGCTAATGGGCGAACAAAGCTATCTTTGTCTTCGCTTGCATGAGAAATAAAGACATCATGCTTCGTAAATTCTCGATCGCCAAGAATTACCTTAGCAGGTTCAGATAGCTGCCTTTGTAGTCGCAATTCATTGGTTATTTTCTTTTGATGTGTAATTTTCGCCTGCTCTCGCTTTTTATCAGCCTCAGCAATTTTCTTTCTTTGAGACTCCTGCTCTTTTGATAGATGTTGCTCTGACCGATGAAGCGCGTCGGTTTTTTGAGCGATCTTTTTGGCGATATCAGCGCGTTTCACTGAGATTTTTGATATATCGTCACTTAGGCGAATCAATTTACTTTGATATGTCCTGGCTGAACTTGTAATTTTTGTAGAACTTAGAGATTTTGAAGCACGTTCCGCCTCTTTTGCTTTAGCTACTTCCTTTTTCGCTTCGTCAGCATCTTTTTTCTGAAGTTCCGCAATTTCCTTCTTGTGGCGTGCGACTTCCCGCTGTCTTGATTCGATACTCATAAGTCTCCTAAGAAGCTAACGCCAACAGCACGCGCGGCTGCGGAATGAAGGCGAAGCTGCAATGTAGTAGACGTCGCCGTGGCTGGAATTGTGTACGCCCAGCATGGGCATGAACTAATGGGGTGTAAGTCCCCTGTAGGAAGATCACCGTCGAAAACCATGTTGTGATTAGACGATAACT
>NZ_KB889863.1 GCF_000372805.1 Marinobacter gelidimuriae | reverse complement strand
ACAGCGCGCTCCAGAAGCTCATCGGCAAAGGTCCAGGTCAAGCTGGCGACCAGCCCGGTAACCGTCAGCGCAAACAGGCTGTCTGCCAGGCCAGCACTGAGGGACGGCTTGTTGGCCAGCCCTAGCAGGGACAGATCCCAGACTTGCAGCGCTATCTCAAAAAAGGCCAGCCATAACGCAATTTGTAATAAGCGATAGCCGAATTTCACCAGGCGCCGGCTGAAGGTGCTCAGAGACCTGTGGCGGGAGCTGCTTTTTTGAATGCCGACAACACCTTGCGCTGCCAAAGTGATAATCAGTACGAGTGAAACAATAAGCGCCTTGCCCAGAGCCGCGTTGCCTGAACCGCCTTTGGCAAAAACAGCCACCATAGAGGCGCCAATCGCCAGCAACAACGGAATATGCCAGAGCCGCGCCAGCAGGCCGACAAGTTCCCGCCATACGCCTTGATTCTTGCGCTGGTTATACGGCTGATTGCGTATCAGATGGGTGATCGGGCGGCGGTTGCGGATAATCACGAAGACTGCCAGCAGGGCACCAAATATACTGAAAACGAGCGCCAGAGTAGAGGCCAGGTCGGCGCCGAGCTGCGACACCAACTCTGACGACCCCAGAGCATCTGACAAAGCGAACAGAGCACCAATAATGAACAGCGGAAACAGCGTACGCCTATGTAAAATAGCAACAGCGGTGGTTCGATGGCCGCTGGAGAAAACCGAAATCATGACGTCGAATAATGACGTCAGAAGACGGCCGCACAGGCTGATATAAGCCAGCACCAGAACGGTGCTTTGCGCGGTGTCTGAAATGCCCAGCATGCGCAGACCCAACAGCAGGAACAGGCCAACCAGTGTCAGAATCCAGGGGATTATCCGGCGTGCAAAATGCGCCATCAGCATCCAGGGCTTGGCGCGCAGGGGCATTTCCAACGGCCAGTCGCGGCGAATAAACAGCACTCGGGCAAGGCGCGACAGGCTGTACAAAAGCGCCGCCCCCAGTGCTAGCCCGATGGCCGTTTCTGCCACCACCTTGAATGAGGCAGCGGCGATCAACTCCTTGCCAGCTCTGAGGGCGTTGTTAAAATTTACTTTCCAGCGCCCCAGTGACTCACCAGCGGCACCGTCAGAGCGTGTGAGATCGTCAAAAAATTCTGCCAGCGCCCCCAGCAGGCCCTGCTGAGTGGGCGAGTTTCGCTGATTTTCAATGGCTTGTGCCTGCAGGCCCTGTTGCAGGGTTTGCAGCTGTTTG
>NZ_KB889862.1 GCF_000372805.1 Marinobacter gelidimuriae | reverse complement strand
GTACAGTTTTGGGTCTGAGTGTTCTGCCAACTCTGGCATTTGCTCAAGAGCGGGTGCGTGACACCACTGAGCGGAAGGCGCCATTGAAAGTGTGGGGCGCNCAATTTGAGGANTTAGAGTACCGCTACAGTGACAACGATGAAGAANTAGGCGTTTGGGATGCGGACTTTTTCTACGGCACCGACAATTTGAAGGCCCGCTTGCTCACAAGCGGCGAGTACTCATTTGAAGAGCAGGCTTACGAAAAGCTGGAAAACCAGCTGGTCGGTCAAATTCCCATCTCTGACTTTTTTGATGCCAAAGCCGGGATAAGGTTTGACACGCCCGAAGGCCCTGATCGCACATACGCCGTGCTGGGGGTCGCGGGCCTTGCGCCGCAGTGGTTCGAAATCGATGCGAACTTTTACGTGAGCAAAGATGGCGACACGTCCGCCGCTCTGGATGCAGAGTACGAACTGCTGTTCACCAACTATTGGATACTTTCGGCCACCCTGGATGCGACCGTGGCGTTCAGTGAAGATCGAGAGATTGGGGTTGGAAAGGGCTTGGTATCGACAGAAACCGGGTTGCGGTTGAGCTACGACCTTATTGACCGGGCTTTCTCTCCTTACGTGGGTGTTGTTCACGAACGCAAGTACGGCAACACCGCCGACTTCGCCAGAGCCGATGGCGGCGGCACAGAGAGCTGGTTTGCGGTGATTGGCGCACGGCTTACCTTCTGACACTCCGGACGGGCTCTGGACATTCGTCCTCGGCCTTTTTTTCTGCACAATTTGATGTAACTCAAGCTTTAGTCTAATAGATCGTTTACCCCTGCCTTTTTCAGTTGGAGTTCAGCTTGGCGTGTTGTGATAGAGGCTGAGAACACCGGCTGACAGGGGAAAATCATGACGAAAGCTCATAAAGCAACAAACCAGGCTCAATTTCTGCTCCGACGCAAACTCGCAGTCCAGGGCCTTACTGACATTCAGTGGGAGGACTTCATTGAGGAGCTGAATCATCATCCGTGCGTCGATTTTGCCGAGCGCAAATCGGAAAATCAGTTGATCGTCACCTTCGACGCCACCCATTGGTCAACCGACGCTCTGATTGAGCTGGTTGAGTCGCACGGAGGTCAGTTAAAAGGTGGTTGGTGGGCGCGCAGAAAACTGGCTGGATACCGATTCAGCGATGAAAACCTCAGGGCCAACGCGAACCTTGATCCCTTCTGCTGTTCGAAAATTCCACCGATGAAAAAATAAAGGGAGTTTGAATGAGCAAGAACCAGGATAGAACCTCGCGCTATCAGGAAGGCAGCCTGACGCTGCCAGGAACGGTCATGCTAGGCACCGGTGTCATGATTGGCGCCGGTATATTCGCGCTTACCGGACAAATGGCGCAAATGGCGGGTGCACTCTTTCCGTTGGCTTTTCTGGCGGCCGCAATCGTCATTTCCTTCAGTTCCTATTCCTATATCAAAATCTCCAACGCCTACCCCTCAGCGGGTGGCATTGGCATGTATCTGCATAAGGCCTACGGCGATCGCTTATCGACGGGGTTTAATGCCTTACTGATGTATTTCTCGATGGTGATCGCCCAGAGTTTTCTGGCCCGGACGTTTGGGTCTTACACCATGCAACTGTTCGGGGGTGATGAAGGCGGTCGCATGGTGCCGATACTGGGCGTGTCGCTTATTTTGGCGGCATTCATGATCAACCTGCTGGGCAATCGCTGGATTCAGGGCGTCGCTTCGTTCATTGGTATTCTCAAAATTGGGGGCATTCTGGCCTTCGGGCTGGTGGGCGTATGGTTGGCCGACAGCCTTGCGGTCGATTTTCCCAGCAGTGGCGAAACCGGCGTTGTTGGCAATTTTCTGGGTGCAACAGCCCTCGGTATTCTGGCCTTCAAAGGTTTTACCACCATCACCAACAGCGGCGTCGAGGTGAAAGACCCGAAGCGTAACGTGGGTCGTGCCATTGTGATCTCCATTGCCGCCTGCGTGGTTATTTACACCCTGGTGGGCTTTGCCGTTGCAAGCAATCTGTCCCTCGCCGAAATCATCGAGACCCGGGATTACTCCCTGGCTGCCGCAGCACGTCCGGCACTGGGTGATTATGGTCTGTGGTTCACCGTGGCGATTGCCATGATGGCGACCGCTGGAGGCATTCTGGCCAGTATTTTTGCGGTCTCCCGCATGCTGGCGATGTTGACCGAGATGAAACTGGTACCCCACAGCCACTTTGGTATGCCGGGTAGCATCCAGAAACACACGCTTGTGTATACCGTGGTGCTGGGCCTGGTTCTGACCGCTTTTTTTGATCTCTCACGGATTGCGGCCCTCGGTATTATCTTTTATCTGATTATGGACATCTCGATTCACTGGGGTGTGCTGCGCTACCTGTATCAGGATGTGAAGGCCAGGAGGTGGGTGCCCGCCGTGGCGATCGGTCTGGATCTGATGGTTCTGGGCGGCTTTGTTTGGGTCAAATTGAACTCTGACCCCTTTGTGATCGGTGTGGCGGTGGTCACGATGATTGTTATTGCGGTTGCCGAGCAGATATTCCTGAAGTCTTCCGCCAGACGTAAGGCGATGAACAGTGATGAGTCTAATGCACACCATCACTGATATTCACAGTGTAAATCAAAGGGTAATCCCATGATGGACGGCGATATGTTTGGAAACACCATGTGGGCTGGACATTGGCTATGGATGCTGGTCATTGCCATTGTCGTTGTTATACCAGCCTGGCGAATCTGTCAGCGTACCGGTTACTCGGGCTGGATGGGAATTTTGATTCTTATTCCCATGGTGAACCTGATTGTCTTGTACTTGATTGCGTTTTCGGACTGGCCAGCTGACAAAGTTCGAGCGGGCAACGAGTGAGAACCTGTAAGAAGAGCGTATGTTCGAATGGCACGAAACCGAGGAATAAACAGCATGTGTAGGAAAAAGGCCGCTTTAGGCGTTGTTTTGGTCGCAGTAATCAGTGGCTGCAGTGACCAGACCGTAGATGGGCGCTGGTACACTCAAGCCCAGATCGAGCGTGGCAAAACTGTATTCGACGAGAACTGCGCAAGCTGTCATGGCAACAACGCTCAAGGCTCCTTTAACTGGAGAAAAAAACTGAAGGATGGCTCCTATCCGCCGCCACCGCTCAACGGAACAGGCCACGCCTGGCACCATCCATTCGATATGCTGATGAGCACAATCAATCAGGGTGGCGCCCCCATGGGTGGGCAAATGCCGGCCTTCGGAGACAAACTCTCCAAGGACGACCAAAAAGCCACTATCGCCTACTTCCAGAGCAAATGGGACACGCGGATCTATGATGCATGGTTTGAAAGGAGTGGGCTCTAGTCCAACACTTGAAAACGAAACACACATCAGAGGTAACTCCGAATGGATATCAAAACGTTTAGAGAACTGATCGACTGGACACGTGATCTGCATGCGCATCTGGCAAGCTGCCTTTCTCATTGTGCGACACTAAATGAGGAAGAACAGGCCCGGGCGCTTCTGGAATACCTGGCAGTTCATGAGTCCGAAATTGAGCGTATTGTTGACGAGTTTGAACATCAGGCAGAAACCAATTCTTTGGAAACAAGGGTTTACGACTACCTTTCCAAGCACCCCATTAAAACTCACCGAACCTGTGACGAGCGCTACGCAACGCTTAATTTCAACGGCATTTGTCGTGAGGTGTTCAGTTTTCACGATCAAATAATTGATCTCTACGAAACACTGGCCGGGAAAGCCGAGATTCCTGAGGTCAAAGAGCTAATGGAGTCACTATTGACGATGGAAAGAAACGAGTCGAAGCGCCTGGCTAGTCAGGTTGGCCGGATGAACGATCTATGAATGAGTGTTTGCGCAGGTAGACGAAATGCTCAACAAAGATCCATTTTTCGCGCGCAGGAATTTGAGAACTCATGTTTAACTATCCAACAATCGATCCCATAGCGATCTCATTGGGCCCGTTGCAAATCCACTGGTACGGCCTGATGTACCTGGTTGGTTTTCTGGCTGCCTGGTGGCTGGGACGTCGCCGGGCTCTTCGATTGGGGTTGAGCACCGATGCCGTCGAAACGCTGATTTTCTATTGCATGATGGGCGTCATATTGGGCGGGCGCCTGGGGTATGCGCTGTTCTACGGCTTGGACAAGCTGGCTGACAATCCGTTTTGGTTATTCAAAATCTGGGAAGGCGGCATGAGTTTTCATGGGGGCTTTGTCGGGGTATTAGTCGCAACCCTGATCTTTGCCCGCAAGCAAAACTTAGCTTTTTTTCGGCTTACGGACTTTATCGCACCATTGGTGCCGATTGGCCTCGGAGCAGGGCGCATCGGCAATTTTATCAATTACGAGCTTCCCGGGCGAGCCAGCGAGGTACCCTGGGCCATGGTATTCCCCAATATGGGGCCCGCGCCCCGCCACCCGTCTTCACTGTATGAGTTTGCACTTGAAGGTGTCGTGTTGTTCGCGGTGCTGTGGTGGTTTTCGATCAACCCTCGCGGAAATGGAGCAACGTCCGGCCTGTTCCTGTTGCTCTATGGGGTTTTCCGTTTTTCTGTCGAGTTTGTTCGCCTTCCCGACCCGCAACTGGGGTTCATCGCTTTTGGCTGGATGACCATGGGACAGTTGTTAACTCTGCCTATGATCATTGCTGGGCTTGCCTTGGTCACCTGGTCGAGATGCCAGCCCATCAGTATCGCAAAGCCGGCGAAAACCGGATAAAGACTGTCGGTTCAACACATATACATGGAGTTGCTTTTTATGATGGAAAACAATGAGTCGAAGCGTCTGGCTAGTCAGGTTGGCCGGGTGGACGATTTATGAATGAGTCCTTCAACCACGCTGGAGCCTGGGGCATTACACTGATCGTTATCGTTTTGGTGTCTTGGTTTTTTTATCGATATTTTGCGCCAAAGAACTGGCGAGAGTGGGCCGGTGCAGGCGTGGTGCAGGCTTTTATCATCGCGCTTTATGCTGAAATGTACGGTTTTCCGCTCACTATCTATCTGCTAGTGCGCTTTTTCGGTCTCGACAGCGAGTATGTTGGTGCCAGTCTATGGTCGACCCTGGTTGGGCTTGGCGAAACCGGTATGCTTGTCTCAATGTTGCTTGGCTACGCGATCGCCTTTACGGGAATAGGGCTCTTTATTCAAGGGTGGCGCCAGGTTCACAAGGCGCGAGGGGAAAATCGCCTGGTGACAGACGGGTTGTATGCGTATGTGCGGCATCCCCAGTACACAGGGCTGTTCATTGCGCTGTTTGGCGAAGGCGTGGTGCATTGGCCAACGCTCTTTTCAATAGGCCTTTTTCCGGTGATCGTGCTTGTTTACACCTGGCTGGCTCGACGTGAGGAGCAGCAAGTACTGAAGCAGTTCGGAGACGCTTATCGCAACTATAGGCGGCAAGTACCGATGTTTATCCCTCGTTGGGGCAGCTGGCGCCAACTCGCGGCTGCTTCGCGAGCCAGCAATGGTGACGACACGGTATGAGTCTCCATTATTAATGACTACGATTTGAAAGGGAAGAAATACCATGATGAACGAAAGCATGTTTGGTAACACCATGTGGGCCGGGCACTGGCTGTGGATGCTGGTGATTGCGATTGTAGTCGTCATACCGGTCTGGCGAATATGCCAGCGTGCGGGATATCCGGGCTGGTTGGGGTTCTTGATGCTGATTCCGATGGTCAATCTGGCGTTGTTGTATTTTATCGCTTTTGCCGATTGGCCCGCGGATAAAACAGGAGCACCGAATGAGTGAACACCAGCACGACCAGCACGGACATGAAAACCACGAAGAGCATTCGGCAAAAGACCCTGTCTGCGGGATGTCGGTAGACCCCCATACAGCAAAGCATCGTAGCGAGCATGCAGGTAAAACCTGGTATTTCTGTTCGTCTGGATGCCAGTCGAAGTTCGAAGGCGATCCGGACAAGTACCTGGGTGATAAGAGTGAGCCGGCAGAGCCAGTAGCACCCGGCACCCTGTACACCTGCCCGATGCATCCGGAAATTCGCCAGCAAGGCCCGGGAGATTGTCCGATCTGCGGCATGGGCCTGGAGCCAGAAGAAGTAAGTCTTGATGATGGACCCTCCGAAGAACTCACAGACATGACTCGTCGGTTCTGGATCGGTCTGGCCCTGGCGCTTCCTGTTTTTTTGCTTGAAATGGGTGGCCACTTTTTCAAGATTGACCAGATTGTGTCCCCGCAAATCTCCAACTGGATTCAGTTGGTTCTGGCCACGCCCGTGGTCGTCTGGTGCGGCGCGCCCTTCTTTGTCCGTGGCTGGAAATCAGTCCTCAGCCGCAACCTGAATATGTTCACACTGATTGCCATTGGCACTGGCGTCGCGTTGATTTATAGCCTTGTCGCTACCCTGGTGCCGCAAATCTTTCCGGATGCCTTCCGGCAGGCGGATGGTTCGGTTGCCGTGTATTTCGAGGCCGCTGCCGTCATCGTGGTGCTGGTGTTGTTGGGCCAGGTGCTTGAGCTCCGGGCTCGGGAGAAGACCTCTGGCGCCATCAAAGCCCTGCTTGATCTCGCGCCCGCAACCGCGAGAAAGCTGGATGATGAAGGCGACGAGTTCGATGTGTCGCTCGACCAGGTAAAAGTCGGCGACCGCCTCCGGGTTCGCCCCGGCGACAAGGTGCCACTGGATGGCGAAGTCCTTGAAGGTAGCTCGAATGTGGATGAATCCATGGTGACCGGAGAGCCTTTGGCGGTCAGCAAAAAGACGGGCGACCAGGTGGTTGGCGGTAGCATCAATCAACAGGGCAGCTTCATCATGCGCGCCGACAAAGTGGGGCGCGATACCATGCTGTCTCAGATTGTCCAGATGGTGGCCAGTGCGCAACGCAGTCGTGCGCCCATTCAGGGCCTGGCAGACAAAGTGGCTGGATGGTTTGTGCCGGCGGTTATTCTCATCGCGGTCATTGCGTTTATTGTCTGGTCGGTCTTCGGGCCGACGCCGCCCATGGCCTTTGGTCTCATCGCGGCGGTGAGCGTTCTGATTATTGCCTGTCCCTGCGCTTTGGGTCTGGCAACCCCCATGTCCATCATGGTCGGTGTCGGGCGAGGCGCCCAGAGCGGTGTCCTGATCCGCGATGCAGAAGCGTTGGAGCGCATGGAGAAAGTCGATACGGTGGTGGTGGATAAAACCGGCACCCTGACTGAGGGCAAACCTCAGGTGACGAAGCTGGTGCCGGCAAACGGTTTTAGCGATGCGGATCTGATGCGATACGCCGGTGGTCTGGAGAAGGGCAGCGAGCATCCTTTGGCACACGCCATTCTCGATAAAGCCAAAACCATGGAGTTGAAACTGCCGGACGCCGAGGATTTCGACTCTCCGAACGGTAAAGGTGTCACCGGCAAAATCGATGGGGAAAAGGTTCTGCTTGGCAATCGATTGCTGATGGAATCAGAAAGCGTCGATACCTCCGCCTTTGAGGAAGAGGCGGACCAGCTGAGAAAAGACGGTGCCACCGTTATCTTTGCGGCCGTGGATGGAAAAATATGCGGTTTGCTGGCGATTGCAGACCCGGTCAAGGAGACCACGGAAGCGGCAATAGCCGCTCTGCAGAAGGAGGGTATCCGGGTGGTGATGCTGACCGGAGACAACCGAACCTCCGCCGAAGCCGTGGCCCGCAAACTCCATATTGATGAAGTGGAAGCGGAAGTACTGCCGGAAGACAAGGGCAAGATCATTCAGCGCCTGAAGGACGAAGGTCGCATTGTTGTGATGGCAGGTGACGGTGTGAACGATGCGCCAGCCCTGGCCACCGCAGACGTTGGCATCGCCATGGGGACAGGGACTGACGTTGCCATCGAAAGCGCGGGTATTACGCTGTTGCGCGGCGATCTGATGGGCATTGTTGAAGCACGGAAGTTGTCGCGGGCAACCATGCGCAATATCCGGCAGAACCTGTTTTTCGCGTTCGTTTACAACACCGCGGGCGTGCCGATTGCGGCGGGGGTATTGTATCCAGTTGCCGGCATATTGCTGTCGCCCATCATTGCGGCTGCGGCCATGTCGCTGTCTTCGGTAAGCGTCATTACGAATGCCCTACGATTGAGGGTCGTGAAACTATCAGACGACTAGGCTGATGGAGCCTCCCCCGGAAAAAGGAGATGTGTATGTCTTATACAATAGATCGCGTTATTCAGAATGCCGATTTTGCTGAAGTGGACGAACGAACCCGTAAGGCCCTTGCCGATCGGGGTTTCGGGATCTTGACGGAAATAGACGTCAAGGCGACCATGAAAAAGAAACTGGACAAGGATATGCCCGCCTACACAATTCTCGGGGCATGTAATCCAAACATGGCTTGGGAAGCGATCGGCGTAGAGCCTCGGGTAGGTGCAATGTTGCCATGCAACGTCATTCTTCGCGAGACAACCGAGGGTGTTGAAGTCAGTGCGGTTGACCCCGTTTCATCCATGACAGCAATTGGTAATGAGCAACTCAAGGAGATTGCAGGTGAGGTGAGGGACATGCTGTCTGAAGTTATCAACGCAATCTGACGGCTGAATCAACCAGCCAAAAATAATCCTGATGTACAGCAATCGAGAGGTTTATTTGAGCATAAATTCAGGTCCGATTTAGGTGGATGCTGTTTACTGAGGGTATCGAAAATCGACTTCATTTAGGAGCTTCGCTATGAAGAGTTTCACCAAAGTAATTGCAATCTCGTTGATTATGGCCACACCGGTTGTCTGGGCGCAGGGTTCAGGTAGCCAGCAGGGGCCTGGTGGTATGATGACGTCCCCGGAACAGATGCAGGAAATGCAGCAGAATATGTCCCGCATGCAAGATATGACGGGCCAGATGCGGAAAAATCCCGGACAAGACCATCAAGAGCTCATGCAGAAGCATATGGAGCGCATGCAAGAGCAGATGCGCATGATGCGGGACGGTATGATGGGCAACCGAGGCATGATGAATGGCCAAGAAATGATGAAAGGCGAGGGAATGATGAATGGTCAAGGTATGCAGGGGAATTCCAGCCAGGGCCAACCTGCAATTAAACCGGAGGATCGCTTCCAGTTTATGGAAAAACGCATGGATCAGATGCAGCTGATGATGGAGCAAATGCTGGAGCATCAGCAGGAACTGCAAGATCGCGCAAAGTGACTCCCTGACCATTCCGGGGGCGCCTCAGGGTATTGAAGTTAGTGCAGTTGATCCCGGGCCGTCTCATCCATGACGGCGATTTGAGTAGCTTGATCGGTAATGCCTTATCTGGCGTGTTTTACTGTGACGGCGCTTCGCGGATAGGCGTGAGCCTACCGCGCGTTAGCTCTTCGTTTCGGAGTCATGGCAATTGAGTGTCTTCTCTCCACTAAGCATTCACACCTACAAACGCCTTTTCAGTGCGCAGGTCATCGCCCTGGCGGGAACCGGTTTGACGACGGTTGCCCTAGCGCTGCTGGCTCATGACTTGGCGGGCGGCAATGCAGGCCAGGTGCTAGGCATTGCGCTGGCGCTGAAGATGGTCGCCTATGTTGTCGTGGCTCCGCTGTTTGGTGCCATAGCTCAAAAACTTCCGCGCCGCTCTCTGCTGGTGACGCTGGATATTCTCAGGGCCTGCGTGGTGGCGGTAATGCCCTTTGTCACCGAGGTCTGGCAGATTTACGTGCTGGTTTTTGTTCTCAACGTGTTTTCGGCGGGCTTCACGCCGGTGTTCCAGGCGACGATCCCCGATATCGTGACCGATAAGGACGAGTACACCAAGGCGCTGTCACTGTCCCGCCTGGCCTACGATCTGGAAAACCTGCTGAGCCCGATGCTCGCGGCCGCAATGATTACCATAATGACGTTCGATGTGCTTTTTCTGATGAATGGTGTCGCTTTTATCCTCTCGGCCTCCTTTGTTTTATCCGTCACCTTGCCTGGACGCACAGACCGCTCTTATGGTGAACCCTTTTGGATGAGAGTCACCAAAGGCACGCGCATTTATTTGAAAACGCCAAGGCTCAAAGGATTGCTCGCCCTGAGCATGGTGGTGTCTTCGGCAGGGGCCATGCAGATCGTCAACACCGTTGTTTATGTGCGAACCTATCTCGGGCTTGCCGAGGAATGGGTCGCCATTGCCTTTGCAGCCGCGGGTGGTGGTTCCATGGTTGTGGCGTTCACACTGCCGGGCATTCTGAGGAGATTTCAACCACGGCCCTGTATGCTGGCCGGAGGGTTGCTTCTGTCCGTGAGTGTTCTGGCCGGTGCCACAATGCCGGGTATCAGCTTGCTGGTCTTGCTTTGGTTCCTGATGGGTGCCGGGATGTCGATGATTATGACGCCAGCGGGGCGGTTGTTGACGAAATCAAGTCGGGAAAGCGACCGTCCGGCGCTGTTTACGGCTCAGTTTTCGTTGTCCCATGCCTGCTGGCTGATCACCTACCCCCTTGCCGGATGGCTCGGTGTGCAGATTGGTTTGATGGGCGCGTTTATTGTTCTTGGTTTGATGGCGCTCTTGTCGGTTGTTGCTGCCATGCTGCTTTGGCCCCGACAAGACGCCGACGACCTGCAGCACACTCATCATCAGACCACGCACGGGCATTACCACTATCACGATCAACACCACCAGCACGAGCATGAAGGGTGGGAAGGGCCTGAGCCCCACAGTCACGCCCACAAGCACCCACAACTGGTTCATACGCACGATTTTGTGGTTGACGATCATCATACCTACTGGCCCAAATAAAAAGGGCGCGCTACCCATTGAGTAGCGCGCCCTCTCTATACTTCCTGGATTTTACAGTTCGCCGGTGTGATTCGCTCCAACGGGGTTACCGAACTCATCCACAAACACGAACAGCTTGGCCTTGTTCTCATCAGCGGCCTGTGAGTTTGCGTACTCAATAACCCACAGATTACCGGCCGAGGTAGAACGCTGCTGCGGGCTGCCAGCCTCAACACCCTTCCACTCGGAGGACACCTGCTCCGAGCTGACCAGTTGCTGCTTTATGGCCTCAGCTTTCTGGGTTGCCTGTGCTTCGGAGATAGGCTCTGAAACACCGTGGCTATGGCCTGCGCCAGCAAATGCCTGGCCCGAGAATGACAAAACGATAGCGGTCGTGAACGAAAGAATGAACTTTTTCATGGAATAACTCCTTAACGATTATTGATTGATTACTTCTTGCTGATGCCGTCATAAAAACCGCTGGTCTGGAGGACGATAGTGACCGTCTCGTCGCCGCGATTACGCCAATACCAGCCATGGGTGCCATCAAATGGCGCCTCGAAAGCCCCGTTGG
The DNA here is from genome assembly GCF_000372805.1 of Marinobacter gelidimuriae. Classification (GTDB taxonomy): domain Bacteria; phylum Pseudomonadota; class Gammaproteobacteria; order Pseudomonadales; family Oleiphilaceae; genus Marinobacter; species Marinobacter gelidimuriae. The sequence continues at coordinate 61,063 of NZ_KB889862.1, read as the reverse complement.
CAGCAGGTTCATTTCTTCCCTGCCAATAGCTGGTGAAATTGTCGCCGTCGTTAATTCGCTCACCGTGCATGTCAAAATTAACCGGGCCGCCTTCTGAGGCCCAGTTAAAGACCATGCGGTCACCGGCGTTCATGGTGGCCTTCACTTCAAGACCTTCATCCGGTTTCAGCGTGACGGTCGTGGTGTCGGAGCTGAGCGTGCTCTGAGTCTTCCACACAGGGCCTGCTGAAAGCGCGAGCAGGTTGTTGGAGGAGGAACCGGCTTCCGGAGATGCAGGCTCTGCAGCCTCTGCCTGGCTGAGCATGGTCAGCCCCATCTTCTGGCCCAGCCCGGTCGGATCAATGCCATATTCCGCAGGCAGAATAGCCGTAATCAGAACCAGCAGGCCGATGAGCGCCGCAACGCCGGTTGCCTTGATCAGGCTCTTTGTCGAAGGCAGCCCTTCACGATTCATATTTGAAATGTCTTGCATGATCTATCTCCTCAGGAAACCGAGTACAGGCCAGTCAGCTGATAACCCATCAGCATAAAACCGGTGCTCATTAACAGGACGTTGGCGGCGAACGCCTGGCGGGGAAAGACGTCGGATCTGCGCCAGAAATTCATGGCAATCAGAATGACGCTCAACGCCATTAGCTGGCCGATCTCGACGCCGACGTTAAACGCCAGGATGTTTGCCACCAGGCCATCGTCAGACAACGTGAAGTCCTGGAGCTTTGTCGCCAGACCAAAGCCGTGGAAGAACCCGAAGATGAGAACCGCCGCTTTGGTGTTGGGTTGAAAACCAAACCAGCGCCGAAATGCACCCAGGTTATCCATCGCCTTGTAGATCACGGAGAAACCGATAATGGCATCGACCATGTAGGCGTTGACGTTGGTTTCACTGAGCACGCCATACAGGAGCGTGACACTATGGCCCACGGCAAACAGGGTCACATAGATGCCCACTTCCTTCATGCGGTACAGGAAGAAAATGACCCCCGCCAGAAACAGGAGATGGTCATAACCGGTCACCATGTGCTTGGCGCCCAGGTAGATAAAGGGCAACAACTGTGCTCCGCTTGCTTGCTCGATGAACAGGGCATCACCTTCTTCAACGCCATGAGCAAAGAGCAGAGGAGAAAAGAACAGGCCGGCGAAGGCAACAGCAAAAAGCAAAAGCCCACGCGCACACCCTTCTACGCTTGAAAAGCGCAGTAACGGCAAAAGCGTCATTCGGGTATCTCCGAATTATGGAATCAAAACGTGTGAACGGCGGTATTACGCCAAAGTCAGGTGTGAATTCAGGCTTTCGGAGGGCGATATAACACGGCCACCTGCTCAGGCAGTGGCGATGGCGGCCGTTGTAATTCGGGTATGTTCTGCCCAAGGGGAAGTGGCACCGCTGCAAGATCCAATGGCATGTGGTTTTCAAACGCGCCCAGCGCATGGAGCAGCAGGTGATCGTCGTCACTCATCTCGACTGTGTCGACATGGAGGTGATCGAGAGACGAGGGGTGAAAATGCCCATGATCTTCAGCAAATTCGATCAGAGACAGACTCTGTGAGGCTTGATGTGCGTTCTGGTCCGAGGCCCACGCTCCTTGAAAAAGGATCAGCAACGACAGTGCTGTGACGATCAAAATCGCTCTGCCGGTGGTGGATTGGGTTTGGCTCAGAAACACGGAGTCTCTCATCAGTTGCGAGATTAACGCTCGGAGATTATCCAAATCTTGCAAGCATTGCAAAGGTCGATTTTTGCTACAGGAGGATCGTGACAAGGGTTGAGGCCATCACGACCATAATCGGCGCCATTCTCGCCACCCGGTGGTCTTGGGGGTTGTTACGGTTCTGGTTAGCTCTGAAATCGCCAAAGTTTGACTAAATCCTAGTATGTCCATATTGTCGGACGTATGGAAACGTTAAGTGCAATAACAAGCTTTGGTGCTCTCTCCCAAGAAACTCGATTAGAAGCATTTCGGCTTCTGGTTCGTCATGAGCCAGAAGGGCTCCCGGCTGGTGAGATCGCAAGACGACTGGGTGTACCACATAACACGATGTCAGCACATTTGTCTGTGCTTACCCGTGCAGAGCTTGTTCTTTCACAGCGCCAGAGTCGTTACATCATCTATCGGGCGAACTTGAATCGCGTGCAAGAGACGATCCAATTTCTGGTCAATGACTGTTGTGCAGGCCACCCGCAGGTCTGTGAGCCGCTGACATCTTCGCTGATCGCTTGCTCCGCCCAGTTGGAAGAATCATAAAGGGAGTCGTACATGACCGCATCTGAGCTCTCACAGGCCCCCAGCACGTCTGAAGGTATGGGGCTGTTTGAACGTTTTCTCTCGCTCTGGGTAGCCCTGGCCATCGTGGCGGGCGTTCTGATAGGGCAGTTTGCTCCTGCCATTCCCGAGGCCTTGTCGCGCTTCGAGTATGCGCAGGTGTCGGTCCCTGTAGCGGTGCTGATCTGGGCAATGATTTTTCCCATGATGGTGCAGATCGATTTCACGTCGATTCTCGGCGTCCGTCGTCAGCCCAAGGGACTGGTTATCACCACGGCGGTGAACTGGCTGATCAAGCCCTTCACCATGTTTGCTATTGCCTGGTTCTTTTTTACCGTGGTGTTCGCGCCCCTGATCCCCGCCGAACGGGCCAATGAATACCTGGCCGGGGCTATTTTGCTGGGTGCTGCGCCCTGTACCGCCATGGTCTTCGTGTGGAGCTACCTCACGCGAGGCGACGCTGCCTATACTCTGGTTCAGGTGGCGCTCAACGACCTGATCATGCTGTTCGCTTTCGCGCCTATCGTGGTTTTCCTGCTTGGCGTCTCGAACATTCAGGTTCCCTGGGATACGGTCATCCTGTCGGTGGTGCTTTACATTGTCATTCCACTGGGCGCCGGCTATTTAACCCGTCAGGCTGTTATCAAGCGGCGTGGTGTCGAATGGTTTGACAACGTTTTCATGAAACGCCTGGCACCCATTACCCCGATCGGCTTGATCATCACCCTGGTGCTGCTGTTCGCTTTCCAGGGCGACGTGATTATCGCTAACCCGTTGCATATCGTGCTGATTGCCATCCCGCTGATTCTTCAGACCGTCCTGATCTTCTTCATCGCTTACGGATGGGCGAGGGCGTGGAAGGTACCCCATAGCATCGCGGCGCCTGCCGGTATGATCGGCGCCAGTAATTTTTTCGAGCTGGCCGTGGCAGTCGCAATTGCACTGTTTGGTTTGCAGTCCGGCGCGGCGCTGGCAACGGTGGTGGGTGTGCTTGTAGAGGTGCCCGTTATGCTGGCTCTGGTGCGTTTCGCCAACGCCACCCGAGGCCACTTTCCGGTGGCGCAAGAGTCTCGCGGTTAAGTTAACCGCCTTCCAGTTTGATTCGTAAGGCGACTGTGCTAAATTTAGCGCTCTTTGGGGAGTAGCCTGCTTCCGGTATTCGGAAGAGTTCGTGTCAACATACCTGGCCAAACGCCATGGTGCGAACACCTCTCGGTTGGCGAGACCATCGATATATCCATGCCTGATGGTCGGGCGTGTGGATATGTCGTGGACTCAACGCCCGGCCGGAGAACATTGAATGAACCCCATAGCCCTTCTGTTGTTGGCTCTTTCAATGTCTACTGATGCGTTTGCAGTAGCCATAGGCAAGGGAGCAAGCCTTAAAAATCCCCATTTCTTCGAAGCATTAAGAATGGGCCTCATTTTTGGATTAATTGAGGCCATCACTCCCTTTATCGGTTGGTTAATTGGTAATATTGCCGCGTCTTATGTGGATGTTTGGGGTCACTGGATAGCGTTCGCGTTATTGGTGGCTCTTGGCTTACACATGCTCTATGAAGGCCTGAGTCCAAGTAGTGAAGTGGTAGAACAACCCTCCAGACATTCTTTTCTTAAGATTGCTCTAACCGCATTTGGCACCAGTATTGATGCAATGGCAGTGGGTGCAAGCCTGGCATTTGTAGAGGTGAACATATTTCTGGCCGCTGGGCTCATTGGCCTGGCCACAACGGTAATGGTTACGTTAGGCGTCATGTTGGGACGAGTCGTGGGTTCACTGTTCGGTCAGAAGGCTGAAATTATGGGCGGCCTGACACTGATTGCCGTTGGTGTATGGATCTTGTCAGGCAATCTTTAACTCTCAGCAATTGATCTATTCCACGCCCTTGGGTGGCAGTGCCGTTAGGAATGCGATGGGCGGAAACAGGTGAGTGCGTCGGCCAGCACGTGGAAATAGGCGGCTTGGCGATTATGATCGTCACCGAGAATCCAGGCCGATACGCCATTTACGATCAAACCTATAATTGCAATAGAAATAGCTTCGTTGAACGAAATGACAACCGGATTCATAAACAGTCCGGCTGCAATTTCCCAGATCATCATCACTAGAGTCAGTCCGACGACGATTAATGTGCGCTTTTCACCAGATCGTTTCTGGTCTTGCCCAAAAGCGTGGCCATGGTGCTATTTTGAAATATCTTTTTCATGCATACGTCCGCGTCCTAATAACAGCTTTGGTTGAGTAAGGCTCCACGGCGCCTGACCATCATTTTGATTAAACCGTCGTTCGCTCTACCGTTCGCAGTGTTTCGAGCAGCGCCGAATAGCCGACATTTCTGATTGGCGACAGATAGCTTGACAGTTACCGAGTATCACGAGCTTGGCCTGTTGATCACAGCCAACCTAGAGGCCGGAATAGTTTGGAGCGTTTTGACGCCAGCACTGGAATGAGTATCTCATCGTCGGTATTGGTTGTGACTCCCAAGCGTCTCAATGGCGAGGCGGCGATTGAATGCAGGAAGCCAAAAGATGACGTCAAAGAAAGAAGTGCTTAACGGTTTAAAAAAAGACCCGGTCAATGACCGGGTCGACGGATTGCTGANTTAACCCGCCNGAGGACGGAATTTGTCACCTTGAGACATCAGAAATCGANGCTGATACCCACATAGGCCGTGCGAGGCAGGTTGGGTCTGGCGCCATGGGGGCTGCGGGAAACGATTTCCTGGTCATCNAGGACGTTATCGANCTTGGCATAGACCCGGGTGGATGAGTTCAGGGCGTAGCTGCTGGAGAGGTCCACCACGGTGTAGTCGTCGGTTTNACGGAAGGTGTTATCANTGCCTGAGCGGTCACAGNTGTTGTCNATGCAGGTTTCGTCAACATACGAGANATTGACGTAGGCATCCCAGAGGNTGCCATCGCGCAGGCCTGCACGCACAGATNCGACATTTTCNGGCAAGTCTGCCANGTTGTCGCCCTTGCGCACGCTTCCATCGTCGCTGTCTTTGGTGACTTCGGCATTGGTGTAGGTCCANGTGGCCTGCACCGGCGCAGTCAGACCGTTGGCGAGCGTGAGCTCAGAGGCTGCCAGCAACTCGANGCCCTGAATCTTCGATTCTCCTTCGCTGACTGTCCCGGAATCAATGANCTGATTGCCGNCGCTGCAGGGNTTGGCGATGGAGCAGTTTCTNACGGTATTTTNATAATCGCTGTAGAACACGATGGCTTCGGCACGCAAGCCACCATCGTTATATCGTGCGCCAGCCTCGAAGTTGGTGCTCAACTCCGGCTCCACGTTAGTGCCGCCGGAGCCGGCGGGCGCCATGCCGCGGTGCACGCCACCGATCAGGGTAACCGTCGGGCTCAGGCGGTAGGTTGCGCCAAGGCCGGGCAGCACTTCGCTGGTGTCGTTGCTGGCAGTTTCTGTTTCACTGGCCGACGTGCGCTCCGTGAATACATGCTTCGCGCCAAAGAAAAGCTGACCTACGTGGTTCCGTTGACACTGGCTATCATCATCATCCTGCTGTTTCTGAACTTCAGGAGCTTTGCGGAAGTGGGCATCATCATGGGTACGCTTCCGTTCGCAATAATTGGAGCTGTTTGGCTGATGTATCTGTTGGGTTATAACTTCTCTGTCGCTGTTGGCGTTGGTTTCATTGCTTTGGCGGGCGTAGCGGTGGAGATTGGTGTCATCATGCTTGTGTACCTCAACCAGTCCTATCAGGCAATGCTTGCAACCTGCGAACAGAAAGGCCTGACGCCCAGGCGGGAAACACTCCGTCATGCGGTGCTTCACGGTGCCGGTATGCGAGTGCGGCCAGTGATGATGACCGCGGCTGCCATCATCGGTGGCCTGGTTCCGATAATGGTCGGCACTGGAACAGGTTCTGAGGTGATGGGTCGAATTGCAGCGCCGATGGTGGGGGGGTATGATCACTGCGGTCATTTTGGGCTATTGGTGATTCCGGTCTTGTTCTATTTATGGAGGCGCAAACCGCTCCTAAACTAGAGTTTTGGTAAAGTGCAGGAGCTCGGGGTGAGTGGGCTCTTGCACTGCGTGCCAACCTAAGCATGAACCAATTGATTTTGAGTTAACATAGAAATCAGGGTGCTTTAGGAGACCGTTATGCCAAAGCCGATGACACACATTCTACCCAATCCCAAGCTGGAAAAGCGGGGGCGTCCAATTTCTGTAAGGATATTTTCTACGGCTCTCAATTGATCGAGAAGCTTGGGGCTTCGATCGCGTGATTCCAGATACTGAGACCTGATCGCTATGGGAAGTGCCGGGAATTTATTGGAAAGTCGCTGGTATTCCTCTGCCTCACCGATGCTGGAAATTAGCTCAACTTTTCTTTGAGCGAGTTCATCCTTCAAACATTTGATGGTGCAATACCTGCAGGATCTTGGCATCGAACACCATATTATCGAGCGCGACACCTAAAGCGTCGTTAAAGACAAAAATCCCGCCGGTAAAACCACCTGTGGTTTGTGCTCGCGCCTGCGGCGGGGATTTTTATGCCTTCGCCGAGGCCAATGGGGTAACCAAAATTGCCCTTGGCCATCACCGTGACGACGGCCGAAATACGGTTATCCAACCGCTGGCCTATTGCCGTGAAAAGGGTCTTGAGCGCTTCGCCGAACTGCGAGGCTATCCGGTTATTCCCTGCAATTTGTGCGGTGTTCAGGAAAATCTGTAACTGTGCAGGTTCTGGCTAGTGTCCGCCACCGGTGCCCAGCAATGCCATCAGCGGCAGGGTCCAAAACCCGAACACAATCAGCATCACGCCGCTGAATTTACGGAACAACCGGTGGCTTTGCAGCCCGCGCACCCAGCGCGCGGCATAACCGGTGGCCAACATGGAGGGCAAGGTGCCAAGACCAAAGAAGAACATGGTCAGTGCCGCTGATGGCACGGTTGGCTGAAGCGCTGCCCAGCCCAGAGTGCTGTATACCAGACCGCAGGGCAGCCAGCCCCAAAGAGCGCCCAACGCCAGGGCCTGCAAGGGGTTGTGCACTGGCAGCAGTTTGCGGGTTAGCGGCGACAGTTTTTTCCACACCGGCGCCCCCAGCTTTTCCACATAGCGGATGCCCTGCCACCACTGCCCCATGGACAGCCCCATAAAAATCAGCAGCAGCCCTGCCAGAGTTCGTAATGCCAGCCCCATGGACGCCCATTGGCTTGCCGCCGAGGTGCTCAGTAATGCCACCAAGGTGGCAATTAGCGTATAGCTGCCAATGCGCCCCCCGTTGAACGCCAGCAGCGTGAGTGTCTGGCGCAGGCGAAAACCCTGGCCTACTGGCATTGCCATGGATAGCGACGCACTTATTCCACCACACATGGCCAAGCAATGGGTGCTGCCGAGGATACCGATCAGAAACGCGCTGGAATAGCTAAGGTAAAGTTCGCCCCCCATCAGGTGCTGCTATTGCCACGATTGTTGGCCGCTTCATCGGCTTTCGATGTACCTGCGTCAGCGTCAGTGTCGGTGTCGGTTTCCGGCTCATCTTGCGCATCACTGGCGCTGCGCCGGGTTTTTTCCAGCCCGGTGATGGCGTCTGCCGGAATCCGGTCTTTGTCGTCGTCATACAGAATGCGGTGGGCGGGCCCTTCCAGGTCGTCATACTGGCCGTTTTTGACCGCCCAGTTGAACAAAATAATGCCGCCGGTGACCAGCATCAACATTAATGGCACAAGCACCACAACAATTTCCACAATGCACTCCCGGGGTTTGGGGTTAAAAATCAGGTTATCAGCGCAGCGCCATGCTGCCAACTAAAGGCTGTGATTCGCGGGCTGGCGTTGGCATTTTGCCCAGGCGCAGCGCGTTTAGTACCACCACCAGAGAACTGGCGGACATACCGATGGCGGCCAACCAGGGTGGCACCAGGCCAGCCGCCGCCAAAGGCAGCGCGGCCAGGTTGTAAATCAGTGCCCACCACAAATTCTGGCGAATAACCTTGCGGGTCTGGCGACTTGTGGCCAGCCCTTCCACCAGTTGCATTAGCTGGCCATTGAGCAGTACGGCGTCGGCTTTGAGCTGGGTCAGGTCTGCGGCCGATCCCATGGCCACAGACACACGGGCACCGGCCATAGACGGCAAATCATTCAGGCCGTCGCCCACCATCATAATCTTACAGCCTTCGGCGTTGAGCTTTTGTAACACCGCCAGTTTGTCCTCCGGCGAGGCCTGGCCAATGGCTTCATCAATACCCAGCTGCCGGGCAATCTGCTGCACGTGCCCGGAGCGGTCACCGCTGAGCAAAAGGGTGCGAATGCCGAGCTCGTGTAAGGCCGCAATGGCGTTGGCTGCGTCGGCACGGGGCTGGTCGTCAAGCTGAAAACGGGCCAGCCATTGCTGGTCTGAGGCCAGCCAAATGGCGATACCTGTGCATTCAGGCGCCTCTGGCAAGGCCAGACCGCTGTGCTCGGCAACAAATTGTGGATGGCCGATGTACAAAGCCTGTTCGTCCCAGTGGCCAGACAAACCGCCGCCCAGGTAATTTTTGACGTTGCTGATCTGGGCTTTTGGCAAATCGTGAAACACCCTGGCAATGGGGTGTTCAGAAAACGCTTCCAGGCCGGCGGCCAGGCGAAGGCACTGGTCAGCATCGAGAGTGCCAGCGCTGTGCTGGTTCACCAGGCTGAGCTCACCACGGGTCAGGGTGCCTGTTTTATCAAACACCACAGTGTCGATATCGTTCATGGATTCAAGGGTATGGCCGCGGGTGGGCAGCAGGCCCAGTTTACGCAGCTTTACCGTGGCCGCGGTAATGGCAGTGGGAGTCGCCAACGACAGCGCGCAGGGGCAGGTAACCACCAGCACTGACAGAGTAATATCAAACGCGTTATCGGCGCCATACCACCACCAACCCAGCCACACGACAGGCGCCAGAATTAGCACCCGGCCAACAAATTTGCCAGCCATCCGGTCGGCCATGCGGGCTACCTTTGGTTTTTCCGACTGCACCCGGTCGAGCACCCGCAGAATACTCGACAAGCGGGTTTGCGCACCGGCGCTCACCACTTTTATGTCCAGCGGGTTTTCGCCGTTAACGCTGCCGGCGTGCACGGTATCCCCGGGCATTCGGGTTTCTGGAAGATACTCTCCGGTTAACGCGGCTTCGTTGAGGGTAGACTGGCCGCGGAGTATTTCGCCGTCGACTGGCAGGGTTTCACCCGGGCGGATGCGCACCACATCGCCGGCTTTCAGACTGTGGGCGGCAACAATGCTGGTTTCACTGTCTTCACTGCTAACGAGCGTGGCCACACTGGGCTGGAAGCCCACCAGGGCGTTACCGGACAGGCCGGCACGATAACGCGCCTGTACTTCAATATAACGGCCCAGCAACAGGAAAAAGGTGAACATGCACACCGATTCAAAATAGACTTCGTCGCCGCCCATTACCGTTACCCAGGCACTGGCGCCGTAGGCCAGGCCGATGGCAATAGCGACCGGCACGTCCATGGTCAGGTGGCGGCTACGAAGGTCGCGGCTGGCGTTCTGGAAAAACGGTTTGGCACTGTAAAACACCACCGGGGTGGCTACCAGAAGGCTGAACCAGCGGAAGAAGCTGACAAAATCCGACGATAGGCCACTGACCACCTCAAAATACAGGGGAAATGCCAGCATCATGCTCTGGAACGAGCCAATGCCCGCCACGGCCAGGCGGATCAGCATAGAGCGGTGTTCTAATTTCAGCGCCGTTTCTACTTCATCAGCGTGATAGGGCCGGGCGGTATAGCCCAGCTGGTGCACCGCTATCAGCAGGTCACTGAGCTGAACCTGGTCTGAGGCCCACACCAGTCGCGCGCGCTGGGTGGTGTGGTTGACGGTAAACGACAGCACTCCGGCCTGTCTCTGCAGGTGGTTTTCAAGCAGCCAGATGCAGGCCGCGCAGGTAATGCCGCCAATCAGAATCTGGGCTTCCTGGCCGGCTTTTACCGGGCTGACAAACGATTGTTGTACCAAAGGATGGTCAAGCTCGCGCAGGCGGCCCAGTTCTGCGCTGGTAAGCTGTCGCGGAGTGATAGCAGGTTCTGTGCGGAAATCGTAGAACCCGGCCAGGCCCTCCCGGCGGATGGTTTCACAAACGGCTTTGCAGCCCTGGCAGCAAAAGTGCCTTTGTGTGTCATCCAAAAGCAGGGTAATGGGCGGCTCACCGTTTGCCGGCTCGCCGCAGTGGAAGCAATTCAAGGGGGTCACCCTCTGACTAGGCCCGCTTTCAGCTTGAGTCCCTTCTCTGCTGGCAGCCAGGCTTCGCCTTTCAGTCGCCATTCGTTGGTCGGGCCGCGCAAATCGTAGTACCAGCGCCCGTCAATGTCTTCATTCATGCGCGCCGTGTAGTGGCCAATGCTTTCGCGACTGAACTGTACTACTCGATCGTACTTGTCCAGGGTAGGGTGGAACAGGTTCAGCACCAGATATGGAAAATCTTCGGTGGAGGTCAAGTTCAGGGACAGTTGGCGGCCATCAAACTGGATGTCGGCTTCCAGTTCCAGCTCGGCGGCCTTGTCGTCACGGGCTAATTCAAGGTTGATACCCCGACCTTCCTTCGAATAGTCGTCTGACACCATGCTGTCTTCCATGTTAACGGCAACCACAAGCATGGTCATACTCCACGTAATGGCAGCCAGTGGAGCGATGGTCAAAAACCAGAACCAGGGCTGGCGGTACCAGGGTGCAACGGGTGTTTCAGCAGTCATAAAGTTACGTCTCGGTTTTACATTCAAGCGTGGTACGTTGTAGCCCAAACGCCGTTAGCGCGTTGGACCGATAAATCGGTTTTCAGTTTCAAGCGTCAGAACAATTTCGTCATCAGAAACGGCTGTGAAGACAATATCGGTGTTGCTCTCGGTAATGGATTCCGGCGGAACGTCCACGACAGTTGGCAACGAGTATTTTTCGCCGCTTGTGACGGTGATCTGGGTCAGCGTCAGAATCTGGATGTCGTCCATGCCACTGACGCTCAAAGTGTAGGTTTGCGTTGCTTCGGACATATTGGCCAGCTTCAGGGTGTAGGAGTTCTCGATCCGGCCCTCGCCGTTAAATTTGAACAGTGCGCCGCGATCGCGCAGTACATCTAATTGCGCTGGAACCCGGCTGGCTACCGTATAGCCAATAGCGCCGATCATCAGCGCCAGCATAAAGCCGTAACCGAAGGTGCGCGGGCGCAGCAGTTTGGAGGTTTTGCCCTCCAGCTCGTTTTCGGTGGTGTAGCGAATCAGGCCGCGCGGGTAGTTCATCTTGTCCATGATGTCGTCGCAGGCATCGATGCACAAGGCGCAGCCGATACACTCATACTGCAGGCCGTCACGAATGTCGATGCCGGTCGGGCACACCTGAACGCATTGGCCACAGTCGATGCAGTCACCCAGGCCGACTTCATCGGGTTTGACTTCTTTCTTACGGCCGCCACGGGGTTCGCCACGATTCGGGTCGTAGGACACAATACGGGTATTGGGGTCGAACATAACCGATTGGAAGCGGGCGTACGGGCACATGTAAAGGCACACCTGCTCGCGCATCCAGCCAGCATTGAGGTAGGTGGCAATGGTGAAAAATGCCACCCAGAAGAAGGCCCAGCCATTGGCCTGCAGGGTAAACAGATCGACAACCAGTTCACGAATTGGATAAAAATAACCAACGAAGGTCAAACCTGTTGCTAGCGCAATTAGCAGCCAAATGACATGTTTGGCGGTTTTCTTTGCAACTTTTGAGCGGGAATTGGGCGCTTTGTCGAGCTTCATACGCTTGTTGCGGCCACCCTCGATGCGTTCTTCCACCCACATGAAGATGAAGGCCCATACCGTTTGCGGGCAGGTGTAACCGCACCATACGCGGCCAAAAAGGGTGGTGATAAAAAACAGACCGAAAGCACTGATAATCAGCATGCCTGACAGCAGAAAGAAGTCTTTCGGGAAGAAGGTAGCACCGTACAGGTGGAATTCGCGGGCTGGCAGATCAAAGTGAATCAACGGGTCGCCGTTCAGCGTCAGCCAGGCGAACAAAAAATACATACCCATCAACGCCAGCAGGCTGAATGTGCGGATACGCTGGAAAAAGCCCTTTATTTCTTTGACATAAATCTTGTTGCGACTTGCGTAAAGGTCAACAGATTCAGACCCCTTCTTCTTGTCGGAAGGCTCGTTGGCCGGGTCAATTTGTTGTACCGGAATCTTGGTGCTCATCGATTTCTCCGATGAAGGTAAACGGGGGGCAGGGCGCGAGGGATCCTGGAAGTGAATGCTTGATCTGTCTCAGGTGGATCACCTGTTTGATCACTTCAACTCTGTGCCCGCCAGCGGCAGACACAGAGTTGAAAGGACCGGGCCGGAGCGAACTCCGGCCGGTTTGTTCAGTTGGACATGCTGTAAACGTAGGCGGCGAGTATCTGAATCTGATCTTGAGACAAACGACCGCTCTGCGCGGGCATTTGGTTCTGACGGCCGTGGATGACCGTTTGGCGGATCCAGTCAAAGTTCGAACCATACAGCCACACGTTGTCGGTCAGGTTAGGCGCGCCGACGGCCTGCATACCTTTACCGTCAGCACCGTGACAAGCGGCACAACCCTGCATGAACACGGCCTTGCCGGCTTCAACAGAGGCTGGATCTTTGGCGCGGTCACTGAAGCTCAACACGTAGTTGACCACCTGGTCTACCTGGGTGTCGGTCATGTTGGGCATCACGCCTTTGGCCGGCATAACGCCCATGCGGCCGTTGTTCAGGGTGTGCAGAATGGCTTCCGGTGAACCACCGTACAGCCAGTCAGTGTCGGTCAGGTTAGGGAAACCCACTTGGCCGCGCGCCGCAGAACCGTGGCACACTGTGCAGTTGATGGCGAACAGACGTTGGCCAAGCTTCATGGCGTCGTCTACCTTGGCCAGCTCGGGTACCGCTGTTTTGCCATACTGTGCGTAGATCGGGCCGTAAAGCGCATCGGCTTCGGCAACTTCTGCTTCCCACTGGTTGACAGAAGTCCAGCCCAGCAGGCCCTTGTAGTTACCAAGGCCCGGATAGAGCGCCAGATAGCCCAGCGAGAACACAATGGTGGACATGAACAGATAGAACCACCACTTCGGCAGCGGATTATCATATTCTTCGATGCCATCGAAGGAATGACCCATAGTACGGTCGGTTTCCACATCGGAGGTCTGGCTTTTGCGAGTCGAAAGCAGCAACCAGGTACAACCGAAAATAGTACCGAGCATGATCACAGTGACCCAAATGCTCCAAAAGGTAGTCATTGTTTTTTCTCCGTTTTTTCCCGTTCAAGAGTACGCTGTTCGACCTCGTCGTCATCAAACGGAAGGTGCGATGCTTCTTCGTTCGCCTTCTTGCGGTGGGCACTGTACGCCCACCAGATGATGCCGATAAACATCGCCATTATGATCAGGGTATGAATGCCACGTAAGTCGTTAGTGTCCATTACATCACCGTTTGTTTGGAAGCACGGTGCCAAGCTGCTGCAGGTATGCAAGCAAAGCTTCGATTTCAAACTTGCCCTCTACTGAGGCGGCCGCTAATGCGATTTGCTCGTCGGTGTAAGGAACACCCAAGGTTTGCAGCCCCGTCAGCTTGGCAGCGGTACCGTTGTGATTGACAAGATCTTCGAACAGCCAAGGGAATGCTGGCATGTTCGATTCAGGAACTACACTGCGCGGGTTATACAGGTGCTGGCGCTGCCAGGCATCGGAATAACGACCGCCAACGCGGGCCAGGTCAGGACCGGTACGTTTGGAGCCCCACAGGAACGGACGGTCGTAAACGAACTCGCCCGCAACGGAGTAGTGGCCATAGCGCTCTGTTTCCGCACGGAACGGGCGAATCTGTTGGGTGTGGCATACATGACAACCTTCGCGAATGTAGATGTCACGACCTTCCAGTTCCAGCGCTGCCAGAGGTTCAAGGCCATCGATGGGTTCGTTAACGCTCTTCAGGAAGAACAACGGAACCACTTCGGCCAGAAAGCCACCACTGATGGTCAGCATGATCAAGACAATCATCAGGCCAATGTTTTTTTCAACTATTTCATGTTTCATCTAATATCTCTCCGTTACGCTGCCTGGGTTGCGGCGTTATTCTCGGCAACGGCGTCTTTCTGACGGACAGTCATGTAGACGTTGTAGGCCATAAACAGCATGCCGCTCAGGAAGATTACACCGCCCAGGAAACGGACGAAGTAACCCGGGTAAGAGGCTTCCAGAGCTTCTACAAAGCTGTAGGTCAGGCTGCCGTCTTCGTTAACCGCGCGCCACATCAGGCCCTGCATAATGCCGTTGACCCACATAGAGACGATGTACAGAACGGTGCCTACCGTGGCCAGCCAGAAATGGACGTTGATCAGGTTGGTACTGTGCATCTCTTTCATGCCCCAGAGTTTTGGAACCAGGTGGTACATAGCGCCAATACTGATCATGGCAACCCAGCCCAGAGCACCGGAGTGCACGTGGCCGATGGTCCAGTCTGTGTTGTGTGACAAGGCGTTAACCGTCTTGATCGACATCATCGGGCCTTCGAAGGTGGACATGCCGTAGAACGACAGAGAAACCACCAGGAAGCGCAGGATAGGGTCAGTACGCAGCTTGTGCCATGCACCGGACAGCGTCATCATGCCGTTGATCATGCCGCCCCAGGACGGTGCAAGCAGAATCAGAGACATCACCATGCTGGCGGTCTGGGCCCAGTCTGGCAGGGCAGAGTAGTGCAGGTGGTGGCCGCCGGCCCATACGTAAGTCGCAATCAGCGCCCAGAAGTGAACGATGGACAAGCGATAGGAATAAACCGGACGACCAGCCTGTTTGGGAACGAAGTAGTACATCATACCCAGGAAGCCTGCGGTCAGGAAGAAACCGACGGCGTTGTGACCATACCACCATTGCATCATGGCATCGGTAACACCGGCATAGGCCGAGTAAGACTTGAACGCGCTGACCGGCATAGCCAGGTTGTTAGCAATGTGCAGAACAGCGATGGTCAGTATGAAGGCACCGTAGAACCAGTTAGCCACATAGATATGCGGTGTGCTGCGTTTGGTAATGGTGCCAAAAAATACCAGAGCATAGACCACCCAAACTATGGTGATGGCGATGTCGATCGGCCATTCCAGTTCGGCGTACTCTTTAGAGGACGTAAAGCCCATTGGCAGAGTGATAGCCGCTGAGACGATAATCGCAGTCCAACCCCAAAAGGTGAAGGCTGCAAGCTTGTCAGAAATCAAGCGTGCTTGACAGGTACGTTGTACGACGTAGTACGACGTTGCGAACAACGCACTTCCACCAAAGCCGAAGATAACGGCGTTGGTGTGCAGCGGTCGCAGGCGGCCGAAGTGGGTAAACGGGAGGTCGAAATTGAGGGCCGGCCAAACCAGTTGTGCTGCAATCAACACACCCAAAGCCATACCAACAATTCCCCACACGACTGTCATGATGGCGAACTGCCTTACCACCTTGTAGTTGTATGTCAGGTTCGGATTCAATGTGCTCATAGCCTTACCATTGGGTTAGAAAGGGGTTTATGCGGGCGTAATTATGAGGAAAGCATTAGGCCTTTGCAATGATTCAGGTCAACTCCTGACACGCATCAAAAGTGGCGGAAATAGATGCGCGGCAAAGAGTTAAGTAATTAGGTGGTAATCTGGATTGACTATTTTCCCATTGCACTTACGCCACCTAACGTGACTCTCCGGAGAGAAACATGAACAAAAATACATGGTTGCCCAGCGTTGGTTTCTACGATGCTCCCACGATCGCTATGGTGATTGCCCATGGTGCCGAGGAGTCAGGATCCGCCCTGCTCGAGTATGGTGATTATTTCTTCGCGATCCATCATCGGCATCAGTTCCGCCATCAGCTCTTTGCGCTCTTTAGATTGGTACCACCGGTCCCAGTGACTGACCGAGCGCCAATTCGAAAGTGTAAAGCGGTTGTTTGGATCGTTTCGATTGCTTAGGGCTTCACCGGATATAAAGCCCGGGGTAGCAACCGCGTTTTGCAAAACCTTGCGCGAGCGGGTTTCGTAAGCGGCCTCCAGGGATTCGGCGATGTGCCGTTCAATTAATACTCGGATCATGGCGTGCCTCGGTTGTTGTGGTTCGAATTCTGGTGTCCAATAAACAGCAAGTTAACAGATTTTTAGGTTGAATCGACCCATTCTCAGGAGCTAAACCGTGGAAAACCCAGAATTTGATGCAGAACTCGATGCCCGGGGCTTGTACTGCCCGGAACCGGTAATGATGCTGCACAGCCGTATTTTGGACGTGCCGGCGGGCGGCATTCTTCGGGTAACGGCAACCGACCCCTCTACTGTGCGGGACATTCCCCGGTTCTGTCAGTTTCTCGGCCACGAACTTCTGGCTCAGGACCAACGCGATGGCGAGTTCCATTTTATGATTCGCCGCGGCGGTTAAGGTTTAACGTGTCAGCCGCGAATATCGACGCCGTTCAGGTGCTGCAAAAACTCGCTGCGGTTCATCTCACCCAGAATACGTTGGCTACCGATTTCCTGACCACTAACGTTGTAAAACAGGATGCCCGGCGGTCCGAAAAGGCCGAGCTCGTCTAGCAGGGCCTGCTGCTGTGGCGTGTTGGCCGTCATATCAAGCTGTATCAGGCTGTAAGGCGCCAGAGCCTGAACCACCTCAGTGTCGCTGAACACATTGCGCTCCATCACTTTGCAGGCAATGCACCAGTCGGCGTAGAAATCCAGCAACGCGGGTTTACCGGCTGCTTGAGCCTGTTGCAAAAGCTGGCGTATCTGCTGCGGTTCACTGGTGCGCTGGAAGTTGGCGTGGCTGGCCGCACTGCCGGTGCTGGTGCCGGCGCCGCTGCCCGCCGTGAACGGCGCCAGCGGCCGCAGCGGATCGCTGGCACCCGCCAGTGCGCCCGCCAGCAGCGCCATACCCCAAGCAAAGGCCACTAGCCCAAGCCCCTTGCGGGTGCGTTGCCAGCCGGCTTTGGCGGCGTCGAAGGCGCCCAGTTGAACGCCCACCACGGCAACCAGTAAGCCCCACAGAGTCAGAGTAAGCCAGGGCGCAAGCATCCGTTCCAGCAGCCAGATGGCGACGGCCAGCAGCATAATGCCGTAACCGTGCTTGACCGTTGTCATCCAGGCGCCCGAGGTCGGCAGAATTTTGCGCCCACCCACCGCCACAGCAATCAGCGGCACGCCCATGCCCAGGCCCATGGCCAGCAGCGCCAGACCGCCGATGATCGCGTCCTGGGTTGCGGAAATGTACAACAGGCTGCCTGCCAGCGGCGCCGACACGCAAGGCGATACCACCAGCGCCGACAGCGCACCTATGCCAAACAGGCTGGCAATGCGCCCGCCGGACAGGTTTTGGCTGGCATTGCTGAGAGGGTTGCGGATAAACGCCGGTAGTCGTAACTCAAAAACGTCAAACATGGCCAGCGCAAACACGGTGAACAGCGCGGCGAATACGCCCAGTACCACGGGCGACTGCAGTTGTGCTTGCAGGTTAAAGCTGGCCCCCAGCAAACCGGTCACCACGCCGGCTGCGGCGTAGGTCAGCGCCATGCCCAACACGTAACTTGACGCAAGCACCAGGGCATGGGCGCTGGAGCGGGTATTCTGGCCAGACACCAGTGAGGAAATAATGGGTATCATGGGCAGCACGCAGGGAGTAAAAGTCAGCCCCAGGCCCAACAGGAAAAATACGCCAACGATCAGCCATGTCGGCTGTTGGCTCATAAAGCCGGCAAGCCCACTGGCGCTGCGAGTATCGGACACAGCGACCGCCGGGTTGGGGCGACTGTTGCTGGCGTCAGATGTGGCATTGGATTTGACCACCTCGCCGGGCGCAGCACTGCTTAAGCCATTACTGTTGGCGTAAAACAGCAGGTCGCGGGTTTGCGGCGGGTAGCACAAGCCGGCACTGGCGCAGCCTTGATAGCTGACCTGAAGCTCGGCTTCGGTCACCCCGGGGGGCAGTTGAATGGGTTGCCGAGCCTGGATCGGATCGTAAAACACCGCCATCTCGCCAAAAAACTCGTCGTTGGTGATCACGCCCGGGCGTGCAAACTCAAGCTCTCCAAGGCTGATGCCCGCGCTGACCGGGGTTACGGAAATTCGGCTCCTATAAAGATAGTGTTCCGGTGCAATGTCCCACTCGAGTATGAGCGCGTCACCGTCGGTGCGGTAACTAAAAGGCAACGCCTGATCGACAGGAAGAAATTCGCCTTGGCCAGCGGAATTGCCGCCAAGCCAGCTTGAGAAGGTGGCATCCTGTTGTGCGAACGCGGTGTTGTGCGCCAGCAAAAAAACCATCAATGCGACAAGCGCGCTTAGTTGGCAAAAAGCCCGAGGCCGTTGCCGGGCCGTGGCAGTAACAATCATGTTGAGCCTTAATTGCAAACGAATGAGTGGAAACCGACAGCGGTGTAGAGGGTAAATGTTGCGCCAAGTTCCCCAAGTGTCCATCGGCGTTTTCCGGCGCAGCACTTTATGCCTTGACCCAGGCCCAAGATCGCGCTGGCATTGAGGCTGTTAAAGTCGCACAATAGTCCCCCAATGATGCACTGCTCAAACGATCTTATCATGCTATTTAATGGTTTGTTCCGTCAGCCTTGCCAGACTATTCTGGTGCCGGTGCGGGCGAATTTAAGAATATACCCCTGAGCGGCTCCAACAGCAGTATACCCTGCCGTGCAGCGGATTTTTACACGCGCTAACGCGTTTTTATGGAACCGAGGGCTTGCTCACAGAGGCCTTGCAAAAAGATGCATGGCGAGTTGCGCCATTATGGGCGGCTGTCGGTTCTGACTCCCGGAATACCAAGGACACCGAAACTGTATGACCATTGATAATAACCCTACTGACAGCAACCCGACGTCTACTGCTGGCAACGACATCTCCAGTGCTAGTGACAGTCCCGTTATTGACAGTCCTACTATTGATCGAAGCCACACCTCTGATTGGCGCTTTAGCGATCTGAATCTGGACCATCGCCTGCAGCAGGCCATTGCCGCCATAGGCTTTGAATACTGCACACCGATACAGGCCGAAACCCTGCCCTGGACCCTGGCTTGCCAGGATCTGATCGGCCAGGCCCAGACCGGCACCGGTAAAACCGCAGCGTTTCTGATTACCGCGATCCAGACCATGCTGGAAACCCCGATTGAGGACAGCAAGCGCTTTGCTTCGGAGCCGCGGGTTCTGGCGCTGGCGCCCACCCGCGAGTTGGCGATGCAGATCGCCAAAGACGCCGAGCAGCTGTGTGCCCATACCGGCCATAAAGTCGTGACCGTGGTTGGCGGTATGCACTACGACAAGCAGCGTGATCAATTACAGAACGAAGTCGTGGATATTCTGGTGGCAACGCCGGGCCGGTTGATCGATTTTCTGGGCTCTCAGGACGTGTTTCTCGACCAGATCGATATTCTGATTCTTGACGAAGCCGACCGCATGCTCGACATGGGCTTTATTCCGGATGTTAAACGCATCATCCGCAAGTGTACCCCGAAGGAAAATCGCCAGACGCTGCTGTTCAGCGCGACGTTTAACCAGGATGTATTGAATCTTGCGTCTATGTGGACCCAGAGCGCCGAGTTTGTGGAAATTGAGCCGGAGCAGAAAACCGCCGAGCGGGTTGAACAGACCGTGTACCTGGTCGGCGATGATGAAAAACTGAGGGTGCTGGTGAATTATCTGAAGCGCCCGGAAGTGGACAAGGCGCTGGTGTTCGCCAATCGCCGTGACCAGTGCCGTGATTTGGAAGAAGACCTGCGCAATCAGGGGGTATCGGTTTCGCTGATGTCTGGCGAGATTGCCCAGGCCAAACGCCTGAAAACCCTTGAGCAGTTCAAGGCCGGCAGCATTCAGGTGCTGGTGGCTACAGACGTCGCAGGCCGTGGTATTCACGTTAACGGCGTAACCCATGTGTTCAACTATAATCTGCCAGATAACGCCGAAGATTACGTACACCGTATCGGCCGCACCGGTCGTGCCGGCAGCACCGGCGTGTCTATCAGCTTTGCCGGCGAAGACGATTCCTTCGCCCTGCCGGCGATTGAAAAGTACATCGGTCAGAAACTTGCCAGCGAGGTGCCGGACGAAGCGTTGATGGTTCCGATGGACAACGCCCCGATCGCCCGCAAACGCGGTCGTCGGCCACAGGGCTCGCGCCCGACCGGTAACCGTAGCAGTGGCAACCGAAGCGGCAATAGCCGGCCGCGCAGAAGCTGATTCAGGCGCACTTTTAGATAGACCTGAACACAGCTCGGATAGAGACGTTGGACACAAAAGCTCAGAGATAACGTTTAGACACAACGGTTTAGACACATACCAGTTTAGATAAAAAGGCGGACGACCGGCATGTTGATTGTTGCAGACGAAAACATTCCGTTACTGGACTCGTTTTTTTCCGATTTTGGTGACATCCGCCGGGTCAGCGGCCGAGAGCTCAGCCCGGACCAGGTGCGCGACGCCGATGTGTTGCTGGTGCGTTCGGTTACCCGGGTAAATCGCGACTTGCTGGAAGGCAGCCGGGTGCGTTTTGTGGGTACCACCACCATTGGTACCGACCATGTTGATCGGTTCTGGCTAGAATCCCAGGACATCCACTTTTGCGCCGCCCCCGGCTGCAATGCCAACAGCGTGGTTGAGTACGTACTGGCTGTGGCTTCGTTGCACGCATCCAGGCGCGGGCTCAGCAACTGGGCGCGCCAGAGTGTTGGTATTGTGGGGGCTGGCAACGTTGGCGGGTTACTGGCGCAAAGGCTGGAACGCTTGGGCTTTACCGTTGTTCTGTGCGATCCGCCAAGGCAGCAGGCCCAGTTCGACGGGCTGGACGAGCCAAGCGCGACCGAATTTTCCAGCCTTGAGCAGGCGCTTGAGTGTGACTTGGTAACGCTGCACACCCCGCTAACCCGCGATGGAGAGCACCCAACCTATCACCTGTTGGGAGCGCAAGAGCTTGCGACACTAAGGTCCGATCAGCTACTGATCAACAGCGGGCGAGGTGAAGTGATCGACAACGCCGCTTTGCTTGCCCGGCTGCAGCAGCCAGATGCGCCCACGGTAGTGCTGGACGTGTGGGAAAATGAACCTAAGATAGACCCGCAGCTGCTGCAGCAGGTTTGGTTGGGCACGCCGCACATTGCCGGTTACAGTCTGGAAGGCAAAGTGCATGGCACCGAAACCATATACCGGGCGCTGTCCCGCTTTCTTGGCCTGCCCGTGCGCAAACAGGCAGGCCAGTATTTGCCCCAGCCTCCCCTAAGTAAGCTGGCATTCACCAGCAGCGCCGGCGATGATGCGATACAGCTGGCTTTGCATAACTGCTACGATCCGCGCCGTGACGACGCCCGCTTACGGCTGAGCATGGCGGGCGACGAACAGCAGCGCGCCCAAGCCTTTGATCGGCTTCGCAAGGAATATCCGGTGCGCCGTGAATGCTCCAGCCTGAAAATCCAGCTTAAGGGCAGCAGCAAATCCATGGGAGAGCAGTTCCGCTCACTGGGATTCAAAGTCAATATCTGAAGCCCGCGTTATCGTTCACAACCAAGACAGGCCCCTGAGGGCCTGTTTGTGTTTTATTAAGGTCGAATCCTGCAGGCCAATCCCGACGGTCGCTGTTTAAAAGCGGCGCCTTAGGTAGCCCTCCCGCAGTTTCAGGGTGTTGATAACCTTGCCGCCTTCAAGCCGAAACTTATGGGTCAGGTTTTCTGTTGTACCAGCCAGTAGCAGATGCCCAGAGCCAGCGCAGTAATGCCGATGCCCACAATCTGTTCAGCACTGACCAGGGCCAGGTCCAGCACAATAACCTTTCGGGCAATGGCCATTAGTGCGGTGGCGATAACCAGCTGCACCGGAATCACGTTTGAGCCCAGATAAAGCCGAATGTTGATAAAGATTTCGATCGCGATCAGCACCGCCATAACGGCACCGAACACCTGCAGAATGTCTTTCACATCTTGAGCATAAGGAATTTTTGTACCTTTTTAAAAGTGTGGCCTGCTGCAACGCCTGAATACGCTTTTCCAGCGGCGGATGGGTCATGAGCAGAGCGCTCAGGCCGGTCCGGTAACCAGCGCTCCACCGGTGTGCGCGGCGTGTCGATGACCCGGGTTTTGGTGCTCCATTTCGCCATGGGTTTTGAAACCAGCAGCGATATCAGCAGCGATATAAGGGAGCCGGCAAAGCCGAATACAGCCGCAAACGCCAGCGAGAGCCGTAATCAATACCGTTCTGGGCTAGATAACTGTCCACGCCCAGTAATCTCAAAGTGAAACTGGCCACCAGGATTACCGCCAGGTTGGTGGCCAGAAACAGCAGTATTCTCATAGCTTCCTTCTCTTGTGAATGGATCAGTGCCTGCGAATGTGCCTATAAAAGGGCCTGTGAATCAGGCCGATCAGAAGATGTGACAGCCTTACTGCTTGTATTGTTCCAGGAATCGCCCCAGGCGACCCACGGCATCAGCCAGAGTGTCTTTGCGCGGCAGGAAAACAACCCGCAGATGTTGCCTGTCTTTCACATTAAAAGCGGAGCCCTGCACCAGCAGTATCTTTTCCTGAATCAGCAGGTCCAGTACCAGTTTCTCATCGTTGATGATGGGGTAGCGCTTGGGATCCAGTTTGGGGAATAAGTAGAGCGCTCCCTGGGGCTTTACGCAGCTGACGCCGGGAATGTCGTTGAGCAATTCCCAAGCGGTCTGGCGCTGTTCGAAGAGGCGGCCGCCCGGAATCACCAGATCGTTGATGGACTGGTAGCCGCCCAAAGCCGTCTGGATCGCCAACTGGGCTGGCACGTTGGCGCACAGGCGCATGTTCGAGAGCATTTCGATGCCCTCAATCAGGTCGGTGGCTTTGTGTTTGGCGCCGCTAATGATCATCCAGCCGGATCGATAGCCTGCAGCACGATAATTTTTCGACAGGCCGTTGTAGGTGAAAAAGAGCACGTCATCGGCGAGGGACGCGGTAGAAACATGCTTCACGCCATCGTAAAGAATCTTGTCGTAAATCTCGTCGGATAAAATGATCAGGTTGTGGGCCCGCGCCAGCTCAATCACCTGGTGCAATAGCTCGGTGGAATAGACCGCGCCTGTGGGGTTGTTGGGGTTAATCAGCACAATCGCCCGGGTGCGTTTGGTGATTTTGCGGCGGATGTCATCAATATCCGGAAAC
The DNA here is from genome assembly GCF_000372805.1 of Marinobacter gelidimuriae. Lineage (GTDB taxonomy): Bacteria > Pseudomonadota > Gammaproteobacteria > Pseudomonadales > Oleiphilaceae > Marinobacter > Marinobacter gelidimuriae. The sequence goes on along the minus strand of NZ_KB889862.1, from coordinate 37,655 downwards.
CAGCCCTGCTGTTCATCGCAGTGATAGTGCACGGGCATGCCGCTGGAAAGCGCTACCGCGGCGGTCCACAGCGGGTAGTCAGGCGCGGGAATCAACACTTCGTCGCCGGTATTGAGCATGGCCTGCATAGACATTACGATCAGTTCGCTGACCCCGTTACCCAGGTAAATGTCATCAATATCGACTTTGTCGATGCCGCGCTGCTGGCAATAGTGCATCACCGCTTTGCGCGCGGAAAACAGGCCCTTGGATTCCACATAGCCTTGGGCCAGGTGCATGTTGTAGATGACGTCTTGCTGAATTTCTTCGGGTACATCGAGCTCAAAGCTGGCCGGATTGCCGATATTCAGCTTCAGTACGCGATGGCCTTCTTCTTCCAGGCGCCGCGCTTCACGCAGAACCACGCCGCGTATCTCGTAGCACACATTGCCCAGTTTGGTGGCTTTGTGATAATTCTGCATGCCCGGTCGATCCTCTCTATGGCGTATGTTGCGGCTGATAGCAAAAAACAGGAAGTAGCCAACTATTCTAATGGAGCAGGTACCCTGAACAACAGTCGGATTATGATGAATAGTGGTAAGTTACGACAGATTCCACGGTTGCTTGTCAAATAGTAATCTGCCCGCAGGCTGGCAACGAGTGCTAAGCTTGAAGCCTCACCAAGTCTCACAGTATTTCACATAAGAAGGACAGGGCAATGGCTGGTATCTATGATTTTGAGGTAGAAGACATTCGCGGTAACGCCCAAAGCATGGCTGTTTACCAGGGCAAAGTCTTGCTGATTGTGAACACCGCCAGCAAATGCGGTTTCACGCCACAGTTTGAGGGTCTGCAGGCGCTTTATAGCGACCTGGCTGATCGGGGCCTGGAAGTGCTGGGTTTTCCCTGCAATCAGTTTATGAATCAGGATCCGGGCAGCAACGACAGCATCGGCCAGTTTTGTTCGCTGAACTACGGCGTCAGCTTTCCGATGCTTTCGAAAGTTGAGGTAAACGGCGATAACACACATCCGCTTTACCGCTATCTAAAGCATGAAGCCTCGGGGCTGCTGGGGTCCGAGCAAGTGAAGTGGAACTTTACCAAGTTTCTGGTGAATCGCGACGGCGAGGTGCTCAAGCGCTACCCTCCCACCACCAAGCCTGCCGACATTCGTGCTGACATCGAAAAAGTGCTGGGTTAGTACCAGCGCCTTAAGAGTGTTTTCAAATGTGAGGGCTTGAGAGTGTTGTTAAATGTGAAGGAGAGCAGGCCTTGGATATTTCCCGCGTAGACCTGAACCTGCTGGTGTATCTGGACGTGCTGCTGCGTGAGTGCAATGTAACCAAGGCGGCCAGCCATCTGGGCATTACCCAGCCCGCCATGAGTAACGGCTTGCGACGGTTGCGCGAGTTGTTTGGTGACCCCTTGTTGGTGCGCACCAGCGAAGGCATGACCGCCACTGAAAGAGCCCGGGAGCTGCAGCCAGTGGTGCGTTCGATTGTGTCCAGCATCGAGCAGGTGATGCAGGATAAAACCCCATTTTCTGCGATTAACAGCCAGCGCGTGTTTCGTATTATGGCCAGTGACTACGCTGAGTCCTGCCTGATGCCACGAGTACTGCGGCGTATACGTCAGGAAGCTCCGCAGGTGACTCTGGATGTATTAACCCCCAGCGACGTCAGTTTTCTGGATGTGGAGCAGGGCAGGCTGGATATGGCCATCAACCGCTTCGACAAGATTCCCCAGTCGTTTCACCAGAAAACCCTGTGGAGCGAATATTTTGCCTGCCTGATGAATGCTGAAAACCCGATTTTGAAACAATCGTTTACCCTGGAAAGCTATCTTCAGGCTAGCCACATCTGGGTCAGCAAGACCGGGTTTGGCGTGGGGGTAGGGGTGAATCCGAAAGACGTGCAGCGCCTGGGCTGGGTTGATGAAGCCCTGGCCAGGATTGGCCATAAACGGCAGATTTCAGTGTTTACCCGCCACTATCAGGTGGCCATGCTGCTGGCCGAGCAACACGACCTGATTGCCACGCTGCCATCACGGGCGGCCTGGCTCCAGCGCGACAACCCGCACCTGGTGTTCAAAGTGCCGCCCTTCGACATTCCGCCGTTCGATCTGAAAATGGCCTGGAGCCCGCTGCTGCAGCACAACGCCGACCACCAATGGTTGCGCCGGCTGATTGCTGAGGTGGCTGAAGAGGTAGACGCAGAGTTTGCCGAATTCGGCACACCCTTTGAACGCGGCTGATTGAAAAGATGGCCCGCCTGCGGCTGCTTTGCGATCTAAAGCACCCGCCGCATTAACTCAACCAGCCCGTGCTGGCGTTGAGTCAGGGCTTTGTCATTTTGAATCAGTAGGCGGACATCGCTAAGCCTATGGCGCCCGATGAAGCCAGTGGCACCCGGAATGCCATACAGGCGCGCCGTGGCGGCGGCTTTATTGCCATCCACCACCACCAGAAAGTGTTCGCCGCTTTGGTCGGTGACGTCCCACTCCAGCTCCGGTGGCACGTTCTGCTCCTCAACAAATACCCGCTGGCGAATGCCCCGGATTTGCGGCGGAGCACTGTGCCAGTTGTATTTCCGAATGCGCAGATTCATCGGAGCCCCGTGCGGCCGTTTATTCGAAGTAGATCGAACCCTGGTTGTACAGATTGGTGAGCAGTCCAAGTATAGCTTCGTCTTCGGCAAATGCTGCCAAAGCCTTTGTGTTAACCCGGGCGCCAGCGCAAAGCAGCGGCGCAAATGGGCGAGCATCGCCGCGCAGCAGGTATTGCTCTCCGTCTACGAACAGTGCGGTTTCGTTGTCCAGTTCATAAAAGGCAAAGCGAGAACCTTCGTTCCAGCGAACCTGTTCGCCGGCCTGTATCGCTGCTTGAAGGTCTTCGCTGGCGGCAGGCTCATCGGCGGGTACCACAGTTTCAACGCTCTTTGGAGCGGTGGCAAATTGGCCGAACCACAATGACAGATTGCGCCGGTCGCCTATTTTCTCCTGTATCAAGGCTTCCAGGCGGTCAATCACCACCGGTGCGATGGTGCCGGGATTGTCCTGCACCGCCAGATCCGGGTCGTTCATGTGCTCAGCCGCATTGGGCTGGTTACACAGGAAGTCGGTGAAGCCGGTGAGCAAATCGTCGACTGTAGGCGCGCGAAAGCCAACTGACAGAGTAATACAGTCGTCTTCGGCTATGCCATGGTGGCCAATGGCGGGCGGCAGGTACAGCATGTCGCCCGGCGCTAGAACCACGGTTTCCTCGCCCTGCCAGTCACTTAAAATACGCAGCGGTGTGCCTTCCAGGCGCGGCGACTTAGAGCCGCATTCACCGCCGAACGTCCAGCGCCGGTTGCCCTGGGCCTGCAGCAGGAACACGTCATACTGATCGTAATGGGGGCCTACGCTGCCGCCTTTCGGCGCGTAGCTGGCCATAATGTCGTCCAGCCGCCAGTTGGGTACAAAGCGGAAGTGCTCCAGTAAATCGGCGACTTCCGGCACCCAGTGGTCAAGGCCCTGCACCAGCAGGGTCCAGTTTTGCTCTGGCAGCTTGCTGAAACGCTCTTCGCTGAATGGGCCGTTATGAACCTGCCAGGGCTTGCCGGCGTCGTCTTCAATCACGATGCGCGACTCTACGGTTTCTTCACAGGCCAGCCCGGCCAGTTCGTCGGCGCTCACGGGGCTTTCAAAGCCGGGAAGCGCCTGGCGGATAACCAGAGGCTTTTTCTGCCAGTAGTCTCGTAAAAACTCTCCAGGGGTTATTCCGCCAAGCATGTCCATGGTGTTACTCCGGTGTTCAGATGTTGCGGGCTTGGTCTATGGCGTTGCCAATGTAGCTGCCGGGTGTCATCGCCATCAGTTCGGCTTTAGCCTGTTCGGGAATGTCCAGGCTGCTGACAAAGCTTTGGATAACCTCGGCGCTCATGGCTTTGCCGCGGGTCAAGGCTTTCAGCTTTTCGTAAGGCTTTTCAATATTGTAACGGCGCATCACGGTCTGAATCGGTTCCGCTAAAACTTCCCAGGCCTGGTTCAGGTCGGCGTCCAGGCGCGCCGCGTTCAGCTCCAACTTGCTCAGGCCTTTCAGGGTAGATTCATAGGCAATAAGGCTGTGGGCAAACCCCACTCCCAGGTTGCGCAGCACCGTGGAGTCGGTCAGATCGCGCTGCCAGCGCGAGATTGGCAGCTTGGCTGACAAATGGCTTAGCAAGGCGTTGGCAATGCCCAGGTTGCCTTCGGAGTTTTCGAAGTCAATGGGGTTAACTTTGTGCGGCATGGTGGACGAACCCACTTCGCCTTCGACGGTTTTCTGCTTGAAATAGCCCAGAGAAATATAACCCCAGATGTCGCGGTCCAAATCGATCAAAATGGTGTTGAAGCGGGCAACCGCGTCGTACAGTTCGGCGATGTAATCGTGGGGCTCAATCTGGGTGGTGTACGGGTTGAAATTCAGCCCCAGGCCTTCAATAAACGTTTTGGCGGTTTCGGCCCAGTCGATGTCCGGATAGGCGGATAGATGAGCGTTATAATTGCCCACAGCGCCGTTGATTTTGCCCAGCAATTCCACGTTTTTGATCTGCGCCAGCTGGCGCCGCAGGCGGTGTACCACGTTGGCCAGCTCTTTACCCACGGTAGAGGGCGACGCGGTTTGGCCGTGTGTACGCGACAGCATGGGCTGGGCAGCGTGGTCGTGTGCCAGCCTGGCGATCTGGTCTATGACTTTTGTCATCACCGGCAGCATGCCGCTGTCCAGGCCTTCGCGCAGCATCAACGCGTGGGACAGGTTGTTGATGTCTTCCGAGGTGCAGGCAAAGTGAACAAATTCGGTGACCGCGTGAAGTTCGGCGTTGTCGGCGATTTTCTCTTTGATGAAGTATTCCACCGCTTTCACATCGTGATTGGTGGTGCGTTCAATGTCTTTTATGCGCTGGGCGTCGGCTAGGCCGAATTCGCTGACCAGGGCGTTCAGAGCGGCGTCTGCTTGAGCAGAAAATGCGCGAACTTCCTGAATTTGCGGATGGGCAGCCAGTTTTTGCAGCCAGCGGATTTCGACGGTTACGCGGTTTCTGATCAGGCCATATTCACTGAAAATGTCGCGAAAAACGCTAACTTTGCTGCCGTAGCGTCCGTCCACCGGGGAAATGGCGGTCAGGGCGGTGAGTTCCATCGAAAACCTCTCAAAAATGTTTGAAGCGGGGGGCGGTAAAAGTCAGCACGATATAATACACCAGCGGCCGGTCGGAATCAGCTCAGCAGGTTTGCGAATCAGCCAAACAGGGCACTATCCGGTTTTCAGCAATTCGCGGGCGTGGGCAATCACGTTTTTGCGGGTAAAGATAAGTTGCCAGCGGCGCCCGCCGGTCTGCCGCCAGAGCACCGCAGAGCGGATGCCGGCCAACAGCAACGCCCGTATTTTAGCGGCGTTTTCTTCCCGCTGCAGAATAGCCGGCGTGCCGCCGACTTGAATGCGCTGGCGGTAAGTGCTGATGGTGTCGGTATACACTGACGCCAGATTGCCAATCAGATTGCTGTGTACATAACCGAAATGACTGGCAGTGTGACGTGCCTGCTCAATCCGGCTGCCCAGCACCGACATCATGTCTTTGCTGCTGCTGAGTCTGGACTCCAGCTGGATCAGGTTCAGCACGTAGCGCAGTATTTCGATGTCGGTGGGCTTGCTTTGCTCGCTGAGCACGCGAATCAACGTATTTAGCCCCAGGCTCAAGTCGCGCAGTTCTCCGCCGTAAACGTCCAGCGTGGTTGCCGGGTCAGTGGCGAACAGTGAACGTAGGCTGGTTTCCAGGTCGGTTGCGTCGCAAATGCCGTCATGGGCAATCTGGGTAACCAGATTCGCGGCCTGAAAAACGCCGGCCAGGGCCAGGGTTTGGTCGTGAAGTGTGCGGCTCATGACTGCACTCCTGACTTCAATCCGTTAGTTGACTCAGTGGTCAGGCGCGCTGGCAGTGGTTCGCCATCGCGCCAGGTGTGTTCAATTACACCGCCGCCCAGGCAAATCTCGCCATCGTAAAATACCACCGATTGACCAGGCGTCACTGCGCGCTGGGCGTCGTCGAACACCACTTTGACGCCACCGTCGATGACGGTTACCTCGCACAGTTGATCAGGCTGGCGATAGCGGGTTTTGGCCATGCAGCGAAACTTTGCGCTTGGAGCCTCAGCGGCAACCCAATCGACGGGGCCAGACACCAGGCCGCGGGAAAACAGCAGCGGGTGGTTTTTACCCTGGGCTGCAATCAACACGTTACGCGTCAGGTCTTTTTCCGCTACGTACCAGGGCTCATCGCTGTAACCGTTCAATCCGCCAATACCAAGGCCTTGGCGCTGGCCAATGGTGTGGTACATCAGGCCCTGATGGCGGCCAACAATGTCGCCTTCCGGTGTTTCAATAGTGCCGGGCTGGGCCGGCAGGTACTGCTTCAGGAAGTCAGTGAACTTGCGCTCGCCAATAAAGCAGATGCCGGTAGAATCTTTTTTATCGTGGGTAACAAACCCTTGCGCTTCGGCAATACGGCGCACTTCCGGCTTTTCAAGTTCGCCCACCGGGAACAGAGTGCGGGCAATGCGATCGCCGGATACCGCGTGCAGGAAATAGCTTTGATCTTTGTTGCCGTCGAGGCCTTTGAGTAGCTGAGCCTTGCCGGAACCGTCATCAAGCGGGCATTGGCGAGTGTAGTGTCCGGTGGCAATGTAGTCGGCGCCCAGTGTTATCGCGTAATCCAGAAAAGCGCGGAATTTCACTTCCTTGTTGCACAGAATGTCTGGATTTGGGGTGCGACCGGCTTTGTATTCGCTGAGAAAATGCTCGAATACCCGGTCCCAGTACTCCGCTGCAAAGCTGGCGGTATGCAGCTTTATACCGATGTGGTCGGCCACCGCCTGGGCGTCGGCCAGGTCGGTCATGGCGGTGCAGTATTCGGTGCCGTCGTCTTCATCCCAGTTCTTCATGAACAGGCCTTCTACCTGATAACCCTGTTCTTTCAGTAGCCAGGCGGCAACAGAGGAATCGACACCGCCGGACATGCCGACAATAACGCGGCTCGTGTTTGGGCTAGTGCCAGGGGCGGTGCCCAGGATGTTGTTTGCGGCTGTATGGAACTCGGTCATAACGGCTCTGTGTCAGTAAAAGCGGGTCATTTTATCAGCTTGCGGTCGTCACGTCTGTGGGTCGTGAATCAGATCCAGCGGCAATGATGTCGCTATCAAGCTGCTCTGATACCTTGCGCACTGCGCGGGCGCTGCAGTCGCGGTTATATTTACGGTTGTTGAGCTGAACTGGCCGGGTTCAAGTAAGCCAAGGCTCCAATCACCAATGCGATAGCGGATCAGCCGCAGCGTAGGAAAACCCAGCGCCGCGGTCATGCGCCTTACCTGGCGATTACGGCCTTCACAGATGGTCAGTTCCAGCCAGCTGGTGGGAATGTTCTGGCGGAAGCGTACAGGGGGGTTGCGTAACCAAGCCACAGGTTCGTCCATGGCCCGAACAAGGGCCGGGCGCGTCAGGCCGTCTTTCAGCTGTACACCTTGTTCCAGCTGGCGCAGAGCTTGAGGGCTGATTGTGCCTTCAACCTGCACCCAGTAGGTTTTTTCCATCTTACCCTGGGGCGATGCGATGCGATGCTGTAGCTGGCCGTCTGAGGTCAGTAACAGCAGGCCTTCGGAGTCATAATCCAGGCGGCCGGCAGGGTAGATGCCCGGCTGGTTGATCCAGTCAGCCAGGGTGGCTCGCCGGGGCTTGTCGGTAGGTCGCCGTTCATCCGTAAACTGGCTGAGTACCTGGAACGGCTTGTTGAACAGGATTAATTCGGCCATAGGTAGTCTGTGTTGCTAGTAGGGCTAGACGCAGAGACTACCCCAGATACAGGATTTCGCAACCGTCAATACCCGTGGATGCACAGAAATTCGGCAGATTTATCGTTCAGCCAGACGGGGCACTGTGATTTGTTTGCAGCAGCGGCATGATGTTGACGGCGTGAACACCGTCATCTACCGGTTTTTTCTCGAAACTGACCGCCTGTCCGGCTTTCAGAGTTTTATAGCCATCCATTTGAATGGCCGAAAAATGAGCGAACAGGTCGTCATTGCAGCCGTCTTCAATGATAAAACCGTAACCTTTGGCGTTGTTGAACCATTTCACTTTGCCGCTGGGCATGTTGAACTCCCCTGTACCTGTGCTGTCAGTGATTATTGTTGTTGAATTCTGGAACTGGGCAACATTTTTTTACATTGCTATGAACTTTGGTTCAATACGGAGTTGCAGTCAACTGCTCGCCGTAGAGGTTTTGAGTGGTTGAAGGCAGTCCGGAACCGGTATCATGTGCGTACGTATATAAAAGAAGGCCCGCTTGAAAAAGCGGTGACCCACACCCACATTATTAGTAAGGCACCGGCAACTTCGGTAAAGAATGATGCGAATGATTGAAAATTCTCAACTAGTATGGAATCAGGGAGACGAAAGTGAGCCGGGTCGCCACGACCAGCTCAGTGTGGCGCCGGAAAAGCCAGCCCTGAAGCGGCCTGCGCAGTTCCGGGTGATTCTTTTAAACGACGACTACACTCCTATGGATTTTGTGGTGGAGGTGTTAACGACTTTCTTCGGAATGAATGAAGAAAAGGCAACACAGGTGATGCTTCTCGTCCATACGCAAGGCAAAGCCGTATGTGGTGTGTATTCCCGGGATATCGCAGAAACCAAAGCAGTCCAGGTGAATCAGTATTCGTCAGAATGTGATCACCCGCTGTTGTGCGAAATTGAACGTGCAGATTGACAGCTGTTGGAGTAGCCCATGCTGAGCAAAGATCTTGAACTTACATTGAATTCGGCCTTCAAGAATGCCCGTGACAAGCGTCACGAATTCATGACAGTAGAGCATTTGCTGTTGGCCCTTTTGGACAACGATTCGGCGGTGGGAGTTCTGAAAGCGTGTGGCGCAGAGTTGGGCCCGCTGGAACAGGAACTGCTTGAATTTGTTGATTCCACAACGCCACTCATCCCGGATTCTGACGGCGATCGCGAAACCCAGCCAACTCTGGGCTTTCAGCGCGTGCTGCAGCGTGCGGTTTTCCACGTGCAGTCTTCCGGCAAAAAAGAGGTAACCGGCGCCAACGTGCTGGTGGCGATCTTTAGCGAGCAGGAAAGCCAAGCGGTTTACCTGCTGAAAAAGCAGAATGTAGCGCGTATTGATGTGGTCAATTTTGTTTCTCACGGTATTTCCCGAGTGCAGGGTGCCGAGGATCAAGACGGCCGCGAGGCTGCTCAGGAAGAGGGCGGCGAAGAAGCGACGCAGTCTACACCGTTGGACAATTACACCACCAACCTGAATGAACAAGCGCGCCAAGGCCGTATTGATCCGCTGATCGGGCGCGAGCACGAAGTCGAGCGTGTGGTGCAGATTCTGGTGCGCCGTCGCAAAAACAATCCATTGTTGGTCGGCGAAGCCGGCGTTGGTAAAACCGCCATCGCTGAAGGCCTGGCCAAGCGCATTGTAGATGCTCAGGTGCCGCAAGTGATCGCCGATGCGGTGGTCTACTCGCTGGATTTGGGAGCGCTGCTGGCGGGTACCAAGTACCGCGGTGATTTTGAAAAGCGTCTGAAAGGCCTGCTGTCGGATCTGAAAAAGCAGGAACACGCTATTTTGTTTATCGATGAAATTCACACCATTATTGGCGCCGGTTCGGCGTCGGGTGGTGTAATGGATGCGTCGAATCTGCTCAAGCCCATGCTAGGCTCGGGTGAGCTGCGTTGCATTGGTTCGACCACGTATCAAGAATTTCGCGGTATATTCGAGAAGGATGCTGCCCTGGCTCGCAGATTCCAGAAAATTGATGTCAACGAACCCAGCGTCGAAGACACGTATCTGATCCTGAAAGGTCTGAAACCGAATTTTGAGAAACATCACGATTTAACCTACACCGATCAGGCCCTGCGGGTGGCTGCTGAGCTGTCTGAACGCTACATCAATGACAGGCACCTGCCTGACAAGGCCATAGACGTGATCGACGAAGCGGGTGCCCATCAGCGCTTGATGAGTGAAGACAAACGCAAGAAAGTGATTGATGTCGCAGAAATTGAGAAAGTCGTGGCCAATATTGCCCGTATTCCACCCAAGAGCGTGTCCACCAGTGACAAAGACGTGCTGCGGACGATGGAGCGGGATCTTAAAATGGTGGTGTTCGGGCAAGACCCGGCCATCGCATCCCTGTCTACGGCCATTAAGCTGGCGCGCGCCGGGCTGAAATCACCGGAAAAACCGGAAGGTGCGTTCCTGTTTGCCGGCCCCACCGGTGTGGGTAAAACCGAAGTTACCAAGCAGTTGGCCAAGGTGTTGGGTATCGAGCTGTTGCGCTTTGATATGTCTGAGTATATGGAGAGTCATACTGTGTCGCGCCTGATTGGTGCACCGCCGGGCTATGTCGGTTTTGATCAAGGTGGTCTGCTAACCGAATCGGTGAACAAGCATCCGCACTGCGTACTACTGCTGGATGAAATTGAGAAGGCTCACCCAGAGGTGTTTAACCTGCTGCTGCAGGTAATGGACCATGGCACGCTGACGGACAACAACGGTCGTAAAGCCGACTTCCGCCATGTAATCCTGGTGATGACGACGAACGCCGGTGCCGAAAGCATGGCCCGTCGTTCCATGGGCTTCAGTGAGCAAAACCACCGCAGCGATGGCATGGAAATCATCAGCAAGACCTTCACGCCGGAATTCCGCAACCGTTTGGATGGCATCATTCAGTTCGCGGATCTGCAGCGCCAGACCATCACTCACGTGGTGGATAAGTTCCTCACCGAACTGCAGGCGCAGCTGGACGACAAGCACGTGGTATTGCACGTAGACGAGCCTTCGAAGCTGTGGTTAGCAGACAAAGGCTACGACGTGGCCATGGGTGCAAGGCCGATGTCACGGTTGATTCAGGACAAGATCAAGCGGCCGCTGGCTGAGCAGATCCTGTTTGGTCGATTGGCCGAGAAGGGTGGTGAAGTGTTTGTGCGCCTCGAAAACGACGAACTGGTGTTCGAATACGAGTCGGAACCCGCAGAAGCGGTGTGACCATCGCTTGAGTTTTAGTCCGGAAAAAAGAAAAGCCCGCAATTGCGGGCTTTTCTATGAATACGTGCTCGAAAAATTAACGGGCGCGGTAAACGATGCGGCCCTTGCTTAGATCGTATGGCGTCAGTTCCACTTTGACTTTATCGCCGGTCAGGATGCGGATGTAGTTCTTGCGCATCTTTCCGGAGATGTGTGCGGTCACAACGTGTCCGTTGCTCAGCTCTACACGGAACATGGTGTTTGGTAGCGTATCAATAATAACGCCTTCCATTTCAATGACATCTGTCTTCGCCATTCAGTAAAAACCTCGTTTTGGAATACTTTCCGTAATTTTAAATTGCATAATACTGCCTGATTTTGAGCCGTTTAGCAAAAGTCAGTTGCTATCGAGTGCTTGCCAGCGGTTATCCGTGAACTGCTCGATGGGTTTAAAGCGGCTTTTGTAGTTCATTTTGCGACATTCCAGAATCCAGTACCCCAGATACACATGGCTGAGCTGCTGGCGCCGGGCCTCTTCAATTTGCCAGAGTACCGCGAAGGTGCCCAGGCTGCGATGATCCAGGTCTGGTTCGAACACGGTATAGATGGCCGACAGGCCGTCGTCTAGGCGGTCAACCGCCGCCAATCCGACAAGCTCTCCGTGCAGGGTCATCTCCAGAAACCAGGAGTCGGTCTGGCCTTCCACTAGAAGCGCCATGAACTGCTCTCGTGATGGTGGGTACATGTCGCCGTCTTTGTGGCGCAGTTCAATGTAGCGGGCGTAAAGCCGGTACCATTGTTCCGAATAGGCTGCCGGCACCAGCGCGCAGGCCAGATCAGCATTCTTATTCCACACCCGGCGTTGGTTACGGTCGGGACTAAACTCTGCGACGGGTACCCTGACCGGAATGCAGGCCTGGCAGTTTTCACAGTGAGGGCGATAATAATGCGAGCCGCTGCGGCGAAAGCCAAGAGCTGTCAGCTGGCTGTAAAGTGTGCGGTTAACCTCTGCTTTAGGATCTACAAACATGGTGGTGGACTGGCGATCTGGCAGATAGCTGCAGTCGTAAGCGGGCGTTGCAAAGAACACCAGTGTTCTCAAATTGCTCATTCACCCTCCGGGCCCGGCCAGCGCCATTGAAACTGCCAATCTTCCACCGCCGGTGGTTGTTTTGTATAGCGGCCAAGCAGGGCCAGAAACTCCGTTCGCGGTAGTGTTTGTGCGCCCATGCTCAACAGGTGATCGCTGGCTACCTGGCAGTCAATAATCCGGTATCCCCACTGCCGCAGCTGGTTGGCAAGGTGCACCATTAATGCCTTGGACGCGTTGGTTTCCAGCGAGAACATAGACTCGCCAAAAAAACAGCTGCCCAGCGCTATGCCGTACATGCCTCCCGCCAATTCGCCGTGCGGGTTCCAGACTTCAATAGAGTGGGCAATGCCCTCCCTATGCAGCTTGTTGTAGGCCTGAAGCATGTTTTCGGTAATCCAGGTTCCCTCGGCACGGGTAGATCCACACAGGCGCATAATCCGGCTGAAGGCCCGGTCTGCGGTTACCGAGAAATAGTCTTTGTTGAGGCTGCGGCGCAGGCTGCGGGAAATGTGGATATTTTCCGGAAAAATGACGCAGCGCGGATCGGGTGACCACCAGAGTATGGGCTGGTCGTCGCTGTACCAGGGAAAAATACCGTTTTCATAGGCCAGTACCAGGCGCTTGCTGCTCAGATCGCCGCCGACAGCCAGCAGGCCGTCGGGGTCCACCAGCGCGCTCTCGGGCGAGGGGAACCACAGCGCATGTTCAGGCAACCAGGGCAAAGACGTCATAGTGTGTTCGCTGTTCAGCTCAGATTTGTTGGTTTAGCTTAGCTCAGTTGGTCCAGATAGCGCTCGGCGTCCAGCGCCGCCATACAACCAAAACCGGCTGAAGTAACCGCTTGGCGATACACATGATCGGCAACATCACCGGCGGCAAACACGCCGGGCACGGTTGTCTGGGTCGCCATTCCGTCCAATCCGGAGCGGATGTGCAGGTAGCCATTTGTCATTTCAAGCTGGCCTTCGAACAGGCTGGTGTTGGGTTTATGGCCAATGGCGATAAACACACCGGAAAGCTCCATGTCCTGCTTGGAGTCGTCTTTCATGCTGCGGATGCGCATACCGGTTACCCCGGTGCCGTCACCCAGCACTTCGTCCAAGGTGTGATCCCAGATGATTCGCACATTGCCGTTGGCAGCTTTTTCAAACAATTTGTCCTGTAGAATTTTCTCTGCACGCAGGCTGTCGCGGCGGTGCACCAGCGTCACTTCCGCGGCGATGTTGGACAGGTACAGGGCTTCTTCAACGGCGGTGTTGCCGCCGCCGATAACCGCTACTTTCTGGTTGCGATAGAAAAAGCCGTCACAGGTTGCACAGGCCGACACACCCTGGCCCTTGAATTTTTCTTCCGACTCAAGCCCCAGATACATGGCCGAGGCGCCGGTAGAAATGATCAGCGCATCGCAGGTGTGCTCGCCGCTGTCGCCCTTCAGGCGAAACGGACGCTGGTTCAAATCGACTTCATTCACCGTGTCATAAATGATTTTAGCTTCAAAGCGCTCTGCATGTTTCAACATACGTCGCATTAATTCTGGCCCTTGCACGCCATCGTTGTCACCGGGCCAATTGTCGACGTCTGTGGTGGTGGTCAGCTGGCCACCCACTTCAATACCGGTGATCAATGTTGGCTTCAGGTTGGCGCGGGCCGCGTAAACGGCCGCGGTATAGCCGGCAGGGCCGGAACCTAGAATAATCAGGCGGGAGTGTGTGCTGGTGCTCATGCTGTTCTCACTTAATACGAGTGTGTTCACTGTGTCCGCAGCTCGTTATGGCAGCGGCACGAAATTTAAAAGTTTAAAATGTTTAGAAAGCTTAGAAAGTTCAGTAGGAAGATACAAAGGCTATCATGAATAGCCGGTGTGCTTGCCAGTTGTTTTGGCCAATTCTGCCGATATGCCTGCTCTATGGGTTCAGCCGCCAGGCGCCCAATAGATTCAGCCGCCAAGCACCGATACACCGGCCAGTAAGCGTTGCACCCGCTCCCGGCTTTTGCCGCTTTCGCCCTGTTCCAGACGATGCTCTGCCACCGCCGCAAACACCGCCTGTACGTCGTCTGGTAACACGTGATCACGGCCCTGCATCAGCGCCCAGGCTTTCGCTGCGCGCAGCAGGCCCAAACCGGCGCGCGGCGACAGGCCGTAAAGCAGGCCCGGAATGTTACGGCTGGCTTCCAGCAAGCGCTGCACGTAGTCCAGTAGCGCGGGGCTGGTGCTCACCCGCAGCACCGTTTGTTGAATGCGCGCTAATTGCTCTTCAGCTAACAGGGTGGGCAGGCGCTGGGTCAGGCTGCGGCGGTCTTCGCCTTCCAGTAATTGACGTTCTGCCTGGGGATCAGGGTAGCCCAGGTGCAGGCGCATCAGAAACCGGTCGAGCTGGCTTTCTGGCAGCGCAAACGTGCCACTTTGCTCGATGGGGTTTTGGGTGGCAATCACAAAAAACGGTTGGGGAAGGGGCCGGGTTTCGCCCTCAATCGACACCTGCCGTTCTTCCATTGCCTCCAGCAGAGCGCTCTGGGTACGCGGCGATGCGCGGTTTATTTCGTCGGCCAGAATCAACTGGGCAAAAATCGGCCCCGGATGAAAAACAAGGCTGCTGGCAGCCTTGTCGTAAATCGAATAGCCCAGCACGTCCGCCGGCAACAAATCGTTGGTAAATTGAATGCGTTGATAGCGCAGGCCCATTATGTGTGCCAGAGCGTGGGCAAGCGTGGTTTTACCCATGCCAGGAATGTCTTCAATCAGCAAATGGCCGCCTGCGAACAGGCTGCAAAGCGCCAGGCGCACCTGCCGGTCTTTGCCCAGCAGAATGCCATTGAGTTCGTGGACGATCTGATTTATCGCTTTGTTCATATTCTGATCAATCTCCTGCCCATTTGAAATGTCTGCGTAGAAGGCAATACGCCGGCCGCTCAGGAAAGAACAGGTGCGGCGCTATTTGGTCATTACGCCCGCAGGCAATTGCATTGTCACGCAGTGCAGGCTGCCACCTTGCTGAAGCAGCGGGCGACAGGGTATGGCGATGATTTCGCGGTCTGGGAACAGATTCTGCAGTGTGGCGATCGCTGCGGCATCTTGGGGTACATCGTATACCGGCAGTAATACCGCGCCGTTGATGATCAGAAAGTTGGCGTAAGTGGCCGGCAGGCGCTGGCCTTTTTCATCAAGGATAGCGTCTGGCCAGGGCAGGGGCGTCAGACGATAAGGCTCACCACTGGCTTGGCGAAATTCGCGCAGGCCTTCGGCCATGGCGCTAAGAGCGCCATAATGCTCGTCGCTTTCATCAGGGCAGGCGACATAACAGATGTGGTCGAGTGCGCAAAACCGCGCCAGAGTATCTATATGGCTGTCGGTATCGTCGCCAGCCAGGTAACCGTGATTAAGCCAGAGCACCCGGCGAATGCCCAATAACTGGCCAAAAAGTGTCTCCATGGCGCTGCGACTGTAATCGGGGTTGCGGCTGGGGCTTAGCAGGCATTCGCTGGTGGTCAGCAGAGTGCCTTCGCCGTCGGTGTCGATGGCGCCGCCTTCCAGGATGAATTCGACGCTTTTCAGGGTGCTGCCGTCAAACGCACCGGCCGTGAGCAGCCTGTTGTTCAGGGCGTTGTCTTTGTCCCACGGAAACTTATTGCCCCAGGCGTTAAAACCGAAATCAATCAGCCTCGAGCCTTGGTGAGTGAACACCGTTAAAGGACCGTGGTCGCGCGCCCAGCTGTCGTCTGACGGCGCAACCAGAACCAGCGCGCGGAATGCCACGCCAGCGGTTTCTGCATACTGGTTTAGTTGTTCCTGCAGTCGCTGCGCCTGCTCTGGGTCTTCGCAGCTGATCAATACGGATTCGAAGCGCAAAACCGCGCGCGCAATCGCCATAAACACCGGCTCTGTCTGTGCCAGATGGCGGGCCCAGGCTGTGTTCTGATGGGGCCAGGTCAGCATCACCGCACTCTGCGGCGCCCACTCTGCGGGCAATAACGGCTTCGATTTCACTGGGCCAGTACCTTTTCCCTATTGAAAAAAACCATTCTAACGGACAGGCGCCGGCACGTCAGGATCTACTGGCAAAACTTTGCGGTCTTTTCTGTGTCTGTGTCAGGGCGCGTGCTTTATAACCGCGCGAATAACCCGTTCGCTCTCGAAATACACCACAAAAGCCGGGTAGTGCCACTGGCTGATGGGCGGCTGGCCTACCGGGCCGCGGGTAGACTCGGGTGCGCCCCAGCGCTCGCGCACGCGCTCGGCTTTCATACCGGTCTGTGGCAGTGATATGGCATCGCGGTCGCCTTGTTGGCCGAGCGGAATAACCAGTTCCTGAGTGCTGGCAGGCATCACCGATAAGGTCGTCGCCAGAGCGGCGGATAACAGGCCGGCTCGCAGCAATGGGCGCCAAAAGCGATGGGTCTTCATAGTTAGGGTGACTCCGCAGGAGAAATGGATAAAACGTCATTTAGTCTGCGCTTTGGTCATTCGCCTCGGCGGTTCCGGTATTCGGTTGCTGGCGCTGGCGAATTTGCCAGCGCATGATATGGCGCGCCAGCTGTTGGCGATCACTGTCTTCCAAACGCACAAAGCGGGTGTGAATCCGTGTGCCGCCGCGGTCTTCGGTGTTAACGCCGACTACTTCGCCAACGGCCCGGGGCTGAAACAGTGCCGGCGGCAGAGTAAGGCGTATGGCAATATGGTCACCCAGCTGCAAGCTGTCATCGTTGCTAACAAAGGCAACGCCACCCTCGCTGAGCGTGGCTTGGTGCCAATGCTCCGGTTGCAACGGATTTTGCTCAAAGGCCATAATGCGCGCCAGAATATCCAGCTTGGAGTTGAAAACTTTTTACAGGCTTTGCAGCGCCCGATCGCGCTCGCTTAAACCTGAAAGTTGGGTTTTGATGTCTTGGTCAAGGCGTCTGAATTCGGCCTGTAAGCTGGTGAACGGGGTATTTTCGAAGGCACTGAAATCGTCTTGGGTACTGGTGGGCAGTTTGTGCACCTCCAACCCAATACGGTCGTTTATTCTAAAGTAATCCCGCCGTTCGCATTGTTTCTTCGCATTGGCGCTGTCATCGTTGCGCTGGGTCATTAGGACTCCGATACGGATGTTCGTTTGTAGGGTGAAGTTTAGCAGTTCCCGGCGCGGCATTAACACGACCGGGTTCAATCAATCACGAATTAGTCGCAGCCAGCAGCAGGCAAGGCTTTATGTTTAAACCTTTATCATTTTATATCGGCTTGCGCTATACCGCTGCCAAACGCCGCAATCACTTTATTTCGTTTATTTCACTCACCTCTATGATCGGCTTGATGCTGGGCGTTGCGGTGCTGATTATCGTGCTGTCAGTCATGAACGGCTTTGATCGCGAGCTGAAGTTGCGAATTCTGGGTATGGTGCCCCACGCTATTATCGAGGGCGCCGGCCCGCTTGAAAATTGGGAAGCGATAGACGCAGCCGTTGAGAAACACCCGCGAGTGTTGGCGGCGGCGCCGTTTATTCAGGGCCAGGCTATGGTCACCGGCGGCGGAGAGGTGCGCGGCGTGCTGTTAAACGGCATTTTGCCAGATCAGGAGCGAACCGTATCGATTATTGAAGATCACATGGAGCAGGGCAGCCTGGACGATCTGAAGTCTGGCGAATTCGGCATCATTATAGGGCGTTTTTTGGCGTCCAGCCTGCGCCTGCAGCTGGGTGACAAAATAACCGTGGTACTGCCTGAAGCGTCGGTAACGCCGGCTGGCGTATTGCCGCGACTGAAGCGCTTTACTGTAAAGGGCGTGTTCAGCGTGGGTGCCGAACTAGACGGCAGTTACACTCTGATTCATATGGACGACGCCGCCAAGCTGATGCGTACAGACGGTAAAGCCCAGGGTATCCGCTTGCTGGTAGACGACCTGTTCGCCGCGCCGCGGGTGGCAGAGCAAGCGGCGCAGCTGCTTACCGGGCGCTATTACGTATCTGACTGGACCCGCACCCACGGCAATCTATTCCAGGCCATACGAATGGAAAAAACCATGATTGGCCTGTTGCTGATGTTCATTGTGGCGGTGGCGGCATTCAATATTGTGTCCACTCTTGTCATGGTGGTCACCGACAAAACCGCAGACATTGCCATTTTACGCACCATGGGCGCGACACCCGCGCGTATTATGCGCATCTTTATTGTGCAGGGCGCGGTCATCGGCGTTTTCGGAACCCTGGTGGGCACTGTGCTTGGTATTGTGGGTGCACTCAACGTCAGCGCGTTCATCAGCTGGCTGGAGGGCGCACTGGGCCATCAGTTCCTCAGTGCCGACGTGTATTTTATCAGTTACTTGCCGTCCCAGCTGCTGTGGGAAGACGTCATGATTATCAGCGGTAGTGGCCTGGCCATGAGTCTGCTGGCGACTATTTACCCGGCCTGGCGTGCGTCTCGTATCGACCCGGCAGACGCGCTTAGATATGAATAGAGCCAACCTATGAGCAAAAGCATAAAAGACGTAACGGCTAACACCGCGAACTGGGTTATTGATTGCAATCAAGTGACCCGCACCTATAACCAGGGCCCGGAAAAGCTGACGATCTTTTCCGACATCTCGTTGCAAGTCACCGCCGGTGAAACCATCGCCATTGTGGGTAGTAGCGGCTCCGGAAAAACCACGCTGCTGAATTTGCTGGGCGGGCTAGACCGACCGTCAACGGGCCATATCGAAATTTGCGGTAAGGAGATTTACAAGCTTTCGGAAGCCGCGCGGGCGCGCTTTCGCAACAAGCATCTTGGGTTTGTGTACCAGTTTCACCATTTGCTGCCGGAGTTCTCCGCGCTTGAGAACGTGATGATGCCCTGCGTGCTGGGGGGTATTAGCGTGGTGGTAGCGCGCAAGAAGGCCGCTGTTCTGCTTAACAGTGTGGGGTTGGGCGCACGTCTGGAGCACAAGCCGGGCGAGCTGTCTGGCGGTGAGCGTCAGCGCGTGGCCATAGCCCGGGCCCTGGTGAACGAGCCCGACTGCGTTTTGATGGACGAACCCACCGGTAATCTTGATGAACACACCGGTGCCGGTGTGCGCGCATTGATCGAATCGCTGCGCGATCAGTTTGGCATGGCGTTTGTGATGGTTACCCACGATATGTCGATGGCACGAAGTCTGGGGCGGGTGATGCGGCTGGAGCAGGGGCGTTTGGTACACGAGGGTTAGTGGCGGCGTTGCCCCCGGCGCAGACGCCAGTTGGCGCGGACTCTTCTGCGCCATAACAACTGAATGATCAAATAAGCGAAGCAGGCAGACACCGTAGCCACAACCAGCGAGCCCAGGTAAAGCGGTATGCCAATATCCAGCAGGCGTTCACTGATCCACGCCAGTGACGGCGAGAATTCAAAATCCAGCAGTGGCCTGCTCAGCATCCAGGCCCCCAGTTTGTAGTTGAAGTAGAAAATCGGGGGCATGGTAACCGGGTTGCTGATCCACACCAGCGCCACCGCCAGCGGCAGGTTGGCGTTGAACCAGATCGCGAAAAGCGCCGATGCAAGCATCTGGAAAGGCATCGGAATAAAGCAGAACCACACGCCTATCAGAAACGCACGGGCCACACTGTGGCGGTTGATATGCCACAGATTGGGTTCCTGTATGATATCGCCCAGAAAATTCAGCGATTTTATTTGCCTCACCTTTTCCGGAGACGGCAAATAGCGTTTCATGAACCTCTTCGGCATAAGAAGTTGTTCTGCCTGTAGACGTGTAAACGACCGGTGTTAGGGACAACGCCGATGCCATAATTCAGGAGGACAAGGAATGTCCGGCGATTTTTTCAGTGGCGGCTCAAACCGCCCGCTGTCTCGCAGCCCGCGAGGCCTTGTTGTCGGGCCTTTGCTAATCGCGTTCTGTTGCGGCGTTATCTTACTGTATCGGTTGTCGGTGTTGCCAGCGTGGCAATGGCTGTTTGCGGCTATGGCAGGTTGCGGCGTGCTGGCGCTGTTGCTTCCTCACCGCTGGGGCCGCACGGCTTTTATTCTGCTTGCGGCGCTGTTAGCGGGCACCGCCTGGGCTTCATGGCACGCCAGTCAGCGCCTGCATGAGCGCCTGCCGGCGGCATGGGAAAGGGTGCCGCTGGAGGTGTCCGGTTATGTCTGCAGTCTTCCCGCTCGGGGCAGTTTTAACAGTTTAAAGTTCGATTTCTGTCTGGTGGAAAACGCTTACCAGCATAACGTGCAAGCGCCATCACCGGCGCACCCTTTACCCTCCCGCTTGCGCCTGGCCTGGTACGGCGACCATCCGGACCAGTTACCCGGTCACACCCTGACTATAACGGTTGTGCTTAAACGCCCCCACGGTGGCTTGAACCTGACCGGTTTCCGCTATGAAGACTGGCTGTTCCGTCACGGTTACCGCGCCACCGGAAGTGTGCGCACGGTAGTGCCGGATGCCAGTATTGAATGCGGCCTGCACTGCCGTTACCGCTACCAGCACCGCCGCCTGCTGAACTGGGTGACGGCGAAGTTTGGCGAAGCCAGGCATTTCCCGTTGTTGGCGTCTTTGCTGATTGGCTATCGCGGCGCCATGACCCCCGCCCATTGGGACACTCTGAAAGCCACCGGCACCATTCACCTGGTGGCGATTTCGGGCCTGCATCTGGGCCTGGTGGCTCTGGGCATTGGATGTGTGGCGCGCCGGTGTGCGGTGCGAGTACCCGAATCCATTCTGTCTGAACGTGCCAGGCGGCGCCTGGTGTTTGGCGTGGTGATGATTGGCTGCCTGGCCTACGCGTTGATGTCCGGCTTTACCGTGCCCACCCGGCGCGCGCTGTTAATGATCGCCGTACTGGGCTGGGCGCTGCTGCAAGGCTGGCACATACCGCCCTGGCGCAGCCTGCTGCTGGCGCTGACAGTGGTGTTGATTGCCGATCCATTTTCGCCGCTGGACGCCGGCTTCTGGCTGTCGTTTTGTGCGGTGGCGGTGTTGATACTGGTGTTCTCCGGGCGCCTTGGCGCGGTTCAGGGCGTGCTGGCGCTGGTGCTGGCGCAGACTGCCATGTTCGCCGGATTATGGCCGGGGCTGCTGTTACTGGGCCAGAATCAGCCGCTGGCGGGGTTTGTGGCCAATCTGTTTGCCATTCCGTGGGTGTCTATGGTGGTTATGCCGCTGCTGCTGTGCGGTGCTTTGCTGGTGGCACTTGTGCCCGCCAGCGACGAATGGGTAACTCTGCTGCTGGACACGGTATTGGGGGTTTTATGGCAAGGATTGCAGTGGCTGGAGGGCTGGGACAGCCCGACAATTCAGCTGGGTGTTGGCGCGGCCATCGGGTTGGCAGCGGTTGTACTTCTGGCTTTGTGGTATCCGCAGCGGAGCTTTCGCCTTGTGCTGGCGGCGGTGCTGGGGCTTTGGTCAGTGTCGCACTGGGGTTTTCAGGCGCCGGTGGATAACCGCCCCGTGCCTATGCCGCAGGTGATCGTATGGGATGTGGGCCAGGGTCTGTCGGTTCTGGTGCGGCATCAGCAGCAGGCATTGCTGTATGACACCGGCCCAGCCATTCCCGGTGTGTTCTCGGCGGTAGAGTCGGTGATACTTCCCAACCTGCGGGCGCTGGGGGTGCAGCGCTTGGATACGCTGGTGGTGAGCCATGCCGATGGCGACCACAGCGGTGGCCTGGAGCAGCTTGTCACCGAATTGCCGTTAACGCGCTTGATCGGCGGTGAAGCGGGCGAAACAGCCGATCGTCTGGGGCAAGCAGGGCTGGCCAGAAAAGTGGACGACTGCAAGCGGCAGACCCTGATGTTAGGGCGTCTGGAGCTGGACTTCTGGCGCTCAGATCACGCCAAAGAAGGTAACGGTGCTTCCTGCGTGCTGCGCATTCGTGACCCAGACTCGGCGACCGAGTGGCTACTAACCGGTGACATTACCGTCAGGGAGGAAGCCGAATACCTGAGCTACCTGAATGATCAACCGGTGCAAAAGGCGCGTGACACCGTTACCCGTGTGTTGTTGGCGCCCCACCATGGCAGTAAAACCTCGTCGTCCAACGCTCTGGTTCAGGCTCTTTCGCCCGATACCGTCATTTACACCGCCGGTTACCGCCATCATTACGGCCACCCGCACCCGCAGGTTACCCGCCGTTATGAATTGGCCGGTAGCCATCAGATCAATACCGCTTGCGCTGGAGCCGTGATTATGGAGGTAAAATCTGATGGGCTGGTAATCCGCCAGGTGCAGCAGAATGCGCCATTCTGGATCAGTGGCCCCGGTCTGGCACGGGCGCGGTGTCTGGAACGGTTGCGCAACGTCACACAATAGTCGTTATGCTAAAAACGCCGACAGCTATGCTAGAGTAGCGCGGCTTGTAATTGACCAGGAGACCGAGCGTGTTCGAGCTTTTAAAAGCCGGTGGCATTTTGATGGTGCCCATACTGTTTTGTTCTGTGCTGGCATTGGCCATCATCCTTGAACGTTTTTGGAGCCTGCGTGACAGCCGGATCGCGCCGCCAGAGGTGCTGAATGAGCTGTGGCGTTGGATCAAGAAAAAAGAGCTGAACGGCAAGCGTCTGAAAACCCTTCAGGCGTCGTCACCCATGGGGCGTGTGCTTGCCAGCGGTTTGCTGAACGCCAAGCACGGCCGTGAGGTAATGAAAGAAAGCATCGAGCACGAAGCCAGTCAGGTGGTTCACCAGCTTGAGCGGTTTCTGAACCCACTGGGCACCGTTGCAACCATAACGCCGTTGCTGGGCCTTCTGGGCACGGTCATCGGCATGATCAAAGTGTTTGCGGAAATTCAGTTGGCCGGTGTGGGCAATGCTGGCAATCTGGCTGGCGGTATTTCTGAAGCTCTCATAACAACAGCCTCTGGCCTCAGCGTGGCCATTCCTGCGTTGATTGCCCATCGCTATTTTATCCGTCGGGTAGATGCCCTGGTGGTCAACATGGAGCAAGAGGCGATTAAACTGGTGGAAGTGGTACACGGCGACCGCGAAATTCACGTAAAAGGAGCCTGAACCCAGTGAAGTTCAAGCGCCAGCGCAGCCAGCACGTGGCTATGGACCTGACACCGCTGATCGACGTGGTGTTTTTGTTGTTGATTTTTTTTATGGTATCGACAACGTTCACCCGGGAAAGTCATCTTCAGGTGGAATTGCCGCAAGCCAGCGGTAATCCGGCGCCGCCGGCAGAAGTCGAGCAGATTGATGTGGTGATTAGCGCCGATGGCCAGTACCTGCTGAACGACAAACCGCTGGTGAACAATCGCCGCGAAACGTTGGAGCGAAGCATTCGGGAGTTGGCCGACGCAGACACATCATTGCCGTTCATTATCACCGCCGATGCCCGAACTCCCCACGAGTTTGTGGTGCGGGCGATGGATGCGGCCGGTCGCCTGGGTTTCGCCAAACTCAGCATTACCACCGAACGTGAGGCAGAATCCCAGTGAATGCAGCAAGTTCACCAGGCCCAGAGCCTGAAAGCCCGGGTAAGATGCCAGAGGGCAGTTGGCACACCTACAAGCGCCTTTTACGCTATGTGAAACCCTTTTGGATAGCGTTTACCCTGGCGATCATCGGCAACGTTATCTATGCCGCGGCGTCGACCGGCATGGCGGCGGCCATGGAATACGTCATCAAGGCCATTGAAAATCCGACCGAGCAGAATCGGCTGATTTTAACCCTGCTGATTGTCGGGGTGTTTGCGTTTCGTGGCCTGGGCACCTTCATGAGCCAATATTTCATCAGCTACGTGGGTCGTAACGTCATCAATGCCCTGCGCACCGATGTATTTGACCGCCTGCTAACCTTGCCGTCGCGCTACTTCGATGACAACGCGGCCGGCCGCCTGGTGTCGAAGCTGACCTTTAACGTGGAACAAGTGGCTGAAGCCGCTACCGACGCTATCACCATCACCCTGCGTGAAGGCCTGACCATTGTCGGGCTGATGAGCTACATGCTCTACACCAACTGGAAACTAACGCTGGTATTTCTGGCGGTAGGGCCGCTGATCGGAATGGTGGTTAGCTACGTCAGCAAGCGCTTCCGTAAAATCAGCAAACGCATTCAGGCCTCTATGGGCGACATTACCCACGTCGCATCTGAGTCCATAAGCGGTTATAGAGTGGTGCGCACCTTTGGCGGTGAGGACTTCGAACGCAAGCGTTTTCAGAAGGTCAGTGAAGGCAACCTGAAGCAAAGCCTGAAAATGTCATCTACCCAGGCCATCAGCGTGCCGGTGATTCAGGTTCTAGTGGCCATTGCGATCGCGGCGCTGGTGTGGACCATGTTGTCGCCCACTATTCGCGGCGAAATGAGCACAGGTCAACTCGTCGCTTTTATTACTGCGGCGACAACCATGGCGAAGCCCATTCGCCAGGTAACCTCCGTGCACTCAAAAATCCAGAAGGGCCTGGCTGCAGCCTACGACGTGTTTGAAACCCTGGACGAACGCCCGGAGCCGGATTCCGGCGACTTTGCTCCGCAACGGGTAAAAGGCGACATCGAATTCCGTGACGTGGGCTTTAGCTATCGCGACCAGCTCGACAAAGTGTTGGACAACATTTCGCTGACGGTTCCGGCGGGGCAGAGCGTTGCCCTGGTCGGCCGCAGTGGCAGTGGCAAATCCACGATGGTGAGCCTGTTGCCGCGATTTTACGATTACACCGACGGCGAAATCCGTATTGATGGCCATTTGCTGGAAGACTTTACGTTGCAGGCCCTGCGCGCTCAGATTGCCCTGGTTACCCAGAGCGTGGTGCTGTTTAACGATACGATTGCAGCGAACATTGCCTACGGGGCTCTGCGTGATTGCAGCCCCGAGGCCATCCGTGAAGCCGCCGGCAAAGCGCACGCTCTGGAATTTATCGACCGCATGCCCGAGGGCCTGAATACCATGATTGGCGACAACGGCGTTATGCTGTCCGGCGGCCAGCGCCAGCGCCTGGCCATTGCCCGGGCGCTGCTGAAAGACGCCCCCATTCTGATTCTGGACGAAGCCACATCGGCGCTGGATACCGAATCTGAGCGCTACATCCAGAACGCTATGGAAACGGTGATGAAAGGCCGCACCACCTTGGTGATTGCTCACCGCCTGTCAACCATTGAAAACGCCGATCGCATACTGGTGATGGACAATGGCCGCATAGTGGAATCCGGCCGCCATCAGGAGTTGCTGGACCAGGGCGGCGCCTATGCCCAACTGCATCAGATGCAGTTCAGTGAGCACGCATGACCAGCGGTAAGCGGGTATGAGTTCGCTGGTAGATCGGTTGTGGTATAGCCAAAATCGCCCGCTGGGATTTCTGGCGCCACTGGCCTGGCTGTACCGGCGAATTGCTGCATCGCGCAGGCGCAAAGCGCTGAAAGATCGGGCCCCGGCGTTAACGACTCCGGTGGTGGTAGTGGGTAATATTACCGCCGGTGGCACCGGTAAATCGCCGATTACGGCCTGGCTGGTAACGCAATTGCGCAACGCCGGCTGGCATCCGGTCATTCTTAGCCGCGGTTACGGTGGCAAGTCCGGGCAATACCCGCTTTTTGTGAATGCCGATAGCAACGCCAGCATCGCCGGTGATGAACCCGTTATGCTGGCACGGGCCACTGGCTGCCCGGTGGTGGTAGATCCGCAACGGCTGCGCGCAGCGCACTACGCCATTGATCAGAGATTGGGCGATGTTCTGGTGTGCGACGACGGTCTTCAGCATTACGCTCTGCCCCGTGACATAGAACTGGCCGTATTCGACGCCAGCCGCGGCTTGGGCAATGGCGCTAGCATTCCTGTGGGGCCGCTGCGCGAGCCGGCAGAACGGCTGAACTCGGTCGATTATATCATTCTTAACGGCTCTACCGGAGCGCACGTTCGCCGCCACAGCCAATTTGCCGGCGTGCAACACAGGGCAATCTACACTATGAATTTGAGCCCGATGCATCTTCTGCACCTGACCAGCGGTGCGCAGGTACCGCTGACAAAGCTGGCGGGACAAAAGCTGCTGGCGGTGGCGGGTATCGGGAACCCGGCGCGATTTTTTGCCACCCTCAGCGCCTTGGGCGCAGAGGTAAGGCCGCGGGCTTTTGCCGACCATCACCGTTTTAAACCGGGCGACCTGAAAACCGACGCTGGTGAATGGCTGGTAATGACCGCCAAAGATGCGGTGAAATGTCAGGACTTTGCACCCGACAACGCTTACGCTCTGATGATTGAAGCCCAGCTGCCCGCTGAATTTGGCCGCCGGCTGCTGAGCCAGCTGGCCCGTTGGCGCCAGCTGCACCCGAATAAAAGCGGCCCGCTGGCGGCTGCTTCCGTTGCAACAGAACGAGACCATCATCATGGATAAAAAACTGCTGGCACTGCTGGCGTGCCCGGTGTGTAAAGGCGAGCTCAAGCTCAACGACGAAAAAACCGAACTGCTGTGCTATCAGGACGCCATGGCGTTTCCCTTGCGCGAAGGTATTCCGGTGATGCTGGCCACCGAAGCCCGCACCCTGAGCACCGATGAGCGCCTGCACAAAAGCTGAGCGAGGAGCCATTCATGCCCTTTACCACGCCCTTTACCGTCGTGATTCCCGCGCGCTTCGGCTCAAACCGCTTGCCGGGCAAACCCTTGGCAGACATTGGCGGCCAGCCGATGATTCAACATGTGTGGCAGCGGGCGCAGGAAAGCCGCGCCGGGCGAGTGGTGATTGCCACCGACGACGCGCGGGTACAGCAAGCCTGTGAGCGCTTTGGTGCTGAAGCTGTCATGACCTTGGCCGGCCATGTCAGCGGTACCGACCGTCTGGCTGAAGTGGCACAGGCCTTGAATTTGGACGAAGACCACCGGGTAATCAATGTACAAGGGGATGAACCACTGATCCCCAGCGTGTTGATTAATCAGGTGGCAGACAATCTGGACTTGCACCCCGAAGCGGCCATTGCCACTCTGTGCGAGCGCATTCACGATACTGAGTCGGTGTTTAATCCCAACGTGGTGAAAGTGGTTTTCGACCAGCAGGGGATGGCACATTATTTCAGCCGCGCGCCCATACCCTGGTATCGCGATGGCTGGGCCGCGGCTACGGCGGTCGGGGCAGACCGCACTGTAAATCTGGATCTGCCGGACAATTTTGGTTATTTTCGCCACATCGGCATTTATGGTTATCGCGCCGGCGTACTGGCCGATTTTGTGCGCTGGCCGCCGGCGCCCGCCGAACAGGTTGAAGCGTTGGAACAGCTGCGTGCGCTTTATAACGGCGCTCGCATTCATGTCGATTTGGCGGCCGTCAGTCCGCCAGCCGGGGTAGACACCGAAGCGGATCTGCAACGGGTAAGGGCTTTTTTGAACAAGCAGGAGACAAATTAATGGCAGCCTCTGTTAGCGTTTTATTTGTGTGTCTGGGTAACATTTGCCGCTCACCCACCGCCGAAGGCGTGTTTCGCAAACAGGTAGCGGCCGCCGGTCTTGAACAGCAGGTACGTATTGATTCTTGCGGTACCGGTGACTGGCACATTGGCAAAGGCCCGGATGAGCGCGCGGTGACCGCGGCCGGTCGAATCGGTATTGATGTCAGCGGCCTGAGAGCGCGTCAGTTCGAGGTCGAAGACCTGGACAGTTTTGACTATGTATTAGTGATGGACCGCCAGAATCTGGCAGACGTGAAAGAAATCTGGCATCAGAACGGCGGCACCGTGCCACGGCTGTTCCTGGACTTTGCTGATTTTGACGACCAGGAAGTGCCAGATCCGTACTTCGGTGCAGACGAGGGTTTTCAATATGTGCTCGAACTGATCCACCAAGCCGGTGAAGGTCTGCTGAATGACATTCGCGGGAAGCTGGGGTGAAAACCCTGCCAGAAATACGGGAAAGGGTAGATTTAACGCCCCATAACTCTCTGGCCATTGCGGCCAGTGCTCGCTATTTCGCCCGCATTACCCATCGTGAACAGGTTGGCGCCACGCTGGTTTGGGCGGATGAAAAAAATCTGCCGGTGCTGATTGTCGGCGGTGGCAGTAATCTGGTGTTCCGCGCCGACATTGATGGCCTGGTTGTGCACATGGCCTTGGCCGGACGGCACTGGCGCGATATCAGTATTGAGGCGGCCACGCTGGTGCTGGGTGCTGGTGAAAACTGGCATGACGCGGTCTTGTACGCCGCCCGCAGCGGCTATCGCGGCATCGAAAATCTGGCGCTGATTCCCGGCACCTGTGGTGCTGCACCGGTACAGAATATTGGCGCTTACGGCGTGGAGTTGGCAGACACGCTGGTGTGTGTCACCGCTCTGGATCGCAGCAGCGGAAAGCCAGTGACCCTAAGTGCAGAAGCGTGCAATTTCGCCTACCGTGACAGCCTTTTTAAACAGCAGCCCGAACGGTATCTGATTCTGGACGTGCATCTGCGCCTGTCCCGTAGCCGGCCTTTCCAATTGGGTTACGGCGAGCTGGCGGCGTACTTTGGCGACACGCCCGTGTCAAAACTAAACGCTGAAGACGTGGCCGAAGCGGTAATGGCCGTTCGCCACCGCAAACTGCCAGACCCGCAGCGCCTGCCAAACGCCGGCAGTTTTTTTAAAAACCCGGTGGTCAGCCAAAAGGTGTTTGAGCAGCTGCAAAGCCGTTTTTCAGACCTGGTGGCCTACCCACTGCCACACGGTCAGGGCGTGAAGCTGGCGGCGGGCTGGCTGATTGAACAGTGCGGTTGGAAAGGCTACCGCAACAAGTGGGTAGGTGTGAACAATCGCCAGGCCCTGGTGTTAATCAACCACGGCGGCGGCAGCGGAGCACAGCTGCTGGCGCTGGCCCAGGAAATTCGCGAGTCGGTTCAGGCACGCTTTGGTGTTGAGCTAGAGCAGGAACCTCTTACACAGCCGGCCATCGATTAGCCAGACTGATCGGTTACTCATAAAACAACCCTGGTGCGTTTCGGCGACCAGGGTTGTTTTATGACGCGCTTACTTTTTTAAAGCGGCGAAACACTCTTCAGAAAGGGAATTGCATCCGCCAGGGCAATGTCCTGCTTGTCGGCATCGCGACGGCCCTTGTATTCCAGAGTGCCGGCTTCCAACCCGCGGTCAGACACCACAAAGCGATGGGGGATACCGGTCAGCTCCATATCCGCAAACTTTACCCCCGGCCGCTCGTTGCGGTCGTCTAGCAGCACGTCGTAACCGGCCTCTTGCAGCTGTTGGTAGAGCTTTTCACCGGCTTCGGCCACCGTTGGCGACTTATGGCCGTTCAGCAGCACCACGGCAACCCGGAAGGGCGCGATGGCGTCGGGCCATATAATGCCGCGGTCATCGTGATTTTGCTCGATTGACGCCGCCACAATCCGCGACACGCCAATGCCGTAGCAGCCCATGTCCATAGTAGCGGTTTTGCCATTTTCATCCAGCACCGTGGCGTTCAGCGATTTGCTGTATTTGTTGCCCAGTTTGAAGATATGGCCCACTTCAATACCGCGGCGAATTTCCAGAGTGCCCTGGCCACAGGGGCTGGCGTCGCCTTCCACCACGTTACGCAAGTCTTCCACCCGGCCCAGTGGCAGGTCGCGTTGCCAGTTTACGCCGGTCAGGTGCACGTCATTCTTGTTGGCGCCGCAGACAAAGTCCGTCAAGTGCGCTGCGCTGCGGTCGACAATCACCGGCACTGACAGGTTCACCGGCCCGATCGAGCCAGGTTCGCAACCAGTGGCGCGCAGGATTTCCTCGTCCGTGGCCATGGTCAACGGGTCGGCTACGCCGGCCAGATTTTCCGCCTTGATCTCATTCAGGGTGTGGTCGCCGCGCAGAATCAACGCCACCAATCCCGGGTCACTGCCTTCTTCGGCACCGGCTTCAGCTTCGGCTTTCACCAGCAGAGTTTTCACGGTTTGCGTAACATCGCCTTTCAGAAACTGGGTAATGTCGGCAATGGTGCGTTGGCCCGGCGTCGCCACTTCGGTCATCGCCTGGGAGGGCGCGGGGCGCTCGCTGGCGGGTGCGACCGCTTCGGCTTTTTCTATATTCGCCGCGTAGTCGCTGTCGGTGCTGAACACAATGGCGTCTTCACCAGAAGAAGCCAACACGTGAAATTCCTGGGAGCCACTGCCGCCAATGGCGCCAGAGTCTGCCTGCACGGGGCGGTAATCCAGGCCCAGGCGATCAAATATGGCGCAGTAGGTGCGGTGCATCAGCTGGTAAGTCTGGTCCAGAGAATCAGCGCTTATGTGAAATGAATAGGCGTCTTTCATGATGAACTCCCGTGCACGCATCACGCCAAAACGGGGGCGGCGCTCGTCACGGAATTTTGTCTGAATCTGAAAGAAGTTGGCCGGCAGTTGTTTGTAGCTTTTCAGCTCGTTGCGGATCAGGTCGGTAATCACTTCTTCATGGGTAGGGCCAAAGCAGAACTCGCGGCCGTGGCGGTCGTTCATGCGCAGCAGTTCGCCGCCGTATTCGTCCCAACGGCCGGATTCCCGCCACAGTTCCGCCGGCTGCACCGCCGGCATCAGCAGTTCTTGCGCGCCGCTGCGGTCCATTTCTTCGCGCACAATGCGCTCAACTTTACGCAGGGCGCGCAGGCCCATGGGCAGCCAGGTATACAGGCCGGCGGCCAGTTTGCGGATCAAACCGGCACGCAGCATCAGCTGGTGGCTGATAATCTCGGCGTCGGCGGGTGTTTCTTTCTGGGTGGCAATCAGATAACGGCTGGCTCGCATTTTGGGTTCCGTCAGGAGTGATTCATGGAGAGGCCGCAGCCTCAAAAATAATGGGCTCTATTGTACGGAGCCGCAACAGGCAGGTACAGACACCGGCCGGGCATTTCACGACAAGTAACCTAAGGGCAGGGCCGTGTTATCCAGAACCCGGCGCAGCACAAAGCTTGAATGCACGCCGCTCACCCCGGCAATGCGGGTTATCTGGTTCAGCAGAAAGTGATGGTAATGATCCATATCCGGCACCACCACTTTGAGCATGTAGTCCGCATCGTGGCCGGTAATCAGGTAGCACTCCAGCACCTCCGGATAGGCGCTGACGGCCTCCTCAAACGCCGCAAAACGTTCCGGTGTGTGCCGGTCCATGCCGATCAGAATAATGGCGGTGAGCGCTAGCCCCAGTTTTTTGTGATTAAGAATGGTGGCCGTGCGCACAATCACGCTGCTTTGCTCCAGCGCACGCACCCGGCGCAGGCAGGGCGACGGCGATAGCCCGACTTTGTCGGCCAGCTGTTGGTTAGTGAGCGAGCCGTCTTTTTGCAGATGGTCCAGGATTTTTCGGTCGGTTTTGTCCAGTGCGATCAGGGTTTCGGATTTATTAAGCATATTCTGCCACTAACCTCGGTTTTAGGGATATTTAATGGCTTTATAGTCCGGTTTATAGCCTTCATTAGCAATCACCTGCGCCGACTTTTTGTGTAATCTTGTGTTCTGTAACCGGCAGTCTGCACACGCAAAAGGAAACCGTTGTATGGCTTTTGATCATCGTAAATACGCAGCCTTCAAGCCCATTGCCAAAACCAACCGGCGCTGGCCCGATCGTGTGATTGAGCGGGCGCCCACTTGGTGCGCGGTTGACCTGCGCGACGGCAACCAGGCTCTGGTCAAACCTATGTCGGTCAGTCAGAAACAGCGGATGTTTGATTTGCTGGTAAAGCTGGGCTTCAAGGAAATCGAGATCGGTTTTCCCGCAGCCAGCCAGCCAGATTTTGACTTCTGTCGCAAGCTGATCGAAGAAGGGCGTATTCCTGACGATGTAAAGATTCAGGTGCTGACCCAGGCCCGGCCGGCGCTGATCAAGCGCACTTACGAAGCGCTGGAAGGCGCCAAAAAAGCCATTGTGCACGTTTATAACTCCACTTCTACCGTGCAGCGCCAGCAGGTGTTCGGGTTAGACCGTGATGGCATCCGTGATATTGCAGTAGAAGGCGCGCGTTTGGTGAAGGAGCTGGCCGCCGGTTACCCGAACACCGAATGGACCTTTCAGTATTCGCCGGAGAGCTTTACCGGCACCGAGCTGGATTTTGCCGCTGAAGTCATCGATGCAGTGACCGAAGTGTGGCGCCCGGACCAAGGTCAGCCGGTCATTATTAACCTGCCTGCCACGGTAGAGATGGCCACGCCCAACGTATTTGCCGATCAGATCGAGTGGATTTGCGACACTATCCAGCGCCGCGAACATCTGAGCATCAGCGTGCACACTCACAATGACCGGGGCTGTGGCGTCGCCGCGGCCGAACTGGCGGTCATGGCGGGCGCTGATCGGGTGGAAGGAACGCTGATGGGGAACGGCGAACGCACCGGTAATATGGATCTGGTGACCATGGCGATGAACCTGTATTCACAGGGGATTGACCCAACCCTGGAGTTGTCCGGCATGGCTGACATTACCGAGGTGGTTGAAGCCTGCACCGAAATTTCGACCCATCCGCGCCACCCCTACGCCGGCGAGCTGGTGTTCACCGCGTTTTCTGGCAGCCATCAGGACGCTATCCGCAAATGTCTGGCCCAGCGTAAAGAAGGCGATGCCTGGAATGTGGCCTATCTGCCGATCGATCCGTTCGACCTGGGCCGTCGCTATGACGAGGTGGTGCGCATCAACAGCCAGTCTGGCAAGGGCGGTGTGGCTTATGTGCTGGAGCGGGATTACAACATCAGCTTGCCCCGTTGGCTGCAAATTGAATTCAGCAAAGTGGTGCAGCGTGAAGCGGAAAACAACGGCGGCGAGATCGATTCCATGAGCATTCACCGCCTGTTTGAAGCGCGCTATCTTGCGGTGCCGGCCGACTGGGCATTGCGCACTTACGATCTTCATCGCAACGAAGAGGGTGTGCGCGCAGATTTGGTAATAGGCAATGAAAACAAACCGGTAACGTTACAAGGCTATGGTTCTGGTGCGGTGGAAGCAGTGGCAGCGGCGCTGGCCCAGCGTTTTTCCATTACCCTGGCAGTTGAGGCTTATGACGAGTTCGCCCTGGGCGCGGGCACTTCGGCCAATGCCATGGCGTGTATTCGTTTGCAGGCTAACGGCCACACGTGCAGCGCAGCAGCCCTGGCGGAAGACACCACCTCGGCGACCTTACAGGCGTTATTGAATGCGGTGGCTCAAGTTGTGCCCGGTGTTCACGCTAGCGCAAAAGCGGTCGATGAGGCGTTAAGCGTCTGATCTTAAAATTAGCCATAAAAAAACGGGCCGGTGAATCATCGGCCCGTTTTTCTGACTGGTCACGCTTTATCAGCGACAGCCCTTATTAAACAGGCGTTACGTTCTCTGCCTGCGGGCCTTTAGGGCCGTCGGTTACAGTAAACTGCACTTTCTGGCCTTCAGCCAGGGTGCGAAAACCGTCTGCGTTGATGGCACTGAAGTGAACGAATACGTCACTGCCGTCTTCCTGGGCGATAAAGCCAAAGCCTTTTGCTTCGTTGAACCACTTCACGTGGCCCGTTGTGGTCTCAGACATCGATCTTTCCTGTATTTCACATGAGCTCCTATAAACGGAGCTTTTCTGATTCCCCCCCCGTAGGGGCTTTAGATACTGCCATTGCAGTATAGACCGGACGAAGGCGTCGTCAACGCCCTTTCGGGCGCTGTTTTGGAATATTTACCGAGGCCGGAACCGGTCGCTGATTTCTTCCAGAATGGACGGGTCATCAATGGTGCCCGGCACATTGTAGGCTTCGCCGTCTGCAATCTGTCGTATAACCCGGCGCAGAATCTTGCCAGAACGTGTTTTTGGTAAGCGATCAACCACCATGGCTCGTTTAAAGCAGGCAATGGCGCCGATTTTGTCACGCATCATTTCTACCAGTTCATCTTCCAGTTCGTCATGGTCAATGGTGGCGCCGTCTTTAATCAGCACCAGCCCGATCGGAATCTGGCCTTTCATTTCGTCATGAGCACCTACCACGCAGCATTCAGCGATCGCCGGGTGAGACGACACCACTTCTTCCATTTCACCGGTAGATAGCCGGTGGCCGGCTACGTTAATCACGTCGTCGGTGCGGCCCATAACGAAAATATAACCGTCTTCATCTTCAAAGCCGCCATCACCGGTGCTGTAAAAGCCGGGAATAGCGTCGAGATAACTTTCACGGAAACGCTTATCATCGCCCCAAACGGTTTGCAGACAGCCCGGTGGCAGTGGCAGTTTTATCGCGATTTGGCCCTGTTCACCCGCTGGCATCTGATTGCCGCGTATATCAACTATCTGAACATCGTAGCCGGGGGACGGCATGGTGGCGGAACCGGGTTTAGTGGTCATCATTTCGATACCGGCGGGGTTGCAGCAAATGGCCCAACCGGTCTCTGTTTGCCACCAGTGGTCGAGCACGGGCAGATGAGTATGCTCGCGCAGCCAGTCGTAGGTGGCCGGGTCCAGGCGCTCACCGGCCAGATAGATCCGCTTCAGCGAGCTGATGTCGTATTTCTTTAAAAAATCCGCTTCCGGATCTTCTTTGCGCACCGCGCGAAAAGCGGTTGGGGCGGTAAACAGAATATTGACCTTGTGATCCTGGATCACGCGCCAGAAAGCGCCTGCGTCTGGGGTGCGAACCGGTTTGCCTTCATACAGTACGGTGGTGCAGCCGGCAAACAGCGGCGCGTAAACAATATAGCTGTGGCCCACCACCCAGCCCACATCCGATGCGGTCCAGAACACATCACCGGGGCTGGCGTCGTAGACCAGTTTCATGCTGTATTTCAGGGCCACGGCGTGGCCGCCGTTGTCCCGCACCACACCTTTGGGTTTACCGGTGGTGCCGGAGGTGTAAAGAATGTACAGCGGATCGGTCGATTTGACGGCGACCGGGGCTGCTGGCTCGGCGTCGCGAACAAGTTCGTTCCAGTCCACATCTCTCGGGCTTTGCAGGCTGGCCAGTGCTTCCGGGCGCTGATACACAACACACAGCTCAGGTTTGTGTTTAGCCTGTTCCAGAGCCTTGTCCACCAACGGCTTGTAGGCAGTCACCTTGCTGGTTTCGATGCCACAAGACGCGGTAATGAGCGCCTTGGGCGTTGCATCGTCAATGCGAACGGCCAGTTCGTGGGCCGCAAAGCCGCCAAACACCACCGAATGAACCGCGCCAATACGAGCACAGCCCAGCATCGCAATCACCGCCTGAGGGATCATCGGCATGTAGATAACGACGCGATCGCCCTTTTCAATGCCGCGGGCCTTCAGGGCGCCGGCAAAACGCGCGACTTCATCGGTCAGCTGAGTGTAGGTGTAGCTTTGCTGGGTGTTGGTCACCGGTGAGTCGTAAATCAGTGCGGTTTGTTCACCACGGCCAGCGCGAAGGTTGGCGTCCAGAGCAATGTCGCTGGTGTTCAACTCACCATCGGTAAACCAGTCACCGTGGCCGTTGTCTTTGGCCTGCCAGATGGTGTGTGGAAAGTTAATCCATTCGATGTCGGCGGCCTTTTCACGCCAGAAATCGTCCGGTTTGCTGATCGAGCGTGTAAATTCTGCGTTGTAAATCATTAACTCCACCTCACCGTGTCAGTGTTTATTCTTAGTGTGTTTGTAAACCACTTTAGGCTGTTTCGGTTACGCAACCAGTAGACCATGGGCGTAGATTTGCGGGCGTGGGCCCGAATAAAGCAATCACACGACAAAATGAGGTGTTTTTAAGCGTTGCTAGGGGCTGTTGACAATTGCTCGTAAGTCTTTGAAAGGTAATAGCAAGCTCGTATAATGAAGTTCCGAAACAACAATCATACGAGCCCGCAATGCCCAGGTACATGCTCACAGAGGAGCTGTGATCCAAGCTGAGAGAAATATTGCTTCAATTTAGCCTTTATGACAAGGCAGGCCTGCGCAGGACAGTCGAAGGTATTCTGTTCAGAATGCGTACTGGCATACCATGGAGAGATCTGCCAGAGCATTTCGGCAAGTGGAATTCTGTCTACAAAGTCTTCAATTACTGGTCGAAAAAAAGCCTCTGGAAAAGCTCGTCAACGTGCTGAAAACAGACTCCGATCTGGAATGGGTCTTCATTGATGGCCGCTATGTATGATGGCCGATAAAGAATACGACAGTCAGACGATACGCGCTGAGGCAGAAGCCCTCGAAATGAGCGTTATTATCCCCAGAGGGAAAAACTCGATAAAGGGAAATAAGAGGCTCGACTGGCATTTGTATAAGTTCAGACACCTGGTCGAGAATGCGTCTGCCAAACTCAAGCACTATCGTGCCGTTGCCACCCGATATGACAAGCTTGCTCGAAATTATGAGAGCATCGTGTCTCTGGCTTGCGCGTTTCCATGGTTACCGATGTGAATTGCCATCAGCCCCTAGGCTCCATCAAAATGTGTCGTACTGCATTAAGATTCATCATTAAGCGCGGAAGACCCGTCCTTCAGGACGGGGAGGGATAGCACGACTCGTTTTTCCTGTCTCCTTCCTCCTTTCGTTGGTTGGGTTGGATGTGATAGCCGTAGCCATCCGCTCGCTGGGTTAAAACGCAGTGGCGATGAGATATTCCCTGGATGGCGCCACTGTTTGTCTGNATATTGAAGCTTCCGGTCTTGCGAACGGCGACTCTGCCCAACCAGGTGCCGGCTTTCGTGCCTGTCGGCACCACGGCGCGTACCATATCTCCGGTCTGAAAGCCTTTGACTTGCTTCTGGCGCATCAGGTAACCGCGGGGGAAGCCGTGCTTTGTTAAGCGCGTGCGCTTATAGCTGCCACGCCCGGTGGCCTTGACCGCCAAGGTTGGAACGTCCCAGCCCTCTACGATCTCAACTTCTCCGACGCAAGCCGCATCCAGGGCGTGAGTCTTTGGCATGCGCAATCGACAGCGATTGAACTTGGTGCGACCGCCGGTACCCACTTCAACAGACAGGCCCGTCTGCTTCAGGGTCTGATACAGCGCCCACCGGGTGGAGTTGACCGCTGAAGCGTCTCTTAAGGGCTTTTTGCACTGTTTGAGGATGCGATCCAGCCTGGCCTGGTGGTTCTTCAGCCGTTTGGACGATGCAAAGAAATCAGCCAGGGACTGCCGGTCCTTTTCCTGGTTGCACGGCCGGCACGCCAATGTCAGGTTGCTGATGCGATTCGAACCACCGTTGGCTTTTGGGTCGATATGTTCAATTTGCAGCGGGGTGTCTTTGTCGGTGCAATAGGCGCACTCGCGGCCCCACTTCTCCAGAAGGTATTCACGGATCTCGTAGCCGAGCAAAGTGCCCTGCTGATATTCGACACCGCTGATTTCGGGGTTCGTCATCCTTTGCGTATCGAAACGAACCAGCTCCTGGCTGATAGACACAACCGGCACCAGAGATCGAAGCCGATTCAGCAAGCTTTTCGTGGTGTCCACCCGGTGTTGCAGGTTTGGGGCTAGCCAGCCTTTGGGCTTGGTTCGATTCAAGAATCTGGGTGCCCGGTACCGCAGTTGATTGCGGCGCCGGCGGCGAAACGCCCGACGTTGCTCCAAAGACTTGCTGATCTGACGACCGCGATGGGCCAACTCCATTAACGCCAGAACGTGTTGCTTCTGGCCGTTCTCTCTCACCACCGCCATCCCGGTGGTCTTGCTGCCGGGGTCGATCTTGATACGTACCGGCTGCGTATCGCCACCGGTACGGTCTTTCAGCCGTATCGTAAACGGATACGCACGCACAACCACGGCTCGCCCACGGCCGAGCAGAAGCCGCGCACGCCTTTCGGT
>NZ_KB889861.1 GCF_000372805.1 Marinobacter gelidimuriae | reverse complement strand
TCCGCTAAGTCTGAAGGTCTTTTTTCTGATCACTGGGTCAGATTTGCTCTTTAAAAATTTGGATGAGATAGAACACGAACACGTTTCTCTACGGTCTTTGAGGAACGTGTTCAAGTGATAACGATTTTTTCAAGCGTTATCCGGTGTTGTCGTTGAAGTGGTTGTTTATAACTTCGAGTGACGGTCTCTGATGTTCCCTGGAACACACCTGTTCAACTTCGGTTGAGTGGTGGTGATCCGGTGTCATTGGTGATCAGTTGTCTTGGGGTTATATAGTCAAGCAACTAAGCGCATACGGTGGATGCCTAGGCAGTCAGAGGCGATGAAAGACGTGGAAGCCTGCGATAAGGTTCGGGGAGCTGGCAAACGAGCTGTGATCCGGACATGTCTGAATGGGGAAACCCACCCGATCTAGGTCGGGTATCTTACACTGAATACATAGGTGTAAGAAGCGAACCGGGAGAACTGAAACATCTAAGTACCCCGAGGAAAAGAAATCAACCGAGATTCCCTAAGTAGCGGCGAGCGAACGGGGACTAGCCCTTAAGCTAGACAACGGGTAGGAGAAGGCTCTGGAAAGTGCCGCCATAGTGGGTGATAGCCCTGTATCCGAAACCTGAGTCTAGTGAAATCGAGTAGGACGGGGCACGAGAAACCTTGTCTGAACATGGGGGGACCATCCTCCAAGGCTAAATACTCCTGACTGACCGATAGTGAACCAGTACCGTGAGGGAAAGGCGAAAAGAACCCCTGTGAGGGGAGTGAAATAGATCCTGAAACCGTATGCGTACAAGCAGTCGGAGCAGACGTGTTCTGTGACGGCGTACCTTTTGTATAATGGGTCAGCGACTTATGTTCAGTGGCGAGGTTAACCGTTTAGGGGAGCCGTAGGGAAACCGAGTCTGAATAGGGCGAATGAGTCGCTGGGCATAGACCCGAAACCGGGCGATCTATCCATGAGCAGGTTGAAGGTTGAGTAACATCAACTGGAGGACCGAACCCACTGTCGTTGAAAAGCCAGGGGATGACTTGTGGATCGGAGTGAAAGGCTAATCAAGCCCGGAGATAGCTGGTTCTCCCCGAAAGCTATTTAGGTAGCGCCTCGGACGAATACCACAGGGGGTAGAGCACTGTTTCGGCTAGGGGGTCATCCCGACTTACCAACCCGATGCAAACTCCGAATACCTGTGAGTACTATCCGGGAGACACACGGCGGGTGCTAACGTCCGTCGTGAAGAGGGAAACAACCCAGACCGCCAGCTAAGGTCCC
>NZ_KB889860.1 GCF_000372805.1 Marinobacter gelidimuriae | reverse complement strand
GTTGCCACCCGATATGACAAGCTTGCTCGAAATTATGAGAGCATCGTGTCATTGGCTTGCGCATTTCTCTGGCTACCGATGTGAATTGTCAACAGACCCTAGCACTTCCATACCAAGCGGTGACTGGAAGCCGTCGATCAGGGTGGAGACTTTATCCAGAGCCGGAGTGTAGGGTTTGGCCTCCTCAGATTTGAGATAAACCGCTACTTTTTCCTTCCGTGACTGCTCAAACCAGATTACATCAGCGGGCTTGGCATCGTCTAAACGCTTTTCGCACTGTAGGTAGCTACCATCCAGTGTGTCGAGCAAGTGATGCAGTCTGTGCGCATACGGCCCATACCGGTTGGCTTGAAAACCAAGATCCATGGGGTCTTTCAAACCGGACATGATGATTGCGCGCTCCATAAACCAGGCCAGTTTCTGAATCTCCAGAAGGGAGCATTCAATACCGAGCACCCAGTAGCGTCTTACGAGCTCAGAAATCAATGCCCGTGATGGTGTCAACTTCTCGACGCCAGTCCTTCGGGCAACGTTCTGATATTGGGCTGTTGGTTCATACACGACGATGCTCACATCGCTTAGAGCTCCGAGCGCATCTTCGATCATTGGCTTTACGGTCGCCCAGTTGAGGCCACCGTTGCCGCTTCCTAAAGGGGGGATGGCAATGGACTTGATGTTTTTGTCCAAGATTACCTGGTGTAGATCCTGAAGCCCTTCAGCAATCCACTCCTGCTTGGAGCCTGAGCGCCAATGTTGTTTGGTGGGGAAATTGATGATCCATCTAGGGCCCATGAGGTCTGTTTGCTCGGTGACGAACATGGAACCGGTCGCTACGACTCCAGATTTGCAGGCTTGTGCATAGGCTTTGAAATTCTCAGGAAAGGCTTCTTTGAACATCAGAGCGATGCCTTTACCCATTACTCCCACCGTGTTGACGGTGTTCACAAGAGCATCGACATCTGCTTTCAGTAGATTGCCTTTCGTGTATTTGATCATCAAAAAAACCAGGTTGGTCTGCTGTGTATGCCTAATTCGAGCTCTCGGTCAGAAACTAAAGCCTGAATCTTATCCTTCACTGCGTCATTGTAGGTTACTACGCCCAGGAGAGCATCCACCGGGAGGTAACGATGTATCAGCGCTTCTGCCTGGTAAAGCTCTGACTTCTCAGGGCCTTCCGGGTCTTTCTTGAAGTCACGGGCTTGCAGTGTAAACACCGGTCTAAAAGCGCTGCTATTTGCCGAATATCCACACAGTCAGATTTTTCCTCAGATCGAAAATCCATAAAACATTGCACAATTC
>NZ_KB889859.1 GCF_000372805.1 Marinobacter gelidimuriae | reverse complement strand
GTTGTGCACCCATTGGGTGATGGAGAGTTTCGTCGCTAACCATTATACAGCCAAGGCTTTCTATGTTTTAGAAATTTCTATCTGGGGATTGGGGTCAATATAGGGGACAGATTTCAAATCTGTCCCCGGTCCGTATAAAGATTTGACCGAAAAATTCATGGGTAGGCACTCTCTCCCTCTCTCCCTCTCTCCCTCTCTCCCTCTCTCCCTCTCCGTTCTGGCACTCGTACTCGTATGGCAGACAGGCACTCGTATTGCTCAGAAATCCGCATTTCTCTTTGCAGTTCATTGCAATTGATTGTTATGGACAGGCACTTTCACTCTTTAAAACTCGGGGTGCTAGGCACGCAAAACCGTCAGTTGAGAGCCTGGTTCGTAACCAGACTTCAGGTTTTCCTCAAAAAGCTGATACCAAAGATGGTGAACGGAATCAGCGGACGTATCCGAACGAGAGGCGTTCGATTGAAAGATCTCTTGCACCGTGACCGGTATCTCTAAAGCAAGGTCCGACTGGTACATCTCAATAAAGGGATCTGCGTCTTTCCCGGGTATCCAGGAATTATGGCGCCTGGGAGGCTTGCGATGAGCGAGCGCAAAATCTGGAGTTAAACACCACTCCTCCTCTGGTAATTCGGAAATCGAGAGCTCCAGCACAAAAGGTAAGGAGCGAGACAGGCGAGTGGCGAGCCAAACCACAGCAGCTCCAAGTCGATCGTGGTCATTGGCAGAGACCAGCTGATGATTTAGCCACGTCTCCAAGTCCAATATCTCTGGGGGCAAGGCCTTGTCCCAACTCCACGGTAAGTAGTGAGATGACTCGGCGGTTTGAATCAGGATGCTTTGGCCGGTAAGCCTCTGCCTCTCTGGCGTTTCATCAGGATCGACTGAGTAAAGCACGGCAGATTCAGGCTCTTCATCCTCATCTCCTTCCTGCTCCGGCGGCAAATCGAAATGCTGATAGGCAACATCAGAAAAATGGCTTACCTGCGGTAGCCGATTACCACCCGGCAACGCAGAAAAGCCCTTGAAGGCCATGGGAACGTCAATTTCAAACTCGTGTTGTTCACATTGGCCTTGGGCGACACGGAGTAACGAATTTAAAAATAGGGTGGACCCTTTGCTGCTTGATTGAACTTTAAGCTCGGAGGCTGCGTTCCCAAGTGCAAGGGTAAAACGATCGTAACTATTCAGCTCAAATTTTCTAAAAAAGTTCTTGACAGGGTTTTGGTCCCAATTTCATGAATTTAGGCCACACTCAACGGTACTCAGATCCATGAAGATCACTAACATTGATGTCGACGCTGCGCTGGCGGACGTCAGACAA
>NZ_KB889858.1 GCF_000372805.1 Marinobacter gelidimuriae | reverse complement strand
AAGCACTGCTGCCATGGAACGTCAAACTAGAGCGGGTCTCAAAAAAAGTGCCGCAGTTCGACTGAGGGCAAGTGGGTCGGTTTAAGGGCGCTTACGGCTCTTTGGAGTGTATCGCCCAAAGAGAGCGAATAAGATACAAACCGATAGCGCTGTGCTGGGTAACTGGTGTGGTGATTAAGCAGAAGTCAGCAGACGGCATAGTAGCCAAACGCCCATCGTAATGGTTGGGACACGGTGAAGGCCTGAACCTGAAGATCAATGAGGAGCCTGTGCAGCTCATTTATTTCATACCCGACCGGGCTTAGGGATAGTGGCGCAAAAGCAGTAACCAGCATTGAGGTAAACTGGCGCTAATTGGTCAGTTTGCTTTAAACATCTTTGGGAAACGCCCTGTGCGGATCCGCATGCAGGGTGTTGTGGAAGCTGGGGGAGAAAGACCCCCGGCTATCCGATTAGGCATTTATTTCACCAAGTACCTCTTCAAATTCTACTAAGCTAGCAAGCCTCTCTAATTCTGAAGTTGGCGAAAATATAGTGGAACCACTCACTAAAACTGATGATGGATA
Organism: Marinobacter gelidimuriae; assembly: GCF_000372805.1. Lineage (GTDB taxonomy): Bacteria > Pseudomonadota > Gammaproteobacteria > Pseudomonadales > Oleiphilaceae > Marinobacter > Marinobacter gelidimuriae. Next base: position 762 of record NZ_KB889858.1, on the reverse strand, counting down.
TATTAAAGCAGTTCTTTGTAAACTAGATTCGCAAGAAATCAAGTCCCTAATTTCTGAGAAATGAACCGTTCCTACTAAAACTTTAATCATTGTAATACGAACAGATTGATCAAGTTCATAATACTCGTCACTACTTCCTTTTTTAACCAATTTTTTCTCTTTGTGCATTCTGATTAATGTGCCGAGGTAAACTATCTCTTTTGTTTTCAGTGAAGTTACTACTTCAGCAAATTCACCAAACTCAGAAGCATAAACTGATCCTTCAGTAGTTTGACCTTTCATGATTTTAGCTAAAATGGAAAGATTTAAATATGCTGCACCTTCAAGAGCAGCTCGTTGATAACGGTAAACAATGGCAACAAATTGGTCTGCACTGGCAAGGTCAAATTCTGAACGTTCACATTTAGCCATTTCATTTAAAGCAATTTCCCTAGCTTTTTCAGCTCGTTCACGAAACAGATTAGTAAGTAAACTGTTTCCCAAACTAGCAACTAAATTAGTTGCTCCAAAGTCTGCTGCCGATAATATGTCAGCCGTTAAACCAATACCCACACTTTGAATTTTATTATTCATTAATCACCTAATGGCACGACTACTCGAAGAATGCCTAACGCCCTGCTCACCGGAAAATTAGGAGCAGCGCGAGTAATTTTTCCGAGTGCAGCAGCTTGTGTACGCCCAGCATGGGCATGAACTAATGGGGTGTAAGTCCCCTGTAGGAAGATCACCGTCGAAAACCATGTTGTGATTAGACGATAACTA
>NZ_KB889857.1 GCF_000372805.1 Marinobacter gelidimuriae | reverse complement strand
ACACACACGTGCTGCGGCGAACGATGGCAACGCAGCTACAGCGCGCTGGGGTCTCAGTCAAAGAGATCGCCGACGTATTGCGTCACAAGAGTCTTGACACTGCCTACAGCTACGCCCGTGTTGACGTGGAGCAATTGCGTGCGATGGCACTGCCGTGGCCCGGGAGCCCGTCATGAGCGCCCGGTTGTCTTGGATGGCGCGGGTCGAAGCGTACCTGGCGTATCGTCGTCGTAACGGATTCGAGCTAACCATCGATGCAACGCAGCTTCAGTCATTTGCCCGTTTCGCGGATGAGGTCTCTCCTGAAGGGCATCTGACGGTGCCGCTCGCTGTCGCATGGGCACAGACTTCGCAGCTTAAGGCGTCGTTTACCTGGGCGCGCCGCATCGGGATTCTTCGCGGTTTCGCCCGCTTTTGCCAGCGCGAGGATCCGGCGACGGAGGTTCCACCACGAAGTCTCTTTGGTTCGGCCCACCGGCGTCTCATCCCACACATCTACACAGAAGCCGAACTGTGCACACTGCTTGAAGCCACGCATGGCTTGGCGCCCACCGAGGGATTGCGTCCAGCAACTTGCCGCTGTGTTTTTGGCTTGCTCGCCGCGACCGGGCTACGCATCGCCGAAGCACTGACCCTGACCGCGGCTGACGTCGACATGGACAGTGGCGTTTTGCATATCCGCGAAGCCAAGTTCCATCAGCAGCGTCTCGTACCGCTGCATCCGAGCGTTACCGACTCGTTGCGCGCCTATGCACGACAGCGAGATAGGCTCGTGCCACGGCCATGTTGTGACAAGTTCTTCCTGCGTGATGATGGCAGCGGCGTAAATCAGCCCAGTATGCTGTATGCCTTACAGAGGCTGTGTCAGCAATTGGACTGGCAAACGCGCGGTGACTATCAGCGTCACCGCCTGCATGACATCCGGCACACCTTCATCGTGAGAAGCATGCTGCGCCTCTACGAAGAGGGCGTAGATATTGATTGTGCCATTCTGGCGCTATCAACCTACGTCGGGCACGCCAAGGTGAGCGACACCTACTGGTATGTCACCGGCATTCCCGAACTGATGGCGATCGCCGCCGAACGCTTCCACCTCTATACGCAAGGAGAGACGTTATGAACCCCTTGCTCACCGCGCCCACCGAATTCGGCGCGTTGCTCCAGCGCTTCTTCGCCGAGCGCTTGATCCAGCAACAGAACGTCAGCCCGCGAACAGTCGCTGCCTATCGCGATACCTTCAAGCTCTTGCTGAACTATGCGGGACGCGCAACGGGCAAGCCACCTGCCATGCTGGCACTGTGCGATATCGACGCAACCCTGGTGCTGGATTTCCTCACGCATCTCGAGACCGAACGGCACAACACGATTCGTACGCGCAA
>NZ_KB889856.1 GCF_000372805.1 Marinobacter gelidimuriae | reverse complement strand
CCATCGTAATGGTTGGGACACGGTGAAGGCCTGAACCCGAAAATCAATGAGGAGCCTGTGCAGCCCAACGATTCCATATCCGACCGGACTGAGGAGCGTTGGCGCAAAATCAGAAGCCATCATTGGGGTAGGAGGAGGTAATCGGCCATCTTACTCTGAGCGTTTTCGGGAAACGCCCTGTGCGGACCCGCATGCAGGGTGTTGTGGGGGCTGGGGGTTAGATACCCCCGGCTACCCGATTATGTTTCGTTTTCTGGTAACTCGAGTTGCCTTTCACTCCGCCAAACTCGAATGATCACAATCTCAGTGACTTGCCTCAGGTAGACGACTCGAAAAGGCGAGTGAATTAACTCCCGAATATGATCCAGATTGAATTCAGGGACGGCTCGGCCAGCTTCAGGATGAAGCTTCAGCATTTCTGAGTGCTCCAAAATAGCAGCCACATACTCATTACCGATGTGCGGCACATCCTGCTCTTTGTAGTACTCCTGAATCACCCGCAAATCCTCAAGCGCAGACTGTGCGATGCGTAATTCCATTTACGTGATACCCAGCGTTTTTTTGGCTTCCTCCAAAGATACGGTATTACCCTCTCGCACATCCATAAGTCCTTGCGCCACCGCCTTTACAAACCGAAGTTCCTCTGCTGTTTTCTCATAATCCTCAAGTCCTTGAACAACAGCTATAGCTCGACCGCGACTGGTAAGCAGGATTGGACGACGCGTATTCTGAGCTCGGCCAACGACCTTTCCGGGATTAATCTTCAGGTCTGATAGAGGAACGACATCCTCCGAAAACTTCACATGCATAGCCATCACCTCATCAAAGTAACTGGTACTATTAATAGCACCAGTTCAAAGGTGTGGTCAAGAAACATAACGCCGCCAACACGCGCGGCTTTGAAGTGAAGGCGCAGCCGCAACGGAAAAGGCGTCGCCTTGCCTGCATTGGTGTACGCCCAGCATGGGCATGAACTAATGGGGTGAAAGTCCCCTGTGGGAAGATCACCGTTCAGCCGGTTTTAGCCGATTAAACGCTAACCACTAGCGAATGGCAAGGGCCAACCCGCGAGGCGCGGTCTCCGGAACGCCGGCCGGAAGTAAGCCGCTAGCAAAACTGCGAGCTGATGAACAAGAACATCATATGAGGCGTAGGCCGGAGGCGAGTTGGCACAAGCCGACGGGGTGGCCTCCCGCGAAGCCACGTGATCTGACGGCCACCGTAAATGATGCAGTTGTGCAGTGAAAGTTTATGTTCTTATCTGGGGCGGTCCGACGCATCGGGGTCTGCTCAACGAGCGATCGGTCAATTACCAGTCAGGCCACTGGTCGATCAAGCCTGGGCGCAGCCGTTGCCATCGGCGGTTGCGAGCGAACG
>NZ_KB889855.1 GCF_000372805.1 Marinobacter gelidimuriae | reverse complement strand
CAAGCTTCACTATCCTAAGTGAAACGCCCTGTGCGGACCCGCATGCAGGGTGTTGTGGGGGCTGAGGGTTAGATACCCTCGGCTACCCGATTAGGAAAGTCAAACATTGGTAATTATCACACCCACCACCCAGAATATTATAGCGGCAATAATAACTTGAACACGATGATCTAGCCCTAGAATTCTGAAGCTACCGCCAAATACAAATGCAGCTGCTAATAGATAACCTAAATTGCTAAAACCATAACCCAGCGCTGAAAGTAACGAGGCGCCTTTGTAAGATAAAATTGCTGCTATTGGGTATATAAGAGCTAAGAGGCTGACATAAGGGAAAGTCTTTTCAGGGGTTAGAGGTTTATATTTTGATATAAATTCTTGCTGAGATTTTTCAATAAACTCAGCTTTGGCAAAAAGAGTATATACAATGTTGTTGTCTACAAATTTTAGTGGGCCTACATAGTCAGGCCCTGGTCTTGGCGTACTTGTTTCTGAAATTATCCACGTATCATCTCTGGAAATATAAGCCATAAACTCACTCGGAAACATTGAGGCTAACTTCCAGAACCCGAGGTTACCCATCCGGGTGTAGAAGAGCCCAAGTACAATTAATATGGCAACAAATATTAATGCTGCGATGATAGTTGAGTCCATGATGCTACTTATCTCCTAACGCCGCCAACACCGGTTGCCGAAGCGACAGCGTAGGCAGTCCGAGTGCTTGGCCTTGTTACATGGCACTGCATAGATATATGCATATTTTTTTCACAGTATTTTAATTTGTATTAGGTAATGAAGTGCCAAGTGTTAACAGTCTTGATAAGGCAAACCTTGTTCTATATTTAATTTTCTAGCTGCTTCACAGGCGGAACGTGATTGTTTTCCAGCGCACTCAGCATTAAATTTATCAGTCATTCCAGAGTGTTTATTTACCATTGCGTTATAATTATTTACAGATTGCTGGCTGTAGCTATCAACCCGTATTCCATTAATTTTTTCAAACAGCCATTCGGACTCGTTATATAGTTTTACGCATTGTTCCATTTTTTCATCTGATATGACGGGAACATGATTATGGGTCGACGATGTGGGAGGGATAACATAGCTTTGGGCTGTGAGCGTGGAAGAAGCCGTAAAAACAGCTAGAAAAGTAATGTATTTTAAATTGATTTTCATAAATAATTTTAATTGCCTATTGTCAGTGTAGTGATACTTCAATATTTTATAAAGCGAGCTATAAAGCTATGCCGAGCTTAATTTATCCATGTAACGCTTCAAGCATTGGTGCGCAGCATCCAATGCCTTGACTTGTGTACGCCCAGCATGGGCATGAACTAATGGGGTGTAAGTCCCCTGTAGGAAGATCACCGTCGAAAACCATGTTGTGATTAGACGATAACTA
>NZ_KB889854.1 GCF_000372805.1 Marinobacter gelidimuriae | reverse complement strand
GGCTCATCCTTCAAACCAGAATCCGTGACAGTTCGGTTCCCTATTACGAACTCGAACCAAGAAGCCAACAGACTCTCCTGAGAGGCGTTGGACAGTTGCTGCTTGGCGCCGCCGATGGTGTAGCCCTGGTCGTACAATAGGCTGCGGATCTGGCGGATGGTGATGACGTCGGCGCGCTGATAGTAGCGGCGGTTGCCGCGGCGCTTGACCGGGGACAGGTGGGGGAATTCCTGTTCCCAGGACGCAAGCGGGGACAGATTTTAAATCTGTCCCCGTCTATTCATATACCCATACCTTTTGGTCTGCACTTTCCAGACATCCCGCCCCAAGCACTCTGTTCACTTCGAAGACGGCACTGCGAATCCGATAACTAAGCTCTTCTTCCCTGAGCATATCTGTTCTTTTTCCTTCGCCCGTGGGTGGCAGTGAACGTCCGTGGCTAAAAGGTCTTTAAGCGCTTGGTGTTCGGGCCTCGCTACCCCTTTTTATGCCGTATATTTTTCAGAAAAGCTCGCTGTGACTGCCGATTCTGGCGAGCTGTAAAACGCCGTTACTCACACTGTAGATTAACACCAAATCCGGCATAACATGGCAATCTCTGAAGCCCTGCCAATTGCCTATTAGCATGTGATCGACGTGCTTGTCGTCCAACGGATCATCACGTTGTAGCATCGAGATGATACGGCCCACTTCAACGATGTCTGGGATAGGCCGTTTAGTTATTTTTTTAAAGTCTTTTTTGAACTGCGTTGAGTACTCAAGGCTGTACATGTGTGACCTTGCCATCCGTGAAGTCTGCTACAAGGCTATCCAGTGATTCCGCACGGTGCCCTTTGCCTTCCAGCAGTTCCTGCATGGCGGCGGCGCTTGTTTCATTCGGCTGAGGTGCCTTCAGTTCAAACGGGATACCCCCGTAATTGATAACCGCCCGTGCAAACAACTTGATTGCCTGGGAGGGGCTAAGCCCCACCTCGTCGCAAATATTTGAGAACGCGACCTTGGTGTCGTGGTCAATGCGGGTGCTAAGCATGTCAGTTTTCATTACGCTCTCCGTTTGTGCTGTTGCGTCTTACATTGTAGCACAAATGCTATACAAACGTGGGCTTGAATCAGGCTGCGCCGCCTGCGGCAGATCAATGGTTTGGGTTGCTGGGCTCTTTTTAAACAGCTTACTGAAATGCTTCCAGCTCTGATCGGGGGATGTGGCCGTGGTTTACCATCACGGTATTGATCAGCAGCGGCGATACTTCAAAGTGCTCTGCCGCCACTTCCACGAGGAAGGAGTGCCTGTCCATGACTTACTAAAGCTCCAAGCGGGGACGGACTTGAAGTCTGTCCCCATGTCCAAGCGGGGACAGATTTGAAATCTGTCCCCTATATTGATGCCGCAGTTGACGCTGCCGGCCAAGATGACTTCCGAGAACGCAGCAAGAACGAGTG
>NZ_KB889853.1 GCF_000372805.1 Marinobacter gelidimuriae | reverse complement strand
TCTGCGCCCTGAAACAAGCCGCAGTCAATCAGAATACCGGAGGAGGGATACGATCGGTTAGAAGGGATAATGCTCAGCTCGTGGCAGGAGCCAGAGACGGCGCCGTGGTGGGAAATATTGATCATAACAACCTCCTTGTTGCCGACTCCAGAAGCCGGCCAGCCAGGGACAGACTTGAAATCTGTCCCTACTTTGGCCTGGAACTCCACTTAGGGCTCTTTGTACATTTGGGCTATCGTTGCTACTGGCAGGAACATTCTTAGCGGATGCGATGGCAAGCATTGAAACCCAAAACTGTTATACAGCGTTTGTCTTCGAGCTACATCAGCCGAGTTTCCACAATCGAGAACATTAAGTAGAACCATCGCCGTTCCTACCCTATATGAAGCGATGTAAGCGCCTTTGAGCGCGTCGGCAAGGAGCAAGCCGCCTAATCCCTGGCTTTGAGCGGAAGACGTAACCCCCATCATGCCTATGAACGCGGCGGGTACTTTCCCGTCGGGCAACGCATATCGCCGGTAGCGATTATGAAGGTCACCATAATCCACGCTATGTGCGTTGATCGAATAGAAGCCGAGAATTTCTTCGGGATTATCATTGGGACTTGTGGCTACAAATATCCTCGCCGTTCCTCCTTTCATAAGCTTCCCCGCTGTTTTCTTCAGGAAGTTATCAACTTGTTCGACGCCAGACCCAAAAGCCGCTCGATCGTGTTTATTCACGTCGAGCGGCTCAATAACTATTTCACTCCGCATCAGCGCAAAACCACCCTCTGATCATGTTGAATAAAGGCGGCACGCAGTTTTTCCGTTGGGGTGGGAGGGCTCTTCAAGGCATCAAAAAAGGCATGATGATCCTCGGGTTTTAGATGTGTCACCTCATGGGCCTGTATCGTGGCAATGGCACGCTGATAAACGGCATCGATTGCGAACGCCGACACATCCTGACCTGTCATCGCTGCTGCACGTTCAACCATTTTTTTGATATGTTCAGTTGTACGAAAGTTAAAGCGAGCGGTGTTACGCTTCCCAGCCTCTGGGCTGTCTTTTGAAGTCGTTGAAGCCAACATGCGATACTCCTTTTAGATTTCAAAATACATGGTAAATTGTACGCCTTATGGGCGTACAATTCTAGTTCGAGAAAATCTTCAGGCTCACCACGGAACAAAACTGCCAGATTAACATCGCTGTCGGGCCTGTAACGCCCTTTGGGTAACTACCACTCATCTCTCATTGTCCTTTGAAGTTCAAGCGCATCTCTTCCTGAGAAGGCGTTAATCTCTGTGTTGCTGAAATCCAGCTCTACCTCGGGCTCCCCCGTAAAGCCTTTGTCTCTGGGACAGATTTCAAATCCGTCCCAGTTTTCCGTTTCCCGCCCTCGGGACAGACTTAAAGTCTGTCCCGGCTGTCCGCTTTATTCCCTGGGGACAGATTTTAAATCTGTCCCCGCTTTTCTTCTGTTAATGCTTGTCTTCAATGCGCAGCTT
>NZ_KB889852.1 GCF_000372805.1 Marinobacter gelidimuriae | reverse complement strand
GGTTGGGGTCATGCTGATTCCTCATGGAATGGGTGAGGAAATCAGTGTGTGCAATTGGCGAGCCGAAATGTAGGTGCTGATTTATTGGCGCTTACCAAAAGGTGACAGCGAACATTTATCCGGTGGAGCTGTTGGTTAAGCATTAATAACCACTGAGCTTAGCCTTTTCTACAAACTCTTTAAATGCACCATAAGCTGATGATGTTGTTGTATCTGTAAAGATACCCTCTACAAACGATTGAGATAAATCTAGTTTAACTTTGACGCTAGAAGCATTGAGAATTTTGTCGATAAACTCTTTGCTTACGACATAACGTTTTGAAGATATGTTTTGCCCAGGAATATAAACTGCTGAATAAACACCAGGCTCATAATCAATGTTAGTAAGCTCATCTATGGATTTGAGACTTTCAATTTGACCGTCAATATTGAAATGTAGAGAGTCACCACGCGCAATACTTTTTGCACCAGAAACTTGAGCTATTAATACCACGTCATTATTGTTCATAGCTGAACGCCATAACAAAGACATTTGTAGATCACTACCACTAAAACCATCATTGTTTCGAAATACAAATGCTGGCTCCATACTTAATTGAGTTGAGCCATCAAAGCTTGATTTAGTAACCTCTATATAGCCGGGCATCCCAGGCATCGAAGAACAACCAACTACTAAAAAAGCCAACAAAAATGCTGATATAAATTTCATTTACTTCATTTCTCCTTTTATGTGCTTAACGCCTTGCTCAGCGGCGGTTTAAAGCGGCACGTTTTTGCGAAGGCAAAAAAAGTGACGCTTTAAACTGTCCGCTGAAGCTATTTGTTATGTGTTAGTTGCAACGAGTAGTACCGAATGAATCAGTACTGCATGACGTTCCATTGCTACCTCTAGTTGTCCCAAACGAATCTGTACTCCATGAGTTACCACTATTGTCTCTGGTTGTGCCGAATGAATCAGTGCTATAGGAACTACCATTACTACCTCTAGTTGTACCAAAAGAATCAGTACTCCAAGAATTACCCCGATTGTCTCGAGTAGTGCCAAATGAATCGGTACTGAATGTTTGGCCATTGCTACATCGAGTAGTACCGAACGAATCGGTACTGCACGAAGTCTGTGCAATCGCGGGGACTGAAAAACATACTAATAATCCTGTATAAATGAATGATCTGATATTCATATTTCTCTCCTTCTTGGGTTGACGAACAGATGTCTAGGTGTTTTTGGACACATAACGCTGAATTAAGCGGCGGCCCGTCAGGGGCGTCCGGTGGACGGCGCCAGGCCGGGAACGAACTTGAATGACTGGTTGAACGAAGCCGCTATGCGGCAGAGGTCAAATTCGACTGTACTTCTCTGACCCCTTCCATTTCGGAGGGCCTGTCAGGAGAAGTGTGATGAACGCTAACGAACACGCTCGTTTTCAAGCTCTGCACCAACGCTACCTCACCGAACTCACCCTGCGCGGCAAAAGCCCCAAGACCATCGATCTGTACACCCGTTGCCTGCGACAGGTCTGCGACTA
>NZ_KB889851.1 GCF_000372805.1 Marinobacter gelidimuriae | reverse complement strand
CTCTGAAGCACTGCGTAAAGCAGCAGCGCGTTGCCACGTTCATCTGTCCACTTCTTTCCGCTGGCGCCATCGCTTCCTAAAACTGGCAGATTACCTTAATACACCTCTACTTACTGGCATCGTAGAAGCTGATCAAACAATGTTCCGCGAATCATTCAAAGGCAAACGCAAAATTGNTAAACGGCCTGTTCGCAAGCGAGGCAATGACAACAAGAAAGGAGTCACGTGGGTGCCCGTTCTGGTGGCTCGTGACCGCAGCGCTGGTGAGGCCGACTTTGTTCTCAAACACGTCACTCTGAAAAATGTAGAGCAGCATCTGCTCCCCCTGTTAAACCGAGATATCGTTCTCTGTACAGACGGTCATCTGACCTTTGAAACATTGACCCGTAAGCACCATCTTGAGCACAAGGTGCTCAACGCCAGTGCTGGTGAAAGAGTCAAAGCGTCAGTCTTCCACATTCAAGGGGTGAACAACTACCATCAACGACTCAAGGGCTGGATCCAGCGTTTTCACGGTGTCGCCACCCAATATCTTGGCTGGTTTCGATGGTTCGATCATAATCAATCAAAAATAAATCAACCAACTGATTTTATGGCGGATTTCATTATGACAGAAAGTTTTCAACACTTAGTGCGAACATAGCCTTAGCAGGGTCTGTACCGTGCTTATCCGGTTGTCACACCCACCCACTAGATGTAGTGGTGCGGGATTTCGCGGCGTAGAGCTCGGCATAGGTAGGCGCGGTGACGCCTCCGGCGATGCCGAGCCGTGAGCGGAATGCGTTGAACGGATAGAAGCGGCGGTTGAAGCGAAACGTGAACTCGTTGAGGTACGCCTGCAGATGCTGCGGGCTGACGCCATGGTGGATACCGCGCAGCCACGTTTTGAGGTTGGAGAATACGAGATGAATGATGGGCATGAACTCTTCGGCAACCTGCGGATTGCCCCGTTCCACGACGGACACGTGGTCATAGCCGTGCTTGGCGAGCCCGGCGTAACTGCTCCAGTCATCGGTGATGATTCTGGCGCCCGGCGCCACGACGCTTTCAATAAAACCGCAAAGCGAATCGGCGCTGCGGTCAGGTACCAAGGCAAGCCTGACGCGTCCGGCGTAGCGGCCACTTCTTCGCGGGTTGAGCTTGGCGCCGGGTTCCCGCCGATACGGTCCTGATCGGGGCGCACCATACCAACGCGGAGCTTATGAAGTATCTGGAAGGCGGTTTCGTAGCGCGACAAACCGAGTTGCCGCTGGAACTGGATGGCCGACAGGCCGGGCGTCTGGCTGGCGACCAGGTAAGCCGCCCAGAACCCTACCGAGAGCGGCGTATGCGTGCGCTCCATGACGGTGCCGGCGGTAAGGCTGGTGTCGCGGCGACAATGGCGGCAGCGAAGCACCCCAAGGCGCGTGGAAATGTACCGTGGCCCGTCAGCCACCCCGCAGTGCGGACAGATGAACCCAGTGCCCCATCGTGCGCGCTCAAGGTAGGCAGCACACGCCGCTTCATCCGGGAACAGGCGCTGAAACTCAGGAAGCGAGTGAGGGAACGGCAGATCGTCCCGCTCAAGTACGTCGATTGCCATGATCGGCCCACGTTCATGCAGATGCTCAAAATACTACCGGTAGTGGGCGGGTGTGACAACCGGATAAGCACGGACACAAGCTAGCCAGTCCGGATTGCTCAACAAAGCTATGGCCAATTCGCTTGCTGACTTCTTGTACGAAATGACTAGAAACCGAAGCCTGCCCGAACAAGGCAATGATTAACTCTGCCCAAGAATTAGCGCAAACGCTGAATGTCATTGCGGCAGCTTCAAAAAAGTAGAAAATAGTGTGGAACTACCGATAAATAGCACTAGACTCAATGACAGAACCAAACGTAATGTTTACACTGCGCAGCGTACTTTTCAGGCCAAAGGTTTGTGATGAAAGATGTTCAGCTCGAAAGAGCGGGCGCGAGCCACTCATTAGTTGATGCAACAATAATCATCGCTTTCGCGAATGATCTGGACGCCCAGCGCCTGGAAAAACTGCAATCGCTGCCCGAACACTTTAAAGAATCATTTACCAAATCCAGCGCAAACCAATCATTGAACGTGTCCGTTAGCGAAGGAAAAACAGAAAGCTCCACGGAATTCAGCGGGTGGACACTGGACCAAATCAGTACCAGCTCAGATCTGCTGGATTGGCAGCTTGTTGTAGATCAGAATCGAATTATTATTAAGTGCCTTGAATACCCAGGCTGGAGCAGCTTTCGGGATTCATCAGCCCTGTGGATATCCCAGCTGTCAGAATTTTTGGATCTTGCGAACTGGCCTGTTCAAGAAATCGGCGTTATGTTTACTGACCGCTTTTACTGGTCTCTTAACGATAAAGCCTATCGATTAGGAAAGTTCTTTAACGAGCACAGCAGATTTCTGCCAGAAAGCATCAAACAAGGCACCCCGCTCTGGCACTTGTTTCAAGGCTGGATTGAAGAATCAGACGGCCGCGAATACATACAGAATTTGAATTTATCGACTCAGTGGGAAGAAAAGAAACCCCACAAAACTGAAATACTGAATGTTATTCGTTGCGTAAAAAGCTCTAACGGTGAACTTTCAGGGCTTAATGGCGATACTGCCAAAGCCATCATGGAAAAAGCACACCACGACAATAAAAAAACGTTAAACGATCTGCTGACACCAGAAACTCTGGAGTTTATAGGGCTGAATTCATGACAACAGCAACTTATACATACAACCCCGCTCTTGGCTCGCCCGATCAAATCATGCAGGCGCAAATGCCCATATCGCAAACGCAAAACATTGAACGGTTTTACGAACCGGCCGATCTGGATATAGATGCCGAAAAGCTCTACCGTAGCACCCAGCTGAACCGATCAAGGTTTAGCGATCATATTCAAAGCAACACCCGCTTTGCTTCATCGCAAACCCGAGCGCTTTATAAATTAGGCTCCCGGAGCATTTTCGACTTTCAGGAAGCCAGAAGCATGGTTGCCGCTCTTAAGTCAGTAGCGACCGTAAACGACCCCAAAAAAGCCGCATTGTATCTTGCACAGAATAGCGATGTCGGCCAGCTAGCCTTACTGGCAGCAACCACAGCGCGCTATGCCGATAACGTAGAACGCGTTGTTGTAGAAATCGTAGAAGATCCCGAATCAGGGAATGAAAATCTGTTTGTTACGGCAGTAGTAGCCACCGAAGATTTTGACGTATGGGATGCAATTGACGAACACGTTCTCAGTAACGTGATGGAGCCAAGCGCATCAATCAATCTTGCCCGAGTTGTTTTTTCGATATCCCATGCAGAATCGCTTTGATGGTAACGGCTTCGTTAAAATTGCCAGCGAAATACTAAGCTGCGCCCAAGCTGACCCCGAAAGCGCTGCAAGAACCGCGGCCGGCAGATTTTACTACGGTGCGTTCCTGCGAGCTAGGGATGCCGCCAACATAACCGACACGTCTGGTGGTGTTCACGATTCTGTAATTCGAGCCTACGCCGCGAAAAACTCCACACTAAGCAACCGACTAAACGAGCTTCGAAAGCTTCGGAATGCAGCGGATTACCACATCAACACGCCTTTCCCCGCTATTCACGCACGCCGCTGCCAGACCCTTGCTAAGAAAATACTGGCTGCCCTGCCCTAGCAAAAATAGCCAACCAAACCGAATCTAAAGCCCCGCAGACCAACGCCTCCGGTTTTTTTGTGCCTGAAATTTCTCCCCGCACACCCCAACCTCAAATAAAAAGCACTATTTTGCTAATTTCATTCGCCATCATGGGCATTGCCACCGGCACGGTTAGCGCCCGTCACCTGCAGTTGCCGTTCTCTACGGCTTGCCCAATCCTTCGCCAAAGCCTTACGGTCAAATGTTAGACTTTCGCTATATACTATGCGGCCTTTCCGCTTTATGCGGATGGCAGCGCGATACGATTTCGTTCCATCGGCCCGGGTTCTTGCAGTAATAGCGGCCACGGTGCTCCATGCTCCATTCGTGCGGTGCTCCAAACCAGTTTCTGGAGCAATTCTGGAGCACACATACTACGAAAATGGCATAAAACAGGCAATAAATGGTTAATATTAGTGACATGAAAGCACCACAGAATCAGACCGCAGGCCACGTGAACACAGGCGTAGAGCCTTCTCGGCGGTTTTCGGTCGCGCCAATGATGGATTGGACTACGCCGCATTATCGTTACATGGCGCGCCAGCTCAGCAAGCACGCACTGCTGTACACCGAGATGGTCACTACCGGCGCTTTGATTCACGGCGATACCGAACGTTTTTTGCGCCACAACGTGGCAGAATATCCGCTGGCGTTGCAGTTAGGTGGCAGCAATGCAGACGAACTGGCGCACTGTGCGAACCTGGCGCAGCAGTTCGGGTTTAGCGAGGTGAATCTGAATGTGGGCTGCCCCAGTGACAAGGTGCAGAACAATATGATTGGCGCCTGCCTGATGGGCCATCCGGATATTGTGGCTGAAGGCTTTAAGGCGATGCAGGCGGCTACGGACATTCCGGTAACGGTGAAACACCGCATTGGTATTAATGGCCGCGAATCCTGGGATGAGCTGTGCAGGTTTATTGAGACGGTGGCAGCTGCGGGCTGTAAAACCTTTATCGTTCACGCCCGTATCGCGGTACTGGAAGGGCTAAGCCCGAAAGAAAACCGCGATGTGCCGCCGCTGAAATACGATTGGGTGTATCGCTTGAAGGCCAAGTATCCGCAGCTGGAAATCATCATCAACGGTGGCATAAAAACCGTGGATGAATGCCACCAGCATCTGGCCCATACCGATGGCGTTATGCTGGGCCGCGAGGCGTACCATAACCCGTGGATTCTGACGCATGTAGACAGCGAATTTTTCGGGGAGCCGGAAAAGGCTGTTAGCCGCCATGAAGCTCTGGAAGCCATGTACCCGTTTATTGAACAAGAGCTGGCGCGCGGTGTGTATCTGGGCCATATTTCGAGGCACATGTTGGGATTGTTCCACGGGGTTCCGGGTGGGCGCCAATTCCGCCGCTACATCAGCGAAAATGCCCACAAACCGGGCGCCGGGCTGGAGGTTTTGCGCACAGCCCTGGCCAAGGTTCCACAAACCGAAGTCACCACCGTATTTACCGAAGCGTAATGCCATTTAATGGCTGAATAACCTTTGGTTGTCTTGTTCGGCCCGCGGTGGCCCGTTATTGTAGTGAACCGTAATCTTTCTTTACCAACGTAACCGACGTAGCAGGACATCAGCGCGAATGAGCAACAAGCTTGAGCAACTGAAAACCATGACCACCGTCGTGGCTGACACCGGCGATCTGGATGCCATTGCCGCCTGGCGCCCGCAAGATGCCACCACCAACCCGTCACTTCTGCTCAAGGCCGTTGAGTCTGACGCTTACCAGCCGATGGTCGACAAGGCCATTGCCGCGGCAAAACGCCAGGCCGGCGCAAGTTCGGGCCGGCCTGGTCTGGCTACCGATATTCTGGCGGTATTGGCTGGCGGCGAAATTCTGAAGCTGATTCCCGGCGTGATGTCTACCGAGGTAGACGCCCGCCTGTCGTTTGACACCATCGGCACACTGTCGCGCGCACGGCGGATGGTAGAGCTTTATGACCAACAGGGTATTGATACCCAGCGCGTGCTGATCAAGATTGCCGCCACTTGGGAAGGCATCAAAGCCGCCGAGCAGCTGGAAAAAGAAGGCATTCACTGCAACCTTACTCTGCTGTTCTCGTTCGCCCAGGCCGCTGCCTGTGCACAGGCCGGGGTCTCGCTGATTTCACCGTTTGTTGGCCGTATTATGGACTGGCATCTGGCAGACAGCGGTCGCGACAGTTTTCCAGCCAGTGAAGACCCGGGCGTGCTGTCGGTGGCGCGTATCTACAATTACTACAAAACCAACGATTTCAACACCGCGGTGATGGGCGCCAGTTTCCGCAACATCGGGCAAATTGAAATGTTGGCCGGCTGTGACCGGCTGACCATAAGCCCGGCGCTGATGCAGGCGCTCCAGAACGAAACGGGTTTACTTGAATGCAAGCTCAGCCCGGAAGGTGCCCGCTCTAAAGACAAGCGCAGCCACATGGATGAAAAGCAGTTCCGCTGGAATTCAAACAACGATGCCATGGCGACCGAAAAGCTGGCAGACGGCATTCGGCTCTTCGCGGCCGACCAGCTGAAACTGGAAGCGCGGATACGCCAACGGGCTGAAGCCATAGGCTGAGCTCTAAACTCTTAAAGACGAGCCCGGCACCGTGCGGAAGCTGCGCAATAAACTTTGAGGACACACCATGCTAGCCATTCTTCATCCTGACACACCGATGGACAGCGACGCTTATCGCACCACGTTGAATTTTCTGGAAAATTTACCCGGCGTTTCAGTACACGTTCACGAAATTCAAGGTGCCACACAGCGGTTAACCGAAGTGTATTTGCTGGGCAACACCAAGGGCCTTAACAAAGAAGACATTGAAGCGCTGTCGGCGGTCGAGCGGGCTATCCGCATTTCAGAAGATTACCGAATTCTGGGACGCCATAAAGACGACAACCGTCAAAACGGCTTTATCTACAACGGCGTGGAATTCAACCAGTCCAACCTGAATATTTTTGCCGGCCTGTGTGCGGTGGATGTGCCCGAACACGTCGAGCAAATGATGCAGGCGCTGGAACAGCACGGCGAAGTGTGTACCCGTATGGGTGCGTACAAGCCACGCACCAACCCCTATTCGTTTCAGGGCCACGGCAAGGGCTGCTTGCCCTGGGTGTTTGAAAAAGCCGGCAAGCACGGCATTAAGGTGGTGGCCATGGAAATTACCCATGAAAGCCACATTGAAGAGATCGACAACTGCCTGGAAAAGCTGGGGCGCCCTACCGGTGTCATGCTGCAAATTGGCACCCGCAACACCCAGAACTTTGAGCTTCTGAAGGCCATTGGTCGCCAGAGCACCTACCCGGCGCTGCTCAAGCGTGGTTTTGGCATTACCCTGAACGAGTCTTTGAATGCGGCGGAATACTTGGCGTCGGAAGGCAATGCCAACGTGATCTTTTGCCTGCGCGGCATGAAAACCGAAGCGGGCCAGCCCCACCGCAACATGGTGGATTTTGCCCATGTTCCCACCGTGAAGCGCCTGACCCGCATGCCGGTGTGTATTGACCCGTCCCACTCTGTGGGCAGCCGTGACCGCGCGCCGGATGGCATTCTGGAGGTGATGCACGCCACCGCACAGGGTGTTGTAGCGGGCGCCAACATGGTGCTGGTAGATTTGGAAAAGGCTCTGGTAGACGGCCCTCAAGCGCTGCTGATGAACGAATTGCCGGCGTACCTGGAAGACATCCGCCTGTGTCACGACACCTGGAAAAAACGCCAGGCAATTTATAAGACTGTCAAGGATTCAATGGCCAAATGATTGTATACGGACACCGCGGTGCCAAAGGTGAGGCTCCGGAAAACACCCTGGAAGGCTTTGTGCATGCCCACCGCCAGGGCATACGCCACTTTGAGCTGGATCTGGTGCTGTCGAAAGACGGCATTCCAGTGTTGGTACACGATTTAACGGTAAATCGTACAACCACGTTTAAAGGTAACGTCAGCGAATACACTCTAGCAGAGCTGACCGGTATGGACGCCCGCCGCAACGTCAGTACCTGGCCGAGCCCGGTAGGCATTCCCAGCCTGGATGAGTTGCTGGACCGGTTTGACGATCTTGAACACTTGCAGCTGGAAGTAAAAAGCGATAAATCCCCGCGCATGAATGTGCTCAGCAACCGGCTAACGGAAATCATTCAGGCACGACGACTTTATGACAAAGTGGCCGTGACTTCGTCTGATGTTCATTTTTTGAAGGAAATTCGCCGGCGTGATCGCAATATTCGATTGGGGTTGGTGGCAGAACGCAAATTTCCGCGGCCAATGACCATTGCCAGCCGTCTGGAAGTGGAATACTTGTGCATCAACTGGAAGTTGCTCAGCAAGGAGCTGGTGGAGCATGCCCACCGCAAGGGTATGCACGTATCGGCGTGGACGGTAAACCGCATTTTCGACATGCTGGAGCTGGAAAAAATGGGGGTAGACAGCATTATTACCGACTACCCGACCAGCACCATAACCTACTTCGACAATCGCACCCGTCACCAATCAGCTCTGCCCGACAACAGCGATGTCACTGCACCGGGCAAACAGCAGGCCATAGGCACTCACTGAAACCGCTAGAAAATCCGGTTTAATCCGTTCAGCGCGGCTACCCGATAGGCTTCGGCCATAGTCGGGTAGTTGAACGTGGTGTTGATGAAGTAGTTCAGCGAGTTTGCTTCGCCTTTCTGGTTCATGATGGCCTGACCGATGTGAATAATCTCTGCAGCTTGGTCACCAAAGCAGTGAATACCCAAAATTTCACGGGTTTCACGGTGGAACAGAATTTTCAGCATGCCCACCGCTTCACCGGTAATCTGTGCCCGCGCCAAGTCCTTGAAGAACGCTTGGCCCAGTTCGTAGGGCACTTTTGCCTCGGTCAGTTCGCGCTCGGTTTTACCCACCGAACTGATTTCCGGAATGGTATAAATGCCGGTAGGCACGTCTGACACAAAGCGGAAGTAATCGTCTTGGACAATGTCAGAGGAGGCAGACCGGCCCTGGTCATAAGCGGCACTGGCCAGGCTGGGCCAGCCAATAACATCGCCGACGGCATAGATGTTCTCTACCTCGGTGCGGTAATGGTCGTCTACCGCCAGTTGGCCGCGGCCATTGGCCTGCAAACCAATTTTTTCCAACGCCAGTTTGTCAGTGTTACCGGTGCGACCGTTACACCACAGGAACGCGTCCGCCCGAATTTTCTTACCGGATTTAAGAGACAACACCACGCCGTGGTCGTCGCCGTCTACGGATTCGTATTCTTCATTGTGCCGCAGCAGAACGCCATTGTTGCGCAGGTGATAACTCAGGGCGTCGGAAATATCGTCGTCCAGGAAAGTCAGCAAGCGGCTGCCCGGGTTGATTAAATCCACTTTTACGCCAAGCCCGGCGAAGATAGAGGCGTACTCCGAACCAATCACCCCTGCCCCATAAATAATCAAGGTGCGCGGCGTGTGAGACAGGCTCAGAACGGTGTCTGAGTTGTAAATACGGTGATGACGGAAGTTCACATCTGGCGGCAAATAGGGGCGCGAGCCCGAAGCAATAATCGCTTGCTTGAAGTGCAGGATTTCCACGCCTTTGCTGCCGCGTACTTCCAGCTCGTTTTTATCAACAAACGAGGCGCTGCCGTTGACCAGATCAATACGGTTGCGGGAATAGCATTGGGTGCGCTGTTTAACCTGCGTGCCAATCACTTTTTGAGCATTCTGCAAAACACGCGGAAACGAGAACCAGCGCGGCTCGCCGATATCGCGGAACATTTGGTTGGTGTTGAAGGTGATGATCTGCTTGACCGAGTGGCGCAGGGCTTTCGAAGGAATGGTACCCCAGTGGGTACAGTTGCCGCCTACGGTGTTTTTGTCTTCAACAATGGCTACGCGCTTGCCGTTTTTCGTTGCGTTCATCGCAGCACCTTCGCCGGACGGTCCGGCGCCGATAACCACTACGTCGTAATGATGCTCTGGCATACCCGCCATAACTCCTTATCTGGGTCGCAAATTGACGTTATTGTCTGTTTTCACTCAGCTTTTAGGGCGAGTGGCATCGTAGCCCAGACCGCTATCTGCTTCGCCATCAAGGCGCTCGCTGTTTTCTTCACATTTCTGGGTGTTGCCGCCGCATATATCGCAAGAAGAACTGATGCCTAGCGCGCCAATGCCACCACAGGTACCGCTGATCGGTTTGCGGCCAAAAATAACGCCCACCGACATGCCCGCTACCAGCAGAATCACAATAAAAAACACCAGAATAAAAGTACCCATGCTGTTCTCCCTCTACTGGGTTATAAAAGATGAAAATGCCGGTGTGTAGTGGGTTTCAAACCCCGCCTCACCGCGCACTATAAAATAAGCCGGTATGTTCTGGCGGACAGCCAACGCCATGGCATCCTCGAACCCCATCACAGTAAAGCCGGTGGCCAGGGCGTCAGCGCGCATACAGTTTTCCGCAATCACGGTGACCGACGCCAGGTTGTGGGTAATCGGTTTACCGGTTTTTGGGTCCAGTGTATGGGAATAACGCTGTCCGTTAAATTCGTAATAGTTACGATAGTCGCCGGAAGTAGCCAGGGCACGATCATTCCGGACACTGTCCACAGCTAAGGCTCCGTCCACCACTCCACCCAACGCGACGATGCGATTCACCTGCCCTGCGGCATCTCCGGGTGTTTCGATGGCCAAGCGCCAGGCCGAACCATCGGGTTTGCGCCCTCCAACACTGACTTCGCCGCCGATTTCGACCAGATAACCGCTAATGCCTTCTGCGGCTAAATAGCGGGCGACTTCGTCAACGCCAAAGCCTTTGGCAATGGCACTCAAATCCAGATACTGCGCTTCACTGGTACGTATGCCCGGGGGCTGGTCGCGCAGCTCGATTTTTTTATGACCGGTGCGCTCCAATATTCTGGCTACCGTGGCCTCGTCTGGCACTTTGTCTGGCCGCGCATCCGGGCCAAAACCCCACAGATTGACCACAGGGCCTATGGTGATATCAAAGGCGCCGTCAGTGAGCGCTGACACCGTTTCCGCTTCCAGCAGCACGGTGTACAAGGGTGCTGACAACGCGGTCCAATCGGACTGGTCTGGCAGCGCGTTAAAGCGTGACAGTTCGGAATCCTCGCGCCAGGTAGACATAGCAGCATCTACGCCGTCCAGAGCCTGCTCAATGCCGCCGGCAAGCTGTTGAAGCCGAACCTGGTCGTCTTCCATCACCACACTGATGTGGTAACGGGTGCCAAAGATCGGCCCGGAGATTTCCCAGATCTGTTGTTCCGGCTTAAACGAACAACCCGCCAAGGCCGCCACAACCAGTGCAAAAAACACACTGATCATAACCGCCCGGGCGGGTTTAACCACACTGAATAGCATCGGGATTTTACTAGCCTCCGAAGTCATCCAGCATGATGTTTTCATCTTCTACGCCCAGATCTTTCAGCATCTTGATAACCGATGCGTTCATGATGGGCGGCCCGCATGTGTAAAACTCGCAGTCTTCCGGTGCCGGGTGATCTTTCAGGTAGTTTTCAAACAACACATTGTGGATAAATCCGGTGTCACCATTCCAGTCGTCGTTTGGCTGGGGGTCAGACAAAGCCACGTGCCACTCAAAGTTATCGTTTTCTTTGGCCAGGCCGTCAAAGTCTTCGACGTAGAACATTTCCCGTACGCTACGTGCGCCATACCAGAAGCTGATCTTGCGCTTGGAGTTCAGACGTTTGAGCTGGTCAAAGATGAGGGAACGCATGGGCGCCATACCGGCACCGCCACCCACAAACACCATTTCCGCATCGGTTTTCTTGGCGAAGAACTCACCAAACGGACCCATTACTGTCATCTTATCGCCGAGTTTCAAATCAAACACGTAGCTCGACATAATGCCCGGGTTATGACTGGTACCCGGAGGCGGTGTAGCAATACGGATATTAAACTTCAGTATGCCCTTCTCTTCCGGGTAGTTGGCCATGGAGTAAGCACGGATCGTGTCCTCCTTGTTGATGGCCTTGTAGCGCCAGATATCGTGCTTGTCCCAATCTTCACGGAACTCTTCTTCAATCGCAAATTCCTTGAAGTCGATTTCGTACGCCGGGCACTCCAACTGCACGTAACCACCAGCACGGAAGGCGACTTCTTCGCCCTCTGGCAACTTCAGAATCAATTCTTTGATGAAGGTGGCCTGGTTGTGGTTGCTCACCACATCGCATTCCCACTTCTTAACACCGAAGAACTCTTCCGGCACTTCAATTTTCATGTCCTGTTTTACCGGAACCTGGCACGACAGGCGCCAGCCTTCTTTTTCTTCGCGGTTGGTAAAATGGGTCTTTTCGGTGGGCAGCATAGCGCCGCCGCCGTCGAAAACCTTACATTTGCATTGGGCGCAGGTGCCGCCGCCGCCACAAGCAGACGACAGAAAAATACCGCTGCCGGCCAATGTATTCAGCAACTTTCCACCGGCTTCGGTTTTCACCGTGTGCTCGGGGTCGTCGTTAATTTCAATGGTCACATCACCGGTACTGACCAGCTGGGAACGGGCCGCAAGAATAATCGCAACCAGCGCCAAAACAATCACAGTGAACATGACTACGCCGAGAATAATTTCTGTATTCATGATCTCGCCCTTTCGTTTATCCGAATCACCGGGTGAATTACAGGGAAATGCCGGAGAAAGACATAAAGCCCAATGACATCAAACCCACGGTAATAAAGGTTATGCCCAAGCCCCGCAGGCCTTCCGGTACGTCGCTGTACTTGAGTTTTTCCCGAATGCCGGCCAAAGCCACAATCGCCAGTGCCCAGCCTACGCCGGCGCCGAAACCGTACACCACACTCTCACCGAAGGTGTAGTCGCGCTCTACCATGAACAGGGCCGCACCCAAAATGGCGCAGTTTACGGTAATAAGCGGTAGAAACACCCCAAGTGCGGCGTATAGCGCCGGTATGTACTTGTCCAGAACCATTTCCATGATCTGCACAATCGCAGCGATTACACCAATGTACGTAATCAATCCCAAAAAGCTCAGGTCTGTATTGGGCAATCCGGCCCAAGACAACGCGCCTTCACGCAGGATGTTGTTGTAGATCAGGTTGTTCACCGGCACGGTGAGGGTTAGAACCACCACAACGGCAATACCCAGACCGGTTGCGGCTTCAATTTTCTTGGAGATCGCCAGGAAGGTACACATACCCAAGAAGAAGGCCAAAGCCATGTTTTCAACGAAAATAGCCTTAATCAGCAGACTGATGTAGTGTTCCATCAGAAGGCCTCCTTATGGGTGTGGCGGGACATTTTGAAGTCTGCCTCTTCCACTTGCTCGGGTTTCCAGGCGCGCAGGGCCCAGATTGCCAAGCCAATAATAAAGAACGCGCTCGGCGGCAACAGCAGCAGCCCGTTGGGGACGTACCAACCGCCCTGACTTACTGGTGTCATCAAGGTAACGCCAAACAGCGCACCTGCGCCCAGCAGCTCACGGAAGAAGGCGACAAACAGCAGCATCACCGAATAGCCCATACCGTTACCGATGCCGTCGAGGAAACTCAGCCAGGGGCCGTTCTTCATGGCGAAACCTTCGGCACGGCCCATAACGATGCAGTTGGTGATGATCAGACCAACGAATACCGACAGCTGCTTGGATACTTCATAGGCGTAGGCCTTCAGAAACTGATCCACCACGATTACCAGAGAAGCGATGATGGTCATTTGGGCGATGATACGAATACTGTTCGGAATCTGTGCCCGCACCAGCGATACCGCCAGGTTGGAAAAAGCGGTTACCGCAATAACGGAAAGACACATAACGATGGTGACGTTCATGCTGGTGGTTACCGCCAGCGCTGAACAGATACCCAGAATCTGCAATCCAATCGGGTTGTTACTGAAAATCGGTTCAAACAGAACTTGTTTCGCGGTCATTTCGGACATGATCAGACCTCCCCTTCACGAAGTTTCTTGAGGAACGCCGCATAGCCACGATCACCCATCCAATAATTCACCAGATGCTCTACACCGCGACTGGTCAAGGTGGCACCGGAAAGCGCGTCCACTTTGTGTTGCTTGTTCGCGGTATTGGCATCAACACCGCCTTTTACCAGGCGGATCTGCGGCTCGGTTTTGTTTTCGTCGTAAAGCTGCTTACCCACCCACTGGGACTTCCAGCGCGGGTTATCCACCTCACCACCCAGACCCGGCGTTTCCGCGTGGGCGTAAAAGCCCAAGCCTTCGATGGTGTTCAAGTCGCCCTCAAGGGATACGAAGCCATACAGCGTGGACCACAAACCATAGCCGTGAACCGGCAGCACAACGCGCTTCACCTGATCGCCTTCGCGCAGCAGATACACCTTGGCTACGTTAGGACGACGCTTGATGCCCGCCAGATCTTCCTTGGGAGGAATGTTGGTGGACATATCCGGGTCAGACGCGGCTTTGTACATATCGTACTTCATCGGGTCTTGCACATTGACCGATTCAGGCTCAACAAAGGCGCCAGAATCCAAATCTACCAGGCGAACATCAAAGCGGGTGAAGATATCTTCGATCTGCTCGGCACTGGCGGCTTCCGGTAACATGCCCGAGGCCGCCAGAATATTGGTTTTGATGTCCAGGTTCTGGTTTTTGATCTGTGCCGGGCGCAGTAATACTGCGGCGGTCGACACGATAACTGAAAACACGATACTCAGTACCAGAGCGACCATTAACGTTCTGGAGACTGTTTCTTTAGCTTTAGCCACGAGCGAGCCTCCGTTTAACATTGGCCTGAACAACGTAGTGGTCCATCAGCGGGGCAAACAGGTTAGCGAACAGGATCGCCAGCATGATGCCTTCGGGGAAGGCCGGGTTTACGACACGTATCAGAATGGTCATCACGCCCACCAGAATGCCGAAGCACCAGCGGCCGGTGTGGGTCATGGCAGACGATACCGGGTCCGTCGCCATAAACATCATGCCGAAGGCAAAACCACCCATTACCAGGTGCCAGTGCGCCGGCACGGCAAACATGGGATTCGTTTCTGACCCCACCACATTCATTAGCAACGAGGTGGCAATCATGCCTAGCAACACACCCCCAACAATACGATAAGAGGCTATTTTCATGATCAGCAGCACGGCGCCACCGGCCAGCACAGCCAGGGTCGAGGTTTCACCCATGGAACCCTGAATGGTGCCCATGAATGCGTTCGCCCAACCAATCTGGCTTTCCAGAGCTTCAACACCGCCGCTGGCAGCCCAGCTCAGGGATGTCGCACCACTAAAACCGTCGACCGCTGTCCATACCGTGTCACCGGAAATCTGCGCCGGGTAGGCGAAGTACAGGAAAGCACGACCGGTCAGCGCCGGGTTGAGGAAGTTTTTGCCGGTTCCGCCAAACACTTCTTTGCCGATCACGATACCGAAAGTAATGCCCAAAGCCACTTGCCACAAAGGCACGGTAGGCGGGCAAATCAGCGCAAACAAAATCGAGGTTACGAAAAAGCCTTCGTTGATTTCATGGCGACGCACGGTGGCAAACATCACTTCCCAGAACCCGCCGACAACAAAGGTCACCGCGTAGATGGGAATAAAGTAGGCCATACCGTAGATGAAATTATCCAGCAGGCCAGCACCCGCGCCGGTTACCGCCAGGGCGTTTATAAACGCGGTGCGCAAACCGCCGTCTCCGATCAAAGCCTCCGGATTGGTCGCCAGGTAGCTGTTGGCCTGAAAACCGATGTTCCACATACCGAAGAACATGGCCGGAAAGGTGCACAGCCACACCGTGATCATAATGCGTTTCAGGTCAATGCCATCACGCACATGAGAGGTGGATTTGGTGACCGAACCGGGCGAGTAGAAAATGGTGTCTACCGCTTCGTAGAGCGCGTACCAACGCTCGTGACGACCACCTTTTTCAAAATGATGCTCGATTCCGTCGAGAAACTGTCGGATAGACATAACTTAGCCCTCGATCTCGATGCGGGTCAGGTTCTCTCGGAGAATTGGCCCGTATTCATATTTACCCGGACACACGAAGGTGCACAGAGCCAGATCTTCTTCATCCAGTTCCAGCGCGCCCAGTTTCTGGGCCATTTCCGTATCACCGATGATTAACGCCCGCAACAGCTGGGTTGGCAATATGTCCAACGGCATGACGCGCTCGTAAGCGCCCACTGGAACCATCGCTCGCTCGCTGCCGTTGGTGCTGGTATTGAAGTTGAATCGTTTGCCACCGGTCAGTTTTGACAGGTAGATGTTCAGTGTCGAGAATTTATTCACGCCCGGCGACAGGTAGGCCATGAAGTGCCGGCTATTGCCTTCAGCCAGCACCGAAACCTGATTGGCGAAACGCCCTAAATAGGCGCAGGCGCCTTCGGCCCGTCGGCCGCCAAACACTGAGCCCGATATCGGACGCAGTTCGCAGTCGGTTTCGGTTTCGCCATCCAACAATTCAACCATACTGGCCCCTAAACGTGTACGAACCAAGCGAGGCTTCAGAGCTTTCGGCCCACCAATTGCGACAACACGCTCAATCGGAAGTTCACCGGTGACGAACAGCTTGCCGATATCAATCACGTCCTGATAATTCACAGACCACACAGTTTTGCTGAGCGATACCGGGTCCAGGTGATGAATATGGGTGCCTACGTTACCGGCCGGGTGAACGCCGTCACACTGATTGACTTCAATGGCATCAGACTTGGGCACTGCGACGTTTGAGCCCGGCTTACCTGTTACAAACACCTTGCCGGCGGTCAGCTTGGCAATAATGCTCAGGCCGTTTTCAAAGGCCTTGCTGTTTTCGGCAATGATGATGGTAGGGTCTGCGGCCAGCGGGTTGGTATCCATCACCGACACGAAGATTGAATGAGGCGCGGAGTCAATAGCCGGCACTTTGCTGTACGGACGCGTTACCAGCGTCGCCCACAACCCGGATTCGACCAGGTTATCAACAACCTGCTGGCGCTCCAGGCCCGCAATATCGGCTTCGCTGTAACGCGCGAAGGTTTCCGCCTCGTTGCCATCAATTTCGATGACAATCGACTGGAAAACCCGACGGTCACCCCGGTTGATTTCTTTCACCACGCCCGCTGCCGGTGAGGTGTAACGAACGCCCTCGGTCTTCTTATCCGTAAACAGCAGCGTGCCGCGTTTAACGCGATCCCCTTCCTTCACAACCATCGTCGGCTTCATGCCGTTGTAGTCAAAGCCGACAAGTGCCACGTGGCGAATCGGTTTGCCGTCGGTGATGGTCTGTTCGGGGACGCCGCTGATGGGAAGATCCAGGCCTTTTGTGATCTTTATCATTAGCCTCATCCAATCATCAGAAACTGTTCGATGTATTTACCACGCCAGACGCATTACCTCGAACTCCCTGCACATACCTCACCGGTTTGGTGTTGAGTGGCTTGCCGTAAGGCGGTTGGCGTTACGCTAGCACAGACCGGTGGCAGAGGAAGGATAAGAAGCGGGCGTCAGACATAACCAAAATCGGGCTTATTATAGAGAGTCGGGGCCGGCATTTCCACCGCAAACACCCACCAGTTTGTTGCTCCAAGTAAAGAGGGTGTGTTTACACCGCGCCAGAAAAACCCCATCAGCAAAAACTGAAGGGGCTTTTATTCGCTCATCAGGCAATTATCTCAGAGCCAGAACGACCGACTCAGCCGCGGACGCGCTTGGGGAAAATCGGATAGTTGATGCCGGCCATCTGGCTAACAACCCTTATAACCTGCGCGCTGTAGCCGAATTCGTTGTCATACCAAACGTACAAAATCAGGCGTTTGCCGGCAGCAATCGTTGCTTGGGCATCCACAATACCGGCGTGGCGCGAGCCAACAAAATCGGTCGATACCACTTCTGTAGAGTTTACATAGTCAATCTGCTTTTGCAGTTCGGAGTGCAGCGCTATGTCACGCAGGTATTCGTTAACGCTTTCTACATCCACGTCTGTTTTCAGATTCAGGTTCAGAATCGCCATGGAAACGTTAGGCGTGGGCACACGAATGGCGTTACCCGTTAGCTTACCCTTCAATTCCGGCAGCGCTTTCGACACGGCCTTAGCGGCGCCTGTCTCGGTAATGACCATATTCAGCGGCGCACTGCGGCCACGGCGACTGCCTTTGTGGTAGTTGTCGATCAGGTTCTGGTCGTTGGTGTAAGAGTGCACCGTTTCTACGTGGCCATCTTCAATGCCGTATTCGTCGTAGATAGCCTTCAGCACCGGGGTAATGGCGTTGGTGGTGCACGAGGCGGCCGACAGAATTTTGTCGTCGTCGGTAATCCAGTCGTTATTGATGCCGTAAACAATATTCTTGATGTCACCTTTGCCCGGCGCGGTCAGCATCACGCGGCTGACGCCTTTGGATTTCAGGTGCAGACCCAGGCCTTCTTCATCGCGCCACATGCCTGTGTTGTCGATCACGATGGCATTATTGATGCCGTACTGGGTGTAGTCCACCTGGTCTGGCCCGGCGGAGTAAATCACTTTGATGAAGTTGCCATTGGCAATCAGCGCGGAGTTTTCCGCGTCAACCCGGATGGTGCCGTTAAAGGGGCCGTGAACGGAGTCGCGGCGCAGCAGGCTGGCACGCTTCTCCAGATCGTTTTCGGCACCGCCATGGCGCACAACAATGGCCCGCAGACGCAGGTTGTTACCGCCGCCGGCTTTTTCAATCAGAATACGGGCCAGCAAGCGGCCGATACGGCCAAAACCGTAAAGCACTATGTCTTTGGTGTCGTTTTGGGCATCTTCTTCCGATTGGGAAGCGTACAAACCCGCGATGGATCCGATTTCCTGGGTAAGAAACTCGTTCAAATCACCACCAATAGCACGGAATTTAACCGCCAGTTTACCGATATCTACGTGGCCACGCCCCAGCTCCATAGCGTCCATCGCCTGAAGAATGGGCAGAGTGTCGTGTACCGACAGCTCGCTGTCTTCAACTTGACGCACATAGCGGTGGGCGCGAATGATATCAATCACTGACTGGTTGATCACCGAGCGGCCGTAAACCGACGTGACAACATTGTTGCGGCGGTACAGGCGTCCAATTAGCGGGATCATGGCTTCGGCGGTAGATTCGCGCTCTGTCCAGTTCGACAGGTGCTGGTGGATCTGTTCGTGGCTCACGGTTTAGGACCTCTGGATAGAAACGTTTTGGGCATGCAAAGTAGACATAGAAAAAATCGAATGAGGCATTATCCAATTTAACGCCGCCTACGGCAAATCCAACGCCCGTTTTTACATCCACTCGACCCCCCATGCACTGCAGCGGTAGAATGGCCAGCCTATTTACCGGCTCTCGAATTCGAAAAAGGCACATTTTCCAACATGACCAGCACTACCCTGCTTGCCCCGGAATTCCCAAAAAAGCCCGCCGATCATCGTGTCTGGGGTCAGCTTCATGGCAGCAGTGACGCTCTGGCAGTTTGTGAAAGCGCGCGCAGCCATCAGGGGTTAACCCTGGTGATCACCCGCAGCACCGCCGATGCCATCCGCCTGGAACAGGCAATGCGATTTTTTCTGGGCCTGCCAGCGGAAGAAGACGGCCCGGCCATAAGCGCCGATGGCCTGGAATTGCTGTCGCTGCCAGACTGGGAAACCCTGCCTTACGACCAATTTTCACCCCATCAGGATATTATTTCCCGCCGCATTCGCACCCTGCACCGCCTGCCCTCTACCGCACACGGCGTGCTTGTGGTGCCCGCGCGTACCCTGATGCACCGGTTACCGCCGGTAAATTATCTTCAGGGCAACACCCTGCTATTAAAAGTTGGCCAGTCGCTGGACATCAACAGCTGGCGCTTGCAGCTCGAAGCGGCCGGCTACCGCTACGCCGACAACGTGTACGAGCACGGTGAGTACGCGGTGCGCGGCGCCATTCTGGATATTTTTCCCATGGGCGCCAGCCAGCCCTACCGCATTGATTTGTTCGACAACGAAATTGAAACCCTGCGCACCTTTGACCCGGACACCCAGCGCTCGGTTGATCGCATCCAGCAGGTGGAACTGCTGCCGGCGTTTGAATTCCCTTGGGATAAACAAGCCCGTTCGGCGTTTCGCGGGCGCTGGTTCGAGCAATTCCCCAGCGCAGACAAAAGCGCGCCTGTGTATCAGGACGTCAGTCAGGGCATCACTTCACCGGGCATCGAATATTACTTGCCACTGTTTTTTGATGCCACCGCCACGCTTTTTGATTACCTGCCGGCCAGTACCCGGGTGTTCACCGCCGACGGTCTGAACGAATCGGTGCAGCAGTTCGACAGCGAAACCCGTAACCGTTATGAAGACCGGCGCCACGACCGCGTGCGGCCAATCATGCCGCCGGCCCAGCTGTTTTTGCAGCAGGACGAGCTGTTCGGGCTGCTCAAGCAGTTTCCACGGGTAACCACACGCACAGCCACCGATGACGGCAACGGCAGCGTGAACTGCGCCGCCCGCGAACTGCCAGACATAGCCATGGACGGGCGCGCAGCAGACCCTGCCGGGCGCTTGAAACGGTTCATCAGCGAATTCAACGGCCGTATTCTAATTTGTGCCGAATCGTCTGGCCGGCGCGAAGCGCTGATCGACAATCTGGCCCAACAATCCCTGCAACTTCAGGCGCTGGACGGCTGGCAAAGTTTTCTGGATAGCCCGAAATGCAGCTTGGGCATTACCATCGCGCCTATGGAGCAGGGCTTGGTGCTGCCAGACCGGCCACTGGCGCTGATCACCGAAACGGCTCTCTTCGGTGATCGGGTGCTGCAGCGCAGGCGCCGGGAAAAGCCCACTGAGCTGAACGACGACGGCTACCGCGACCTTTCGGAACTGCGTATCGGCTCGCCGGTGGTGCATATTGACCACGGTGTGGGCCGCTATCAGGGTTTGGAAACCATCACCGTGGAAGGAGAAGCCAGCGAATTTCTGATGCTGGGATACGCTGGCAGCTCCAAGCTGTATATTCCTGTGTCTAGCCTGCATCTGATTTCACGTTACGCCGGCAGCGACACCGAACACGCGCCGCTGCACAAGCTGGGCACCGATCGCTGGAACAACGCTAAAAAGAAAGCTCTGGAAAAAATCCGCGATACCGCCGCTGAGCTTTTAGACGTGTATGCCCGCCGCGAAGCCCGCAAAGGCTTCAGCTTTGATAACCCGCAGGAAGCCTATCGCACCTTTGCCGCGGGTTTCCCGTTCGAGGAAACACCGGATCAAGAAGTGGCTATTATGGCGGTGCTGGAAGACATGACCAGTGAACGCCCGATGGATCGTTTGGTTTGCGGCGATGTGGGCTTTGGCAAAACCGAAGTGGCCATGCGCGCCGCATTTGTAGCGACCTGGTCTGGCAAACAGGTGGCGGTACTGGTGCCCACGACGTTGCTGGCGCAGCAACATTATGAATCTTTCCGCGACCGCTTTTCGGATACCGCCGTTAATATAGAGCTGCTCAGCCGCTTTCGCAGCGGCAGCCAGACCAATAAAGCGCTGGAGGCCATGGAAAACGGCAAAGCCGATATTGTTATTGGCACCCACAAACTGCTGCAAGGCGACATTCGGTTCAAGAATCTGGGGTTGGTGATTATTGATGAAGAACATCGCTTCGGGGTGCAACAGAAAGAAAAATTAAAGGCGCTGCGGGCCGAAGTCGACATGCTCAACCTGACCGCCACACCCATTCCCCGCACCTTGAATATGGCCATGGGCCACCTGCGTGACCTGTCCATCATTGCAACACCACCGGCGCGGCGGCTGTCGGTAAAAACCTTTGTGCGCCAGCGCGACGAACCCATGGTAAAAGAAGCGATTCTGCGGGAAATCCTGCGTGGCGGTCAGGTCTATTTTCTGCACAATAATGTCACCACCATTGAAAAAACCGCAGCAGATCTGCGCCGACTGATTCCCGAAGCCCGCGTTGGCGTGGCCCACGGCCAGATGCGCGAGCGCGATCTTGAACAGATCATGACGGACTTTTACCACAAGCGCTTCAACGTACTGGTGTGTACCACCATCATTGAAACCGGCATAGACGTGCCCACCGCCAACACCATTATTATCGAGCGCGCAGACAAATTCGGCCTGGCCCAGTTACACCAGTTGCGAGGCCGGGTGGGCCGCTCCCACCATCAGGCCTACGCCTACCTGCTAACGCCGCCACCGAAAGCCATTAACTCCGATGCAAAAAAGCGCCTGGAGGCCATTTCTGAAGCCCAGGATTTGGGCGCCGGCTTTATGCTGGCCACCCAAGACCTCGAAATCCGCGGCGCCGGCGAACTGCTGGGCGAGGAACAGAGCGGGCAAATTGAAAGCATTGGCTTTACCCTGTACATGCAACTGCTGGACGAAGCGGTAAAGGCCATTCGCGAAGATCGTACACCCAACGCCGAGCTGCCATTGAGCCACTGCACCGAAATGAATTTGCGCATTCCGGCGCTGATTCCGGACGATTATCTGCCAGACGTTCATAACCGGCTGATGCTGTATAAACGCATCGCCAGCGTTTCCAATGATGAACAATTAAAAGAACTTCAGGTAGAAATGATTGACCGCTTTGGATTGCTGCCGCAACCGGCCAAAAATCTGATGCGCCAGGCGGCGCTGCGCATGCGCGCCGAGGCCCTGGGCGTAATCAAAGTAGACGCTGGCAAGGAATGGGCGCGACTGGAATTTGGCAACAGCACCAGCGTAGACCCGCTGGCGCTAATTAAGAAAGTGCAATCCGACCCCGGCGAGTATCGCCTGGAAGGCGCCAACAGTTTCCGTTTTCGGCTGAACGACACTTCAACCGGTGGTAAACTTGATGGCATTGCCGCTATGCTCGATGAACTGGCACCGGCCAAATCCTCAGGCCGGCCACGATGACTGTTGGAGAAACTGACTTGCGTAAACACCCGGGTTCACCCTTTACGATGGCCGTGCTGGTTCTTTTGATGTTGGTAGTTGGAGCGCCCCTGGCCCAAGCCAGCGACCGCTATCGCGCGGAATTCGTTATTCTGGAACGCATTATTGCGCCTGAAAATCTGGTCGAGAATATGAGCGGGCAAACGGTCACCCCCACGCCGGTTATTAACAAGGCGCTTTGGGTAACACCTGAGGGCGGTGGACCGCGCAGCTCATTGGACCAGGCCAGCGGCCTGTATCTGGACAGCGCCGCCGCACGGCTGACCAACAGCGGCCGTTTCCGCATTCTGGCCAAAGCCGGATGGCTCGAAGATTTTCCGCAGAACTACGGTGGCGAACGCCTGGCGGTGGCCGTTGGCGACTGGTTGCCTCAGGCAAGGCAGCGTGACGTGGAAGGTTATATAAAAATCGATCGCAAGCGCTTTTTGCATGTGGAAGCGCACCTGAACCACTGGCAAGATGCCGCCTCAGCGGCGCAGCCCGGCGCTCAGGCCGAACCGCAGCTACTGACCTGGATCCGTGAAACCCGCCGCATGCGCAGCAGCGAAATCCATTTTCTGGATTCCCCCACCATCGGCGTGCTGATCTATTTCGCAAAAATTGAGGATTGAGCCGCTAGCCCCCAGACACGGCTCAGGCTCTCGCCTGCAGGGTTCCAAACCCAGCAACAGAAGCCTGTAGCAGGGTTTTCACGGCAATCATGCCGTCATCAAGCGCGCGCTGAATATCCGCCATGGTGATCGCCGTGTCGGACTTGCCTGCGGCATAATTGACCACCAGGCATAAACTGACGTACTGCATCCCCAGCTCTGCAGCCAGAGCTGCTTCCGGCATGCCTGTCATACCCGCCAGATCACAGCCATCACGCTCCATACAGCGGATTTCTGCGGCGGTTTCAAGGCGCGGCCCCTGGGTGGCACCGTAAACCCCGTGACTGGAAAAGATCAATCCCAGACGCTGCGCTTGCTCAATCAAAATCGCCCGCGCCGGCTCGCTGTAAGGCCAGGTGAAATCAATGTGAGTGACCTTATCCAGCTCGCCCTCAAAAAACGTACCTTTGCGGCCCCAAGTATAATCAATCAGTTGGTCCGGTATGGCAATGTGGGCCGGGCCCATATCCGGGTGTATGCCGCCCACAGCGTTAACGCCCACCAACGTGCGCACGCCGGCATCAAAAAGCGCCTGAATATTGGCGCGGTAATTAATCTGATGAGGCGGTATGCGGTGCGGGTTACCGTGACGGGCCAGAAACAGCACACGCTGCTGGCCCAACAGGCCACTGGTAAGCACTGAAGAAGGCGTACCCCAAGCGCTGGCCATGTTCCGCTCGCCGGTTATCTGTAAACCTTCGAGGGCCGTCAGGCCCGTGCCACCGATGATGCCAACGGGTTGTTCAACAAGGTTTTGCACGATAACTCTCCACAGAATTCTCCTGGCTGGCGGTTTGTTCGCGGTCGTCGCGCAGAGAGCACTCACCGGCCTCGTTACCGGCATCGTCGCGACCCTGGTTACGATCGAACGCGTGCTCCAAATGCTTTAGCTTAACGCTATCAGCCACGTGCAGCGTCTGGGTCGGGAACGCCACTTCGGCCCCATGGCCAACAATGATGTCGCTGATTTTCAGCAGCACGTCCTGCTTCACTTCGTGATACCTCACCCACTCGCGGGTTTTTGTGAAGGTGTACACCATGATATCCAGCGTGGAATGGCTGAACGCCAGAAAATTCACAATCAGAGTTTGGCTGGTTTCAATCTCTTTGTGATTGTTCAGCATCGCGCGAATGTCACTAACAATGTCTTGTATGCGACCTATATCGTCATAGCGCACGCCAATCGTTTCACTGATTCTGCGGTGAGACATACGTGACGGGTTTTCTACCGCAATGGTGGTAAACGTAGCGTTGGGTACGTAAAGCGGGCGTTTGTCAAACGTACGGATGGTGCACATACGCCAGCCGATCTGCTCTACCGTGCCCTCAATATTGCGATCTGGCGAGCGTATCCAATCGCCTACCTTGAACGGGCGGTCGAGGTGAATAATAAAACCGCCAAAAAAGTTGGCCAGCAGGTCTTTAGCGGCAAAACCGATGGCAATACCACCCACACCACCGAACGCCAGTACACCGGAAATACTAAAGCCCAGGGCTTGTAAGGCAATCAGAACCGCGGTAATAATCACCACCAACCGCGACAGCTTACTGATGGCATTGACGGTGGTGTAATCCATCGGTTTTTTCATTTTAGCCGGCGACACTAACACCTGCTCAATCTGCTTGATCAGGCCCAACACAGCCCAGCTCACCACCCAGATGAAGCCAATTTCAAGCAAGGCATCGTTGGCGGTAAACACATCCGCCTCGGAATAGTAGTAGGCCACTTCCGCCGCCCAGTAAACGCCCTGCAACCAGATAAAAAACACCAGAGGCAAACGTATGGCGTGCAGTATGGCGTCGTCCCAGATATTGCGGGTTTTAATAAACTTGCGTTCCATGGCGGCAATCACGCGGCTGGCAATGTAGGCCACCGTTGCGGTACCAAATACCAGACCAAACACAATAAGACCCACGCGCCAGCCCGAAGACAGCAGTTCGAAGTGCTTCATCCAGCCATTAAAGGCCACTATGCCTTCCTCAATCATGGAATCTCTCTTATGCAAAACGAAGAATGCGCCTGGCAGCTCTGCCGGTGCTCCGTACTAACAGGTTAAAATCGACGTACTAAAAAATGAATA
Organism: Marinobacter gelidimuriae; assembly: GCF_000372805.1. Classification (GTDB taxonomy): domain Bacteria; phylum Pseudomonadota; class Gammaproteobacteria; order Pseudomonadales; family Oleiphilaceae; genus Marinobacter; species Marinobacter gelidimuriae. The sequence goes on along the minus strand of NZ_KB889851.1, from coordinate 50,065 downwards.
CCGGCATCCCTGGCTGTAATCGGGCAAACAGTGCCACCAGGTCAGCGTTACGCATGCGCACACAACCGTGTGACAACGGAGTGCCCATCGGTTCGGTATCAGGAGTGCCGTGAATGTATATGAAGCGGCGAAAAGTATCGACCCCGGGGCCGCGATTCACACCCCACTGCTGGCCGCACAGCCACACAATTCGAGACAGAATAAAGTCACGCTCGGGGTGGGCCATGGCCAGTTCAGGGCTGTAGATTTCGCCAGTCGGGCGGCGGCCACGGAATACGCTGTTCAGCGGTTGCCCGGCGCCAATCATGGCGCGAATATAATGTTGGCCCCGTGGCGTGCAACCGCTGCCATCGAGTTCGCCGGCACCGTTACGCGCTGTGGACACCGAGTAATCACCCACGCACATAGAACCGACGTCAAACAGTTGCAGACGCTGGCGGGCAATATCAATAAGCAGATGGCTGACAGCAGAATCGCCGATAACCACAATAGGCTCCGTTCGGGCTCAGTAGCGACACTGGCTGATCACAACACAGCCAGTGATTTTTGGTCGCAGGGCATAGGCGTCAGCATTGGGTCTTTCGCCTGCATGCCGGCCGCCAAAAACGGCACCAGCCGCGCGGCAATTTCTTGCACGCTGGTCTCCACGCCCATCTTGTTGGCCAGAATATCACGTAAAGCTTCGTTACTGGACATAGTGAAAGCGGTGGCACCAAGCATAAACTGAATGCGCCAGTAGCGATCGACCGCCGAAAGCTCTGGCGTGGCTTCTTTCAACAAACCCATGAAGCGGCTGAAGGGTTCGCTGTATTCCTGCTCCAGAAATTTTCGCAAGTGCCCTTGCGACTGGGTATAAGCCAGGCCAAGAAGTCGCATGAAGATCGCAATGCCGCGCTCACTACGCTGTGGCATTCGTACCGCGCTGTCGGTCAGGGCCCGCAGGGTCTGGTTTAGCGTTGGCGCTTTGCCATCACAACTTTTTTCCAGATCGTCAAACGCAGCTTGGGCGGTGGCTGAAAAAGGCGTTAAAAAGCGGGCAAAAACGGCTTGTATCAGGGATTTTTTGGAGCCAAAATGATAATTCACGGCGGCAAGATTCACTTTCGCCCGGCTGGTAATCATCCGCAGCGATGTTTCAGCAAATCCGCGATCGGCGAACAATTCTTCCGCTGCGTCCAGAATGCGATCTACAGTATCTGATTGCGCCATTGTAAATCCTGATTCCGTTAGTAAACATATGTTTTAAACATACGTTTGAAAAATCAGCTTGTCAAGTTAGTGCTGACGTCAACCGTGACCTGCACCTAACTGGGGACAGATTTCAAATCTGTCCCCGCTTTTCCTTCCGCCACTTCCTCTAACGGGCTCTGCACCCAGCCCTGCTCCAGCCCCTCTTGGCGGCTGTCCAGAAACGCCTGTTGCAGCCTCTGGTACGCTTTGTCTGCCTCTACCAAGTAAAACAGATACAGGCGCACGTATTTGCGCTCGGTTAATTGCCGCACCAGTGTATGCGTCTTCGATGCTTCCCGTAACCGCGTAAAGCTGTGACTTGCCAGCGCAGGGTTGAACGCCGCCATACGCTCGCACTGCCACACCAGCCCATCAGCCCCCTCTAGATGCGCCACATGGCGCCTGGCGTCCCGCAGCATTTGCCCACGCTGTTGCACTAGCTCCCGGTTTGACGGGCGTGAACTGAATACCCTGCGCACCGGCGGCAACGCCAGCAGCAGCGTCGTAACAAACGCACCAAAACCCGCACCGCCCAGCCACGCCGGCAATAAGCCAAACATGCCGCCAACAAAGAAAACAGCGGCAACAGCCACCGCCAGCAACCACAGATCCCGGCGCCTTCGCGCAGCAGAAATCCGGGCGTTATTCGGCCATTTCTCCATCGCCAGCAAGTCGTAATCGGCCAGCAGCACCCGGTTACATTGGCGCATCGTCAATCGCAGCTGTCGCTGGTGGTTGGCGGCTTTGTCACGATTGCTGCCAGAGGAAGCATCGCGGCTGCTCGCAGCGTCGGCAGCCATTGCTTCAGACGGCTGCTTGGCGCTTTCATTTGAGCCGATCGACGGTTGAGTGTTATTTTGAGTGCCCTGGCCCGCAACCGCCACGGCCGGCGCCGGGTCTGCCGCCCGGCCTTGGCGCAATACCGCGGGCGCTGCGGCTGACGACGCCGTTGCAGGTGCCTGTCGCGCCTTGGTTCCTGTGTTCTGGGCCATGGGAAATTCCGCCTGAAAATGTATGGACTTATTCAGATTAACGGCGTAGGCGGCAGAATCTTGAGGTGCGCGTTGTTCCTCTGGCGTCATCTGGTTATTCTGGCCTTCCGTATGCTACGTCATCTTTTCAACCGCAACGAGGCTTTCCCCATGTTTACAGGCATTGTTCAGAGCATTGCGACCATTGAAGACGTTATCACTGCGCCAGGGCTAAGCACTTTTGCCATTGCCTTGCCCGCCGGCAAAGCCGATGGCGTTTCCATCGGCGCCTCGGTTGCCATTAACGGAGCCTGCATGACCGTCACCCGCCAGCAGGGCAATGTGCTGTACTTTGACGCCATGCAGGAAACCCTGCGGCTGACGACTTTGGGCGCTCTGGTAGCCGGCAGCCGGGTGAATTACGAACGCGCAGCGCGCATTGGCGATGAAATCGGCGGGCATTTATTATCTGGACATATTCACACCCGCGCGCAGGTTGTCGATATTGTGCGCAGCGAAAACAACGTCAGCCTTTGGTTTGAGGTACCGACAGATTGGGCCCACTATGTGTTTGCCAAGGGCTACATTGCTATTAACGGCGCCAGCCTGACCATTGGCGAAGTGCATGACAACCGTTTCAATGTGCATCTGATTCCAGAAACCTTGCGCGCCACGGTATTTGGTGAAACCAGCGTGGGCCAGAGCGTGAATATTGAAATAGACAGCCAGACCCAAATCATTGTCGACACCTTGGCCCGCTTGGGTTACGACCGCCCTGCCGCTTAATCCAGTTGCGTGTTCGAAAGATGTGATTAAAAAGCGTGACCGAAGGCTGTGATCAAAAGCGGTCATTGACGGCCACGAGCGCCTGGTTTTAACCGCTAGCGTCGAACACCACAAATTTCGGGTTAGCGTCTAGCTGGCGCACCTGGGGAAGAAGCGGCCAAGGCGGCGGCAAACAGCGCTAGGGCGATATAACCCACCGTCGTGAAACGGCGGATTAAGCAGTATCAGATCGAACTCGCCGGCAGAGCTGCAACGCTCAGTGCTTTTGCTGTTTCAGCGCCCGCAGCAAGCGAGTAGCCCAGCCACGCAGGGTTCCAGTTTGCTAATTCTGCGCTTCCTTTGCGGCATATCACCACCCGCGCTTTTTTGCGCGCAGGGCACACCTTTCCGGTAACAACCGCTTGGGCAAATACGTCCACACTGCGGTCTGTCGCCATAGCGAGGAATGCGCTGTCGGCCAGGCTAATCGGCTGCAATCCCCATAGCCCTAGCGTAAGAGCTCCGAAGTTGTCATCAATCACCAGCACCCGCGGATGTGGTTTGTCCGCCTGCTGTTTGCCCGCCAGCCACTTGTCCTCCATCCAATGCGTGGCCTGCTGTAACAGCAGTTCGTCCGCCGCATCCGAGGCTTGAAGGCTGGCAGCGTTGGCATTTGGCTTCGCTGCCTTACCAAGCGTTGGCGCAGGCGCCGCACGCTCCAGATTCAACGGCCATATCACTGACGAAAGGCCCGGTACACCGTAAACTTGTTGTTTTCCGCGAGGCGTTCAACCGGGCCAATACAACGACGAATCAAGGCCTCATAAGGCAGGAAGTTGTTGGCCACCAACCGCAGCTCACCGCCGTGTTCCAAATGGCTGGCCAAGTCGCGCACAAAGCGCTCAGTCATGGTCATATCGGTGCGCACGCCGCTATGAAACGGCGGGTTAGACACCACCGCCTGCCAGCGGCCGTCTAGCCCGGCAATGCCGTCAGACGCAATAATCTCGCCCCGTGCACCCACTCCGTCATAAGTCGCGCGGGCGCTCAGCAGCGCCTGGGACTGCACGTCTACGGCGTCAACGCTCAGGTCCGTGTTTTCCTCAGTCTGCAACCAGGCGCCAATAACGCCGGCGCCGCAGGCAAAGTCGAGAACACGCAGCGCCTTGCTGGCCCGCGTCGGCGGTATACCGGGCGCCGCCCGAACCGACAGGGTAGTCAGTGGGGTGCTGGCCAGGGTTTCCAGCAAAAGACTTGTGCCCGAGTCTAGTTCGCCGCGGCTGAACACACCGGGTAAGCCTGCTACCTCTAGGTCCCGGCCGGCAACGCTGATCTGGCTCCAATCCAGCCAATCTGCGATGGCAAAGTGCGCAAGCGGTGTTACGTCTTCTGCGCACCACACCTGACAATGTCGCGCACTGTCAATTTTGTGCACCTGAGGCAAGGCCTCGCGCAGCTGTTTTACCGCGCCGGCAATGCCCTCTTTTTTCTCCCCCAACACCAGCAGGCGGCCACCGGGGCGCACCAGCCAACGCGCCAGCGACAGCCGCACATCCAGCTCAGCGCGGGCCTTGGGCAAAAACACCACAATAGAATCAAAGGCTGCGGCGGTCAGAGCCGGGGCGTCGTAGCCAAAGGCCACCGGCCAGCTGTCGGCCTGCTCCAGGGCGTGGGCGTATCCGGCGTGCTCGGTCATAGCCAGGCCAGTGCTGCCCAACGTTGCCAGCTCGGTCAGTAAACCCGGTGCAATAGCGCCCAGCAGGGCGACCTTACCGGTCAGGTAGGAGCGATTACGAAGCAGCGCTTCGTGGGAATTAGGTAATGCAGACATGGGCGTTCCGTAGTTCAGGCTTTAATCAGGCGGCCGGAGCGCACCGGGCGAAGTACCATTTCATCCACCGACTGCTGGCGGGCATGCTCGCTGGTGGCAGCGTTGGATATGGGTGTGCCCATATCCCGCATTATGCCGTCACGCAGGTCGTACACGAAGCCGTGCACGGTTAAGTCCTGGCCCCGTTTCCAGGCGTCCTGAACAATGCTGTTCTGGCACACGTGGTCCACCTGTTCAATCACGTTCAGTTCGCACAGGCGGTCGGCGCGGTCTTGCACACTGGTGATGGGTTCCAGAATGTGCCGGTAACGATCACGCACGTCTTGCACGTGGCGCAGCCAGTTGGCAATCAGGCCAAAGCCCTCGTTTAGCAGGGCGGCTTTAACACCGCCGCAGCCGTAGTGACCCACCAAAAGAATGTGTTTCACTTTCAACACGTCAATCGCAAACTGCAGCACCGACAGGCAGTTGAAGTCGGTGTGCACCACTACGTTGGCCACGTTACGGTGAACAAACAACTCACCGGGCATCAGGTCCACAATCTGATTGGCTGGCACCCGGCTGTCTGCACAACCAATCCACAAATATTCCGGGGCCTGCTGATTTGATAACCGATCAAAAAACTGTGGATCTTGGGCCTTAATGCCCGCTGCCCAGGCCCGGTTTTTTTCCAGTAAATAATCCAGTTGCCCCATCTACTTGCTCCGATTTTTGAGTTAAGGCGAAGGATTGAACGGGAATTGCTCCCGTTAATCAATACCTAGTTCACATCAGAAGCCGTTTCCGCCGGTTCCGCCGGTTCCGCTGGTGCCTGGTGAAGAGTTGTCTGCGCCAGGTCCAGTAATTCCCGCAGGACCACAGAAAACATGGCGTATTCCGGCTCGGGGCTGCGTTTCAACTCGACCAACATCTCCTGCCAGCGGTCAATCATCGGCTGGTGACGGGCCATCCATTGATCCACGCACAAGGCCACATCATCCGGCTCGCCTGCTTGCTGCAGCACGCCGGTGGTCAGCGCCCGCTGCTGCCAGTTCAGGTCTTCACGGAAACTTTCCCGCGCCAGCGACTGCCAGTGGCTGGCTGGCACCAGCGCCGAGATGGCGCCGGCAAACCAGTTCAACTGCAAGCGTTCGCTGATTTCGTAGTACAAGCTGGCCACGGTTCTCAATGGCACGCCTGTCGCTTCCTGGGCTTCGATAATACCCAGCGACGAATACAGATAGTCGGTACCGGCCAGCACCGGCGCCAGATCTTCCGGCACTCCGGAATCCATCAGAGCCTGGTGGCGCTTCTGCCAGAGTGTACGGGTTTGTCCGTTAAGGTAGTCTGGCAGGCCCGCAGTAATAGCCCAAACGCTGTCGGCAAAGCGCTCAATGTGATGGGCAATCGACAGTTCGGCGCGGCGATTACGCAAAAGCCATTTTACAGTGCGTCGCATCAGCCGCATCATTTCTTGCATCAGTTCTATCTGTAGCTGAGCGCTGACATGGAAATCCAGGTCTTCAATACAGTCCCACCAGGTGTCAACGCGGAACAGATCGCGGGCAATAAGCCAAGCCAGGGCTATCTGCGCCGAATCGGCGCCGGTCGCTTGTTTGATGCTGTCGACAAAAATGATGCCCATGTGGTTGACCATATCATTGGCAATCTGGGTACCAATGATTTCCCGCCTTAGCTGGTGCTCGCCCAGCTCGTCGGCAAATTTGCGATTAAGCTCCCGCGGAAACACCTTGTACATTTCCCCCACCAACAGCGGGTCATCAGGCAGGTTGCTGGCCACCAGGGTCTGTTTTAAGTCTGCTTTTACATACGCAATCAACACCGCGAGTTCCGGCCGTGTCAGGCCTTTACCCGCCTGCTTGCGCTGGTTCAGGGCCTCGTCGTCGGGCAAAAACTCCAGCTCGCGGTTCAGTTTGCCTTCTGCCTCTAAGGTGTTCATCAGCCTACGACATTCTTCAATGCGTTTGGGGGCATCTTCGCTGGCGATACTCAGGGCCTGGGTCTGGCGGTAATTGTTTTTCAGCACCAGCGCAGACACGTCTTCGGTCATGTCTTCCAGCAGCAGGTTGCGCTGTTTAGCGGTCAAATCGCCCATTACAATGGAGCGATTGAGCAGAATCTTTATATTCACTTCGTGGTCTGAACAGTCCACACCGCCGGAGTTGTCAATGAAGTCGGTGTTCAGGCGCCCGTCTTTGAGCGCGTATTCAATACGGCCACGCTGGGTAAAGCCCAGGTTGCCGCCTTCGCCCACTACCTTGCAGCGCAGCTCGGCGCCGTTGATACGAACGCCGTCATTGGCTTTATCGCCGACATCGCTGTGGCTTTCACCACCCCCTTTGACATAAGTGCCAATGCCGCCAACCCATAGCAGGTCTACCTGCGCTTTAAGGATGTGGGCAATCAGCATGTTGGGCGGCACCCGGTCTGCTTTGATTCCCAGCAGGGCTTTAATTTCGGGGCTCAGCGGAATGGATTTCGTACTGCGACTGAACACGCCACCACCAGCGGATATCAATTCGCTGGTGTAATCCGTCCAGGCCGAACGCGGCATTTGGAACAGGCGCAGGCGTTCTTTATAACTCTTGGCTGCGTCTGGAGCCGGATCGATAAAAATGTGGATATGGTTGAACGCCGCTACCAAGCGGGTTTTTTCCGAGCTCAGCAGGCCGTTGCCAAACACGTCACCGGCCATGTCACCAATGCCCACCACGGTAAACTCGTCTTCCGCCGGGTTGATACCCATTTCCCGGAAGTGCCGCTCCACCGATACCCAGGCGCCGCGGGCGGTAATGCCCATTTTCTTATGGTCATAACCGTTGCTGCCGCCCGAGGCAAAGGCATCGCCCATCCAGAAGTCGTAGTCGGCAGACAAGCCATTGGCGATGTCAGAGAATGTCGCGGTACCTTTGTCGGCGGCCACCACCAGGTAGTGATCGTCTGCGTCTTGGCGCACCACGCTGAGCGGCGGCACAATATTGCCGTCTACCAAGTTGTCGGTAATGTCCAGCAATCCGCGAATAAAGGTTTTATACGCTTCTTTGCCTTCGGCCTGGAAGGCCTCGCGGTTAGAGGCTTTTGGCAGCTGCTTGGCAACAAAACCGCCCTTCGCTCCCACTGGCACAATCACCGCATTTTTTACCTGCTGCGCCTTTACCAGGCCCAGCACTTCGGTGCGGTAATCTTCAAAACGATCCGACCAGCGCAGGCCTCCGCGCGCCACTTTGCCACCGCGCAGATGCACACCTTCTACGCGCGGTGAATACACAAATATTTCAAACATCGGCATCGGCAGCGGCATGTCCGGAATGCCGGTCGGATCCAGCTTTACGCTGATGTAAGATTTGAGCTGACCAGACTCGTCAGGCTGATAATAATTCGTACGCAAGGTTGCCTGAATCAGCTCCATATACAGCTTGAACACCCGGTCTTCGCTCAGGTTCTCAACCTCTTCCAGCCCCGCGTTAAATTCCACCAGCAGTTTTTGTTGCGTGGCCTCGCGCTTGGCGAAGCTGTAGCCGTTATCCGGATTAAAGCGGGCTTCAAAGTAGGCCAGCAAAATTTCGGTCAAGTTCGTGTGGTGGAACAATGTTTTGGCAATAAAAGTCTGGCTGTTGGAAAACCGAATCTGGCGCATGTAACGGGCGTAGGTGCGCAACAGCGCGATCTGGCGCCAGCTTTTATAAGACGATTTCATCAGGCGGTTGAAAGCGTCGTTCTCGGCATCGCCGCGCCAAACACGACGAAAGAGCTCGCCGAACAGTGGCCGCAAACGTTGCAGGTCGATCGTGGCGCCAGAAACCGTACGCAGAGTGAAGTCGTGCAGCCAGACCACCTCATCATTGCGGTTAGTCATTTCAAACGGATGTTCGCTGAGTACGCGGAAGCCAAAGTTGTCGAACACCGGCATTACGTCAGACAAGGGTACCGGATGGTTTGGATAGAACAATTTAAAGTGAATTGTGCTGTCGTCTTCTTCAAGCGCCCGGTAAAAACTCATGGCCATATCGCCGGTTTTGACGGCGCTGGCAACGTATTCCAGGTCAATAGCGGCGCGGCGTGGTGAAAACATTTCCAGGTAACTGGCGGGAAAACCAGCACTCCAGGTACGTTTCATCTCGCTGCCCTGCTCTTCGCCCCAGGCTTCAGTAAGGGCTTCTGACAGTCCGTCACTCCAGGACTGCGCCAGCTCGAACACCTTTTGGCGAATCTCAGCCAGTGGTAGCTGGCGATTTTCCATCGGCGGCACGCGAATGGTGAACTGCACCCGTGCCAGTACCGATTCGGAGAAATAAGTCACAAATTCGACGTCTTCGGCGCCCAAAGTTTCTACCAGAACCTGCTCGACTTTCAGACGCAGCTCAGTGTTGTAGATGTCCCGTGGGAAATAGGCCAGGCAAGACACAAACTGACCGTACACGTCTTCGCGCATGAACAACTCAATACGTCGGCGTTCCTGAATGTACAGTATGCCAGAGGCCAATCGCAGCAGTTCTTCGGTGTTGAGTTGGAACAGCTCGTCGCGGGGCAACACCGTCAGAATTTGGTCAAGCTCTTTGCCGGTATAATCGTCACGGGGGAAGCCTGACTGCGCCATCACACTTTCGAATTTGCGGCGAATCAATGGAGTCTGATCTGGTCGCTCGTTGTACACTCGAGCGGTATAAAGGCCCAGAAAACGCCGCTCACCCACCACTTCACCCTTCTGGTTGAAGCGTTTTATGGCAATGTAGTCCGGGTAGGCCGGGCGATGCACGCGCGAGCGTTGGGCGGATTTAGCAAAGATAAACACATCGTCAGTGCGGGTCATTTCCTGACCGGTGCGGTTGGGCAACTCACTTAAACGCACACACACGGGGCGTTCGTTGGTCACCCGCAATATGCCAAGTTCGGAGTCTTTTACCCGGCGCACTTCCACGCCGTTTTTATCGTTTACAAAGTCGTACTCGTCGTAACCAAGAAACGTGAAATGGTCTTCCTGCAACCAGGTCAAAAATGCCTGTGCTTCTTTCTTCTGCTGCTTACTGATACCTCCAGCGGAATGTTCCAGCTCCTCGCGACTTTCGATCACTTTCGCGTTTACCCGGGGAAAGTCACCCACAGCGATGCGTACTTCGTGCAACACGCTTTGCAGTACCTGCTCCAGCTCGGCCATTTCTTCCGGCGCGCTGTGGCGATCAATTTCAATGGCAATAAACGCCTCTTGAGCACACTCGGCCGGTGCAGTCCTGCTCGCATCTTTGCCGTGCAGATCGGCCAACTTGCCATCTTTATCGCGGCTGATTTGAAGCACCGCGTGCTGAATGGAATGGGTGCCAATTTCGCGCTGGTTAATGGCAATGCGCAGTGAGTCAATCAGAAACGGCATGTTCGGATGAATGATAAAAATCATCGTATGAGTCGATGCCCATCCATCGCTTTCCAGATCCGGATTGAACACGGAAACCGGGGTCTTGTCCTGTCCGCGCTGGCGCAGAAACTGCCATGCTGCCATTACACCGCCATAAATATCTGAAAATCGCCGATTGACCAGTTCTTCCAGAGGGATCTGCGAGTAGTGTTGGCGGGCAAATTCGCTGATTCGGGTGGCTTCGGTTTTGGCAATCTTCTCGCCAAACGCCTCCTCTAACTTCGAAAAAAATTGTTCCTTACTGGCCAATGTCAGCGCATTCATAGCGTACCTCTGGTTCGTGTGAACGATGGGAACTGGTTTTATATCGTTTTTATGCCATTGTTATCGCACTAGGATATGCCAAGCGCTTGATTTTTTCCGGCATCTCCGCAAAATTACGGCAACTACTTATCAGTCAGATTGTTGTAGCATAGCTGTCTTTTATCGTTACCGGTCACGAGTACCTTGCCTATGTCATCGCCGTTATCACTACAGCAGACTTTTCTGGATCTTCAGAGCCAGCTGGAAACCCGTATTATTGGCCAGAAAACCCTGGTTAACCGCCTATTGATGGCTCTACTGGCTGATGGCCACCTGCTGGTGGAAGGCGCCCCGGGGTTGGCGAAAACCACCGCCATCAAAACCTTGGCTGAACACATTGAAGGCGACTTTCACCGCATCCAGTTCACCCCTGACCTGTTGCCTTCCGATGTGACCGGCAGCGAGATCTATCGCGCAGAAACCGGTCTTTTCGAATTCCAGCGCGGCCCGGTGTTTCACAACCTGGTACTGGCCGATGAAATAAACCGCGCCCCGGCCAAGGTGCAATCGGCGCTGTTGGAAGCCATGGGCGAACGCCAGGTCAGCGTGGGCATGAACACCTTCGTGCTGGAACCGCTGTTTCTGGTGATGGCGACGCAGAACCCGATAGAGCAGGAAGGCACTTACCCCCTGCCGGAAGCCCAGCTCGACCGCTTTCTGATGCACGTGTTGATTGATTACCCCGATGCCAGCGCCGAGCGCAAGATTCTGCACCTGGCGCGCCGCGACTTTCGCCAGCCTGCGGCCGCCGTTACCCGCCGTGTGAGTGCCAGCGAGGTGTTTGCCGCGCGCCTGCAAGTGGCCGACGTACACATGTCAGAGGCCGTTGAGGACTATTTACTGGCGCTGGTGCTAGCCACTCGCAAGCCTGCAGAGCTAGGCCCGGAGGTAGGCCCGGAACTGGCGCGCTGGGCCAGTTTTGGCGCCAGCCCGCGGGGCACTATCGCACTGGACCGTTGCAGCCGCGCCCAGGCCTGGCTTGATGGGCGCGACTATGTAACCCCGGACGACATCCGCAATGTGGCCTTTGACGTGCTGCGCCATCGGGTGCTGCTAAACTTCGACGCCCAGGCTGAGGGCGTCAGCACCGACGATTTTTTGCGGCGACTCTTAGAATGCCTACCGGTAACGGCATAATCTGCCCATGACTCATGGTAACGCATCCAATGTGTCGGCCTCTGCCGCGCACGCCAACGCAACGCACGACATCGCGTTGCCATTAGCTGCGTTGGTAAAGCTACAGGCAGAAGCCCATACGCTGCGGCTGCCGTCGGCCAAGGCCACCCGCAGCCGCCAGGCCGGAGCTTACGCCTCGCCACAAAGGGGCCGCGGTATGGCGTTTGCCGAAGTTCGGCAATATCAGCCAGGCGATGACATTCGCACCATTGACTGGCGGGTCACGGCGCGGCGGCAACAGGCTCACACTAAAATCTACGAAGAGGAACGGGAGCGTCCGGCTCTGCTGCTGTGTGACTTAAGCCCTTCCATGTTTTTCGCCAGTACCGGCGCCTACAAACAGGTGCGCGCCGCCCAGGCTACTGCCATGCTGGCCTGGGTTGCGCTTTTGGGCGGCGACCGGGTAGGCGGTCTGGTGTTCAATGGCCAGCTGTTAACGCTGCAGCGCCCGGCACGGCGTAAGACCTCGGTGCTGCGACTGCTAGACAACCTTGCCCACCTACAACATCAGCCCGGCCAGTTTCACCCCACCCCGAGCGCGCCGCTGGCAGAGCCGGGGTCGCTGGATAACGCACTGGTTGAAGCCCGTCGCGTTGCGCGCACCGGCAGCCGAATTTTCATCATCAGTGACTTTATGCAGCTGAGCGAACACAGCGCTGGCTTGATGGGTAAGCTGGCTCAGCACAACAGCGTCAGCGCCGTTCATATCAGTGATCCGTTGGAGCAGGCATTGCCCCGGCACGGCCAGTTTGCGGTGGCCAGCGCCATTGGGCCGCTGTGGTTTGACGCCGCGGATAACACATTTCGCCAGGCCTGGCAGCAGCGCATGAACCAACACCAGGAGCGGTTGCAACATTGCCTGCGCGTGGCGGCGGTCACCCGCATTGATGTTTCTACTGGCGAGCATCCGCGCTTGGCGCTGCGCGCGCTGATGGCCGGCGGAGGCCGCCTGGGATGAACAATGCTAACGCCACCCATACCGCCAACAATGGGGCCAACAATGGGGCCAACAACGCCGCCAACGCGCTGCAACAGCTGCGCGATATTCATTTACCCGTGAACGAAGGCTGGTGGCCGCCAGCGCCCGGCTGGTGGTTACTGGCCGCTGCAGGCTTGCTCTGCCTGGTGCTGGCCGTGCGCGGATGGCAACGCTGGCAGCAGCGCAACCGGCGCTGGCAAACGGTACAACGGGAACTGGAAGCCCTGCGGGCGCAACCGAAAAACAGTGCCGCCTGGTTCAGCCAGCTTAACGCATTGCTAAAGCGTGTGGCCCGTGACATCTATCCACTGCAGTCAATAGCCGCCCTGAGCGGCGACGATTGGGTCGCGTTTTTGCAGCACAGTAGCGATAACGCCGTTGAAGCAGACCTGGTTACCACAATAGTGAACGCCTGCTGGCAACCCCACAGCAGCTGCGACCCGCAGCACGCGCTAACCTTTGCCGGGCGCTGGCTGCAAGACCATAAAAAACAACTGCGGGGTGCGCCATGACACTGGCGTATCCCTGGGTGCTCTTGCTTGCATTGCTGCCGCTCGCGCTGCTTTGGCGGCGCCGCGCAGCCCACCCCGTGCAGGCGCCCGTAATGCCCCTCGGACACTGGTTAACCGACATGCCCGGGGTCTCCAGCCATAGCACCAAAAACCCTGTATGGCTGCGTTTATTCACACTGTCGGGCTGGTTGCTGTTGGTGCTGGCGCTGGCGCGACCGCAAGTGGTGGGCGAGGCTCGGCAACTGCCGACAACAGGGCGCGATCTGATGCTGGTGGTAGACATTTCACCCAGCATGGACGAGCCGGATATGGTACGCCAGGGCCGACGGATTAACCGGTTACAGGCGGTAAAACAGGTGCTGGCCGAGTTTATTGATCAGCGCCAGGGCGATCGCCTGGGCCTTATTCTGTTTGGCAGCCAGGCCTATGTACAAGCACCCCTGACCTTTGACCGAACAACGGTAAACATTCTGCTGCAAGAAGCCGGCCTCGGCATGGCCGGGAACGCAACCGCCATTGGCGACGCCGTTGGGCTAGCGGTGAAGCGCCTGCGCGAGCGGCCCCTGGAACAACGAGTTGCCATTGTGCTGACCGACGGCGCTAACACCGCCGGCGAAATAACGCCTGACAAAGCCAGTGAGCTGGCACAGGCCAGTGCCGTGCGGCTTTACACCATCGGTATTGGCGCCGGCGCGGATAGCGCCATAATCGGACTGCTGCAGCGCAATCCGTCGCGGGATCTAAACGAGGCCCTGCTAACGCGCATGGCGCAGCAAACCGGCGGCCAATATTTTCGCGCCCGTAATCTGGCCGAGCTTGCCGGTATTTACGCCAGCATTAACCAGCTCGAACCGGCCCTCCAAGAAGGTCAGTTTTACCGACCGGTGCGCGAATATTATGTCTGGCCGGCGGCGCTGGCCGTAACGCTATGGCTGTTTGCGCTCTTGTTCCGCCGCTACCAAAAGCTACGCCAGCAACCGCTTCGCCAAGGCCCCGAAACAGAGAAACAGCCCCATGTCTGAGCTGATGATTTCGCAGTTACAGTGGCTGCGGCCCTGGTGGCTTTTGCTGTTGCTGGCCACACCGCTGATGTACTGGCTTGCCCGGCATCGCGGTGACGGCAACAGCGGCTGGTCGGCACTGATACCCCAGCATCTTCTGGCGCCGCTGCTGCCGGAGCCGCGACACAGCGCTGCGGGCCAGCGAAAAATGCTAAGAAGAATGCCACGGATCGCCAGCCCTCTCGCAGCCGTGCTGGCGTTTTTGCTGATCAGTCTGGCCTTGGCCGGCCCAGTGTGGCGCCAGGCGCCAAGCCCCGCGGCACCACCCGCCAGCAGCCTGGTGATAGTGCTGGACCTGTCGCTGTCGATGCTGGCCACCGACGTGCAGCCCAACCGCCTGACACTGGCCAAACGCAAGATTCGCGACATTCTTGCCGCGCGCCAAGGCAGCCTTACAGCTCTGGTGGTGTACGCCGCAGACGCCCACAGCGTAACGCCCCTCAGTGACGACAGCGCCACTACCGAATCCATGCTCGCCGTTCTGGACCCGCTGATGATGCCGGCCGCAGGCAACCGCGCCGATCTGGCAGTGCGCAAGGCCATGGAGCTGCTCGAACGCGGAGCACCGGGCAACGGCCGTATTTTGTTAATCACAGACGACGTGCAACCCCGTTACCGCCAGGCCATTACCGAGATGTTGACAGGCAGCCGTTTCCAACTTGACACCCTCACCGTTGGCACCCGCGCCGGTGGCCCAATCCCCCTGGCCGAGCGCGGTTTTATACGCGACGGCGACCGCATTGTGATCAGCCAGGCAGCGCCCGAGACATTAGCGCAGCTGGCGGCGGCCAATGGCGGCAAGAGCGCGACCCTGACGCTGGATGGCCGTGACCTCAGCGCACTGGCGGTCAGCGGCTTAAACGCGGCTTTCGCCAAAACCGACGCGGCACGGCTTGATCCTGCAAAAACACGCCAACAGTCACAGTGGCAGGAAGACGGCTACTGGCTACTTTGGCTGGCCTTTCCCTTATTACTGCTGATCTGGCGCCGCGGCGCTTTAGCGCTGTTCGCCCTGGCCTTGCTACCTACCCTGCCGCAGCCTGCGCAAGCCCTTAGCTGGGGCGAGCTGTGGCAGCGTGAAGACCAGCGCGCGCCAGCTCTGATAGAGCAGGACCCAAAGCAGGCCGCAAAGCAGCTGCAAGCGCCCGAATGGCAAGGTACGGCGCTCTATCGCAGCCGCGAGTTCGAGGCCGCCGGTGAGCGCTTCGCCAAGGTGCCCGGAGCCGACGGCGCCTACAACCGGGGCAACGCCCTGGCCCAAGCGGGCAAACTGGAATCCGCCATTTCCGCCTACGACCAAGCACTCACCCTACAGCCCCAACACACGGACGCCCTTGCCAACCGAACTTTGGTTTCCGACTTGCTCCAACAACAGGAGCAGCAGCAAGAACAAGGTCAACAGCAAGATCCGTCATCCGGACAGGACCCGGGCTCTGACAGCCAGGATGGGCAGCCGCAGAACAGCGAAAATTCCGAGAATGCAGAGAACTCCGAAGATTCCGGGAGCTCCAAGAGCCCGGAAAAAGGTGAAAGCGGGCGCGATCAGCAATCTGACAACAACGGCGATAGCGCAGAGCTCGATGCCGAACTTGATAAAAAATCAAGGAACGGGCCCGAGAGTGAGTCCGGTAAAGAGCCTGGCCCGGAACAGGCCCCGGCAGATACCCGTGAAGCCCCGTTGAGCCAGAGCCAAAAGCAGTATTTAAGGCGGGTGCCAGATGACCCTGGCGGTCTGTTGCAGCAGAAATTCCTTCAGCAATACCGGCAACGGCAGACACCAGCAGACAGAGGCGATACGCCATGGTAGAGCGAAACAACAAATTCTCGGCGCCGTTGCGGCGACATGTTTATGGCGGTCACAGCGATTGCCGTGGCTTTGGTCGGTTTTTGATCATCGTCTTTTGCCTGCTGGCGTTGCCGGCATGGGCGCAAAACCCGACTGCAGACGTGCGGAAGAGTTTTATAGAGCTTTCCACCGACAAAGCCGAACTTTATGTGCAGGAGCAGCTGCTGCTAACGGTACAACTGTACTTCAGCAATGAGCTCATCCGCGGCGAACTGTCGGAACCGGTCAGCAATAACGCGGTGATTGAATCCTTGGGCCCACAGCAGGAATACTCGCGGGTTCGGGGTGATCAACGCTACCGTATGATTGAGCGCCGCTACGCGGTTTACCCGCAGACACCGGGCCAACTCAGCCTAGCGCCCCTCGAATTTGAAGGCAGCTTTCGCGGCGCCAACGGCCGTCTGCAGATCCTGCGCAGCAGCGAACAACTGTTTGACCTGCCGGTGAAAGACATACCCCCGCAATTCAGTGGCAGCGTCTGGCTGCCCGCAACGGGGCTAACGCTGGAAGAAAGTGGGCTCCCCAACGATAACCGCGTCACCAGCGGTGCAAATCTGACCCACCAGCTAACCCTGCGCGCCAACGGCTTGCCAGATGCCACGCTGCCGCCCTTTCCGGCTCAGACAGCGTCCGGGCTGCGCAGTTATCCAGAGCCTGCCAAACGCGCCACCGACATCAGCGCCGACGGCCTGATGTCTATACTGCAACAGGCCAGCGCCCTGGTGCCGGTACAAGCCGGCGAGCTGCGCCTGCCCGAGGTGCGCGTTCCCTGGTGGGATACCGCAAGCGATTCAGAAAAAGTCGCGATTATTCCAGCACGCATGCTGGTGGTTGCGCCCGGTTCAGACTTCAATGCTCAGGCTCAGGTTCAGGCCCAAGTTCGGGCGGTCACCGCTATCGATGAAAAGCTGAATAACTCCGCTGGCGACGCAGATCCAGAATCGGATACGAACGACCAAGGCAGCCCCGGCGGCGGTGCCTTCTGGCCTTGGCTGGCGATGTTTATGGCCGTTGGCTGGGGTATTACGGCGGGTTTGTTCTGGCGCGCAAAGCGCTCGCGTTATCGCGCTAACAAGGCAATCGAGGGCAACTTCGGGCCAGACGATTCACGGCTCTACAAGGAGCTGCTGGCCGCTGCGGGCAACAACAACCCGGATACACCGCGACTGTTGCTACGCTGGATGAATCTTCAGTATCCGGACAAGGGATTTCAGAGCTGGCGTCAGGTGGCGGAATTCTGTCATTTGCCGCCCCTCACCGACGCTCTGGCCAAGCTTGAACAGCGGCGTTATGGCACAGAGCAACCGTTGGAAGACAAGGCGTCGAATAACCCGGCGCAGCTGCAACAGGCGATTCGTGAGCTAGGGCGCAGGCCTGCCAGCCCGGCAGCAAACAATGGGTTATCGCCACTGTATCCGCCTACCATTGACGCATCGCAGCAGTAGCACCACTCAGGCAATAGGCATTGCAAACCACCGCGGTAGCGAAAACGTATGCGGCGCTACCGCGGCAAGGCCATGTTCATTCAATCAATAGACTATCAATCACAAGCGTCAGCGGTGTGTGCTCACCAGCGGCTACGGTAGCCGGCGCTGCCAAGCTGCCCTGCCAGTCGCCGGCGCGGGCCATAACACTGCTACTGGGGCTTAGGCGCGCCGTGACCATCACTTTTTCAACCGAGGAAATCGTATTCTGCGGAGACATTGCCAAGGAGTCATCCAGACGGATCTCCAACGGCATGTCAGAGGCTGTGAAGCGTGCAACCGCCAGCGGTGGACCGCTGTTAACGTTGGCCTGGCGGGCAAACACGAACAGCGTGGTGTCGGCAGGTACGTCGTTCAAGAAAGCTTCGTCCAGGCTAACGCTGACGGTGACACCGGGGCCATCACTCTTTAGGGCCTGAGCTGACTGCTGGTCGGAAGCCTGAATCGATGCCAGAAAACTCTCAGGCGGTGTTTCGCCCAAGCGGTTGTAGGCTTCGGTAATACCGCCCGCAATAGAATCGCGCTGCGGGTGGTCTGGCGCTACCTGCACAATGCGCTGCCAAAAACCAATCGCTTCGCGATAGTTTTCCTGACCAAAGGCGTTGATGCCCAGCAAGCCAAGGGCATTGACCTCGTTTGGATCAAGCTCCAGCGCGCTGGAAATCACCTGCTGCACCTCTGCGTTCATAGCACCCTGGTATTGGAAAAACATCGCCTGACCGGCCAGACCCAAAGCCAGAGCACGGGACGGATCGTCGCCGCCGGCACGCTCTACGCTTTGCTCCAAACGCTGAAACGCCTGTGCCGCCTGTGGGTATTTCTCCATGCGCATATAGGTTTGCCCCAGCATGGCCCAACCGTCGGGGTTGTCCGGGCTGGCTTCCAGCTTGGCCTGCAATTGCGCCGCCAGCGACGCCATCTGTTGCTCGCGGCCGGCTTCATTACCGGCCCCCAGCTGTTCCATGGTGATGAACTGCTCTACCTGATCCATAGCTCCCCAACGCTCATACAACACAAGGGTCAAAGCGGGAATCACCAGAATGGACACCAGCGCCACCGCCATGCCGGTTTTACGGCCGGGGGTTGAGGCGGCAGGCGTTTCATTTTCAGGAATGTCATCGAGCATGGAACCACCAAGCTCGGTTTTTAGCTGTTGATAGTTGTCTTTATCAAGCACGCCGGCTTCGTATTCGGCGTCTAGTTCCTGCATGCGTGAGCGGTAAGCCAGCAGATTCTGATTGCGCTGGTCTAGCTGCTGGCTCCGGCCAGAGCGGTGGAAAAAAACCGGATACAGCACAAAGGCCAATGCCAGCACGATTAATAAAGATGCGGCAATCCAAAACATATTGCTCATGAAAATCCCGTTACCGATGAGAGAAAATCGTTAAATGTGATTGCGGTTTGTCCTGGGCGTTACGCCTGTGAATCCGATTTGCCGTTGTGCCCGTCCATAATTTTCTCCACCCGCGCCCGTTCCTCGGCGCTCAGCTCACTGTCAATCTGGTTGTTGCGGCGCGAACGCAAAACAATACCACCCACAATTAAAAGGCCGCCAAGCACTGAAATGGCTGGTGTTGCCCATAACAGCAGGGTACGTTTTTCTAATAAGGGCTTGTAGCGGATAAACTCGCCAAACCGGCCTACCAGCGAATCCATGATTTCTACGTCGCTGGCGCCGTTTGTCATCATCCGATAGACCTCGTCACGCATGTCTTCGGAAATCGAAGAATTAGAGTCGGCAATGTTCTGGTTCTGGCACTTGGGGCAGCGCAGCTCGGTGATCATGGTCTGGTACCGCTGCTGTTTTTCCTCAGTATCGAAACTATAAACGTCGCGCACTACCGCCTGTGCCGGCAGTGCCAAAACAATCAGCAGGGCTGCCAACCATGCCGGTGCAAAGCGGCTGAATAGCCTGAAAATCGCCATCAGTACTGGCCTCCCGCCTGGTTCAAGAGAGGCCGTAATGTCTCCTCCCACACCTGCTTGTTCACCACGCCCACGTGACGATGCAGCACCGTGCCGTCAGCACCAATTACAAACGTTTCGGGAGCGCCATACACACCCAGATCAAAACCCAGGCTACCTTTGGGATCATAAATACTGGTGCTGTAGGGGTCGCCCAGGCGCTCTAACCATGCTTTGGCCTCGGCACGCTGGTCTTTGTAGTTCAGCCCCACAATGGGCACGCCTTCGTTCTTGGCCAGCCACATCAAGTCAGCATGCTCGGCGCGACACGACGGGCACCAGGTGCCCCACACATTTAACAGGCTGGGCTCACCCTGGAACACCTGCTGGCTGACTTGCACCTCTGGCTGGTGCAGGTCTTCAAGGGCGAACTCCGGCATGGCTTTACCAACCAGAGCTGAATCCAGCTTTGTCGGGTCTTTACCGATACCGGAAAACAGCAATACGCCTAAAACCAGAGCCACTAGCAACGGCAAAAACAACAGGACCCGCTTCATCAAGACCGAGCCTCCGACGTTATCACCGGTGTTGTAACAGAAGCCATTACCGGGTTTGCAACAAGGGAGCCACTGTCGGCAGGTTTTGCTTTTGGCTCGGTTGCCCGCTCGCGGATGCGGTAGCGTTTGTCACTCACCGCAAGGAAGCCGCCAAGCGCCATTATGAAAGCCCCCAGCCACAACCAGCGAATCAATGGTTTGTACTGCAAGCGAATGGCCCAGGCGTTGTCTGAGATGCGCTCACCAATGGCGACAAAAATGTCGCGGGTAAAGCCCGCATCTATATCTGCTTCGGTCATCACGCTCATGCCCGCCGAATACTGGCGTTTTTCCGGATGCAGCTCAGCCACTTTACGGCCGTCCAACAACACGTCAAAACCACCGTATTGGGCGGTAAAGTTCGCACCCTGGCGCTGGCCAATGTCGGTAAACACAAACTGATAGTCACCCACGGTGGCAACATCGCCCTGCTCCATACGAACGTCGCGCTCAATGCCGTAGTTGGACACCACTGTTGCGCCGGCGATGGTCATCGCCAGGCCCAAGTGCCCCAGCACCATGCCGTAATAGCTGCGCGACTGGCGCTTGAGCCCATGCATCCGGCCCTTACGTGAGTTCGACTTGTCCAACAGGTCCCAACACGTGGCCACAGCCACCCACACCGCGGTGAAAATGCCAAGAAAAGCCATCATCTTGAACTCGCCGTAACCGACAATCGCCGCGGCGCTGATCAGAATGCTGAGGGCCAGTGGCCACAGCAGTTTGCGCGCCAACCAGCCAGCGTCGGTTTTCTTCCAGCGTGAAAAAATACCAACACCCATTAACAGCCCGGCAGCGATGGCCAGCGGCGTAAAGGTCAGATTGAAAAACGGCTCGCCAATAGACAACTTGCCCATATCCAGTGAGTCCAGCACCAGCGGATAAAGCGTGCCCACCGCCACCAGCAAGGTAGCCGACACCAGCATGACGTTGTTCAGCAGCAGGAAAATTTCCCGCGACATGGAACCGTAACGGGCGCGCACGTGCACAGTGGGTGCGCGAATCGCGTACAGAATCAGGCTGCCAATCACCGTGATGGCCAGCAAAACCAGCAGGAAGGTGCCGCGCTCGGGGTCCGAGGCGAAAGCGTGCACCGAGGTCAGTACGCCAGAGCGCACCAGAAAGGTGCCGAGCAGGCTCAGGGCAAAAGTCACAATGGCCAGCAACACAGTCCAGCTTTTGAACACACCGCGTTTTTCCGTCACCGCCAACGAGTGCATCAGTGCGGTACCCGACAACCAGGGCAGTAGAGACGCGTTCTCGACCGGATCCCAGAACCACCAGCCGCCCCAGCCAAGCTCGTAATAGGCCCACCAGCTGCCCAGAGCAACACCGATGGTCAGAAAGGCCCAGGCCACAGTGGTCCAGGGCCGCGACCAGCGCGCCCAGGCGGCGTCCAGGCGACCGCTAATCAGTGCCGCAATGGCAAAGGCAAAAGCGACTGAAAAACCCACGTAGCCCATGTACAGCATAGGTGGGTGAATAATCAGGCCAAAATCCTGCAACAACGGGTTCAGGTCGGCGCCGTCTGCGGGAATGTTTGGCAGTATTCGCTCAAACGGATTCGAGGTAACAACGATAAACAGCAAAAAACCAACGCACACGATGCCCAGCACCGACAGCACCTGGGACACCATCACCGTAGGCAGGCGCTGCGAAAACACCGCAACCGCCAGGGTCCAGCCCGCCAGCATCAGAATCCACAGCAGAAGAGAACCTTCGTGGCCGCCCCAAACCGCACTGAATTTGTAATACCAGGGCAACAGGCTATTGCTGTTGTTGGCGACATAAGCCACCGAGAAGTCATCTATCATAAAAGCGTAGGTCAGAATACCAAAGGCCACGGCGACAAATACAAACATGCCCGCCGTCAGCGGCCTGGCAAACGCCTGCAAGCTATCGCGGCCGGTGACCGAACCCACCAAGGGCACCACCGACAGCAACACCGCCAGCAGCAGTGCCAGAATGAGTGCAAACTGTCCGAGTTCCGGATACATCATACTTTCCATACTCCACATATTTGCCATACACCACACATTTGCCGCACACCCCTGCGTATCGGGCGCTTAACGGACATCAGTTGGCCAGGGTTTTGGTAGCTTCAGCCGCGATGTCGCGGCTTTCGGAGGCTTTTGCCAGAGCGTCAGCCACTTCCGGTGGCATGTAGTTTTCATCGTGTTTGGCCAGTACCTGGTCGGCCACAAACACGCCTTCGCTGTTTAATCTACCCATGGCCACAATGCCCTGCCCTTCGGCAAACAGGTCAGGCAGGATGCCCACGTACTCAACGGTGACCGATTCGGTAAAGTCAGTCACCTTGAAAGCCACTTTCAGACTTTCCGTATCGCGCAGCACAGAGCCTTCTTCCACCATGCCACCAGCACGAATGCGCACATCCGCCGGTGCTTCTCCCGCGGCGATCTGGGTAGGATCATAAAACAGATTGATATTCTGGCGCAGGGCGTAGGTGGTCAAGCCTACCGCCACGGCAAGGCCGGCCAGCAGGAACAGCACAATGGTCAAACGTTTTTTACGGATCGGGTGCATGGTTTTTCAGCCACTCAGTCTTGGGAAACATCAACACGGGTGAAGCTGGCCGCTGCCGCTGGCGCCGTGTCCGAATCTGGTTCTGGCGCCCGCGACGAGCGGGAACCGGCGGGCTGACGGCAGCTTTGCAGCACCGCATTGCGGCGCCGATAAGAACCCACCATCAGCACCGCCATCAATACAAAAAATACACCGTAACTAGCCCATACATAGGGGCCATGGCCTTCCATTGCCAAAAACGCACCGAAGGAATCAAACGCCATTATCTGGCACCTCCATTCACATGAAACAGGTCCTGTACCCAGCGGGTGCGCTGTTCACGTATTAGAATTTCCGTCTGCATACGCAGACACGCCAGCCAGCCAAACAATAGATACAGGCCAATGACCGACAACAGTAGCGGCACCCACATTTCCGCCGGCATGCTGGGCTTCTCTGTCAGCTTGAAGGTGGCCGGCTGGTGCAGAGTATTCCACCAATCCACAGAATATTTGATAATCGGAATGTTCACCACGCCCACCAGCACCAATATGGCCACGGCGCGGGCCGCCGATTTTTCATCATTAATGGCGCGGTCAAGAGCGATCACCCCACCATACAGAAACAACAGGATCAGCATCGATGTCAGCCGTGCGTCCCAAATCCACCAGGTGCCCCAGGTGGGTTTGCCCCAAACCGCGCCCGTAAACAGCGATATAAAGGTGAGTACCAGGCCCACCGGCGCTGCGGCTTTGACAAACACATCGGCCAGCTTCATGCGCCACACCAGTGTAACCACCGCGGCCGAGGCCATCATGATGTAAACCGACTGGGCCAAAAACGCCGACGGCACATGAATAAAAATGATGCGGTAGCTGTTGCCCTGCAGGTAGTCCTTAGGCGCAAACGCCAGGCCCCACACCAAACCAGCGCCGAGACACAGCAATCCCAGTACCAGCAACCAGGGCATTAGCCGGGCGGCAATCCCGTAAAACCATTTTGGTGATCCCAGCTTGTGAAAAAATTGCCACATCAGTTAAATACCTTGCCTCTGTTTGAATCGGTTTGTCAGCTGTTTGACAGGCTGACTTTCAGAGCCGCTGCGCTGGCGAAAGGCGCCAGAGTCAAAGCCAACACCAGAAACGCGCCCAGCAACGCCAGATAGGCGCCAACCGGGGCACCTTCGGCGGCGGCGGCAACAGTGCCGGTACCGAAAATCAGCACCGGAATGTACAACGGAATAATCAACAGGGACAAGAGTACACCCGCTGATCGCAAACCCAGAGTTAACGCCGCACCAATCGCACCGATCAAACTAAGAACAGGTGTACCAATTAGCAGCGTTAGACACAAAATAGCGATAGAGTTCCCGTCCAGATGCACCATTACACCCAAAACCGGCGTTAACAACACCAGCGGCAATCCGGTTAGCACCCAGTGCGCCATGGTTTTGGCCAACACCAGCAAAAACAGAGGCTGGGGCTGCAGCACCAGCTGCTCCAGTGTGCCGTCGTCAAAATCGTGACGAAACAGATGATCCAGTGACAAGAGCACCGACAACAGTGCCGCCACCCACAAAATGCCGGCCCCGGCTTCCTGCAAAAATGAGATTTCCGGGCTCACGCCCAGCGGAAACAGAGTCACCACCATCATGAAAAACAGCAAAGGGTTGAGCAAATCCTGACGCTGGCGAAAGGCCACTTTCATGTCGCGAGCGAACACCGCTTTCATGGCGTCGATAGAACCGACGGCCTGATCCAGGGGTTTAATCATCATAACCAACGGCCCCCGGTGTGAGTACCAGTCGCTTCGTACCTGCAATCTGTACGTTGTGATGGGTGGTAAACACCACGGCACCGCCCTCAGCGGCGCGCTCTTGCAGCAGGTTTTCGATAGCCGCCACGCCGCTCGCATCGATGGAGGTGAATACCTCATCCAGCAGCCAAAGGGGCTCGTCGGCCACCAACAGGCGCGCCAGCGCCACCCGCCGTTGCTGACCGGCTGAAAGGTGCCGGCACGGCACCTGTTCGTAGCCCGCCAGACCGGTTCTTGCAAGCGCCTGCGTAAGGGCTTTGTCGCCCATCGGGCGACGACCGGCCATCAGCGCCCGCAGGTTTTCCAGCGGCGACAGCAACGGTTTTATGCCCGGCCGGTGGCCCAGATACAGCACATTGCGTAAAAACGACTCGCGCACGCGGGCACGTTGCTCGCCGCACCACAACAAGTCCCCGGCCCAGGCATTGCTAAGACCGGCCAATATACGCAACAAAGTGGTTTTACCAGAGCCGTTGGCACCCTCGACACGGGTCACGGTTGCGGGCAGTATGGAAAACGATAAATCACGGAACAGTTCCCGCCCGTCGCGTTCACACTGTAAATTGATCGCCTGTAGCAGCGGTTCAGACATCCGGGCCCCAGTTCCGTATCGATGCAGCGTAGGCTGGCATCGGGTGTATTCAATATTGGCGCGGAGCATTATAGCGAAAGCAGCCAGTGATTACCCATCTCCAGGTCAATTTGGTAGCGATGAAACTTCCCGCCAACCCGCCCCAACCCAATCCACCCGCCAGCGCCGACAGCCGGCCACCGCAAGGCAGCACCAACGCGCCTGCCCCAGCCCCGCCTACATCGACCGCGCTAAGCGCCCAGCGGGTACTGAACCAGTTGCAGATGGGCCGTAACGAAAGTCTGCTGGCAAGGGTTACCGAAGTTATTCAACGCCAGAGCGGCAGCGCCGAGCTGCTGTTAGATATACGCGGCAAACCGCTTCAGGTTCAGGCCAGTATTGGCGAAACCAAACTTCAGGCCGGCGACTGGATAAAAGTGCTGCGTGCAGGCAACGAATTGCAGCTGTTGGGCAAGCTGGCGGCTTCCCCGGAAGCCAGCCTGGCACAGGCCCTGGTGCAACGCCTGCCCTGGCAGCAAAGCCTGGACACTGGCCTGGCACGACTGATGGCGGGCCTGCAGCAGGGCGTGAAAACCGACACGCCGAACAGCTGTACCAGCTGGTCGCAGAAATTCTGGCCTTCGCCTTTCACATACGGGGCATGACACCGGAAGACACCGGTCAATAACGCCAAAACCGGGGTTCAGGCTGCCTGGCGTTTCTTCAGGGCAGACACCAGTTCTGCCTCGGGCCGGGAAATGCCGCAGGTGTTCATCAGGTCGTCGATATAGGCGCCAAGATCAACCAGCCTTGCGGCTTCGTCATAAGACACCCGCAACGGATCGTTCTGGCGCATTTCTTCGATGGTGGTTCGCAGTTCGTGCAGTTGGCGTTCGCAGGCTACCCAGCGCTGGTCTGCCTGCAGCTCTGCCAGATGGGTGCCGCTGGTGGCTGCCACCGCTTTGTCACCTAAAACTGTTCCAGATCTGGATCCAGAGTAATTACCGGTATTTCGGATTCGTTACCAACAATGCTTTGTACAATCATTCGGCGCAGGGCCTGACGGATTACCGTGGTCAGCACTTTCGGATCCTGACTGCGCGGATGCAGGTTCACAATGGATTCAGCGATAGAGCGCATGTCACGAATAGGCACCTCTTGTTTCAACAGATTCTGCAGCACTCGCAGCAACACGCTGATGTTCACCGCTGAGGGCACCAGCTCTTCCGCCAGTTTTGGCGATACTTTTTCCAGCTGGCCCAGCCACTTCTGCACTTCTTCATGGCCCAGCAACTCGTAGGCGTGGGTCTGCAGAACCTGATTCAGGTGAGTAGCCACTACGGTGCTGGCGTCTACCACGGTGTAGCCCAGGCTTTGGGCCTGGTCTTTTTTCTCTGGCTCTATCCAGATGGCATCAAGGCCAAAAGCGGGGTCTTTTCCTTCTATACCCTCTATACCCTCCACTTTGCCAAACACCTGGCCAGGATCGATGGCCAGCTCCCGCTCCGGGTGAATCTCCACTTCGGCAATGGTGACGCCCATCAAAGTGATGCGGTAAACGTTGGGCATTAAGTCCAGGTTGTCGCGGATGTGCACCGAAGGCATCAAAAAACCCAGATCCTGGCTGGAGGTGGTACGGGTGACCATAATCGCCGCCGCCGTAGACAGCAGTAGCGACGGAATTTGAGCCACCAGGCCGTCACCAATGGTCAGCAGCGCGTAACGCTCCACCGCCAGGCTAAAATCCAGCCCGTGCTGAGCCATACCAATGGCAATCCCGCCAATGATGTTAATGGCTAGAATCAGCAGGCCCATCAGCATCAGTGGAACCCCGAGGTTCCCCTTCGCCAGGGATTTGACGTTATTAAAGACTAAAGCTCGATCCATGCCGGATTTCTCTCTAGATTGATCTAAATCGATCTGATCTGACCTGATTTCTGGCGCTTTTGCGCGTTTGAACAGCTACACCGCAAAAACCATACCAATCCTTAGGAAATCCCCTACAACTTTCTGCCACCGGCAGCCTGACGAAAACCACCAGATACGGTATCCTTTCGCCATTTTGTGTCGTTGCCTTTGTGAACGACCCCGCGCCCTCAATTATCACGACAAACAGGTGACCGCCATGCCCATCCACGAAGTAAAACACCCTCTGATACAGCACAAAATCGGCCTGATGCGCCGTGCCGATATCAGCACCAAGAATTTTCGTGAACTGGCGCAGGAACTGGGTACGCTGCTGACCTACGAGGCCACCAAAGACATGACCCTGAAAAAACAGCAGATTGACGGCTGGGCCGGGCCGGTCACTGTGGAACAGATTCAGGGTAAAAAAGTAACCATCGTACCGATTCTTCGGGCCGGCATTGGCATGCTGGACGGCGTGCTGGCGCTCTTGCCCGCAGCACGGGTGAGCGTGGTAGGCCAGATCCGCAACGAAGAAACCCTGGAAGCCACCACCTACATGGAAAAGCTGGTGGGTGAACTGGACCAACGCATGGCGCTGATTATCGACCCCATGCTGGCCACCGGTGGCTCGATTATCTCGACGATTAATTTACTGAAAAAAGCCGGCAGCACCGACATTCGCACGCTGATTCTGGTGGCCGCCCCCGAGGGCATAGAACGGGTTCTGGCGGCGCATCCGGATGTATCCATTTACACCGCATCGATCGACGACGGCCTGAATGAAAAAGGCTATATCCTGCCTGGCTTGGGCGACGCCGGCGACAAGATTTTCGGCACCAAGCAGAAGGACGTTTAAATATGTCCCAACACGCTAACGAGTCTGTTAACAACGCTAACAACCAGCCTGTCGAATCTTTTCATGAGCCGGTGTGGAAGCAAGCGTTAGCCGGCTCGCAGATGCTACTGGTGGCCTTTGGCGCACTGGTGCTGATGCCGCTGATCACCGGCATGGATCCGAATGTCGCGCTCTTCACCGCAGGCCTTGGCACCCTCATTTTCCACATTGTGACCGGCGGCCAGATTCCGATTTTTCTGGCGTCGTCATTCGCCTTTATTGCCCCGGTGATTGCCTCCAAAGGCAAATTCGGCATGGAAGAAACCATGGGCGGCCTTATGGCGGCGGGTATTTTGTACATTATCCTGAGCGCCCTGGTAAAAGTCCGCGGTACCGGCTTTATTACCCGCCTGCTGCCACCGGTGGTGATTGGCCCGGTGATTATGGTGATTGGCTTGGGGCTGGCACCGGTAGCGGTGCACATGGCGTCTGGCCGTACCGGTGACGGCAGCGTTCAGCTGATTGCGGAAAACACCGCGCTTTGGATTGCGATGATTTCGTTGGTGTGTACCGTAGGCGCCTCGGTGTGGGCAAAAGGCATTTTTCGCCTGATTCCGATCATGTTTGGCGTGCTGGTGGGCTATGGCCTGGCAGCCATCATGGGCCTGGTCGATACGACGCCGGTGCAACAGGCACCCTGGCTGGCCATTCCCAACTTTACCGCGCCTCAATTCAGCTGGGGAGCCATTCTGTTCATGATCCCGGTGGCGATTGCCCCGGCCATTGAACACATTGGCGACGTACTGGCCATTGGCAACGTCACCCGCAAAAACTACCTGGACAAACCCGGCCTGCACCGCACCCTGCTGGGCGACGGCCTGGCCACCAGCGCCGCCTCACTGCTCGGTGGCCCGCCCAACACCACCTATTCGGAAGTGACCGGCGCCGTCATGCTGACCCGCAACTTCAATCCAAAAACCATGTGGTGGGCGGCAGTTATTGCCATTGTACTGGCCTTTGTGGGTAAATTCGGCGCAGTACTGCAGACCATTCCGGTGCCGGTCATGGGCGGCATTCTATGCCTGCTGTTTGGTTCTATTGCGGTGGTGGGCATGAGCACGCTAATACGCCACCAGGTGGATCTGGGCTTGCCGCGCAATCTGGTGATTGTCGGTATTACCCTGGTATTCGGTATTGGCGGCATGGTGCTGGGCCATCTGGCAGGCATCGCGCTTTGTGCGATCGTGGCCATCGCCCTGAACCTGATTCTGCCGGGCTCACGCGAGGCCTGGGGCAAAGCCATTTACGAAAAGAAAGACTGATCAGCACCCGGCCCCCGCCCTGGGGGTCGGCTAACTTAAGCGTCGCGGCATCAATTTAACGGCTCGACGAAGCCAGCTAAAGCTATTCTGGATCACATTCAGCCCGCTATTTTCTACTGCAAATTCAAAAAAAATGATTATTTATCTGATCTCGGTCAATTAGGATAACGCTAATTATATCGATTTGATTTCAGTCAATTGTGATTTACTCATCTTATCTATGCTCAGTTTCAGATGACTCACTTAATGATTTTGTGCTGTCAACACGTAGAAAAATGCTACTGAATCATGGAGCTAGGTATGGAAAGCAAAACTTCAAAAACACCAGCAGTCAATGAACAGCGTCGTAACTTTATCAGTGGCTCAATCAGTGCTGGTTTTTTAGGCGCAGGCATTGCAGCAGGGTTAGTGCCAGCACTGGCTCAGGCTGAAACCGGTAAACCAGTGGACCGTATGGCTAGCTATACCGCGGACCAGCTAGAGCGAGTCGAGCAAGTACTCGTCGTCCCGCCTATGGTACCTGTGCATGACCAGGTCGCCAAAGGCAAGCCTAAAGTCGTTGAAGTACGCCTCCATGTAGAAGAGAAACAAATAGAGCTAGAAAATGGCACTAAGGCATGGATATGCGCTTTTAATGGCAGCGTGCCCGGGCCGTTAATTGTTTGCCACCAACACGACTATGTTGAATTAACCTTGGTTAATCCTAAAACCAACACGCTAGCCCATAACATAGATCTTCACGCGGCAACGGGTGCTTTGGGAGGCGGAGAGTTAACGCTTGTTTCTCCAGGTGAAGAAGTCACCTTCAGATTTAAAGCCATTAAAGTAGGCACTTTTGTATATCACTGCGCGCCAGGTGGCGTCATGATCCCTTGGCATGTCGTGATGGGCATGAATGGCGCCATCATGGTATTACCCCGTGAAGGCTTGAGCGATGGCGATGGTAACAACCTAACCTACGACAAGGCCTATTACATTGGCGAACAAGATTTCTATATTCCCAAGAATGAGCAAGGGCAATATAAGGCTTATGACACTGTTTTAGGCAGCATGGATGAAACCTTGGAAGTGATGAAAACTCTCACACCATCCCATGTCGTCTTTAACGGCGCAGTTGGGGCTTTAACGGGTCAGAATTCCATGACAGCCAAGCTTGGTGAAACTGTGCTGTTTGTTCACTCTCAAGCGAACCGTGATACTCGCCCACATATTATTGGTGGTCACGGGGATTATGTTTGGAACACAGGTTCATTCAGTGACAGACCATCTCGAAATTTGGAGACTTGGCATATTGCCGGTGGCAGCGCTGGCGCAGCTTTATATACCTTCATGCAACCAGGGTTGTATGTCTATGTGAATCATAATTTAATTGAAGCCATCATGAAAGGTGCTGCAGGCCATATCAAGGTTGACGGCGAGTGGAATGATGATTTGATGACTCAGGTCAGCAAGCCTTCCCCCATCAAATCCTAAATACTAGTCCTAAGCTATTCGGTCAGATAAGAACTTAAAGATACCGTACTAAGGTGTGGCTCAGAATAACTATTTCTGGGCCACTAGCGCGAGGTAACGAAGGAAAGTGCCATGCTCAAAGTAATGTCTATATTTTTTCTGATTATAGCCTGCCAAACTGCCACAGCCCAACAAGTCGATAAAAAAACGAAGGATTATTTAATTTATGCCAGTGTCTATCAATGGTATGGCGAATTAGACAGCAATGAAAATTGGCGCAAAGACCATCCTCACGTCGTACTCGATTTTAAAGAGTACCCGCAGAATAGCTGGGGAAAAGGCGCGCATCGGATTTTAGACATAGCCCCATTAGCTGAGAATCCAGCCTCAAATACACCGCCTGCAAGCCAACGAGTGCGCGTGACCTTAGAGTTTTACCCCGCTACAGCGGGAGCCGATCACGTAGTTGGTCAGTATGTGCAGCAATTAGTCACCTTTGACCATAACTTACAACAGGTGCTCAAGGTAGAAACCGAACTTAACGAAAAAGATGATTTCGAATCTCGCTACATTGCCAGCGCCAGCACAAATTTAATACGCGCATTTCTTTATAGTTGGACCCAAGGACTAGACGAGCCCAGCTCAGCATCGTTATCTCATTGGCTCGCGAGTGACGCTCAGGTGACATTGGCTGAAGCTCAGATAAGCAGCCTAAGTGACTATAAAGCCCAAATGAAGGCGCAAGGGTTAACTCAAATTCGGCGAGTTATAAAAAATCTTAGAATAAGCCCACTAGACGAACAGCGATACCAAGTAGATTTTGAGTATCAATGGAGCGCGCTCAACGCCCAAGGTGAAAATGAGATAGCCAATATTGGCGTTTCTATGCGCTTGAGCGTCATAGACGGCAAGGTATTAATGCAAGTTTACACTGAGCAATATCTTGCGCCAAAAACCGATCTCGGTGCAGAAGTTCGCTGCTAAGTTACCAGGCACTCCCCCGGGACATTGTAAGGAGTTAGCTATTATGAAAAACAGCACACTGATATCAGCGATATTGCTCTGCTTAACGATGATCCTTTTAAGTAATACCGCATTGGCAAAAATGCCCATTCTCAAAGGTATAGGGGGTGATTTTACGTTGAAGAGTAGTAAAGGTTATGAAGTCAGCCTGTCAGACTATCAAGACAAGGTAGTCATGCTATTTTTTGGCTATACCAATTGCCCTGACATTTGTCCCACAACCATTGCCCATATTAGTCAGATGATTAAGACACTCACCCCAGAGCAGCGAAAAAGAGTACAAGTTTTATTTATCAGCATAGACACTGACTATGATACCCCAGAACATCTAAACAAATATCTAGACTACTTTGACCCTAGCTTCATTGGGCTAGTGGACGAAAGAGAAAAAATTGACCAGGTGGCAAAGCTCTATCATGCGGAATATAGCAAACTTGCCAATGAGAAAGTAACCACAGAATTTAAAAAACTTTCCGTGGATGATGAACAACAAGAGCAAAAAGGATATCTCTACTCCCATAGTGCCAAAATATTTATTATCGATACGCAGAGTCGAGTACGGGGATTCTTCTACGTTGGCACCCCAGTTACTGACATGAAAGAACAAGTGATAAGTTTGTTCTAATACAAATTTCATTGATCATGACATCAAAAAAGATAATCAACAAATTAAAGGATTAACACATGAAATTAATTAAGCTTATAAGCGGCCTGCTGCTTAGTGCAAGTCTTATGTCTGCAACGTCAGTATTAGCGGCAGACATCATGGCAGAGAAAGCATGGTCCAGAGCCATGCCACCCACTGCCCGCGTGCTACCCGTGTATGTGACCTTACGTAATAATGGCGCTAAAGATGTGTCATTAGTCAGTGTTAGCAGCACGTATGGCCAGGCGGAATTACATCAAACCATCATGGAAAATGACATGATGAAAATGTTGCCTGTCGATTTCATTGTCATTGGCTCAAAAGAGCAAGTAAAACTCGCTCCCATGGGGTTACATATCATGATCAAAAACTTAGCTCTGGACGTGCCGACAGAAGACAACACTTTGCCGCTTACTCTGAATTTCGACAACGGTGAAACCATTAGCCTAGATGCCAAAGTAACACGTACGCCATAAAGGGCAGTGGGGAGCGGAATGATTGGCAAGAAGGCGGGGAGTCTCTAAATCCCGCCCTGTCCGGCCAATTCAACTCCCTGAGCGGCCTAACGGCGCGCCATCGACTCCAGCATCCGATTCACCGCATCCAGGTGCTCTGGCTCGTTATGGCACATGCCTTGAAAGCAGGCGCAAAGATCCAGAAAGTCCTTCAGTTCCATCCGCTGCGCCATCTTCATCAAGCGCTTGGTCATCCGGGTCGCTTTAGGCGGCTGACTCGCCATCCGCCCGGCTAACGTCATGGCCGTAGGCATCAGCTCATCGGCCGGCACCACGTCCAAAACAATGCCCAATTCTTTGGCTTCATGCGCATCAACAATCCGGCCAGACAAGGTTAACTCGAAAGCCCGTTGGTAGCCGATCAGGCGTTGCATCAACCAGGCGCCACCGTCCCCCGGAATGATTCCAAGATTAAGGAACGTTTCGCCGAACTTGGCTTTCTCTGACGCTATACGGACATCGGCCATATTTGCCAGATCGAAACCCGCACCGATGGCCGGCCCATTCACAGCGGCAATAATCGGCACCTCGACAGCCTGCATGACCAATGGAATACGCTGGACGCCCTTGCGATAGCGTTCGGCGCATTCCGCTGCATCACCGGCAAAATCGCCGCCGCGTTCGGCCATGTCGCGGACGTTGCCGCCCGCACTAAAGGCGGAACCGGCACCGGTAATAACCAATACCGAGACATCGGCGCAATCATTGACCCATTCGGCGGTGGTAACAATATCGTCGATCAAATGGGACCCAGTAAGGGCGTTGCGTAAGTCGTGACGATTGAGGGTTAAGGTCGCAACACGGTTCTCAAGAGTAATGAGTGCATCAACCAGCTGCGGCAGGTTGTTCATATTTGACGGACTCGTGTTTGAGTGACTCATAGCGGTGTCTCCTGGCAAACGATCACTCGGGCATCAACCACCGCGTAACCGTCTTCATAAGCAATCACGGGGTTAAGATCCAGTTCAAGGATCTCCGAATGTGCATCAACGATACTGGACACTTTCAACAGCAGCTCGACCAGCGCGTCTTTACTCACCGCTGGTTCGCCACGGGCTCCATCCAATATCTTGCGGGCTTTGATCTGGTTTACCATAGAGTGGGCGTCATCGCGGCTCAGTGGAATGGCGCGGAAAGCCACGTCCTCCAAAACTTCCACAAAAATACCGCCCAAGCCGAACATCAACACCGGCCCGAACACCGGGTCACGGCTGACCCCGATTATAACCTCGGTGCCCTTACGAGCCATGGGCGCTAACAAAACGCCTTCTATCTCGGCGTCGGCTTTGTAGAGCTTACACGAGGCTAGAATTTCAGCATGGCCGCGGCGCAAATCCGCTTCGCCACTGAGGTCGAGTTTGACTCCGCCGGCATCCGATTTATGCAGAATGTCTTTGGAGACGACTTTCATCGCTAATGACGTGTGACCAAACTCAGCCACCGCTTTTAAAAACTCGGCCTCGTTCCGGACAATCAACTCTTTCGGCACGTCCACGCCGTAAGTGCGCAACAATGACTTCGCCTCAAACTCAAACAGATCCCGACCGCTTCTTTGAGCCTGCTTAAAGGTTGCAACAACGCCAGCATCGGGGCTTAGTGGCTGCGCCAGCTCCGCCCGCTGGTTACTGGCGATATAGGCACCCCGTTTGTTCAGCGCTTTCAAGACCTGGACCGCGTGCTCGATCGAATTGTAAACAGGCACCCCTGCTTCACGCAGTCTAACCAGCGGTTCAGGCCGAACATGGCTGTAAAGACTGTAAACCACCAACGGCTTATCGGTCTGGCCAGACAGTTTCGCGATCGCATCGGCCGTCTGCAGCTCTTCCGCCTTGAGTTCCTCTGCAAAGCGAATGCCGTAGCCACCAAACATGCCCACCAGGAACACCATGTCAACGTTCGCGTCCTTAACCAGGATACTCATACAGTCTGCAAGCAGACTCGGGTTCGCGTCGGTACTGCCAGCCACATCAACCGGGTTTACCAACGACGCCTGTGGAAAGAGAATGTCCCGCAGCGCTGATCGGGTTGCATCAGACAGCTCGGCCAGTTCCAACCCTGCTTCACACAAGCGATCAGAAGCGATCGTTGCCTGGCCACCACCGTCAGCCAAAATCGCAACCCGGTTTCCATTCGCCTGCTGCAAAAGACCCAAGCCTTCGGCAACCGGCAGAATCTCGTCAGACTGGCGGACCACGGTTACGCCCACCTGACGAAGCAGGTCTACCGTCATCGCATAGCTGCCGGCTAAGGCTCCGGTGTGAGATTTGGCGGCTTTCTGGCCGGCCTCGGTTGAGCCCGACTTATAAACCACCACCGGCTTGGTTTTCGCGATTTCTTTGGCAACGTTTAAAAACACTCGGCCGTCTTTGAAACCCTCCACATAAAGGGTCGCCACACGCGTGTTCTCGTCTTCGCCCAGATACTGAAGGTAGTCGGCAAAGCCTAAATCAATCTGGTTTCCGGGCCCCACATAGGTACTGAAACCCACATGCCCGTTGCTTTCCGCTTCGAGCGCCAGAGCCAACAGCATATTGCCTGACTGAGAGATGACGCCGATATCGCCGGGCTTAACGTTGTCGAGAGCCAGCAAATTAACTTTTTTATGAAGGTTGAAGACCCCGGACGTGTTGGGGCCAACAATACGCACGTTCGCTTTCTGAGCGGCTTCCAATACCTCCTGCCCCAGCTTGGCACCGGCTTCGTCCACCTCGCCAAAACCGCTGGCCAGGATAATCGCCCCTTTCGTGCCATTGCGGCCACATTGGCCCAGCAGGTCGGGAATGGTCTTCGCTGGCGTACAGATCAGCGCCAAAGCCGCCGGGCCCGGCAGTGATTCCATCGACGGGTAGGCTTTGTAGCCCAAAATCGTATCGGCTTTAGGATTGATTGGGTAGATCGCGCCCTCATAGCCATCATTAATAAGTCCGACCATCGCCTTGTAGCCGCGCTTGGTGGGATCGGATGAGGCACCCAGAATCGCGATTGAATCGGGAGCCAGAAAATCATGCAATGAGCTTTTCATAATTAGCAGCCCTTAAAGACTGGTGAGCGTTTTTGAGCGAAGGCATCAACACCTTCCTGCCAGTCCTGGGTTGTCGTGCACATAAGCACGCCGTCCAACTCATGCTGAAGCTGCGCATCCAGATCCGCGTGCGAGGCATTGTTCAATAGCTTCTTGACCAATGACATGGAAATTGGCGCCTTAGTGGCCAGCTGTTTGATAAACGCCTCTGCCTCATCAAGCAGTGCTTCATCAGCCACGGAACGAGTCGCCAGGCCAATACGCTCAGCCTCGGGACCGTCGATTTTAACGCCGGTGAAGATCAGCTCACGAGCTTTCGCTAACCCAACCAAACGCGGCAGAAAACTGGTCACACCGCCGCCGACACACGTACCAATGCTGACTTCGGGAAAGCCGATTTTTGCCGTCTCGCCCATAAATATGAAGTCACAGGAGCAGGCCATTTCGGCCCCCGCACCTAATGCATAACCGTTAATGGCCGCAACCACCGGCTTACTCAGTCGAAACATCGCTTCACAAACGTCATTACCCAACTGCAGATATTGCCTGCGCTGATACTGGCTGCGCTCGCCGGAACCGTGCTCTTTCAAATCGGCGCCAACACAAAAGGCGCGCCCTTCACCCGTTAATAAAACGGCTCTGACCTCAGGGTCGGCTTCTGCCTGGTTCAACGCCGCCAATAAGTCTTTGTAAAACTGCTCAACAACGGCGTTTAAACGATGGGGACGATTGAAGCGAATCTCGGCGTAGCCGTCTTTGACGGTATAAATCAGGGTTTCAAATGACACAATAAATTTCCTCTATCTCATCAGGTGTCACGTCGCAAATCCGACGGTATCGGGAAGTTTGGCATGGTGAGCTTGTCGGCGTGGCCTTTGCGGAACTGGCGCAGCTGGAATACATAGGCCAGCACCTGGGCGATGGCCATGTACAGGCCGTCTGGTATTTCCTGACCAATATCACTGTTGTGATACACCGCCCGCGCCAACGGCGGTGTGCGCAGAATCTCTACTTTGTTTTCGCGGGCAATTTCCATAATTTTGAAAGCCAGTTCGTCACCGCCCTTGGCCACCACCATAGGCGCGCCCATGTTGTTCTGGTCGTACTTCAGCGCCACCGCGTAGTGGGTCGGGCTGGTGATGACCACGTCAGCGGTAGGCACGTCCTGCATGGTCATTTTGAGCTTTTTCTGGTGATCGTAAATCTGGAAGGGCACATCGATCACAGCAATAATAATGGTGGCACAGGACAACAGAAAAAAGCTCCAACCCAGGGTCCAGAGTACATGCTCCATGGCCGGTACGGTCGGCTCTTCGGCTATGGCCAGCAGATCTGCCGTTCGCACGTCTAAAATCAGAATAGCGATGGTCAGTACCAGGCCAATGGGGAAGCCAAGGGCGAAAATATTCATCTGCGGCGCGGCGCGGGTCATCACCCCAAAAGAAATACTGACAATCAACACCGCCGTTACCGCAGGCAGCGCCATCAGCATAGCTGATACAAACATCCAGCTGATACGGTGCGCCAACTGCCACACACCGGCCTGCCCTAAACCTTCAAGGCCAATAGGCAAGGTGCGAAAACTCTCGATAAACACTTCAAACGCCACCAAGTGGCCATTCATCGCCAGAAACAACAGGGTGATGGTGATGGTGTAGATTTGCGCCAGCACCGCCACGTTCACGCCGTTGGCGAGATCCACCATAGACGCAAAGCCCAACCCCACACCAATCAATATCTGCTGCAGGGTAATCACCACTACATCGGCACCACGATAATGGTCATCAACAGGGCTAGGCCCAGACGCACCCGCGCGGGCACCAGCTGGGTACCAAAAATGGGGATTACCATCAGAAAGCTGGCAATGCGGAACAGCGACCATAAATGCTGGCCAACCCACCAGCCTATCAGATCGGCACCGAATTCGGTAGGTACTGGTACTGGTACTGCAGGTCGTCCTGATTGGCCATGGTTCGACAGAGCTCCGGGAATGCCAATGGGGCCGTCACCAGCGCTGCGCCTTTCGGTTAACTGACGTTCGCTGCGCACCGCCTGCTGTTCCGGGTTGAACAACTCTTCAGCTCGTTCCACCGAAGAGAAATCAAGATCTGCGGACACCTCGGTGCGATAGCGGCCTGCCCCTACAATCGGCGAAATCAGCGACGACACCCGGCGGCTCAGGCGTTCTTCCACCCTGTCGGTGTAGTCGTACTGGTCGGACATGCGATCAGTGTCGGTTTCAGCGTCGGCGCCGGTCAGCAGATTGCCATTCTGATCAACCACGGTCACACCGGACTTGGTCATCATCGGCACGCTGCCAGCCACCAGATTAACAATGGCAGCAATGTACTCCTGCTCCGGGCGGCGCCCGGCAAACACTTCCAGAAACACCGAGGCTGACGGCTCGCGGGCATCGCGGATGAACACCGAACGCTCCGGAATGGCAAGGTGCACCCGGGCGCTGCGCACGCCGCGCATGCTGGCAATGGTACGCGCCAGCTCGCCTTCCGGGCCGCGGCGATAGCTGATGGTTTCCATATATTGGGAGGTACCCAGGCCACGGTCCTGGTTCAGCAATTCAAAGCCAAAGGTTTTTTGGTCGGTAACGCCTTCAGCCGCAAGCCTCAGGCGTGCGTTATATACCTGATCGGCCACCACCAGGAGTGCACCTGTGCGCGGGTCCATTTTGTAGTCGATTCCGCTGCTGTCAAGAATGCTGCTCTCCGGTTAAACCTTGATCTGATGGACTAACAAAATCCTGAAACGTTCTGAAACGCTCTGAAATAAGACGCGCCGGTTATACCGGCATGGTCATGATGTCTTCGTAAGCTTTGACGACCCGGTTACAGACCTGGGTCAGTGCCTCAAACGACACCGATGATTTCTGCGCGGCAATCATTACCCGGGTAATATCCACGTTGGGCTCGCCCATGTCGTAGGCTGTGCGCAGATCACCCGCGGTTTTCTGCGCATCCGCCACATTGCCAACAGCCTGCCCCAGCATAGAGCTAAAACTTGCCGTTCCGTTGGTTTCGCCTACTTCGCGCGGGCTACCCAGATGGAATTGGGTTATCTGTCTCGTTACCGAAGATTTAGCAAAGCCCAGACCAACTTTTTAAAGTGTTTTTAATCAGTAATATACCTTTTCCTTGACGCGCCAAAACCTGGACTTCAAAAGGTTGGAACGGATAAGCGTCGAAGTTTTGACGGGAATCGGGGAGCCTGCGGCCGAACAAAAAAGGCACCCAAAAGGGTGCCAGGAAGGAGTGCTACATAAAGAATAGTACTGAAAAAAAGAAGTACTGCGTAAAAAGCGGTTAGGGAAACCGGCGGCCCTTAAATCAGGCCAAAGCCATTTCCGAGTCCAGATCAATACCGGCCTCACGGATCTGCGCAAGCTTGTAGCGCAAGGTGCGGGGGCTGATACCCAACTGCTCGGCGGCGCGGTTACGGCGACCACGCTCCTGGCGCAGAGTCTGAATAATAAGTCGGAATTCCTGCTGGCGCAGATCGCCTTCAAGTGTCCCCAGGGAACCTTGCTGGTTTGCCATGGCTCCCGCTGTGCCAACTGCGTCGGACACTGCCGGCTGCGAAGCCAGCTCAACTGCGTGCGAATCCGCGGTAGTTGATTCTGCATCTACTTTTACGGCCGCTGATACCATGGGCGCTATTGGGGCAACGGGTGGCGACGATGATACGCACGTTGGCAAATTTAGTGTGGGTGCTCCCGACCCGCTCGAACGTACGCTTTTGCAAAACCCGCAGAATCTTCACTTGCATATTCAACGGCATGTCGCCTATTTCGTCCAGAAACAGGGTGCCGCCTTCGGCCAACTCAAAACGACCCACACGAGCGGTTATCGCGCCGGTGAACGCGCCTTTTTCATGGCCAAACAGCTCGCTCTCCAGCAGTTCCGCAGGAATGGCGCCGCAGTTTACCGGCACAAAGGGTTTATCGCGGCAGCGGTCAGCAGTTTCACTGAACACCAGCACCGTGTTGGGTTTCAACATTCCAGGCAATCTCTTGTAGGTTTTGTGCGATATTTAAGACCTTAACCGGCTCCCAGTCCTGGTCTTTCAGAGCCTGCTGCATGTGCTCGAAAAGCTGGTCCAGATGTGCCATTGCAGGATGGTCTGCGGCCATTGTTCATTGCTCCTGTTCAGTGATCTGCAACCGGGTACGAAGCCCAGCGTGCTTATATTTAATCATATTACACCTTAGCGACGCACAGCACGACGTACGGCAACCGCGGGGAATCGCCATGGCCTGATCCCGGTAAACATCTCAGGTATTTTTTGTTTGATTTGAACGGACGTTTCAAGACACAGCTACGATTTTTTAGGCGGCTTTTAATTGTTCAGGCAAACTTCTCAAAACTGAAGTAGACAGCGGGCAACGCGGCTTTGAAACTGTTATAATGCTCGGCTTATTTCAAGTTTCAGCGAATTCCGGTGCCCGTGAATTTCACAGCACCAATTACACTAACGTTAACAGCAACAACAGTCGCGAGGGTATATGGCAGCAGCGTGGCATTCCCATCTTGCCGGTAAACTGGCACTGGCGCAGACATTGTTACGACTTGCTGTTAACAGCAATCAGCCCTTACAGCAGGAAGCCTGCAAACAAGGTGCCATTGAACTGATGCTGCGATCGCGAACGCTGCTGCTCTATACGCTGGCAGTGTGCTATCAGCAACGCAAAGGGCAACCCCAGAGCATTGACCAACTGGGCAAGCTGATCGGAGCCGATGCGCCGGAAGTTCAGCAACTGCTGGCATTGCAAGCCAACGCTGACAGTTGGTGGAACCATCTGGAGCAACTTGGAGACGCGCAGAACCGGCCACCTGCGGCAAAAAAAACCGTCAGCAACGACAACATTATTGCCATCACT
The DNA here is from genome assembly GCF_000372805.1 of Marinobacter gelidimuriae. GTDB lineage: Bacteria > Pseudomonadota > Gammaproteobacteria > Pseudomonadales > Oleiphilaceae > Marinobacter > Marinobacter gelidimuriae. The sequence goes on along the minus strand of NZ_KB889851.1, from coordinate 9,470 downwards.
GCGGCCGTTGGCGCAGACCGTTCGCTGGCATCGGTTCAAGCCAGCCTAAGCGCAATAAAGCAATTTTCAGCCGATGTGGAAGCAAGACACAGCGAGTGGTAAAACATCCCCGCGTACACTTTCCCGTTGGCGAACATAAAGGTTCGGATCATGTCACCATCGTTTTTTGAAATTATTCAACTCAGCAATGGCGATTACGCCTTGCGCCGCGTTGACGACGACGGCGCGCCATTGGTGCGTATCAGTTTTTCCGAAGAAGCCAAAGACATGATGGACGACCGCCAGATGCAAGTGGCCAAAGCCATGATTGCGGCAGGCATTGACGCCGCGGGCGATAGCGCCCAGAACCTGGACTGGGATAGCAATGACAGCGACAGCGACGTTGAGTGGTTTGATGCGCCCCACAGCCCGACGCTGCATTAACGCTAGCGCAGAACTCTATTTAGCGCTGACGTAAGACTCTATTAACGCTGACGCAAAACGACGCCGTGGCTATTGCCCGCGGCGGATGCCGCCTGAAGTGCCTCGAAACACGCTTTGTTCAGCTTTTCGGTCCACAACACCACCGCATGACATGTGCCCACCCTGAGCGCCCGCTCTGCCAACTTGCGCGCCGGATGCTCGGCGCTGGAACGCAAAACCAGCAGCTCACCGGCAATAATACCGTGCATTTTTTGCCATTTTCTGACCAGCTCTTGAGGTGGGTCAATCCATGCCAACCAGCGCTTTTCCTGGTTCAGCTGGGTCAGCATTGGCAGTAACAGCTGAAAATTTTCCACCTGACCCTGGGGCAAGATGATTTCGGTGACGTTACCAGCAGACACCGGGGCTGGCCGGGGCTGAACTCGCACAGGCTGCGCCTGCTCTGCCACTCGCGCTGCGATCTGTTGCTGGTATGCAAGATTGCCGTTAAAGCTCAGTTGTTCCATGATTCCCCGCCCTTCTTTGTGTCGGTTTACTGTCGCTACGGATCAGTGCAGATCTGAGCGGCGGATAACGCCAACGCCCAACCCTTCAATGAACAGATCCTGCTCGGTCAGATCCACTTCAATCGGCGCGAAGTCATCGTTTTCCGCCACCAGATACACTTTGTTACCTTCTTTACGGAAGCGCTTCACGGTTACTTCATCACCTACCCTGGCCACCACAATCTGGCCGTTGTGAACGTCCTGAGTGCTGTGTACTGCCAGCAAGTCACCGTCTAGAATGCCGATATTCTTCATGCTCATACCACGCACTCGCAGCAGGTAATCCGCCGCCGGCGAAAAAAAGCCGGGCTTTAAAGTGCAGTGGTCTTCCACGTGCTCCTGAGCCAGAATCGGGCTACCGGCTGCCACTTGGCCAATCACCGGCAAACCCAGGTCCTGCTCGCTTTCTGGCAGGCGAATACCGCGGCTGGCGCCGGGCACCATTTCAATAGCGCCTTTGCGTGCCAAAGCCCGCAAATGCTCTTCTGCCGCATTGGCGGAGCGGAAACCCAGCTCAGCTGCAATTTCGGCGCGGGTGGGCGGATACCCGGTTTCATCCAGGTAGCGGCGGACGATATCCAGCACTTGGGACTGCCTGGCAGTGAGTTTCATATTTGGGATCCGCTGCGTCATAACATACCCTGTTTGTTTATACAGTGGTTTGACTATATACAGTGTTTTATCCAGTGTAAACCCTGTTTATGGCATTTTCCCCACTTGCTCGGTTACCAGAGTCAGGCACCTAATATGCTATGGTAATTCTGTCGTTACAGGCCGCGCTTGCAGCGCTGAAAACTGAGTGAAGGGTGTAATAATGACGCAAAAGAACGTCTGCAAAATTCCCTCTGTAACCCACACTGCCAGCGGAGCAGAGCGCCGGGTTGGTGTAGAAATCGAGCTTTCGGGTTTAAGCTATGAAGCGCTGGTGCGCGAAGTCGCCAATCTGCTGAACGGCGCGCCGCGGCCGAGCTGACCATTGGCATCAGTGGACCGCGCCGACGCGAACCGGCCCAGCGGCTGATTACGCTGGCGCTGCGCATGCAAGGTGCGCGCACCCATTACATACGCCCCGGTGCCAGGGTGAACGTTAGCCTGCTGATAGAAGCGGAAACCCTGAACCTGCCGGTGCTGGGAATTTGCCGCGGCGCACAGTTGATTAATGTGCATCGCGGCGGCTCCCTGTGCCAAAACGTGACCCCACTGCGGCAGAACACACGCCATCGCCCGCTGCTATTGCCCCTGCAAACCGTGAAGGTGGTGGATCACACTCGCCTGAGCCAGATCATGCGGGCGCCGGTTATCGGTGCAAATCGTATTCACAGCCAAACCATTAAAAGACTGGGGCAAGACCTGCGCGTAGTGGCGGTGGATAACGATCTGTTCGTGCAGGCCATCGAAAATACCCGTGGCCAGTGGCTAATGGGGGTGCAATGGCACCCAGAGTATCTGCTTTACCACAACGGCCACCGCCGTATATTCCGCCATTTTGTAGACGAAGCCTGTCGCCTGAAAATGGCCAGACTAAACGCGGAGCCTTAGCCGTGCGTTAACCATACTTCAAAAATCTCGGGTATAAAAAATGTCCAGCGAGGCCGCCAGACCACTGGCGGCCTCGAGATAGAAATAGCGCCCTAAATCGTACCTTAACGCCACCGTGGTCACCGGCTCAAAAATGCCCACGCCGTAACGGATGCTGAGTTCGTCGGTCAGATAACCGCTGGCCACCACCGCGGTCTGGTCGCCGCTGCCCTCGGCTTCAAGGGTCAAATCACGAATGCCAAACTCTGCGCCCAACGCGCCCGTTATCTTGTTGGCTTGGTTCAGACCCAATGACAGCGCTGCGCGACTCATTTGGCCGTCGTCCTGCTGGCTTTGCGGGGCCCGACCCAGAATCAGGTACGACAGCGCATCGGTTTGTGGCATCTCCGGGCTGGAGAACACTTCGGTCTCAGGCGACTGCACCGGGCCCTTCAGGCGCAGCCCGGCGACGACCGTTCCTACCGTGCGCACGGCTTCCAGTTCCAGATAAGGCTGACTCAGGTTGCCTACAAACAGCAGCCGGGCTTTACGCAGGGTCAAATCCTGGCCATAGGCTTCAAAGCGACCGTTGTTGAGCCGCAAGGTACCGCGGGTATCCATATTGTTGCCAATCCGCAGGGTACCGCTAAGGTCGCCCGTAGCGCCGAACGCCGCAAACGTGACCTTATCATCGGGGCTGCCTACGTTCACCACCACGTCCATCATCAACGAGCGAATCACCGGCTCGGGTTTTTCAACCCCCACAATCACTTCGTCATCAGACACCGATACTGCCCGCGGCGGCGGCCCGCGGATTTCGATAGCGCCGCGAGGCACGTCTATGCTGCCGTTCACCGACAATTCACCGCGGGTAAAGGCGATGGTCAAGTCCGGCGCTACTTCCAGCTCGGCGTAAGGCTCAATGTTGATGGGCAGGCGTTCGCCGCGCAAAGACACGCTGCCGCTGGGCAGGTCGCTTTGCCAGTCAAGCTCGCCCTGAAGCGCCAGTTCGCTGCGCTCATTGGCTCGAATCAAACCGTTAATATTGGCGTTGTAGCCCAGCATTTCAACGGTGACGTTGATTTGCTCCATGGCCAGGGGCAGGCGTGGGTCAATCACCCGGCCGTCAGACAGAGTTAATTCGCCATTCACCGCGGGCCGCATTAGCGGGCCAGACAGCTCACCCCGGCCGTTAATCTGGCCGGCTACCTCTTCCAGCCCAGTGAAAATGCCCAACAGCGCGATGTCCATACCGCTGAGCTGGAAGTCGCCGCTAAGGGTGCGCTCGGACGCAGCCGGGTCAATACTCAGGTCTGCTTTTAGCGATCCCAGTTTTGGCCCGGCCAACGCCAACATTAACTGCGCCTCAGACGGCTGCAACGTTAAGCGGGTAGACAATGCGCTGTGGCGCAAGGTTTTCCAGTCGCCATCCAGCAGAATTTCGAAGTCACCCGCGCCGGCATCCAGCTCTATCGCGCCGCTGGGGCCTCCGGCGCCCATGGAAAAATCGATGCTGCCATTGATATTGGCCTGCCAGCGCAGATTTTCCGGCAACAATGGCGCCAGCGCCTTCGCCGGCAAGTTAATGATGCGGTATTCAACATCTGCCACCGGCAGCAGGGTCTGGTCGCCGGCGCACAAGGCGCTTTGTTGCCACTGCCAGCAATGTTCGGCAAAGGTTAGTTGCGGCTCGGTGCTTCCTGTCGCGGCCTTGAAAAACAGGGCTGCGGGCTGGCGCAGCTGCCAGCGTTGGTCCTGCCCGGTTACCAGCACCTCACCGCGCCTGAGCTCGCCTTGCCATTGTTGCCACTGCTCACCCGCCGCACCCGCCAGCGCCAGGCGAACTTCAACCTCGCGGTGAATCATGTCCAGAACCAGCTTATGTTTCTGGCGCGTGCCATCCAGCGTTGCGTCCAGCTGCTCAACGGTCTGGCCACCGGCTTCAATGCCTCGGGCTTGAAGCCGGCTGCGGATTGCGCCCGCCGCATCAAGGTTAGCGCTGAGTTCCACGCCCGCGAGTTGCAGCTGGTCTTCCCAGGCCAAAGCCGTTGCTGAAATACGGATATCTGCCTGGGGCTGCTGCACCGTGCCTTTTACCGTTAAACGGGCGCGGGCCTGCCCGCGCAGACTTTCCAGAATCGCTTCTGGCTCAGGCAAATCCAGGTCCAGCTGGGCTTGTAACTGCTGGCCCCACTGCCCTTTGCCAGCCAAGGTGTTGTCACCAATAGCGGCATTTAATTGAGACACCTGCCATAGCCCGTCTGCGGCACTGGCTTTAACCTTTATACGGGTGGTTTGCCCACGCCACAGGCCGGCAAGATCTACGTCTGCGGACATCTCTGGCATGCTGGCCGATTCTGGCCACTGGCCACTGGAACGGATGCTGCCATCCAGACTGGCCTGCAATTGCGGCACCCAATAACCCGGGTTGAATTTCTGCATCTCCAGCGTAGCCTGCCACGATAGCGGCTGCGCCAGACCAACGTTGGCATTACCCATTAAGTTGCCGGCGCCGGTTTGCACCTGTAAGCGGGAAATAGTCAGTTGCTGCAGATCGCCCTCAAGTTGCGACTCCAGACTGGCCTCACCGGCAGTGGCCGCCAACGTGGCGGTATAGCGTTGGTCTTGCCAGTTTGCCCGCAGCTTCAAGGTATCGATGTTGACCGGAGGTTCCTGCATATCGGGCAGCAAGGTGTACCAGGGAAAGGCGTTCATGGTCAGATTGGCATCGGCGGCCAACTCAGGCAGCCAGGCTGCGCTGCCGGTCAGCGCCAGGGTTCCGTCGCGCCCGGCGTTGTCTGCAGCCAATGTCAGCTCAATATTGTCGGCGCCCTGGGTGGTCACTTTTCCAGCCAGGTTAAGTTCAACCGGGCCAGTGATGCCGGGCAAAGTAGCCTGGGCGCTGGTTTCGAAACCGTCGGCTAAAGAACCCTGCAACGCCAGTTTCAGGCTGTTCAGCGTGAGCGTTGATGGTAAAGACGGAGCTGCCAAAAAAGTATCGGAACGAATGTTCAGGCTAGCAGGCAGGTCTGCCTGCAGTGGCTCGACACTGCCTTCAAGAATTGCGTCGAGGTAGCCCTGACTGCTACCGCTAACGCGCAGGTCGCGCACGCTGCCCGCCAAAGCCAGATCTATTTTCCAGCGATCCCCTGAGGGCGGCGGCAATACGGCACTGAGGTTCAGGTCAACCGGCCAGTCACCACGGGTTTGAACCCGCCCGGATGCGGTTACCTGAACGTCGTCACGCTGATAAAACGCCCGGTCTATCAGCCAGCTTTCACCGGCGCCGCCGGCATCCAGCTCTACCGTGTCCCAGATTTTGTTGCCGTTAACAAAAAACTCGCCCAGGCGAATCTGGTCTGCGCGAATACCCAACGGCAGACCGATGTCGGGCAGTTGAATGTCAGACCTGGCGCCATCGTTTTCGTCGGCAGACGGCTGCAGGTTCAGCTCTATGGTTTGCGCCCGTAGATGGTCCACACACAGCCGCTTTTGCAGCAAGCACTGCGGCGACCACTGCAAATCCGGCGCCTGCAATTGCAAATCAACGCCATAACCGCGCCAGCTTAAAGATGTGGCCTGCCAGCGGTCCAACAAAGAGCCCTGCCCGGCTTGCACTTCCAGCCCCGGGATCTGCTCAATAACCCAAGCCGTGCCGGTTTCCGAGCGCAGCGCGAGCAGCATAAAAGTCAAAAGCAAAAGCGGCAAGAGCAGTACGATGGCAGTAACAATAAGCACCCAGAACCACCAGCCACGGCGCCGCGGTTTTTTCGTGGCTGCGGACTTAGCCGGCGGCGGCTGTTGCTGTTTTTGATTCTGTTCTGTACTCACAATTCCGGCCCCATGGAAAAGTGTATGCGCCAGTCACCGCCGAATTCCGGGTTCAGGCCCTTGGCAAGATCCAGCCGCAGCGGCCCTACCGGACTTATCCAGCGCACACCAACGCCGGCTCCGGTGGCCAGCGGATCAAGCAAATCATTAACGGCATTACCGTGGTCGACAAACAGCACAGCACGCCAATTGTTTACAAACTCGTACTGGTACTCAGCACTGCCAGCAATCAGGTAGCGCCCGCCTTCGGTGGCACCACTATCATTTAGTGGTGACAGGGTTTCATAGCCGTAGCCGCGCACGCTCTGGTCACCACCGGCAAAAAATCGTAACGACGGTGGCACATCCGTGAAGCTGTTGGTGCCTAGCCCGCCGATCTGGAAACGCGCCAGAAAACGATGCTTGTACGCCAGGGTGGTCAGGCCCTTGGCGGAAGCCTTAATGTGCAGGATGTCGGCGGTAGACAGCAAGGCACTGTGGGCACCGCTGATGTCAAAGCGCAGGTTGTAGCCTTGCGAAGGATCCAGCGCCGAGTCTTGAGCCAGCCGGGAATAACCCGCGCCTGGCAACAGCAGGCTACTGGTATCGGATTCGTCATCGTTACCGATGGTATAGCGCTCGCCCTCCCAGCGCAGCGATAAAATCTGGAGCCAGTCGGTTTCAAATCGGTGTTGCCATTGCATACCCAAGGTGGCCAGCTCCGATTGAACATCTTCGATGTCTTCACGCTGCAAACCGCCACCGAAACGCAGGCGGTCGGTCATTGGCGGGTCCAGCGGGATTTCATGCCAGGCGCTGACGCTTTGCCGCAGCTGCGCGAGTTCGGTGTCGGCACCACGACTGTGGCCCTGCGGGTTTACCCAGTGCTCGCGCCAGTTACCACGGAAACGCGGCCCTACGTCGGTCGAAAAACCCACGCCGGCAGACAACGAGCGACGTTCCCGACGGGTGAGCTCAACCTGCACCGGAATGACGCCGTCTTCCGCACTCTCTGGCACGGCGTTAATATTAACCCCGGCAAAATAACCGCTTGCGGACAGGTCGCTGCTTAGCTTGGCAATTTCATCGGCGTGATAGGGGGTGCCCGGCTCAAAACTGACAAACTTGTCTAGAAGTTCTAACTCAAACCAGTGGCCTTCGGCAAAGGCAACCTCGCCCAGGCGATAGCGCTCACCGCTGTCATACGCTAGAGCAATGTCAGCTTCGAGGATTTGCGGGTTTACGGTCAGTGCATGGGTGGTCAGTTTGCCGTCAAAATAACCGCGGCGGCGGGCGCGGGTAGGAAAAGTATTGCGCAGGGCGTCGTAATCGCCATGATTGAGCACGTCGCCCAACGCCGGCTTGGCCGGCAGGTTGCCACTAAATTTGGAGTCTTCTGCCCCCGGCCCGCTAATATCGACTTGCCGTGTTTTTACTCGCACCGGTTCACCGGGCACAATGGTTAGAAGCAGGCGTGGCTGATTGTCAGCGTCAGCGTCAGCGTCGGCATCGGCATCGGCATCGCCCGGCTCTAGCTTCCAGCTGATCTCTGGGTTGTAATAACCCAGTGCCTGCAGCGCTTCGCTGACCTGACTTACCGCGGTAGAGGCATAACGCCGCAGATTACTCGCGCTGCGCCCTTCCACATCGCCAATAAACGCTTCGGCGTTATCCTGCAATTGCGGATAATCGCCCTGCACCTGTACTTTCACCTGCTGGCCCAGAGCTGGCATTGACACGCCAACCAGTGCGAGCATTGCAAGCCCGGTGCGCCGCAGGCCGGCCAGAATTGTTTGTGATGCCATGGAGTGAATTCTGTTCTTAAGCCGCCGGGAGTCTGTGCAACCTGGCGCGCCTGAATTTTTTGAGATGCCGCAGTGTAGCTTACCCACTGCTGACAAGAGTCGTTCAGCCACCTAAAATGCGCTAACCTTGGCGGGCAACCCTCTTTAAAACGCTCACAAGTTACCAGCCGGACCTCTTTCATTATGTTGAATATAAACCGTCAAAAACTCGGATCCAGCCATGAGTTTATCTGGTTTCTGCTGGATTTTCTGATGCTGGGCCTGTTGATGGTAAATATGGCCTTCATCATCTGGGATTCGATTTACAGCTTTGTCGCCATTCAAAATACCTTGAAAGAAATCTTCCCGGCACTGCAAGCGGCTTATCAGCCAATTCACGAAAACTTTATTTTTTACGACCTACTGTTTGTAGCCGTCTTTCTGACGGAATTTTTTGTCCGCTGGGGTCACGCGGTGAAAACCCGCGAATACGGCCGCTGGTACTTCTACCCATTCATTCACTGGTACGACCTGGTGGGCTGTATACCGGTTGGCGGCTTCCGTATTTTACGCTTGCTGCGAGTGATCTCGATTGTGCACCGGTTGCACCGCTACGGCATCATTGATATTACCCAGTATCGGGCTTATCAGTTCATCAACTTCTATTACGAAGCGTTCATGGAAGAGCTTTCAGACCGTATCGTGTTAAAAGTCGTCAGTGGCATTCAGTACGAAGCCGGCCGGGGTTCTCCGCTGGTGAACCGAATTCAGCAGCAGGTGCTGTATCCGCGACGGCAAATGATCAGTAACTGGCTGTCTGCCCGGGTTGCAAAAGCCGCCGCGGAAAGCTACGTGCCAAATCGCGGTGCCCTGCGCAACTATCTGGAAGCTCGGGTTGACCACGCTCTGCAGCAAAACATCGAACTGTCGCGTTTGAAGCTGTTACCGGTGGTTGGTGGAACCATCGCCCGCACCCTGGAAGACTCGGTGGGGGATGTTGTCGCTAACATTGTTCATCAAATTCTGGAAGACCTGGCCTCAAGCGCCAATCACGCCTTTATTGATGACTTGGTGGCAGCTGTGTTGCCAAACAGCGAATCAGCGCCCATGGGGCACCAGGCCAACCAGGCGCTGACCGAGATGATTCAGGAAGTTCTGGAAGCCGTAAAAAAACAGGTGAAGGTCAAACGCTGGCGCGAAAACCTGCCGTGATAGTCAACTACCCCGCCCTAAAGGACGGGGCTTGTAGAGAACATTCTGCAAGCCAGGTTGACCAGGGAAAGCGGACACCAACCCGCTACGTTCGTGACAGGTCGTTAAGACCCACCGCCGAATGCTTCCTCAGTTCGGCGCTCTGGAAGACTCAGATCATGCTGGCGAAAGGTAAAAC
>NZ_KB889850.1 GCF_000372805.1 Marinobacter gelidimuriae | reverse complement strand
ACCACCTGGGTTTCAAAGGCCGAGCCATTGAGCGTCTGAAAGAAGGCATCCAGTTCGGTTTGCAGGGCGCTGTTGGGTTGATTGAGCAGAAACAGGACCAGATTGGGGAAGGTCAGATGGCGTTTGCGGGTAAAGTGCTTCGGATGGGTTCGATGCTGGGCAATAAACTCGGGGCAGCTTAGCAGGCTGGTTAATTTATGTACAATTTTCAGCCAGGACCTCGGTTGGGCTGTCAAGCGTTGGTTTTTTATTGCGCTCCATAGGGCATTTCCTTGTTGATGGGTGAGGTCTAATTATATGATATTTTTGGGGAAATGTCTTAAGTTGCTGACATTGGATCTCGGCCTGGTGAATCAACTCGTATACCTTGCGCTGCCTAATTTTGACTCAATCAGCGTTAGTTCTGTTTTGACGCTAAGGTTAAGTACCTGTAATGTAATTGATTAAATCTATGAAACATGGACGTCCCCAGATGATTCGGCCAGCATCTTTCGCTCCCTTCGCGCTTTTGGCTTTACTCCTTTTTAGCTCTCAATCCTTTGCGTGGTCTGTGTTCTGTTACACAGATAAGTTTTCAGACGAACGCTCTTGCCATCTTTCTGACGTTCCTCGTGCACCTGAGGCGAAAGTAGTCGTCAAAGTGTACAAATCAAATTTCTTTTTATGGTTTGGAGATCAAGAGTCTAGATATGAAATGCGCGGGTTGATTAGGGTGGATAACTTCGAAGTTAGAGATCTGACAACAAACCTCGGTGGGTAATGCGTTAAGAAAAAAGGTGTTCACGTTCAACCGGAATGAGGGTTCACGTTCGCCGGAATACGCAATGACCTGATTAGAGAGCGAACGATAGCAGAGCTTGAGGCGGCCAGAGCCAGGGGACGCAAAGGGGGTCGGAAACCAGCGATGTCAGACTCAGGCACTAAGAAGGCCAATGCAATGCTGTCGAGCCCAAGCATTACAAAAAAAGAGGTCGCCGAACATTTTGGCATCAGTCGGACAACATTGAATTCGTCACTTACTCGCAGAGTTAACGAGTAACAGGGCAAAAATATATTTTTCTCAGGGGTGGGTCACCTAAATAGCACGTTCTTTTAAAATGAAAACCAATATCACTAAAGAGCAAGGAATTGATGATGCTACGGAAAACAGTGAGGTTCATGTGCGTGCTGCTTACCACGTTAAGCCTAGGGTTCGCACTGACAGGCGCAGCAGCGGATTTCAACAAAGCTTTTTACGCATACGGTAAAGGCGACTATAAAACAGCTATCGAAGAGTGGAGAATTTTAGCAAACCAAGGCGACGCAGAAAGCCAGGCCTCTCTAGGTACCATGTATCTCTTAGGCCAGGGAGTTCCCGAAGACCTCACTAAATCGGCTCAGTGGACTCGTCGTGCTGCCGAACAGGACTATGCCCCAGCTCAATTTTATCTAGGCATCATGTATGGCAATGGCCATGGGGTATCTCAGGATTATGCCGAGGCGGCTCAGTGGTATCGCCGTGCTGCCGAACAGGGCTATGCCCGAGCTCAATATTCTCTAGGCATCATGTATGGCAATGG
>NZ_KB889849.1 GCF_000372805.1 Marinobacter gelidimuriae | reverse complement strand
AGTTCTCACAGTTTGATGCGGGGTGGAGCAGTCTGGTAGCTCGTCGGGCTCATAACCCGAAGGTCGTAGGTTCGAATCCTGCCCCCGCTACCATATAAGAGAAAGGCAGACCGGTAACTTACTGGTCTGCCTTTTTTGTGTTTGAGTTAGCAGAAAAGCTCTGTGACGACTATGTGACACATATGTGCCAAGCACTGTAACGCTGTCATTTGGTTTACACCCAGAAACGACCGTAAGTCACTTTTTGGCACGCATAATATGCGTTCTGAACCAGTACCCAAAATCCTTTCGATCGCCTGGCAAGATATGTGTGGCCCGGTGCTGGGTTTCATACAGGTATTGCCCACAAAAAGCCGGCGTGGGTCAGATTCACGCAGGCTAGCCAACTCTGCTTTGCTGAATGAACGCTGATAAAAAGCCGGGCGTTTATTTGTCAGGCGCCCGGCTTTTTTGGTTTCACCCTCTACCGCTTACCCTTTAGTGCGGTTGTCTATCCACTGCTCCAATACGCCGGCTTCCATAGGCTTACCGAAATAGTAACCCAGGATAGTGTCGATGCCTTGTTCCGCCAGGAACAGGAACTGTTCTTCGGATTCCACCCCTTCGGCCAGCACTCTAAAGCCAAGGCTGCGGCCCAAAGCCAGAACGGTGCGGATGATGGCCACGTCATAGGCGTCGTCTGGCAAGTCGTCTATAAACACCTTGTCAATTTTGAGGCAGGTTACCGGCAGGTGCTTGATGTGGGCCAGGGATGAATAGCCGGTGCCAAAATCGTCGATGGCCAACAGAACGCCCATGTCCCGCAATGCCTGTAACAACGCGATGATGCTGTTATCCCGCTCCAGAGCGCTTTCGGTAATCTCAAGTTCCAGCATACTTGCCGGTAATTGATGCCTGGCTAGCAGGTCGCGGATATGGTCGGCGAAGCCCGGCACCAGTTGCTGTGGCGCTATGTTCACCGCCACCTGCGGAACAGGGTGGCCCTGGTCGCGCCAGCGGGCCATTTGCGCCATGGCTTTTTCGAGTACCCAGTCGCCCAGTAACCCGATTAGCCCCAGCTCTTCGGCCAACGGAATAAACGTGGCGGGCGACATCAAACCGTTCACCGGATGCTGCCAGCGCACCAGCGCTTCAACTCCCAGTAACGCCTTAGTCCTGCTGTCTACCTGGGGTTGATAATTCAGCGTCAGTTCGTCGTTCTGAATCGCCCGGCGAAGATCGCTGGCCACCTCGAATTTACGTTGCAGGCGCTCGGCCAGCAACGGTGTAAACAGCTCAATGCTGGATGGCCCGCGTTCCTTGGCACGATACAACGCGGTTTCCGCGGCTTGCATCAGCCCCTGGGCGTCGGCGGCATCTTCGGGGAAGAAACTGATGCCCACGCAAGCGGAGGGAATCAGTTCATGGCCTTCGAGCTTCAGCGGTTTGGCTAGGGTCTGTTGACAATTCACATCGGCAGCCAGAGAAATGCGCAAGCCAATGACACGATGCTCTCATAATTTCGAGCAAGCTTGTCATATCGGG
>NZ_KB889848.1 GCF_000372805.1 Marinobacter gelidimuriae | reverse complement strand
AACCACAAGGAGGCCGCGAGAGCAGGGTCACGCGCTGCGTGACGCGCTATCTCTCCCGGACCTGAAAGGGCCGGGTTTCTCGCGCAAAATGATGATGAAGCCAAAACGCCCTGTCGACAATTCTGCCGCCAAAACCGTACTCGGGGGTGTCGGTGCAGCCATGTACAACCAAAAGCAAAGAACCGAAGGTCAGTCATCGTCGGCCGCCAAAGTAGCCAAATTGGTATCCGCCGAACGAGGGCTCGCGGTCACTCAGGGCATGGTTGCCATGATCCTCACCGGCCTCTTTTTTGTCGGTCTGTCGCTGATATCAATTGGCGTAAACGAATGGTGGGATGCACCCCGATTTCTGCAAGCGACTATCGGCAACTGGTTCGTGCTCCTGATCCTGCTTGTGGTCACGTCACTTGCGCTTGTCGGTATCGGGGTTGCCATGTTCGTGACCCTGCCGCGCTTCATCGGCGTGAAAATGCGGGCGAGGATATACGACATCAACGAGTCTGCAGCGAAGTCCGCTGGCATCGCACCGAAGAACCCTATAGCGGGGCTTATCTACACCGCCATTATTTCTGCCGGTTTTTTCACCCTGGTATACCCGCTTTTTCTTCTGCAAAACGTTTATGAGGTATTTCGGGTGATCAACGGCCTGGCAAAAGGCAAGTCAGTCAGCTTGCGAGGCGATAGCGGCATCTATTATGACCGCATGAGAAAGGCTTACGCACAGCTTCTGGCTGGCGGGTACAGCCGCCAAGATGCCGAGGCCATGCTTCGCGAGGCAAGCCTTGGCATGTTCACCGACAAAAAAAGCAGGATAAGCTTGAGCGAATGGAAGAACGGTATGCGGGACCAGGTATTGGCAACCATGATTCAGCGCCACGGCCCGGTTGATGCCTATGTTGGAAAGATCTCGGCAACGGGCATGAAGGCTGGTGAAAGCACGGCAAACGAGGAGAAGAACAAGGACGGTATTGCCTGCAAATACACAGCCGTGTGAACTACCAACACTAAATCGAAGATTTTGAGTTGGCATCTGGGTAAACCTACTACGCGGCCATCGGCTGCGCAGCATTTTCCCTTCTAATAACGATGGATTTGTGTGGCATAAGATCCATCGTTATGGGGTTGGACACGAACCCCTTACAGGCTAGCCCTAAGGCCTCACCCGTTGCTTTTCTGAGGATATTAAGGGCACCGTTGATGTCGGCGTTTATAATCCCGTGTTTGCTTTGATACAACCCTCGGCGGATTCGCTTTCCGCTGAATATCGGTACGACATTTTTAGGTTTTTCGCCATAAACAGGTAGGAAGTCATTGTCCAAAGCGGACGCTTTGGATGTGTACGACTCTTCCTGAATGACGGTGGTTATGCCCAGTCCGTGGCATTTGTATTGGATTTGAGCGATCAGGATGGAATGCGGAATACCGACAAATTTCTGGTTGTTCACGCTGCCAATGTTGACCTCTTGCTTCCAGTGTTTGTTGTGACCAATCACCAGCGTACCGATATTGTTCTCCAGGCAATAAGCGGTAACCTTGCTGGACGCTCTGTGCAGCAAGTCTTTTATCCGGCGATGACGCTTATTACTCAAGTTTCGGGGTTCAAATCCAACCAATAAAGGTGAACACTTCCTCATTCTAGGGCTTCTTGGCGTAAGGTGAAACTATCCATTTGCATGA